>WRPF01000126.1 GCA_009773335.1 Caulobacteraceae bacterium
AGCGCGTGCGCAATGCGTTCGGCGCGCGGCCGGCGGCGGGCGGGCGCGACGACTGGGCGCGGCCTGTCCCGCGCGACGCGTGGCGGGCGCGATCTGCCGGCGCTCCGGCAAGCACGACCCCCGATCAGGTCAAGGCGGGAGAAGGCTGATGAACCGACATTTTCCCCCGCCTCACGCCGAAGCACGCGCCGCTGTCTCCAGCGACGACGCGCGACCGCGCCATCCGCGCCGCGATGATCTGCTCGGCGACTATTTTCGGGCGGCCGACACATGGGAAAGCGAGATCCACCGCGCGCTTCGGGCCTCGCGTCTGCGCGCCTGGGTCGCGGCGGGAATCGCCACGACCATCGCGGTTCTGTCGCTCGCGGCGGTCGTGCTGGTCCTGCCGCTCAAGGAGTATGCGCCCTACGTCATCGAGGTCGACCGGACGACCGGCCACCTGGAGGTCATGCGCGCGCTGACGCCGGGCGCGCAGGCGCCGGACGAAGCGATCACCGAAGCCAACCTCGTACGCTGGATCGTCGCGCGCGAGACCTATGACCCTGCAGACATCCGCACGCGGTTCGACGAAGTGCGCCGCACGACGCGTGGCGACGCGCTGGCCGACTACAGGCGCCTGTGGACGCCGGACGCGCCGACCAATCCCGTCGTGCGCTGGGGCCATGGGACCCGGATCACGACGACGGTGAAGGCGGTGTCGCTCCTGAAACCCGACACAGCCGCCGTGCGTTATGTGCTCACCCGCATCGATGATGTCACGGGCGCCACGTTTACAAGTCACTGGGTGGCGATCGTGTCCTTCCGCTACGCCGACACGCCGATGCGCGTGCGCGACCGGTGGACCAATCCGCTCGGATTCGAGGTGACGGGCTTCCGCGCCGATCAGGAATCCATCGGCGAGGCTGCGCGGGCGCCCGCCGCACAGCTCAGTTCGCCCGAAGGAGCAGCCCGTCCATGACCGCCACACCCATGACCGTTTCAGGCATGACGCCCGCGGGCGCTACGGGGCGGGCGCCGTCGCAGCGCATCGCGCGTCCAGCGACAAGGCGTCGCGCGCGTTTCATCTCTGCCGCGCGGGCGTTCGCGGCGATGCTCGTGATCGCGGTCCCCGTTTTGGGTCCGATCGCCATTTCCGCGGCGCGCGCGGACACCGCGCCGCGACCAGGCGCTGCGGACCCGCGCGTGCGCACGGTCGCCTATCGCGCCAACGATGTGGTGGCGATCGAGGGCCGCTACGGCTTTCTCACGATGATCGAGCTGTCCGAAGACGAGCGGATCGAAAATGTTGCGATCGGCGACAGCCTCGCCTGGCAGGTCGTGCCGTCGCGCAGCGCGCACATGCTCTTCCTGAAACCCGTCGAACAGAACGCGTCGACCAATCTCGCGGTGGTCACGAACCGGCGCATCTACGCGTTCGCATTGTCGGCGCGCAACCCTGCGTCCTCGCGCTCGGGCGCGCCGACACGTGACGGCGTCTACCGGGTGATTTTCAGCTATCCGGAAGAAGAGGCGCGTCGCGCCGGGATTGCGGCCGCGCGCGCGCGCATGGAGGCGATCGCGCGCGACCGGGAGGCGACGGCGATCGCCGCCGCCGCCACGTCGCCGACCGACTGGAACGTGGACTACCGCCAGCGCGGCGATCGCGGCGCACGCGCGAAGGCCGTGCTCGACGACGGACGCTTCACCTACTTTCAGTTCGCGCAACACGCCGAGATTCCGGCGGTCTTCGCGATCGAGGAAGACGGCGCCGAGACGCTGGTGAACTATGTCGTCAAGGGGCCCTACGTGGTGGTCGAACGTCTGGCGCCTGCCTGGCGCCTGCGTGCGGGCGAGGACGCGGCGCGCGTCGCCAATCCGCGCTGGCGACGCGACCCCGCGCCTGGCTTCATCGTCCCGCCGACGCCGGTGCGCGTGCGCGACGAGCCGGCTGCACGCCCCGCGTTCGCCCCGGCGCCATCGGCTGCATCTGGGCCGGCATCGACGCCCGTCCCGGAGCGCGTATCAGCTCAGGCTCCAGGTCAGCCGCCATCGTCGTGGTTCGGGGAGCCGGCCGTGACGCCGCCGACGCGCGATCGCGCACAAGGCGGGTGGCGATGAGCGGCGTCACTCCGCACGACGGCGCGCCCGGGCAAGGACAGGCGGACGCCCCGGGCGTAGTCCATAACGGCGCGCGCGACGGCGTCGATCATGCTGGACGTGCGCAATCGACCTTCCCGCCCGCCTCATCCCGGCCGGACAGCGATGACGACGGCCGTCGCGAACATGATGAGAACATGGCGACATTCGACCGCCCCATGCGCGATGCGCCTGGCCCGCGTCGCTGGGCGCCGATGGCGATCATGGCGGCCGGCGCGTGCGGCGTGGCGTGGGCGGTCTCGATGGCGCTCGCAGGGCCTGCGCCGCCGCCTCGGCTCGCATCGCCTGCGATGGAGATCGAATACTCCACCGGCGTCGAGGAGGCTCCCGAGCCCCGCGCGCCGTCGCCCCCTCGCGACGGTCGCGACATCCAGCCCGTCGGCGCTTCCGGGGCCGCGGGCGCACAGGCGACCGATGAGACCCGGCGTGAAGCGGCGGAACGCCTCGCCGCCGAGCGACTGGCCGCCCAGAAGCTCGCCGATGCGCGCCGACACGCGCCCGTCGTCCT
>WRPF01000127.1 GCA_009773335.1 Caulobacteraceae bacterium
TGTGCCAGTCCAGATGCAGCTCCTCGGCGACCGCTTTGATGGTCGAGGACTGGCAGCGACGGCCGACGTAGAAGGCGAAGCGCTTGGTGTAGAACGGATTGTCGGCAAGGAAGCCGAGCTTCTCCTGCTTCACCTTGCCGCAGCTCCGGCACAGAACGCGGCGAACCTCGAGCTCCAGGAAGATGCGCCGGTCGCCGCATGCCAGGTCGCGCACGCGGCGAGTCCGCCGATCGTACCAGGTGCGGTGCACGCGACCGCAGGCGCCACAGGCCGTTTTTTTCGGCGTCGGCGCAGCACGATGACGCGAGCCATCGGGTCACCGAACACGCCGACGACGGTCGGGCTGGGACTGAAGCCAGCGAAGCGGTAGGCGTCCCACAGGCGTCGCTTGGTGAGCATCGCGCCAACATGACACGAACTTCAGGTCGGCTCGACAGCAAGAAAACACTTCAGCCGCAGGGACTTGCGCCTGATCGACCGCCCCGATCTACCCACACGACTACGCGAAGACCCAGAATTCGCGATCGACCTGGGATCAATTTCGTGATCTACGTTCGTCGGTGGACGCCGAGCGCCGGATCGCCGAGCTGGAAGCGGAACTGGCCGCGAAGGACGCGATCATCGCCGAGCAGGCGGTGCGCATCGCGGTGCTCGAACAACAGGTCGCGGTGCTGACCGAGCAGGTGGCAAGGCTGAGCGAGCTGCTCGGGCAGAGCTCGCGCAATTCGCACAAGCCGCCGTCGAGCGACGGGCCGGCGGCGCGCGAAGAGCGTAACCAGAACAAGAAGAAGTCGTCGCGCGGGCGCGGGGGGCAGCCGGGGCACCAGGGCAATCGCCGGCATCTGTTGCCGCCGGCGGAGGTGGACCAGTTCGTCGAGTTGTTCCCGCCGCAGTGCAAAAACTGCTGGGAGCCGCTGCCCCAAGTGCCGGACGAGTCGCCCAGGCGCTACCAGCACACGGAGCTTCCGCCGGTGAAGCCGCACACGACCGAGTACCGGCGCCACGCGGTGAAGTGCCCTGGCTGCGGATACCGGACGCGCGCGGCGTACGACGAGGCGACGATCCCCGCCTCGCCGTTCGGCCCACGGCTGATGGCGCTGATGGCGCTGTTGACCGGCGTCTACCACTTGAGCCGGCGCCGGGCGGCCACGTTGCTCGACGATGTGCTCGGGGTGCGTGTGTCGATCGGGGCGTTGAGCGCGGTGGAAGCGCGCGTCAGCGAGGCGGTCAAACCGGCGGTCGCCGAAGCGTGGGTGCGGGTCGAGGGCGCCGAGGTCAAGCACACCGACGGCACAGGCTGGCTGCAGGCCGGGGCGTCGTTGTCGTTGTGGACGCTGGCGACGACGGCGGCGACGGTGTTCAAGGTCGTCAAGACCGGCAGCACCGAGTTGTTGCGGCCGCTGTACGGGGCGTTACGCGGGGTGTTGGTGAGCGACCGCGCGACGGCGCTGAATTTCTGGGCGATGCGGCGGCGGCAGGTGTGCTGGGCGCATCTGTTGCGCAAGTTCGTGTCGTTCTCCGAGCGCGGCGGTCCGGCCGGCGCGTTCGGCCGAGAGCTCCTCGACTACGCGGGCCTCATCTTTACGTACTGGCACCACTACAAGGACCGCAAGCTCAGCCGCGCGGAGTTTCGTGCGTGGATGGCGCCGGTGCAGGAGCAGTTCGAGGCGGCGCTCGGGCGCGCGGCTCAAGCGGACATCGCGCGGCTCTCGGGCTCGTGCGCCAACATCCTGGAGCATCGGGAGGCCCTGTGGACGTTCGTCGAGCGCGACGACGTCGAACCGACGAACAACCACGCCGAACGCGAATTGAGGGCGTTTGTGCTCTGGCGCAAGCGCTCGTTCGGCACCCAGAGCGAGCGCGGCAATCTCTTCGCAGAGCGCGTGATGAGCGTCGCGCACACCGCCCGCAAGCAGCACAAAAACGTGCTGGCGTTCCTGACGGCCTGTTGCACCGCGCAGCGCGACCGAGCTCCGCCGCCGTCCTTGTTCGACGCCGAGCCGGCCGCCGCCTGACCGCGCCCTCAGGCCGCGGGCGCCGCGTCACCGAGCGTCGGGAAATACCGCGTCATGTGGCGTTGGCCCACGCTGCGCACTCGGCCGGCGTCTTTCAGCACCGCCATCGGCCGATGCAGCTCTCGCGGACAGGCGCCAACGACGGGGCCGAGCACCGTCATCATCTCGCCCGGCCGGGCGCACACCGCTTCGTACAGACGCTCGCTCAGCGCCGCCACCTCCGCCGAGGCGCGGCGCCGTCCGATGCGCGACGTCTTGGTCAACGCCGCCGGTTTCGACCGGGCGTCCGCGCTGGCGAACGCTCGGTCCACTGCTTCGCGCGCCGAAACGCGACACGCCGCGATGTGCTCCCGCACCAACTTCTCGATCTGTTCACCCAGAGTCACGCTGTGGTTTGTCATGCGCCCGGCGTCGCACGGACTCGATCACGCCAGCAACCCGGGGCCTGAACGGTTACGCGCAGTCACCGTGAGGACCAAAAGACTCTGGGGGATCACGGCGACGGTGCTGTGGTGTACCGCGGCTGGCTGCGAGAGCGCCGAGCTCCCCGGCGACACGAACAGCCAAGACGCG
>WRPF01000274.1:0-656 GCA_009773335.1 Caulobacteraceae bacterium
GATGGCGAGGGGCGACAGCGAGGGGCGATGGCCGATGGCCGATGGCGAGGGGCGACAGCGAGGGCCGATGGCGAGGGCCGATGAGGGCCGATGCCGCGCACGCTCACGTCGCGTTGTCACGACGTGAACGCGGCCGCGTGTTGCACGATGTTGAACGTCAACGCCGCGATGATGCCGACGCAGAGCACCTTGCCGAGTCCGCGGACGAGCACTCGATCGAGGCCAAAGTTGCACTTGAGGTGTGCGTTTGCGAGCTCGACGAGCGCGGCGCGGCCTCGATAGAGTCGCTTGGCGTCGTCCGTCGTCATGCGCTCGCGCCATGCGGTGACAGCGGCGCTGTCCTTCGCGTGCGCCTTCGATCTCTTGCTCGGCGGCACGAGGACGTCGACGCCTCGTGCGGCGGCGTTGTCGAAGCACGCGTGCCTGGCGTGATTTCCGTCGGCGAGAATGTGTTTGGGCACGACGCCGGTCATCGCGTTCACCTCGTCGATCATCTTCGTGACGGCACCCATGTCGCTGCCGAGGTTGGTGACGTCGACGCCGACTATCGTGCGCGGGCCGCCCGTCTCCTTGCCGGCAACCGCGAGCTGGATGTTGTAGCCGGGTCTGAAGCCCCCGTCGGGCATCTTCATCACGCGCGCGTCGTTGTCCGTCGT
>WRPF01000274.1:671-1022 GCA_009773335.1 Caulobacteraceae bacterium
CGCGCGCGCCTCGGTGCCACGCTCCTGTTCGAGCTGGCACGCGGTGACAATCGCCTCCTCGGTGCGCCGGAGAATGTCGCACGCAGCGGCCTCGCGCGCAGCCTGCTGGCCTCGCGTTACCTCAGGGTTGTCCGCGTCGGCGAGCACGGCTTTGATGTGCAGCAGCGCTTGTTCACGACACTCCACCAGCGACTCGAAGCGACGGAACGACGGCGCCGACGCGCTCGCGCGGGTGCGCGTTCCATCGAGTGCTATGACGTCGAGAGAGAGCAGGCCCTTGTGCATCAACGCGGCGAGCACATCGCTCATCAGCCCGAGCAACGCCTCGCCGTGTGACACGCGAAATTCGGT
>WRPF01000044.1 GCA_009773335.1 Caulobacteraceae bacterium
GGCGGCGCTTCCTGCCCGGCCGCTGCGGCGACGCCGCCAGGACCCATGGGGGCCTGACCATCCCGCCGCCGCGTATCGGGACGGGTGGCGGCCGCCGGCGCAGTCCCGCCCTGGCCGGCCGCGACACGGCCCTCCTCCATGAAGCGCTCAATGCGCGACTGGGCCTTCAGCTTCTCGACGATGCGACGGGTTTCTTCAAACATCAGCCACTGCTCGATCCGCGGCCGCAGGCTCTCGATGCTGGGCGGCGCCTCCTCGCGGCGCTCCTCGATCTTGATGATGTGCCAGCCCTGGGTCGTCTGGATGGGCCCGGCGATCTGCCCGACCGGCGTGGCGCCTGCCGCCTCGCGCAAGCCGTCCGGCAGCGATTCGGGCAGCTGGAAGCCCATGTCGCCGCCCTCGGTGGCGGTCGAACGGTCGAGCGAAAGTTCATACGCGAGCGCCTCGAACGCCTCGCCCGCATCGAGCCTTCTTTTCGCCGCCGCAGCAGCTTCTTTGCCGCCCAGAACGATCTGCCGGACATGCACTTCACGTCCGTTGCGCAGGAGACGCACCTGTTCGCGATACATTCTCTCGACCGCGGATTCGTCCAGCGCGGTATCGCGAATCTGGTCGTTCAGCGCGCCTGCGAGGATCAGCTCGCGCGCGCGCTCGAGTCGGTGGCGGACATCTGCGTTGCGGTCGATCTGGCGCTTCTCGGCTTCCATCGCGAAAAGGCGCGTTTCGATCAGATCTTCCAGCACCTGGAAGAATTCGTCAGCCCCGGCGTCGAGTTCCTCACCCTCGCGGATGATGCCCCGCACCGTGGCTTCGGCCTCGACGTCGCTGATGTAGATCGGCTTGCCGTTGACCGTCGCGGCCACGATCGGATCGGCTGCGGATCCGCCGTCTCCGGGGCGAGCGGTGGGCGTGCGGTCACCGCAGGCGGACAGGCCCGTGACCGCGATGAATCCGACAACGGCGAGACAGATGGCCAGTGGTCGCCAATACCGCAAGGTGAGGCCCATTCGTCTCGCTCTCGACTGTGGATCCAGAAAGGTTCGCGGCATGGCGATGCAGCCGCGCCGGGCGTCTCATTGACACCGGGTAATGGCGTCCTTAAGTCTCGCCGAAGCGCGAGTCGAGCCTCTTTTCGCACGCGCGCCTGTCGGGGTGCGCCGTCACTTTCCGATCTTTTTCGGGACGCTCCACGGGTAAAATTCGCACCATGCTGAAACTTGCAAAGCAACTGTTCGGGTCCGTCAACGACCGCAAGGTCCGCGCGCTCAAGGGACAGGTCGCGCGCATCAATGCGCTCGAAGCGAACTACGAGGCGCTCTCGGACGAGGCGCTGCGCAACAAGACCGCCGAATATCGCCAGAAGCTCGCCCGCGGCGCCAAGCTCGACGACCTGCTGCCCGAAGCCTTCGCCACCGTGCGCGAAGCCGCCAAGCGCGTCCTCAACATGCGTCACTTCGACACCCAGCTGATGGGCGGCATGGCCCTGCACGAAGGCCGCATCGCCGAGATGCGGACCGGCGAAGGCAAGACGCTCGTCGCGACACTGCCGGTCTATCTCAACGCACTTGAGGGCAAGGGCGTCCACGTCATCACCGTGAACGACTACCTCGCCAAGCGCGACTCCGAGTGGATGGCGCAGATCTACAGGTTCCTGGGCCTCAGCGTCGGCACCATCGTGCACGGCCTCTACGACAACGAGCGCCGCCAGGCCTACGCCGCAGACATCACCTACGGCACGAACAACGAGTTCGGCTTCGACTACCTGCGTGACAACATGAAGTACTCGCTGGCCGAGATGGTCCAGCGCGGGCACCGCTACGCGATCGTCGACGAAGTGGACTCCATCCTCATCGACGAAGCGCGCACGCCGCTTATCATCTCCGGCCCGACCGACGACCGTTCGGAATTCTACCGCACCGTCGACAGCCTCATCTCGCTTCTCGACCCCGAAGACTTCGAACTCGACGAAAAGCAGCGCTCCTGCGTCTACACCGAACGCGGCTCCGAGCACTTCGAGGAACTCCTGCGCGAACGCGGCCTTCTCGAAGGCGCGCTCTATGCGCCGGAGAACGTGTCCATCGTCCACCACGGCAACCAGGCGCTGCGCGCGCACAAGCTGTTCTTCAAGGACAAGGACTACATCGTGAAGGACGAGGAAGTCGTCCTCGTCGACGAGTTCACCGGCCGCATGATGCCGGGTCGACGCCTTTCGGAAGGCCTGCACCAGGCCATCGAGGCCAAGGAACAGGTCAACGTCCAGCCGGAAAACCAGACGCTCGCGTCGATCACGTTCCAGAACTATTTCCGGCTGTACGACAAGCTCGCCGGCATGACCGGCACGGCGTCCACGGAAGCCAACGAATTCGCGGAAATCTACAAGCTCGACGTGTTCGAGATCCCGACAAACCGCCCTGTCCAGCGCCTCGACATCGATGACGAGGTCTACCGGACCGCCGGCGAGAAATACAAGGCGATCATCGCCGACATCGAAGACACGCACAAACGCGGCCAGCCGGTGCTCGTCGGCACGGTCTCGATCGAGAAATCCGAAACGCTCTCCGCCCTGCTCAAGAAGAGGGGCGTGCCGCACCAGGTGCTGAACGCGCGCTTCCACGAACAGGAAGCACAGATCGTCGCGCAGGCTGGTGTGCCCGGCGCGGTGACGATCGCCACCAACATGGCCGGCCGCGGCACCGACATCCAGCTCGGCGGCAACCTCGACATGCGCGTGAAGGCCGCGCTGACAGGCGGCGAAACCCCGGAGCAGGTCGAAGCGCTGCGCAGGCAGATTGCGCAGGATGTGGAAGCCAAGAAGCGCGTCGCGCTCGCGGCGGGCGGCCTCTACGTGCTCGGCACTGAACGCCACGAAAGCCGCCGCATCGACAACCAGCTGCGCGGCCGTACCGGCCGTCAGGGCGACCCGGGCAAGTCGAAGTTCTACATCTGCCTCGAGGACGATCTGCTACGCATCTTCGCGGCCGAACGTCTCGACGCGATCATGCGCGGCCTCGGCATCCGCGAGGACGAGGCCATCGTCCACCCGTGGATGAACAAGGCCCTCGAAACCTCGCAGCGCCGCGTCGAACAGCGCAACTTCGAGATCCGCAAGAACCTCCTCAAGTTCGACGACGTCATCAACGACCAGCGCAAGGTGATCTTCGAGCAGCGCATTGACTTCATGCGCACCGCCGACGTCGCTCCGATCATCCGCGACATGCGCCACTCGGCGGCGGAGATGATGGTCAATCGCTGCATGCCGGAAAAGGCTTACGCGGAACAATGGGCGACGCTCGACCTTGAGGCCATGGTGGAGGACACATTCGGTCTCCAGCTGCCCATCGCCGACTGGGCGAAGGAAGACGGCATCGCCAACGACGAAGTACGCGAGCGCCTCGTGAAGGCTGTTGATCGCAGCTACGCGGGCAAGGCGGCGACGCTCGGCGCCGAGCGCATGCGCTGGATCGAGAAGCAGGTGCTGCTGCAGATCGTCGACATGCGCTGGCGCGAACACCTCTCGCACCTCGATCACCTGCGCTCGGTCATCCACCTGCGCGGCTACGGCCAGCGCGATCCGCTGAACGAGTTCAAGACCGAAGCCTTCACGCTGTTTGAACGCATGCTGTTCGACCTGCGCACCCAGGTGACGAAGTCGCTCATGCGCCTGCAGATCGACGGCCAGGTCGAGGAAGCGCAGGCGCCGCAGGCGATCATGGAAACCCATATCGATCCGCTCACAGGCGTGAACGAGATGGACGAGAGCTACGCGCCGCCGGCCGTGGGCTTCAACCGCAATGACCCGCGCACCTGGGGCAAGATCTCGCGCAACGCGCTGTGCCCGTGCGGCTCCGGCAAGAAGTACAAGCACTGCCACGGCGACGTGGCGGCGGCGAGCGCCTAGCGCGCGCGGTATCCCGCAGGAATGAAGCGGCCCCGGCGCAAGTCGGGGCCGTTTTTTTGTTCTCACGCGGTCGAGAGAGTCGCGACGGTCGGTCGGCCCTCATGCTGAGCCTCGCGAAGCTTGAAGGCCGAGGGGGCGAGCCGGGGCGCCATCCCCTTCGACAAGTTCAGAGCGAGGACCCTGGTCGCCCGACCAAATGATCTTGTTCGGAAATGCGCACTCATGGTTCATTTTAGTTGACATGATGTTCGTTTTACTACACATACACGAACGGCTTCAGAGCGAGGGAAAGATGACGTTCAGGGAAAAAATCGCGTGGCTGTCGCTGGTCGCGCTGGGCGTGGCGTACGTCCCCTATTTCGCTGTCGTTGCATCGGGGATGCACGATCTCGCGCCGATGCCGAACTTTCCCCTGCTCGTCCTGTTGGCTGCCGTCTCAGCGCTGCGGCTGGCCATCCTCGGCGGCGGCTGGCTCCTGCTGCGAAACCGCGCGCCGGAAGACGCGCGTGTGCCGCCGGACGAACGCGACACGGCCATCGCTCAACGCGCCATGGCGTCTGCCTACTATGTGCTCACAGCGGGCATGATCCTCGTCGGCTGCATTATGCCGTTCACGGAAGGCGCCTGGAAAATCGTCAACTCGGCCATTTTCATGCTGGTCATCGCGGAGACTGTGCAGCACGCGGTCGTCGCCGTCAGCTATCGCAGGCAGGCATGATCCAGGGCGTGCTCTCCAACCGCATCCGCGCGCTACGCTTCGAACACGGGGAGATGTCCCAGGGCGAACTCGGCCAGCGCATCGGCGTGACGCGCCAGACGATCGCGGCCATCGAAGCGGGCAAGTACTCGCCCTCGCTGGAGGCGGCGTTCCGCATCGCGCATGTGTTCGGCGTGTCGCTGGGCGAGGTCTTCCAGTGGGACGCGACAGGCGGCTGATCTCAGCCCGGCTTGTAGAAGACGAGCGCAGCCCCCGCCGCGATCAGTGCGAAGCCGCCGAGTTGCGTCAGCGTCAGCGGCTCCTTCAGATAGAACGCCGAGAAGACGGCGAATACCATCAGCGTCAGCACTTCCTGCATCGTCTTGAGTTCGGCCGGCGCATAGACCGCCGCCCCGATGCGGTTGGCCGGCACCGCGAGCCAGTATTCGAAGAACGCGATGCCCCAGCTCGCGAACACGATGATCCACAGGGGCGCAGTCTTCACCTTCAGGTGGCCGTACCAGGCGAAGGTCATGAACAGGTTGGAAAGCGCCAGCATCAGCGCCGGCGCGAGGTAAGCGAAACTTGTCGGCATGTTGGGTCCCTTGAGGCGGCGGCGTCCTGGCCCCACACGGATCGATCGCAAGTGTCGCGAACTTGATTGCACGCGGATTGTCCATTTCCGTGACGCCCGGCATAGTCTTCCGCAATGAGATTCCTTGAACGCCTCTACAGCGACATCTCTCTCCTCGTGGCCCTGCGCCGTGCGCTCAAGTCCTACGACCCGATCGAGAACGATCCGGCCCTGAGCATCGGCAAGGACATCGAGCGGGTCGTCGACCTCTACCCGGACAACATCGCGATCCGCTTCGAAGGCGCCGACACGACCTACCGCGCGTTCGATGCGCGGGCCAACGCTTATGCGCACTGGGCGCTGTCGCAGGGCCTTAAGAAGGGCGACGCGGTCGCGCTCTTCATGTCCAACCAGCCGGACTTCGTGTGCTGCTGGATGGGCCTCGCGAAGATCGGCGTCGTTGTCGGCCTCATCAACACGAACCTCGCCGGCGCGCCGCTCGCCCATACGCTCAACATCTCGGAGGCGGCGCACGTCATTCTGTCGGCGGATTTGATGGGCCCCTTCGCCGCCGTCGCCGGCAATCTCAAGCTGACCCCGAGGGCATGGGCCCTTGAGGGCGCGCCGGGCGCCGAGGACCTCGGCGCAGCGCTCGCGACTATGAGCGAAGAACGCCCGGACAAGGCATTGCGTGAGGCGGTCACGCAGGATGACCTCGCACTCTACGTCTACACCTCCGGCACCACGGGCGCGCCGAAAGCGGCAAAGATGCTCCACCGCCGAGTGCTCGGCATGATGCGCGCGTTCATCGGCGCAGGCGACGGCGGACCGACGGACCGCGTCTACGTCACGCTGCCGCTTTACCACGGCACGGGCGGCCTCTGCGGTGTGGGTTTTGCGCTGATCGCGGGCGGCACGCTGATCATCCGGCGGAGATTTTCGGCATCCCATTTCTGGAAAGACATCTCCGAGGAAGGCGCCACGGTCTTCTTCTACATCGGCGAATTGTGCCGCTATCTCGTGAACACGCCGCCCTCGCCTTTCGACACCGCACACAAGGTGCGCCTCGGCGTCGGCAACGGCCTGCGTCAGGAGGTGTGGGAGAAATTCCAGCCGCGCTTCGCGATCCCGCAGATCATGGAGTTCTACGGCTCCACCGAAGGCAACGTCAGCCTCTTCAACACCGACGGCAAGATGGGCGCGATCGGACGCATCCCGATGTGGCTCGCGCCACGACTGAACGTGCGCATCGTCAAGTTCGATGTGGAAACCGAACAACCGGTCCGCAACGCCAAGGGTCTCTGCATCGCCGCCGCGAGCGAGGAAGTGGGCGAGGCGCTCGGCCAGATCAAGAGCGAGGAAGCGCGGTTCCGGTTTGAAGGCTACAGCGGCGATCCGAAGCAGACGGAGAAGAAAATCCTTCGCGATGTGTTCAAGAAGGGCGATGCCTGGTTCCGCACCGGCGACCTGATGAAGCGCGACAAGAACGCGTATTTCTATTTCGTCGACCGGATCGGCGACACGTTCCGCTGGAAGGCGGAAAACGTTTCCACGAACGAGGTTGGCGACGTGCTTGCGCAGTTTCCCGGCGTGAAGGAAGCGAACGTATATGGCGTGAAGGTCGCCGATCTCGACGGACGCGCGGGGATGGCGGCGCTCAAGCTTGAACCAAGCATCGATCTCAAGGCGCTGCACGCCTACGCGACAGCGCAACTCCCTGCCTATGCGCGCCCGCTTTTCCTGCGCATCCAGCCGGAGATCGAGACGACGGGCACGTTCAAGTACCGCAAGGTCGATCTCGTCACCGAAGGCTTCGACCCGACGAAGACGCCAGATCCGATCTGGTTCGACCATCCCAATGAGCGCGCCTACGTCCGCGTGACGCCTGAACTTCACGCCGACATTCAGGCCGGCAAGTTCCGGCTCTGATCACCTGTTGGTCCGGGCCGCCGCTTCATCCGTCGAGCGGCGGATGACGGATTCCTGCGAATTGGAAGCAGCGATCTCGCACACGCTGAGGCCTGTCGTGATTTCCCCTTCCAGGTGCACGACATCGCCACCTGAATTGCTATATCTGCCGCAAGGGTCGTCTCGAAAAACATAAACGGGGAGAGCGCCATGATGGATCTGTCGACGGTCAGGGGGCTGGCCGATGTTGCGCGGCTGCAGGCGCGGACCTATGGCGACAAGACCGCGCTCGTCTTTGAAGGTCGGCGAACGAGCTTCGCCGACGTTGATCGCGCGGCGAGCCGGGTCGGCCAGCGGCTGCGCCAGGAGTGGGTTGGCGCCCAGGAGCGGGTGGCGATCCTCGCCAAGAACAATGACCTCTTCTTCGAGATATGGTTCGGTGCGATGAAGGCGCGCGCGTGCCTTGCGCCGGTGAACTTCCGCCTTGCGGCGCCGGAGATCGCCTACATCCTCAACGACGCGAAGGCCAAGGTGCTGTTCGTCGGCGCGGAGTTCTTCGATCTCGCCGAGAAGGCGCTTGCGGACGTGAAGGACAAGCCTGTCGTCGTCTCGCTTGACGGCCAGCATGGCGGCTGGCCCGACTACCGCGCGTGGCGCGACCGGGCCGAGGCGGTCGATCCGAACATGGACGCGATCGCCGACGACGACATCGTCCAGCTCTACACCTCCGGCACCACCGGCAATCCGAAAGGCGTCCAGCTCACCAACGCGAACTATCTCGCCTTCCTGAGCATGTCCAAGGACGTCGCGGGCTTCGACTACAAGGACAACGAGACGGTGCTCGGCGCCATGCCCCTCTTCCACGTGGGCGGCACGAACCCGGTGCTTGCGGGTTACGCTAGCGGATCGACGCTCGCGATCCTGCGCGACATCTCGCCGGCGGGCCTGCTCGATCTTATTGCGCGCGAGAAGATCAATCACGGTTTCATCGTGCCCGCCGTGATCCTCATGCTGCTCAACGCGCCGGAGATTGAAGGCGCGGATCTTTCCTCTCTCAAGACCATTTCGTATGGCGCCTCGCCCATTGCACAGGACGTTCTCGAACGGGCGCAGAAGCGGTTCGGCTGCGATTTCCTCCAGTTCTACGGCATGACCGAGACAGTGGGCGCGGGTACATATCTTCCCGCCGCGGCGCACGATCCGGCGAAGGGCAAGCTGCGTTCGTGCGGAATCCCCTGGCCCGGCGTCGAGGTGCGCGTGGTGGACGCGAACGACAACGAAGTCCCGCTCGGCGAAGTCGGCGAGATCGTCATCAAGGCGCCGATCGTGATGAAGGGCTATTTCAACAAGCCCGACGCCACCGCCGAGGCCGTCCGCGACGGCTGGATGCATACCGGCGACGCGGCCTACATGGACGCCGACGGCTATTTCTTCATCTACGACCGGGTGAAGGACATGATCGTGACGGGGGCGGAAAACGTCTATCCGGCGGAAGTCGAAAACGCCGTGTTCGGTCATCCCTCCGTGGCGGACGTGGCGGTGATCGGCGTGCCCGACGACAAGTGGGGCGAGGCGGTGAAGGCGGTCGTGGTGCTCAAGCCCGGCGCGAGCCCGGACGCCGAGAGCATCATCGCCTACGCGCGCGACAAGGTGGCGGCGTTCAAGGTCCCGAAATCCATCGATTTCGTGGAGGCGATTCCGCGCAACGCCTCCGGCAAGGTTCTGCGCCGCGAACTGCGCAAACCCTATTGGGAAGGCCGCGAGCGCATGGTGGGGTGAGGGACCGGCGCTTCGCGCCACCCTATACGGGCTGGACACCGTCCGCCGCCGCCAGGCCAAGCTTAACCCCACGACGTGGTTTCGAGATACAAGGGTTGGGCGACGGCGCATTCGCCTCGTATAAGCCGTCCATGCGCTTCGGTTTTTTCCTGCTCGCCTCGCTCTCGCTCGCCGGCCCCGTCTTCGCCGACGACGAGATCATCGTCACCGCCGAACGGCGTGCGCAGAGCATCAGTACGCTCCCCTCCAACGCCGCCGCGCTCACGCGCGACGATCTCGACAGCGTCGGCGCGCAGGCGCCGAGCGAGGCGCTGAACCGCCTGCCGGGCGTCGCGATCCATCGCGGCTCGGGCGTAGAGAGCCTGCCGGCGATCCGCTCGCCGGTGCTGACGGGCGGACAGGGCGCGGGCTCGTTCCTCGTGCTCGAAGACGGCGTGCCGATCCGCGCGCCGGGTTTTGCGAACATCAACGCACTCTACGAGACGAGCCTCGATTTCGCCGAGCGCGTTGAGGTGACGCGCGGGCCGGGCAGCGCGCTCTATGGCTCGAACGCCGTGCATGGCGTGGTGAATGTGGTGACGACGGCGCCAGTTGAGGTGCGTGACCTTCATTACAGTTTCGATTGCGACATTAAGGAAGCGTGGCGTCCAAGATGGACTGATGTCGATGCATCTGTTGGTTCCTTCGGCCGTTTTGCCGCTCGGGTTTCATTCGATTCCGGATTGAATGTTACGACCAACCATTGCAGCGGGTTTGAGGACACCTGGTTCGCCCGAAGCACTCGTCGTTCGCGGCTCTCCCTTTCGACTCGAAACGAAGACGGGTGGCGCGACAATGCAAGCCTCGACGAAGAGCATGCCCACGTCGGTATCGACGACGAACTGGGAGACTGGTCGATCGCGTCCCGCCTCGCATTCGTCAATCTAGAACAGGAGACTGCGGGTTTCGTCGAAGGGACGAACGCCTATCGCAACGAAGCGCTCTCACGCGCGAACGCCAATCCGGAAGCGTATCGCAATTCCAAGGTGCTGCGCGCGCAGGCGGCGCTGTCGCGGGAGATCGGCGAGGACTGGTCGCTGTCGATCACACCCTTCGCGCGCTGGGTCGATACCGACCTGTTGCAGCACTTCCTCCCCTCGCGCGCGCTGGAGGAAACATCACAGACCGGCGGCGGCGTGCAGGGCGCGCTCTACTGGGATCCGTCGGAGGATTTCTCGCTCATCCTCGGCGCCGACGTGGACCGCACCACGGGCGACCTTCGCGAGTTCCAGTCCCGCGCCACGCAACCCGCCGGCTACACGCAAGGCCTGCACTACGACTACACCGTCGACGCCACGGTGCTGGCCGCCTACGCGCAGGCGAGCTGGGCGTTCGCGACGGACTGGCGCATCGTCGCCGGCGTGCGCGGCGAGCAGAGCACGTACGACTACGACAACCGCGCGCCGACCGGCGATGTCGGCCGCTTCCGCCGCCCCGCCGATCGCCGCGACGATTTCGAGACGCTGACGCCGAAGCTCGGCCTCATCTACACGATCACCGATCAATCGGGCGCCTGGCTCAACCTCGCCCGCGGCGCCCGCGCCCCGCAGGCCAGCGATCTCTATTCGCTGCAGACGCAGCAACAACCCGGCGACCAGAAGGCCGAAACCATCGACAGCGCCGAACTCGGCTGGCGCATCCGCTTCGCCAACGATGCGCGCCTCGAACTCGCGCTCTACGCGATGAACAAGAAGAACAGCGCCTTCCGCAACGCCGACGGCTTCACCGTGCCCTTCGCGCGCACACGGCACGAAGGCGTCGAGCTTTCTGGCGCGCTACCGCTGACGGACGCGTTCGAACTTTCCGGCTGGGCGACCTACGCGGAACACACCTACGCCTTCAACGACCCCGTCACGCGCGCGGGCGAGAGCATCGTCAGCGGCGCCGACATCGACAGCGCGCCGCGCCGCCTCGCCAACGCGCAGCTCACATGGACGCCAACGGACGCACTCTCCGCCGAAATCGGCTGGACGCACATGGGCGCCTACCTCACCAACGCCGCCGGCACGCGCCGCTATCCGGGCCATGACGTGTTCGACCTGCGCGCGAACTGGAAAGCGACGGACGCAGTCGAACTCTACGGCGCCGTGCGCAATCTCGCGGACGTCCGCTACGCGGAACGCGCGGACTTCGCCTTCGGCAATGACCGCTACTTCCCCGCAGAGAGCCGCGCGGTGACGGTGGGCGTGCGCGCGCGACGCTAGTGCACGCCATGCCCGTTGGGCGTGGGATGCCATCCGAAGACGAGCATCATCGCGGCGAATCCGGCGAGATAGCCGACCGGAATGAGCCAGCCCGCGCGCACCCATCCCCACACGGACTTGGCTTCGGGATAGAGGTTCGACACCGCCACGCCGGCCGACGAACCGAACCAGATCATCGAACCGCCGAAGCCGACCGCATAGGCGAGCACCGCCCAGTCATAGCCGCCCTGGTTGAGCGCGAGCGCCGTCAGGGGGATATTGTCGAACACCGCCGAAACGAAGCCGAGCACGAGCGTGGTCGCCGCGCTCGCCGCCGGCAGCGCCTTCACCGGCATGAGCGAGGCGCTCATCACCAGTGCGAGCAGGAAGACCGTGCCGCCGACGGCGTCGGGGAGAACGTGGAGGTCCGGCTTGCGCCAGATCCAGGCGACCAGCAGCGTCGCCCACACCGCGAGGCCGAGCACGGGCACCTGTTCCAAAATGTGCGGCGCGACGATGTGCAACGTGAGATTGGCAGTCAGCGCCGAAACCAGGCACGCAGCCGCGATGCCCACGCGGATCCAGTCGATCCTGAGGCCCGCGGGTGAATCGAGGATCGCGGGCGCATGCTTGCTCTGCGTCCACGCCGCCATCGGCGCGAACACGCAGAATGCGACGACGGCGCCCAGATAGGCGCGCAGCACCGTCCCCGGATTGACGCCGTCGATCCACAGCATCGTGGTCGTCGTGTCGCCGATCACCGACCCCGCCCCGCCCGCATTGGCGCTCGCCACGAGCGCGGCGAGATAGCCCACATGCACCTCGCCCCTGAAGATGTGACGCGCGAGCGTGGCCCCGAGGAGGGCTGCGGCGATGTTGTCGAGAATGCCCGAGAAGACGAACACGAGCGCGAGAAGGACGAGCCCCGCCGTCCAGTTGTCCGGCAGCACGTGGGGCGCTGCGTCCATGATGCGGCTCTGCTCGAAATGCCGGGCGAGCAGCTCGAAACCCGTCAGCAGCAGGGCCAGATTGACGAGCGTGACCCACTCGTGCCCGATCGCGCCGATGAGGCCTGCGACGCCGGGCCCGTCATTGAATCCCGTCACGAGGAACTTGTACGCGACAACCGCCGCGAGGCCGGTCAACGCAACCGTCAGCACGCGATGATGCAGGAGCGCTACGCCGATGAGCGTCGCGCCGAACAGGAAGAACTCAAGCGGAATGCCGAGGATCACGATCCCCGCAGCTACGCCGTCCATCGGATGCGACTCCCCGTTTCACTCCGGTCGCCAACGTCGCGCGCGCCGCTGACAGGCGCTTTCCGTGATCGAGCGGGCAAGGAGGAACTATCCGAGACGCGCCACCGGCGCCAGCAAAAGCGGTCGACCGCACACACCCTTGATCACGGCGCGCGAGACAATCGTGGGCGCCCAAGACAAATGGGGGCGGACATTGCTGCCCGCCCCCGCTTCGCCTGGTTCAGTGACTGAACGCCGAACTTAGAAGTCCATATCGCCCATGCCACCCATGCCGCCCATGCCGCCGCCGCCCATGCCGCCGCCGCCTTTTTCGCGCTTGGGCGCTTCGGCGATCGTGGCTTCGGTGGTGATGATCAGTCCTGCAACGCTGGCTGCATCTTGCAGCGCCGTGCGCACGACCTTCACGGGGTCGATGATGCCGGCCTTGAACATGTCCACGTACTCTTCGGTCTGGGCGTTGAAGCCCTGGTTTTCGTCCTTGGAGTCACGCAGCTTGCCGACGACGATCGAGCCTTCGACGCCCGCATTTTCCGCGATCTGACGAAGCGGGGCTTCGAGCGCCTTGCGGATGATGTTGACGCCGACGTTCTGGTCTTCGTTGTCGCCCTTCACGTCGAGCTTCTGGGCCGCGCGGAACAGCGCGAGACCGCCGCCGGCGACAATGCCTTCTTCCACCGCAGCGCGGGTGGCGTTCAGCGCGTCATCAACGCGATCCTTGCGTTCCTTCACTTCGACTTCCGTCGCGCCGCCGACCTTGATCACCGCAACGCCGCCGGCGAGTTTCGCCAGACGTTCCTGCAGCTTTTCCTTGTCGTAGTCGGACGTGGTGTCTTCGATCTGCTTGCGGATCTGGCCAACGCGCGCGGCGATGTCCTTCTTGTCGCCGTGACCATCGACGACCGTGGTGTCGTCCTTCTTGATCGTCACTTTCTTGGCCTTGCCGAGCATTTCGAGCGTGACGTTCTCAAGCTTGATGCCGAGGTCTTCGCTGATGACCTGGCCGCCCGTGAGGATGGCGAGATCTTCAAGCATCGCCTTGCGACGATCGCCGAAGCCCGGCGCCTTCACCGCAACGACCTTCAGGCCGCCGCGCAGCTTGTTGACCACCAGCGTCGCGAGCGCTTCGCCTTCGACGTCTTCAGCGATGATCAACAGGGGCTTGGCGTTCTGCACCACCGCTTCGAGGATCGGCAGCATCGGCTGGAGCGATGACAGCTTCTTTTCAAAGAGCAGGATGTAGGGTTCTTCGAGGACGGCCTCCATCTTGTCGGCGTTGGTGATGAAGTACGGCGACAGGTAGCCGCGATCGAACTGCATGCCTTCGACGACTTCGAGTTCGGTCTCGAGGGACTTGGCCTCTTCAACCGTGATGACGCCTTCGTTGCCGACCTTGGCCATCGCGTCCGCGAGGAACTTGCCGATGTCCTTGTCGCCGTTCGCCGAGATCGTGCCGACCTGGGCGATTTCGTCGGAGCCCTTCACCTTGCGCGACCGACCTTTCAGGTCTTCCACGACGGCGAGCACGGCCTTTTCCACGCCGCGGCGCAGGTCCATCGGATTGCGGCCGGCGGAGACCGCCTTCATGCCTTCGCGCACGATGGCCTGAGCCAGAACCGTGGCGGTGGTCGTGCCGTCGCCGGCTTCGTCGTTGGTCTTCGAGGCGACTTCACGAATGAGCTGGGCGCCCATGTTCATGAACTTGTCTTCGAGCTCGATTTCCTTGGCGACCGTCACGCCGTCCTTCGTTGTGCGCGGGGCGCCGAAGGACTTCTCGATCACGACGTTCCTGCCTTTCGGGCCGAGCGTCACCTTCACGGCGTTGGCGAGGATATCGACGCCCTGGAGCATCCGTTCGCGCGCATCGGCGCCAAAATTCACGACTTTCGCAGCCATGGTGGTTTCCTTGTGTGTGTCCGTTGATGAGTTCGGACGAGGGCGAATGGCGAGTGGCGAATGGTGATTGAATCAGAGCATTCGCTCCGCGCCTCCAACCCATCGCCACCTGCCTCTATTCGCCACTCGCCATTCGCTATTCGCCCTCAGGCGGCCTTCTTGCCCTTCGCGGGCGCGCCGTCGATGACGCCGAGGATGTCGCTCTCCTTCATGATCAGGAGTTCGTCGCCGTCGACCTTCACTTCCGTGCCGGACCACTTGCCGAACAGGATGCGGTCGCCGACCTTCACGTCCATCTCGATGCGCTCGCCATCTTCGTCACGGGCGCCGGGGCCCACGGCGACGACTTCGCCTTCCTGGGGCTTTTCCTGGGCGGTGTCCGGGATGATGATCCCGCCCTTGGTCTTTTCTTCTTCCTTGACGCGCTTCACGAGAACGCGGTCGCCGAGGGGACGGAAATTCGCCACTGGCCTCTCCTTCTGGGTTGGGGTTTCAACGTATCGGGCTTGGCAGCCATGGCGGGACGGCCAATTGGCACTCACCGCCATCGACTGCTAACGGGCGGGAGATAGGCCCCCCGACACGAACCGTCAAGGTCCCGCCGGAGCCGCATCCGGCTTCCGCGTCACAGCGCCCGACCGGCGTTTGCCCGCCCCCGAAATCCCGCCTACCCTTGGGCCGCAAGGGGAGACCGGACCATGACCGAAGCGATCGTCCAGAAGGGCGAACAGGGCCTGCGCCCGCCCAGCAACCTGCGCGAGATCCTCGCGCTCGCCCTCGCGCTGGTGATCGTGCTTGCGATCATCCAGCTCGGCGCGCCGCTGGTGCGCCAGCTCACCTTCATCGACGAGAAAATCCGCGAGTCCGTCATCGGCCTCGCCTTCTTCGCTTTCCCCGCCATCAACCGCACCATCAAGCAGCTGCTCGACCGCTCCAGCGGCCGCGGCCTCGTGCGCCCGGACCTGTCGCCGTGGTTCGTGACGGGCGTGTTCGCAGCCACCCTGATGTTTGCGTGGAACCAGTTCGTGTCGTTCGTAGGGGCCGTGGCGGTCTACGCGATCCTCGGCCAGATCGTTGAAGCCGACACGCTTTCACAGCATGCCCAGACCGTAGCGCAGGGCCTATCGCTCATCGCCATTCCGATGGCGCTGGTGGCGGGCGTCTACGGCGGCATGTTGCTGAACCGCTATACGCGCTCGCTGGTGATGCTGGCGGTGCTGCTGGGCGCGCTCGGGCTGATGGCGCTGAACATCGGCACGACATTCCTGCTCGCGCCGTCGACGTTCGAGATGGCGCTCAACACGGCGGGCGGGCTCGTCGGTCTCATCAGCGGCTTCGCAATCCTGGCAACGATCATCCTGATCGCGCTCTGCATCGGCGTGCTGATCTCGCGCATCAACCGCGACCGCTCGATCGGGCGCCTGCTGAACGCCGCCCGCAGACTTCAGCCGGCAGACCGGGATGAAGTCACGGCCGACGTCCTGCAACGGCTGGAGCGCGGTCAGTAAAGCCCTCTTGCGGCGGCCAATTATTGTGGGGGGCAGGCCGGATCGGTCGTCGCCGGCTGATCCTTCTGCTTGCCGCGGCCGAGACGCCCGAGCGCACCACCGATCATGCCGCCGCCGGGAATGCCGGTCGCTGACCCGATCGCGCTGCCGATGGACCCGCGTTGCTGCGCCTGCGCCTCGCGCTGCTGACGGCAACGTTCTTCCGGCGTCATCGCCTGCTGGCCGCCTTCGCTCATCATCGCGCTCATGCTCTGGCCGAGCATCTCCATCGTCGAGGAGCGATGGCGGATCTTCACGAACCACTCCTGGTTCCACGGCGTGCGCGCATCGGCGGGACGCTCCGGATAGATGATGTTCTGCTCTGGGCCATATGCGGTGAAGAACAGCATGCCGCCGCCCTGCGGCTGCCCGGCCCCCGGCTGCTGCGGCGGCGCAGCGCCTGCGCCCATCGCCGTCATCACTTCTACCGGCACGGTGCACTGGGTCGTCGCAGGCGCCAGCAGCGCGCGTTCGCGCACGAGCCGCGCGGCTTCGCCGGGCGGGATGTAATCCTGATAGACGCCGAAGGCCTTGGCCTCGCTCGTCGACCAGAAGATCATGTCGTCGCCCTTCGCGCCGAACGTCCAGCCAGCGTAGCCGGTCGCCGCAGGTACGGCGTTCCACACAAGGTTGATCGCGCCGGACGGCGCCTTGGCGTTCGTCGTGAACGTGATCGGGGACATGAAGTCCTGCGTCGCGGTGAAGCGCATTTCCGGCGTGTAGTTGCCGCGCAGCACGTGCTCGCCCAGCAGCGACGACGTGCCCTGCAATCCGCCGTCGCCGTTGGGGCGGATCGAGTTCGGCCAGTCGCCATAGGTGCGATGCGTCGTGACGCCCGGCGGACGCGGCGCGTTGACGGTGACGCTTGAAAGCCCCGTCGGCCACTGCCCCTGCGCGACGCGTGCGAAATCGATGATCACCGGCTGTCCCGCGCGCGCGTGTTCGCCACAACCCCAGAAGATCAGCAACCGCCCCTTCGGGCGTTCAGGCTGCCCCGACGTTCCAGGCTGTCCCGGCGTGGTCGCGCGCGGCGTTTCAAGCGGCAGCACGCCGCGCCGCTGCAGCGCGGGCGGCGGCGTGTGTTCGGCCTTCGGCGCGCCGGGCGTCGCAGGGAGCGTCGAGCCGAGATCGAGTTCGAGCTGATGGGACACGCCCCCGCCGGACATCATCTGGCGCGCCGCGCGCATGCCGTCCATCATGCTTGGCCGGCCGCCGCTTTCCTGACCGGCGCTGAACCCCATCATGCCGGAGCCGGTGGTCGCGCTCATCCAGTAGAACGCCTTCGGCGGCGTCACGACCTGTGGCGGCTGCTTCGGCTGGGCCAGCGCGCCGCCCATCGCCGTGACCGCGACCACCGTCGCCGCGCACGCGATCATCAGGGACTTCCGCATTCCGTTTCTCCCGTTCGGGACGCGGCGACGCAAACGCCGCGCGCGCACATTATCGGTTCATCGAAGGCGCAGCCGACCCGGCCCGCCATGACCTAGGTCACAGATGCCGTCTCAGCCGCGCCAGACCGTCCTCGATCTCACCCTGCGGGCGGCAGAAAGCAAGCCGCGCCCAGTGACGACCGCGCGCGGCGCAGAAATCGATCCCCGGCGTGATGGCGACGCCGGTTTCCCCGAGCAGACGATGCGACAGCGCCATGGAATCGTCGGTGTGTGCGCTCACGTCGACGAGCACGTAGAACGCGCCATCCGGCGACACGACCGGCGGCAGCTTCAGGGCCGGCAACTCGCGCAGCAGCAACGTGCGGTTCGCGGCATAGAGCGCGCGGCGCTCCTCGCATTCCTGCTTGGCGGTCAGCGCGCCGAGGGCGGCGACCTGGCTGACCGTGGGCGGCGCCACCGTCAGGTTCTGCGCCAGCTTCTCGATGGACTTCACCAGCCGCGGCGGCGCGACGATCCAGCCCACGCGCCAGCCCGTCATCGCCCAGTATTTCGAGAACGAATTGACGACGATCACGTCGTCGTCGAACGCGAGCGCGCTCGTCGCCGGACCATCGTAGGTGAGGCCATGATAGATCTCGTCGGAGATCAGCGGCTTGCCCGCCGCGCGCATCGCCGCGCATAGCGCCTGCAACGCATCACGCGAGAGCATCGCGCCGGTCGGATTGGCGGGCGACGCGACGAGCGCGCCGTCGAAAGCGCCCGCCTGTTCAAGCAATGCAGGCGTCAATTGCAGATGATCGACGACGTCCGCGTCGACGACGACGGCCTCATATCCGAGCGCCTTCAGGATGTGGCGATACGGCGGATAGCCGGGGCTGGCGATGGCCACGCGCGCGCCGTCATCGAACAACGCGAGAAAGGCGAGCGTGAATGCGCCCGACGCGCCGGTGGTGACGACGATGCGCGCGGGATCGATGTCGAGGCCGTGTTCGCTCGCGTACCAGCTGGATATGCCCTTGCGCAGCGCCATCGCGCCGAGACCTTCGGTGTAGCCGAGCGCCTCGCTGCGCATCGCCCGCTCCGCCGCCGCGAGTGCGGCCGCCGGCGCGCCAAACCACGGCTGACCCACATCGAAACGCACGATGCGCTCGCCGGCGGCCGCGCGCGCGTTCGCCTCACGCGCCACTTCCATGGCGAGAAACGGCTCAATGTCGGCGCGCTGGCTCACGCGAGCGCCGCGTCGATCGCCGCGACGATTTCCGGCGCGTCGGGCTCCATGCGTGAACCGAACGTGGCGAGAAGCTCGCCCTTCTTGCCGATGAGATACTTGTGGAAGTTCCACTTCGGCAGCGCATCTGCGCCGAGTTCGCCCTTCACCCATTCGTAGAACGGGTGGCGCGGCTCGTTGACGATGGAGACCTTGCCGGTCATCGGGAACGTCACGCCGAAGCTGGTTTCGCAGAACGAGCCGATCTCGCCTTCCGTGCCGCTTTCCTGCGCGCCGAAATCGTTGCACGGCGCGCCGAGCACCACGAGCCCTTGCGCCTTCTTCGCCTCATAGAGCTTTTCCAGCGGGCCATATTGCGGCGTCAACCCGCACGCGCTCGCCACGTTCACGACAAGCACGACCTTGCCGGCGAAATCCTCCAGCGCGACGGGCGCTGCGCCGTTGAGTTGCGTGAAGGTAAAATTATGGGCGGTGGTCATCAAAGGACTCCTCGTTGGAGAGTAGGACCGCGGGCCTATGGCCCGCAATGATTTCGGAGTTCGAGATTTGCACGGGATGCGGGCCATAGGCCCGCGGTCCTGCTCGCGGGCGACCTGTGCATCACCCTTCCCCCACCGCCAGATCGCTCACAAACGGATTGCACTTCCGCTCCCAGCCGAACGTCGACATCTCACCGTGGCCTGACACGAACTGGATATCGTCGCCGAGCGGGAACAACTTGGTGCGGATGGCGGAAATCAGGGATTCGAAATTCCCGCGCTCGAGATCGGTGCGCCCGATCGAGCCCTTGAACAGCACGTCGCCGACGAAGGCGATGCGCGCCTCCTTCTGCACGAACACCACATGGCCCGGCGTGTGCCCGGGGCAATGAAAGACGTCGAACGAGACCTCGCCCACCGTCACCGTGTCGCCGTCGTCGAGCCAGCGCGTGGGCGTGCAGCCGCGCGCGTCCTTCATGCCGTACTTCGCGGCGCTCTGCTCGAGCTTGGCCAGCAGCCAGTCTTCGTCCCGGTGCGGTCCTTCGATCGGCACGCCGAGCGTTTCCGAAATCTCCGCCGCCGCGCCTGCGTGATCGAGATGGCCGTGGGTGAGCAGGATCTTCTCCACGCTCACGCCCGTCTGGCGCACCGCGTCGAGCAGCTTGGGGACCTCGCCGCCCGGATCGACGAACGCCGCCTTCATCGTCTTCTCGCACCACACGAGGGACGTGTTCTGCTGGAACGGCGTGACGGGGACGATGGCGGCGCGGATGGGAGACATGGGGCCACGTGGTGGCACAGACGGCAGGCTTCGGAAAGTCCGACCCGCCCGCATGGCCAACGCCAGATTGATCGAAATCAATCAGCGCGCGCATCGAGGCGGGCAATTTTCCCCGCACTTTCCCCCACGATTCACCCGTGGCAATCTGGAGCCATGATCATGCCCGTCTCCCTCACGGAATCCCCGCAAGCCTTCTCACAGAAACTCGGCGACAGTTTCGTCAGCACCGGCTTCGCCATTGTCGCGGACCATGGCCTGGATCAGGCGCTCATCGACCGCGCCATCGGGCGGTTCAAGGCGTTCTTCGCACTGCCGGAGGCGGCGAAGTTGAAGTACAAGGTGCCCGGCGGCGGCGGCCAGCGCGGCTACACGCCCTTCGGCACCGAGGCGGCCAAGGGCGCCGACAAGGTCGATCTCAAGGAATTCTGGCACATCGGGCGCAATCTCCCGCCGGGCCATCCGTTCCGCGCCGAGATGGCCGACAACGTCTGGCCTGCGGAGGTCGAGGGCTTCGAACAGGACAGCTATGCGCTCTATCAGGCGTTCGATGCGCTGGGCCTGAAGGTTCTCGCCGCCATTGCGCGCTACCTCAAGCTGCCTGAGGATTTCTTCGTCGCCACCGTGAAGGACGGGAACTCGATCCTGCGCGCGCTCCACTACCCCCCGCAGCAGGGCAAGCCCGACGGCATCCGTGCGGAGGCGCATGGCGACATCAACACGATCACCCTGCTGCTCGGCGCCGAAGAGGCGGGCCTGCAGGCGCTGAAACTCGACGGGACGTGGCTTGACGTGAACCCGCCGCCGAACTGCGTGGTGATCAATATCGGCGACATGCTCGACCGCCTCACCAACGGCTATCTGCCGTCGACGACGCACCGCGTGCTCAATCCCACCGCCGAGCGCGCGCACCTGCCGCGTTACTCGATTCCGTTCTTCCTGCACTTCGCGCCGGACTATGTGATCAAGACGCTGCCCGGCTGCGTGGACGCCGCGCATCCGGACAAGTATCCGACGCCGATCACCGCGCAGGAATTCCTGAACGAGCGGCTGCGGGAGATCCGGTTGGCGTGAGGCGCCCCGTCAGTTCTTCGCCTTGTCCACCAGCTTGTTCTTCGTGATCCACGGCATCATCGCGCGGAGCTTGCCGCCGACGTCCTCGATCGGGTGCTCCGCCGCCGCACGACGGCGCGCCTTGAAGCTCGGCTGGCCGACCTTGTTCTCCAGCATCCAGTCGCGCGCGAAGCGGCCCTGCTGGATATCCTCCAGGACCTTCTTCATTTCGGCCTTCGTCTCCGGCGTCACGATGCGCGGGCCGGTGACGTATTCGCCGTACTCCGCGGTGTTGGAGATCGAGTAGTTCATGTTGGCGATGCCGCCCTCGTAGATGAGGTCGACGATCAGCTTCACTTCGTGCAGGCACTCGAAATACGCCATCTCCGGCGCGTAGCCCGCTTCCACCAGCGTTTCAAAACCGGCGCGGATGAGTTCGACGAGACCGCCGCACAGCACGACCTGCTCGCCGAAGAGATCGGTCTCGCATTCTTCGCGGAAGCTCGTCTCGATCACGCCAGAGCGTCCGGCGCCCATCGCCGACGCATACGCCAGCGCGAGTTCGAGCGCCTTGCCGGACGGATTTTGATGCACCGCCACGAGCGCGGGCACGCCGCCGCCCTTCTGGTATTCGCTGCGCACCGTGTGGCCGGGCCCCTTCGGCGCGATCATCGCGACATCGACGTCCGCCGGCGCCTCGATGAGCTTGAAGTGGATGTTGAAGCCGTGGCCGAACAAGAGCGTCTTGCCGGCCTTCATGTGCGGCGCGATCTCGCCCGTGTAGATCTCCGCCTGCGTTTCATCCGGCGCGAGGATCATGATGACGTCGGCGGCCTTCGCGGCCTCGCTCACCGTCATCACCTTCAGCCCCTCGGCCTCGGCCTTCTTCGCCGACGCCGAGCCCTTCTTCAGCGCGACGATGATCTTCTCGACGCCGGAGTCCCGGAGATTGAGCGCGTGGGCGTGGCCCTGGCTGCCGTAGCCGACGACGGCGACGGTCTTTCCCTTGATGAGGGCGAGATCGGCGTCACGGTCATAATACACGCGCATGGTTCTTGCTCCGGGCGCCGCTTTCCGCGCGGCTTCGTGCGCTGCAGCGCAGCATCGGGCCGCTAAGCAGCGTTTTTTTGCCTTGGCGTCAAGGCTGGGGCGCTCAACCTTCCTCCCTCCCCTCCATGGGGAGGGTGGCCTGAGCGCAGCGAAGGTCGGGTGGGGCGCGCGCGCCGTGACCGGGGGAAGGACGCAGAAGGCGCAGGCGGTTTTCCTCTCGCGCCCCTCGCTCACACACCTTGCGCGCGCCCCACCCGTCGCGCCTTCGGCGCGCCACCCTCCCCATGGAGGGGAGGGAGAGGCGCCTCGCTTATCTGCAACACGCCGCGCTATCGTCGATCATGACCGAAACCGTCCCCCCGCCCCCCGAGGGCTTCGTCCCTTCGCCCCGCGGCCCCTACACCACCCACAACGGCCCCATGTTTCACCGTATCGGCGAAGGCGGCTCGTTCGACCACGCCTTCTTCGTCCTACCGCGGCACTGCAATTCCATGGGCATCGTCCACGGCGGGATGCTGGCGACCTTCCTCGACGGCCTGCTGGCGCGCGCGGTGTTCGGCTCGACGGGCGCGCAGTCGGTGACGCTGCACCTGTCGATGGATTTCCTCTCCGCCGCCCGGAAGGGCCAGTGGGTGTTCGGCGAGGCGAAGGTGACGCGCGCGGCCAAGGAGATCACCTTCGCGGAGGCGCGCATCCACGCCGACGGCCGCGACGTGCTGCGCGGGTCGGGCGTGTTCAAGAAGGCCGGCGGCAGGACGTGAACGCGCCGCGCATCCGCCCCGCGACAGGGATCGACGCCGCACGCTGCGCGGAGATCTACCGCCCCTTCGTCACCGGCACGTGGGTGAGTTTCGAGACCGATCCGCCCGACGCCGCCGAGATGGCGCGCCGCATCGCGTCGTGCACGCAGACGCACGCGTGGCTCGTCGCCGAGGAACCGGACGGCGTGATCTCGGCCTACGCCTATGGCGGCCCGCATCGCGCACGCGCCGCCTACGCCGCCTCCTGCGACGTGACCGTCTATGTCGACCCCGCCTTTGCGCGACGCGGGCTTGGGCGCGCACTCTACGGCGCGCTGATGCCGATGCTGAAGGACAAGGGCGCGCACGCCGCGTTTGCGGGCATCGCGTTGCCCAACGCGGCGAGCGTCGCGCTGCACGAAGCGATGGGCTTCACCGCGATCGGCGTCTATCGTGAGGTCGGCTGGAAACTGGGCAGCTGGCGTGATGTGGGCTGGTGGCAGCGGGTGTTGTGAGGGGCTTTTCCGGTGTTGGCCCGTTGTAGACGCCGCTCTCGTCCCTTCTCCCCTTGAGGGGAGAAGGTGGTCGAGCGCAGCGAGACCGGATGAGGGGCTTCGCGTTGTTTGCAAGATCGTTCTGCTATTCGCCGCAAGCGGTCATGCGCCCAAATCGTCAAGGTCGTCGAAGACCACAAGATTGGGCCATCGGGCTCTCCAACGCTTTCTCGATAGTCGATTGCGATAAATCTGCAACTTGTGCTGGAAGGCTGGCGTGGGCCGAACGCGAAGACTCAAGAGGTCGTCGACGCCGAATGGCGCAAGTACTTCCACCATCCCGTTTCGCCACCGGGCGCCAATCGCCGTCGCCGTTTCAGGCCAATGCGTCATTGCATGCGCAGTGTCCAAATATGGTGAGTCGCCATTCCTCAGGTGCATTCGCGTTTGATTTTTCACCGACCAGTCGAGACCTGGGATCGCAGCGCGGCACGCAGCTTCAATTTCTCGATCACGGCTCCGCTCAAGCGCGACGGCGTCGAAGTAAATGACATCCACATCCCCTTGCGACGCACCAAACGGTCGGTCGTGAAGCCGGTCCCAGACAGCATTTCGAATGAAGCCGGCCGCCACCCAACAGTCCGGGAGACTTAACCTCGATACAGCTTCAAGCGGCTCGCACAATTGCGGATGCGCGGAGATAAATCCGCCAATGTCTTCGGCCGAGATGAGGGTGAATGCCACGTTGATGCGATACTACGCCCGGCGCGTCAGAGTCCGCATTGGGCCAAGTCCAGAAACACCGCATCCCCTCATCCGGCCGCTGCGCGGCCACCTTCTCCCCGCATGGGGAGAAGGAACGGCGGCTGCAGCCCCCATAGCCATCGCGCCCGCATCCCGCTAGCACCTCCCCTTCAACGCAACATCAAGGGGAAACGCCATGATCGCCTACACCATGCTCGGCACGAATGATCCCAAACGCGCGCGGGCTTTCTATGAGCCGCTGATGGCCGCGCTCGGCGCGAAGGTGGTCGACGCCTACACCAGCGAAACCCGCACGTGGTTCGGCAAGGGCGGCGCGGGGATGCTCGCGGTCGGCGCGCCGGGCGACGGCAAGGCCGCGACCGCCGGCAACGGAACCATGATCTCCATCGCCGCCGACAGTCAGGCGCAGGTCGCCGATGTCCACGCCAAGGCGCTCGCCGCCGGCGCCTCGAACGAGGGCGATCCCGGCATGCGCACCGCGCCCTTCTACGGCGCGTATTTCCGCGACCACGACGGCAACAAGGTCTGCATCTTCACGATGGGCAGCTGAACGGCAGACTGACAGCTGGATGGACCCCGCCGGCCCCGGCGCTATGCTGCGGGCCGGCGACGGGAAACGGCCACAGGACAAGCGGGGAAGACCATGCGTCACGTCAGATTGATCGTACTGTCCGCGGCCATCGCGCTCGGCGTGATGGCGGGGCCCGCCGTTTCGCAACAGCGCGAGCCGCTCGATTTCTCCACCGCGCCCGACGAGACGGGCGACGTGTTCGCCGCATCGGTGGAGGCGCGCTACGCAGCGCCGACGAGCGCGGCCGCCGCCGTCGCCGATCTACGTGCACAGGGCATGACCTGCACCAGCGCCGCCACGGCCACATGCACGAAGCAGGTCAACGCCAACGGCTGCACCTACACCTTCGTCGCCAAGGTTGGCGGCGGCGCAGACCGCGCGGTGGTGACCGGGGTGACAATGAGCAACTGCTGACGACTCTCCGCGAGCCCGCCCATGATCGATCCGAACGGCATCGCCCATATCCAGCTCACCGTGCGCGACGTCGCGCGCAGCCGGCCGTTCTATCATCGCGTGCTGCACGAGACGTTCGGCATGACGATCCAGTACGACAACCCGGAGGTGTTCTACTGCATCGGCGGGCGCAACGGCATCGTGATCCGCGCCGCCGCGCCCGAGCACGCCGATACTTCATTCGACCAACTGCGCATCGGGCTGCACCACTTCTGCTTCCGCCTGCGATCGCGCGAGGACATCGACGCGCTTCACGCCGTGCTTGTCGACATGGGCGCGAAAGTGGTGCGTGCGCCCGAACCCGGCGCATGGGCGCCCGGCTACTACTCCGTGCTGTTCGAAGATCCCGACGGCATCCGCATCGAGGCGGTCTTCATTCCCGGCGCCGGCAACCTCGCCGTGATCAAGGACAAACCGCTGACGCCGCCGGTCTGAGGGGCGCACGTTTTCAACCCTCGCCCGCGTGCGGAAAAGGGGAAATTTAGGGGGAATGAACGCGCGCGTTCCCCAAAACATTCCCGCACATTTCGCGCCTACTCCCCCTTAAATGCGGAGGCCGGGTGGGGGTCCGATGAGGCGCAGAAAGCCTTGCAGGACAAGAGATTCAATCGCCGCACACGGCGCCGCCCCCTCCTGCCTCCCCGTTTCAGGGGGAGGAAAGTTTCCGCCCATTTCGTGAATCTATCCGACCGGGGTCCGGGCCGTGGGATCATCGCTGCGTTTTCAACAGGCCCGAAAGGCCAGAACACGGAGCCCCGGACCAGTCCCATGCAGATCTTCACCCCCGTCACCCGCACCGATCTCAAGGCATGCGCGCAGAGCTTGAAGCTCTGGCTCATGGAGATTGCTGTCTGGCTGGTGGAGGCGATCGGATTCCGCGAGGGACGCATTGCGCTGAACAGGCATCGCATCGAAGCGCGACGTGAACTCCGCGAACTCATCTTCCTGATGATGTGCGCGCGTATGCGGTTCCGGAAACAGGACAGGCGCCGACGCTGGCTGCGTCCGCCGTCGACTCCGGCAGGGTTTCGCTACGCGCAACGGCGCATCGGCATGGTGCGGCTCTACACGCGCGGGATTGCACTGAAGAGTTTCGCTGAGATGAGGCGCGCGCTGGATGATCTCGATGCGGTTGTCGCAACCGCCATCGCGCGCGTGCCGAAAGCGATGTCCACAGGCGGGCTGAAGATATGTGCGCCGCCTGCGGTCGGGGTCGTGTTCACCGCCCCCGCACCTGCCACGAAAGGCGCGGACACATCATGATAATTTATGCCGGACCGCCGATCAAACCACACCCCTACCAGAACAGCTGGTACCACACGCTCAGCACCTGCCCCGTCCACACATCGACGAGGATCGCATCCCTGCCTACGCGCACCCACTCGCAGCCGACCGGCGGATACGGGAGCCCGTAATAGTTCCAGTCGAGGTAGTAGTACGGCTCGAACCAGCCGCCCGGCAGGTAATCGCCATAGTACCAGGTGCGCGCGAACCAGCCGCGCGGATAGCGATAGGACGGGCCGTTGTAGCGATGCCGCGAATAGTACTCGTAGCGGTAGAGGTTCGGCGCGTACCAGTGACGGTTGTGATCGCGATCGCGGTAATTCCCGCGTCCGTAGCCCGGCGTGTGGCCGTTGCGGTCGCGCCAGCGATTGCTGTCGTCGTGGCGTCCGCCGCGGTCGCCGTCCCAGCCGGAGTTGGGGTGGTCGCGCCAGCGGTCGCTGTCGCGGCCGTGGTCGCGCCCGCGATCATCGTAGCGTCCGCGATCACCGCCGTCGCGGCCCCCATCGGGGTGGCCATTGGGGTGGCCATTGGGGTCCGGGGTCCAGCCCGGATTGCCGCCCG
>WRPF01000275.1:0-450 GCA_009773335.1 Caulobacteraceae bacterium
TGGTTTGAAGCGAGGCCGCATGGGGACTCGATAGTCGGGCAAGTGGATGCCGCCCCTGTTATCGCATGCGTTTGGTGTCGCGGTCCTCGTCCTTCGAGACGCCGCCATTCGGCGGCTCCTCAGGATGAGGACCGCTTTGATGTCGTTTGCATTATCCAGGACGCCAGAATCCCAAGGCCCTCATCCTGAGGAGGCCTCGAAGAGGCGTCTCGAAGGACGAGGGGCCGATGGATCATGAAAAACTATGTTGTCCAAAACGGCGTGAGCTTCTTGAGCCGCTTCTCGCTCTTTTTGGCGTGATCGCCGCCTTGGCGCGCTGCGTGCGCCACCCAGCCGCGAATAAAGCCCGACGCTCGGGCGGCGGCCGGATTCTCCGCATCGATCCGGTCCAGTAGGCCGTTGGCGACCTCCATATCGTTGAAGACGCCCAGCTGGTCCTGCATGTCGCCG
>WRPF01000275.1:476-1121 GCA_009773335.1 Caulobacteraceae bacterium
CAAATACGCCCGCGCCGCTTTGCGGTCTTCAAAAAGGCTTTCGAAAAATTCTGCGCCATAGCGCGCCTTCTTGAGCGCGATGCGGACTTTATGTCGCTCTTCGGCCGAGAGCGTCGCCAGCCCTTCGCTTTTCTTCAACAGCCGCTTGCGCAGCCGGGTCAAGGCATGCGCGGCGAATGTGCATGCGGAGCCCCGCGCGCGCATCTCAGGCTCGACCTCCCAGTCGCGCCGTTCGAGCGTCAGGCGCAAGTCTTCAATGAACTGCGCCGTCGCGTCCGAAGAAACCGCTTCATGCGCCGCGCGATAGGCCTTGTCCCGGAACGCCTCGACGGAGTCCGTTAGCGCATGAAAGCTCGGATCGTCGCCAAGCGCCTCTCGTGGATCGGCGTTCAAGGCAGCGGCGAAGACGTCCCAATCGCGCGCCCCACCGAGCATGGACGCAAGAGTTTTGGCGCGTTCGCCCGCGGTTTCGAGCGAAGGCCCGGCGAGCGCCGGCCGCAACAGGCCGATCGCCGCCCGCAGGCGGCGCAAGGCGACGCGCATCTGATGCACGCTTTCAAGCACGCTCGATGTTTGCAGAAGCGGAATATTGGCCAGGAAATGTTGCAGCGAAGCGGAGAAAATTTCTACCGCGGCGTCCTCTAG
>WRPF01000045.1:0-26266 GCA_009773335.1 Caulobacteraceae bacterium
TTCCCGCGCCAGCGGCGAATGGATGCGGGTCCGCCACGGCGATCACGACGCGCGCCACCCGCGCGGCGACAAGCCTCTGCGAACAGCTCGCCGCGCCCGTGGACCGTTGCGCGCACGGCTCAAGCGTCACGTACGCGGTCGCGCCCTCGGTGCGCGCGCCAGCGTCATCGAGCGCGACTTCTTCTGCGTGCGGTCGCCCGCCTTCGCCCGTGGCGCCGCGGCCGACGACGACGCCGTCCTTCACGATGATGCAGCCGACGGTCGGATTTGGACCCGTGCGTCCCTTCAGCACCGCCGCGAGATCGAGCGCGGCGCGCATGAAGGCTTCGTCGCTCACGCGAGCGCCGGGAGAGGCTGCGCGCGCGCGTCGTCGAGATAGCGCGCGGCCTTCACGTGCAGTGCGGCGTCGAGATCGATCAGCAGCGGATTGCCCGTGGGGATCTCCACGCCGACGATCCTGTCGTCCGGTACGTTGAAGAGCAGCTTCACGATGGCGCGCAAGCTGTTGCCGTGCGCCGCGATCATCAGGTTCTTCCCGCCCTTCAGTTCGGGCGCGATCACGCCTTCCCAGTAAGGCAAGACGCGCGCGAGCGTGTCTTTCAGGCTCTCGGTGGCGGGCACCGCGACGCCGGCGTAGCGGCGATCCTTCGAGAGATCGAACTCGCCGCCCGCTTCAAGCGGCGGCGGCGGGATGTCGTAGGAACGGCGCCACACGAGCACCTGCTCCTCGCCGTGCTTGGCGGCGGTCTCCTTCTTGTCGAGGCCGGTGAGGCCGCCGTAGTGGCGCTCGTTCAGCCGCCAGTCCTTGATTACCGGCAGCCACGCCTCGCCCATCGCCTCGATGGCAATCTGGCCGGTGCGGATCGCGCGGGTCTGCACCGACGTGTAGAGCCGGTCGAAATGCACGCCGGAGGCCTTGAGCAGCTCCCCGGAGCGACGGGCCTGGGCTTCGCCCTCGGCGGTGAGATTGACGTCGACCCAGCCGGTGAAGCGGTTGTCGAGGTTCCACTGGCTCTGGCCGTGGCGGATGAGGGCGAGATGAGACATGCGCCCTCATCCGCTACGGCCGCGCGTTCCGTCAAGCGCCCGCTTGTCGCGCCGGCAGAAAGCGACTGTTGCGCAGCAGCGCGGCCGAGACGAGCGAGATCACCACGCCAACGGGAAAGATCTCCACGAAGGTCATCGGCAGGCGGAACAGCGGATCGGCGTACTGGGTCTTGAAGGCCGCCATCTCCTTCGTGATCTTCTCGAGTTCGGCCGCTGAGGCGCCTTTCGCCTGGGCTCGTTCGAGCATGGCGGTGGCGTAGCTCTCGATGAAGCTGAAGTTGGTGGCCTGAAGGGTGATCTCCCAGCCGATCACGTAGATCACGCCTGCGACCGCGCTGATGCCGAGACCCACGAGCAACGCCGGCACAAACTTGATGACCCCGCCGAGCGCCTTGTCCCGGTACCGCTTCACGCCGATGAAGATCAGGCTGAGCGCCACGACCATGGTCAGGTAGCCTTGAAGCACGGAGCCGCCGCCGTGATCCCCGTCGGGGCCGAACGTCAGCATGAGGCTCATCGGCACGATGACGATCAGGCCGGCGATGACGCCGTAAATCAGGATGGTGCGAAGCATGGGGTGAGCCTCCTCGGTTGCGGTCACGGACGCAAGCCGAGCCACCGCCGATGCGCCGGGGCAATCGCCCGAAAGGGTGATCGAGGCTCAATCACCCGGAATTTCTAGGCAATCAGCCCCAATTCCCGCGCCTTGAGGATCGCCTCGGTCCGCCGGGCCGCTTCCAGCTTCTCGAACAGCCGGGCGATGTGGGTCTTCACCGTGTTGGGCGATACGACCAGCGCCCGGGCGATTTCCTTGTTGGACCGGCCGGCGGCGAGGAGCTTCAGCACCTCGAACTCCCGCTCCGTGATGCCCAGCGACGCCTGCGCGCGGGTGTTCGGTTCAAACGCGCCTCCGGGCCGCTCGGTCCGGAAAAGTCGCGCCCCGACCCAGACCCCCAACCCCATGAAGGCGAGCGCGATCAGGCCGATATAGAGCTCTTGCGGGTGGGCACGCGCCCACATGCGGTACTCGACCCATTGCAGGGCCACCGCCGCGAGGGCGAGCACGCCGCCATAGATCGCAATGGTCCGGAGCATACTGGCAAGTCTATGGAATCGGCCCAACTCCCGCCAGAGCTCGACCGCCACATCTTCGCCTCTCGCACCTGCAACACGCCGCGTTGCCGCGGCGAGCTGGTCCGTCTAGAACCGCGCCACCTCTCTTACAGGATTCCCATGTTCCCCAAACCGGCGACTGAACTCGCGTCCAATTCCCTCGCCTTTGAGACGACGCCGCTGGTGAAGGCCACGGGGTTTCGGGAGTACGACGCCCGCTGGTGGTTCGGCGCGCCGGGCTCCTCGAAGCCGCCGGAGCTGAATGCACTGGGCGTGGAGGCCCTGGGCCTCGGCCTCGGGACGCTCCTCCACAAGATGGGCGTGCAGCCGAAGATCGTCGTCGGCCACGACTACCGGGCGTACTCGCTGTCGATCAAGCAGGCGCTGACGTTGGGCCTGATCCAGGCCGGGTGCGAGGTCATCGACATCGGCCTCGCCCTCTCGCCGACCGCCTATTTCGCCCAGTTCGCGCTCGATGCACCGGCGGTGGCGATGGTCACGGCCTCGCACAACGAGAATGGCTGGACCGGCGTGAAGATGGGCGCCGCGCGGCCGCTGACGTTCGGCCCCGAAGAGATGGGCCAGTTGAAGGACATCGTGCTCAACGCGAAGTTCGAGCCCCGGCCGGGCGGTTCGCTCGCGCGCGTCGCCGACATGCGCGAGCGCTACCTCGCGGACCTCACCTCCAAGGTGAAGCTCTCGCGCCCGATCCGCGTGGTCGCGGCCTGCGGCAACGGCACGGCCGGCGCCTTCGCGCCTGAAGCCCTGCGCCGCATCGGCGCGGACGTCGTCGAGGTGGACTGCGAACTCGACTGGCGCTTCCCCAACTACAACGCCAACCCCGAAGACACCGAGATGCTGCACGCGATGGCGGACGCCGTGCGCAAGCATGGCGCGGAGCTGGCGCTCGGTTTCGACGGCGACGGCGACCGCTGCGGCGTGGTCGATGACGAAGGCGAGGAGATCTTCGCCGACAAGGTGGGCCTCATGCTCGCGCGCGATCTGTCCGCTTCGATCCCGAACGCGACGTTCGTCGTCGACGTGAAGTCGACGGGCCTCTACGCGGTCGATCCGGTGCTGAAGGCCAACGGCGCAACGGTCGACTACTGGAAAACCGGCCACTCCTACATCAAGCGCCGCACCACCGAGCTCAAGGCGGTCGCGGGCTTCGAGAAGTCCGGGCACTTCTTCTTCCGCGACCCGATCGGCTACGGCTACGACGACGGCATCGTCGCGGGCATCGCCATTCTCGCCATGCTCGACCGCAACCCCGGCAAGAAGGTCTCCGACCTGCGCAAGGCGCTGCCCGTCTCGTTCACCTCGCTCACCATGTCGCCGCACTGCGACGACGAGAAGAAGTACGGCGTGGTGGACAAGATCGTCGCCGAGTACGGGCAGTTCGCCAAGGACGGCGGCAGGATTCTCGGCCGCGCGATCCGCGACGTGAACACCGTCAACGGCGCGCGCGTCACGCTCGAGGACGGCTCCTGGGTGCTCGTGCGGGCCTCCTCCAACAAGCCAGAGCTCGTGGTCGTCGTCGAGAGCATGAAAAGCGACGAGGACATGCGCGCGCTCTTCCGCGAGGAAGTGAAGCCGCGGCTCGGGAAGTATGAAGGCGTCGGCGCCTACAATCAGGAGATCTGACCGACATGCGCGTGACGATGATCGGCGCCGGCTATGTGGGCCTCGTCTCTGGCGTCTGCTTTGCGGACTTCGGGCATGACGTGACTTGCGTCGACAAGGACGAACGCAAGATCGCGCTGCTGCGCGAAGGCAAGATGCCGATCTACGAGCCCGGCCTCGATGAACTGGTGGCGCAGAATGTGCGCGAGGGACGTCTCTCCTTCACGACGGACGCCTCCGACGCGATCCGCAACGCCGACGCCGTCTTCATCGCCGTCGGCACGCCGTCGCGGCGCGGGGACGGACACGCCGACCTCTCCTACGTTTTCGCCGCCGCCGAAGAGATCGCCGATCTCATGCAGGGTTACACGGTGGTCGTCACCAAATCGACGGTGCCTGTCGGCACGGGCGACGAGGTGGAAAAGCGCATCCTGGCCCGTCGGCCGGATGCGGATTTCGCGGTCGTCTCCAACCCTGAATTCCTGCGCGAAGGCGCCGCGATCAACGACTTCAAGCGCCCGGACCGCGTGGTCGTCGGCGGCGCGGAGGATCCGCGCGCGCGCAAGGTGGTCGAGGAACTCTATCGCCCGCTCTACCTGAACGAGACGCCGATCGTCTTCACCGAGCGGCGCACGTCCGAGCTCATCAAGTACGCCGCAAACGCCTTCCTCGCGATGAAGATCACCTTCATCAACGAGATGGCTGATCTCTGCGAGAAGGTCGGCGCCGACGTGCAGCAGGTCGCGCGCGGCATCGGCCTCGACAACCGCATCGGCGCGAAGTTCCTCAATGCCGGACCCGGCTACGGCGGTTCGTGCTTCCCGAAGGACACGATCGCGCTGGTGCGCACCGCGCAGGAATACGGCGCCCCGGTCCGTCTGATCGAAACGACCGTCGCCATCAACGACGACCGCAAGGCCGCTATGGCGGACCGGATCATCGCCGCCGTGGGCGGCGACGTGAAGGGCAAGACGATCGCCATGCTGGGCCTCGCATTCAAACCGAACACCGACGACATGCGCGATGCGCCCGCACTCGACATCGTGCCCGCCCTGCAGAAGGCCGGCGCGAAGATCCGCGCGTTCGATCCCGAAAGCATGGAAGAAGCCGCGCACCTGCTGAAGGGCGTGGAGTTCGCAACGGGACCATACGACTGTGTGAAGGGCGCCGACGCGGTGGCCATCCTGACGGAGTGGGACCAGTTCCGCGCGCTCGACCTCAAGCGCATGAAGGAGCTTCTCAAAACGCCCGTCGTCGTCGACCTGCGCAATGTCTACAAGCCCGGCGAGATGCGCGAGCGCGGCTTCACCTACGTGAGCATCGGGCGGCCCGGAACGTGAAGGCGTAAGACCATGAGCGTGATCGTTCCGGCCATTCTCTGCGGCGGCGTCGGCTCCCGGCTCTGGCCGCTGTCGCGCACGTCGAAGCCGAAGCAGTTCCATCCGCTGACATCGGACAAGTCGCTGCTTGCAGAGACGCTCCTCCGCGGTGCAAGCGCGCCCGGCGCGAAGGGCGCAGTGTTGATCGCGGGCGAATCCATGCGCGACCTCGCACGCGCGGAAGCCTCCGCCGCCGGCATGCTCGGCGCGCGCATCGTGCTTGAGCCAGAGGGCAAGAACACCGCGCCGGCCGCAGCGCTCGCAGCCCTCGCCGCGCTTGACGTCGATCCCGACGCCATCGTGCTGATGCTGCCGTCCGACCACCACGTGGGAGACCTGATCGCGTTCGCCGCCGCCGTGGCCACCGGCGCCCAGCTCGCGGCGGACGACCGCATCGTCACCTTCGGCATCAAGCCGAACGAACCGCACACGGGCTACGGCTACATCACCGCCGGGGCGCCGCTCGGCGACGGCTTTGCAGTCGCCGCCTTCGTCGAAAAGCCGAAACCCGCCGCCGCGCGCGCGCTCCTCGAAGCTGGCGGAAACTACTGGAACTCCGGCATCTACATGTTCCGCGCGCGCTTCTATCTCGATGAACTCGCGCGCCTTGCGCCGCAGATGCGCGAGACCGCGGAGAACGCCTGGAACCGGGGCCGCAATGACGGCGACGTCCATTTTCTCGATGCGGCGACGTGGGCGCAGTGTCCTTCGGACTCGATCGACTACGCGGTGGCGGAAAAGACGGACCGCGCAGCGGTCGTTCCCGTGGACATGGCCTGGAACGACGTGGGCTCGTGGGCGGCGCTGCATGAGATCGCAGCGACGGGAAACGAGACAGTCGCCATCGGCGACGTGGTCTCGCTCGACTCGACCGGCTGCTATGTGCGCGCGGAAAGCAGGCTCGTCGCCCTTGTGGGCGTCAGCGATCTCGTGGTCATTGAAACACCGGACGCCGTGTTGATCATGCCGCGCGAGCGCGCGCAGGATGTGAAGGCGGTCGTGGAGACGCTCAAGTCCGCGGGACGCACCGAACTCCTGTGATCAGGCGGCCTTCACCGCATTCTGCACAGCCTCGACCACCCCGCCCACCGCTTCACGCACGACGGTCTCGTCATCGCCCTCGGCCATGACGCGCACCAGTGGTTCGGTGCCGGACGGACGCACGAGGATGCGCCCCTTGGACCCCAGGCGCTTTTCCGCTGCCTTGATCGCCGCCCGCACGGCTTCGGCCTCCAGCGGTTTCGAGCCGGCGGTGATGCGGACATTCTCCAGCACCTGCGGCGCGGGCTCGAACAGGTGGCACACCTCCGACACGGGCTTGCCCTCCTGCACAAGCACCGCAAGCACCTGCAGCGCGGCGATCAGCCCGTCGCCGGTCGTTGAGAAATCAGACAGGATGATGTGGCCGGACTGTTCGCCGCCCACATTGTAGCCTTTCGCACGCATCGCCTCGACGACGTAGCGGTCGCCGACCTTGGTGCGCTCCATCTTGAGCGACAGGCTCTTCAGATACCGCTCAAGCCCCAGATTGCTCATCACCGTCGCGACAATGCCCGGCTGTGTCAGCGCGCCTGCCTTCGCGAACGAGGTCGCGACGAGGGCCATGAGCTGGTCGCCGTCGATCGTGGCGCCACGCTCGTCGACGAGCACGACGCGGTCCGCGTCGCCATCGAGCGCGATGCCGAGATCGGCGCGATATTTGAGCACGGCGTCCTTCAGCGCGCGGGTGTCCGTGGAGCCCACTTCCTGGTTGATGTTGAAGCCGTTCGGCTCGACGCCAAGCGGAATGACCTCTGCGCCGAGTTCGAAAAGCGCTTCGGGCGCGACCTTGTAAGCGGCGCCGTTCGCGCAATCGACGACGATGCGCATCCCCGACAGGCGCAGGCCCCGCGGAAATGTCGCCTTCACGATCTCGATGTAGCGCGCCTGGGAATCGTCGATGCGCTTCGCACGGCCAAGATCCGATGGTTCCGCCAGCCCTTCGTCGAGCGGCATGCCCATCAGCATCTCGATCTCGGCTTCCGTGACGTCGGAGAGCTTGTAGCCATCGGGACCAAAGAGCTTGATGCCATTATCGGTGTACTTGTTGTGCGACGCCGAAATCATCACACCGAGATCTGCACGCAGGGAGCGCGTCAGCATCGCCACCGCCGGAGTCGGCAACGGACCGAACAGCACGACGTCCATGCCCACCGCAGTGAAACCCGCCACCAGCGCCGGTTCGATCATGTAGCCCGAGAGGCGGGTGTCCTTGCCGATCACCACGGAATGACGCCGGTCGCCGCCGTTGCGATAGCGCTTGCCGGCAGCCATCCCCACCCGCAGCGCGATCTCAGGCGTCATTGGAAATCGGTTCGCGGTGCCGCGAATGCCATCGGTGCCGAAATAGCCGCGTTCCATGTTCACCGGGACCTTTGCTTCTGGAGCCAATCTAGCGGTTCGCCGGGGGGAAATCCAAGGGCGCGGGTGCGGTTGAGCTGCGCGGCCGGACTGTCGAACTCCGTAAGATCAATTCATTCGCCAAACCGCCGGGGCGACGGCATGAAGGCCCCGACTTTCAAGGATTTTCACCATGTGCGGCATCATCGGGATTCTCGGCGGCGAACCGGCCGCGCCCAGGCTCGTGGAGGCGCTCAAGCGGCTGGAGTATCGCGGCTACGATTCGGCGGGGATCGCCACGCTGGAACGGGGGCGCATTGATCGCTACCGGGCGGCGGGCAAGATCCGCAATCTGGAAGCCGTGCTGGCGAAATCCTCGCTCACGGGGGTGAACGGCATCGGGCACACGCGCTGGGCGACCCATGGCGCACCGAATGAAGCCAACGCGCACCCCCACATGGCCGGTCCCGTCGCCATCGTTCACAATGGAATCATCGAAAACTTCCGCGATCTGCGCAGCGAGCTCCAGGCCGCGGGCCATCATTTCGAATCCGAGACCGACAGCGAGGTGATCGCGGCCCTCATCGCCGATGGCCTGAAGCGCGGCCGCGCGCCGGGCGAGGCGGTCAAGGCGGCCGTCCAGCGCATGCGCGGCGCCTACGCGATCGCCGCCCTCTTTGAAGGCGAGGAAGATCTGCTCGTGGGCGCGCGACGCGGCAGTCCGCTCGTCGCGGGCTTCGGCGATGGCGAGGCGTTCCTGGGCTCCGACGCCATTGCGGTCGCGCCATTCACCAGCCGCATCATGTATCTTGAGGAGGGCGATGTAATCGTCCTGCGCCGCGCGGTCGCCGAGGTCACCGACGCGGACGGCAAGAGCGTCCAGCGCTCCGTGAAGGACGTGCCCGCAATTTCCGGCTCCATGGAAAAGGGCAACTACCGCCACTTCATGCAGAAGGAAATCTTCGAGCAGCCGGAGTCGATCGGCCGCACCGTCGCGCTTTACGTGAATCCTCTGCAACAGGCCGTCGAGCTGCCCGACGGCAAGAGCGTCGATTTCGCCAACATGCGACGCCTCCACATCATCGCCTGCGGCACGGCGCATTATGCCGGACGCATCGCGAAGTACTGGTTCGAGCGCTACGCTGGCCTGCCCGTCGAATGCGAAGTGGCGTCCGAGTACCGCTATCGCGAACCAGCGATCGAGAAAGGCGATGCGGCGCTGGTCATTTCCCAGTCCGGCGAGACCGCCGACACGCTCGCGGCGCTGCGTCTGTGCGCTCAGCACGGCATGACGACCATGGGCGTCGTCAACGTGCCGACCTCATCCATGGCGCGTGAGTGCGATGTGAATCTGCCGACCCTCGCTGGCCCCGAGATCGGCGTGGCGTCCACGAAGGCGTTCACTGCGCAGCTGACGACGCTTGCGGCGCTCGCGGTGCTCGCGGGGCGTCAGCGCGGCAAGATTTCGCGCGAAATGGAGATCGAACTGACTGGCGCGCTGCTCGAAACACCCCGCCTCATCGCAGACGCCGTCAAGAACGAGGACCAGATCATCGCACTCGCGGCGAAGATCGCCGAAGCGCGCAGCGCCATTTATCTGGGACGCGACTCCTTCTTTCCGCTGGCGCTGGAAGGCGCGCTCAAGCTGAAGGAGATCAGCTACATCCACGCGGAAGGCTTCGCCTCGGGCGAACTGAAGCACGGCCCCATCGCGCTCATCGACGAGCACACGCCGGTCGTGATGATCGCGCCGCATGACGCAATCTTTGAAAAGGCGCTGTCGAACCTGCAGGAGGTCGCCGCCCGCGGCGGGCGCGTGCTTCTGATTTCTGATGCGGCCGGCGTGGCCGCCTCCGGCGACACGCCCTGGGCGAAGCTGGAGGCGCCGACCTGTCACGGGTTCGTCGCGCCGATCATCTTCGCGGCGCCCATCCAGCTGCTCGCCTATCACGTGGCGGTCATGAAGGGCACCGACGTCGACCAGCCGCGAAACCTCGCGAAATCCGTCACCGTGGAGTGACCACCCAAAAACCTGATACGATGGCATGGCGAATCCACGGCCGGACCGTCGTCCATGGAGGGCGACAACTGGACCGCTGGACCTCACCCGGCCATCGTGGTCCAAGACCTCGACATCAGGCGCCTGCGCCGCACACGACAAAGCCACGGACATGACCAGGAAAATCCGCAAGGCCATCCTTCCCGTCGCCGGCTTCGGCACGCGGGTCCTTCCCGCCACCAAGGCCGTACCGAAGGAAATGCTGGCGGTGTTCGACCGCCCGGCCATCCAGTACGTGGTCGACGAGGCGCGGGCCGCAGGCATCGAACACATCGTCTTCGTGACCGGGCGCAACAAGAGCGCGATCGAGGACTACTTCGACGTCGCCTACGAACTCGAGGAATCGCTGCGCGCCAAGAGCAAGACGGCGCTTATCGAGGACCTCAGGCCCACGCGGCTGGAGGCGGGCGCCGCGAGCTTCGTGCGCCAGCAGGAACCGAAGGGTCTGGGGCACGCGGTCTGGTGCGCGCGCGACATCATCGGGGATGAGCCGTTCGCGCTGCTTCTGCCCGACATGATCATGCTGCCGGACGCGAACGCGCCCGGGTGCCTTGAAGCCATGATCGCGGCCCACGCCGCCCATGGCGGCAACATCATCGGCGTCAACGCGGTCGCCCCTGAATTCGCCCACCTGTATGGCATCGTCGCCGTCGGCGCGAAGAAGGATATTGGCTTCGAGATTTCCGGCATGGTGGAGAAGCCGCCGGCAGGCACGGCGCCGTCCAACCTCTACATCAACGGCCGCTACGTCCTGCAGCCCGAAATTTTCGACATTCTGGCCACGCAGGAGCGCGGCGCGGGCGGCGAGATCCAGATCACCGACGGAATGCGCAAGCTGATGAGCTGGCAACCTTTCCACGGCGTGGAGTTCCAGGGTCGTGTGTACGATTGCGGCGACAAGATCGGATACCTCCGCGCAACAGCGGCGTTGGCGATGGCGAACGCCGCCTATGGCGCCGACGCAGTCGCCGCCCTGCAGGATGAACTCGCCATCGCCGCGCGACATCGCCCGGCATGACGCTCGACAATCTCGCAAAGCTCGCCTGCGAAGCGGGACGGGAGATTTACCGCATCTGGACAGCGGGCTTCACCACACAAACCAAGCTCGATGGGTCTCTCGTGACCATCGCTGACCAGCGTGCGGAAGCGATCATTCTCGCAGGCCTTGCGGAGCTGGCGCCGAACACGCCGGTGATTGCGGAAGAGGAAGTGGCTGCGGGCCGCACGCCGTCATTCGCCAACAGGTTCTTCCTCGTTGATCCGCTCGACGGCACGAAGGGATTTTCGGAAAACCGCAAGGGCGAATTCACCGTCAACATCGGCCTCATCGAGGACAACCGCCCGGTCGCCGGCGTGATCTACGCGCCAGCTTCCGGCGCGCTCTATGCGGGCGGCGACGGCGTTGCGTGGCGATCGGTGTGTGATCTGGAATCTGCCGTCGAAATCGGCCCGCGCGAGATGATCCGCGTTGCTGATGCACCCGGTCCCTTCCGCCTCGTCGGCAGCGCCACCTACGGCGGACCGAAATTCAGTGCTTTCGCCGCGTCGGTCGGCGCGAGCGCCACGACGCAGGCGAGTTCATCAATGAAGTTCTGCCAGGTCGCGACGGGCGAGGCTGACATCTATCCGCGCTTCGGCGGCCTGTGCGAATGGGATGTGGCGGCGGGACATGCGATCCTCGCAGCGGCGGGCGGCGGCCTGATGCGTCTGGACGGCACTGTGTTGAAGTATGGACGCGCCGACGAAGGTTTTGCGCTGGACGGCCTGGTCGCCTACGGCGGCCGCGCCTCGGAAAAGGCCGCGCGCGCGGCGCTAGGCTGACAGGCGTTCGACCAGCTTCGTCAGGAAGCGCGCGCCCTGCGCGATCTGGTCGATCTCGATCCATTCATCCGGCTGATGCGCCTGCGCGATGGAGCCCGGACCGCAGATGACGGTCGCCCAGCCGGCGCGCTGGAACAGCCCGCCTTCGGCCGCATATCCGGCTGCTTCGACGCCATTGTCGCCGGTGATCGCGCGCGCGAGCCGTTCGGCGTCGCTGTCGCGTTCAATGCGCAATGCGGGCGTGCTCGAACGCCGCACGACCGTGACGCCGCCTTCCGGCGCGCGGACCTTGATGCGCGCATCAGCTGCCTGCGCCGCCGCCATGAAGCGCGTCGCATACCTTTCAGGATCGTCGTCAGGCGGACACCGCAGATCCCAGACGAACTCGCAACGCCGCGCCAGAATGTTCACCGCCGTGCCGCCGCTCACCATGCCCACGGTCATGGTCGTCTGCGGCGGCGTGAACGGCGAACCGTGATCGGTTTTGCCTTCCGCTTCGCGCGCCATGTCGGCGACGAGCTGCATCAGCGGCAGGGCCTCCATCACGGCGGACACGCCCTGCTGCGTCTGGCTTGAGTGTGCTTCGCGACCCCCCACCGTGACGGTGAACGTCGAGATGCCCTTGTGCCCCGAGACGACGCGCATCGATGTCGGCTCGCCGACGATCACGGCGGCGGGCGCCGGCAGGCCGCTCATCGCAGCGATAAGTCCCGGCGCGCCGAGGCAACCGACCTCTTCGTCATAGGAGAACGCGAGAATGATCGGCCGCTTCAACGGCGCCGCGATCGCCGCGTCCACGTGTGCGAGCGCCAGCGCGACGAACGACTTCATGTCCGCCACGCCGCGCCCGTAGAGGCGGCCGTCGCGCTCGGCCACGGTCCATGGATCGGATGTCCAGGGCTGGCCGTCGACGGGCACCACATCGGTATGGCCCGAGAGCACGACGCCGCCTTCGACCGCCGGCCCTATGAGCGCATGGAGATTGGACTTGCGGCCATCGGCGCTCGGCACGCGCGTCGTCGCAACGCCGCGCTGGGCGAGAAACGCCTCCACCCACTCGATCAGCGCAAGATTGGACTCCCGCGACGTGGTGTCGAACGCGACGAGCCGCGCGAGGATGTCGAGCGCTGGCGCGATGTCCGCAGCGGACGTCATCCCGGACGGACGATCGTGCCGTCCTTGCGCTGGAACATCAGAAGCTCGACCTTGAACACAAGCGCGGCGTTCGGCGGAATATCCGGGCCTGCGCCCTGCGCGCCGTAGCCGATTTCGGCGGGCACCACGAACAGGAACTCCTCGCCCGGCTTCATGAGCTGCACGCCCTCGTTCCAGCCAGGGATCACCTCACCCAGCGTGAACGGCACGGGCTGGCCGCGATCGTAAGAGGAATCGAACTTGGTGCCGTCGACGAGCGTGCCCTCGTAGTTCACGAGCACCTGGTCCCCCAGTTGCGGGTGCGGCAGGTTTTCCTCGACGGTGCGCGTCACCGAATACTGCAGGCCGCTGGGCGTCGTGCGCACGCCGGGCTTGGCGGCATTGGCATCGAGAAACGCCTTGCTCTTGGCGGCGATTTCAGCGGCGGCCTTCGTGCGCTTGGCTTCGGCGCGTTCGATCTGGCCCATGACGCCTCCGTCGCTACAGGCGGCGACGGCGAGCGAGAGCATTCCAAGAAGTACGGCGCGGCGCATTCATAGTCTCCGGTGTTTCGCGCGTCAGAGCGCGTCGGTCTGAGGGATCGTCCAGGTTTCGGCCTGGGCGGCGCGTTCCCATTCCTGGAACGCGGGGTCGATGAAAATCGTGTTGCAGTAGTCCTGCGAGACGGCGTCGATCTTGACGCCATAGGTGCGCAAGCGCGTGCAGACCGGCGCATAGAAAGCGTCGGCGATGGACCGTGCGCCGAAGAGATATGGTCCTGCGCCGCCGAACTCCGCACGCACGAAATTCCAGAGCTCCTCGACCCGGGCGATGTCGGCACGCACGTCATCCTGCCAGGCGCGCGCATTCGTGCGGCGACGCACGTTCATGGGCGCATCACGGCGCAGCGCCGCGAAGCCTGAGTGCATTTCCGCTGCAGCGCTCCGGCAGATCGCGCGCGCGTTCGCGCTGAGCGGCCACAGATGCGCGTCTGGTTTCTGCTCCGCAGCCCATTCGGCGATGGCGAGGCTGTCCCAGATCACGAGATCGCCCACATGCAGCGCCGGCACGCGGCCGCTCGGGCTCACATCGACGATTTCCGGAACCTTAGATTTGCCATAGCCGGGGCCGCCGAGCGGAAAAACTTGCTCCTCAAAAGCGATCCCCGCCCACTTCAGCGCAAGCCATGGCCGCATCGACCACGACGAATAGTTCTTGTTGCCGATGTAGAGGACGGGAAGCGACACGGCTGCGGACTCCTAGAGGCGACGCGGCGGATAGCCGGCGGCTGCCAGCGCGTCGACGATTTCCTGCGCGTGCTGGGCGTCGCGCGCCTCGATCAGGATGTCGAACTCCGAGCCTTTCGCGGGCACATCGAGCGCGAGACGATTGTGCGCCACCTCGATGATGTTGCCGCCGAGATCGCCGATCACCTTGGCCACGCGTCCGAGAAGGCCCGGGCGGTCGTCGCCGATGAAGCGCAGGCTGGAGATACGCCCTTCGCGCACGAGCGCGCGCGTCAGCACCGAGGCGAGCAGGCGCGGATCGATGTTGGCGCCACAGAGGACGATGCCGACCTTGCGGCCCTGGAACTTGCTCGGGTGCGCCAGCAGCGCCGCCAGACCCGCAGCGCCTGCGCCCTCGGCGACCGTCTTCTCGACGTTCACGAACAGGTTGATCGCCTGTTCGAGATGGGATTCCTCGACGAGCAGCACGTCACGGATCAGCGCACGCGCGATCACCCGCGTCATCTGCCCCACTTCCTTCACCGCTATGCCCTCGGCGATGGTCTGGCCGCCGCAGACTGGCTCCTCGCCCCGCAGCACCGCATGCATCGACGGGAACATGCGGGCTTCCACGCCGATCATCTCGATGTCGGGCTTGATGTGCTTGGCCGCGATCGCGCACCCGGAGAAAAGCCCGCCGCCGCCGATCTGGATCGCCATCATGTCGAGGTCGGGCGCGTCCTCCAGCATTTCCATCGCGATCGTGCCCTGGCCGGCGATGACCTGCGCGTCGTCATAGGGGTGCACGAAGACGAGGCCTTCGCGGTCGCGCATCTGGTAGGCGTAGGTCGCCGCCTCGGCGACGGACTCCCCGTGTAGCAGGACGCGCGCGCCATGCTTGCGTGTGTGCTCGACCTTCACGAACGGCGTGCCCTGCGGCATGACGATGGTCGCCGGGATACCGAGACGCGCCGCATGGTAGGCGACGCCCTGGGCGTGATTCCCGGCGGACATGGCGATGACGCCCGCCTTGCGCTCCGAGGGCGTCAACGACAGGAGCTTGTTCAGGGCCCCGCGCTCCTTGAAGGAGGCGGTGAACTGCAGGTTCTCGAACTTGATCCAGATGTCGGCGCCCGTGATTTCGGACAGCGTGCGCGACCGCCGGAGCGGGGTGCGCTCGACCGCGCCGTAAATGTTCTTCGCGGCCTGAGCGACATCGTCAAAGGTCACGGCGAGTGGGGGCGAAGCGCCCTGATCTGCTGGCATGGGCGTTGGTCTATAGCGCCCCACCCCGGCTTTCAATGCGGCCACGCGGGCCGCCCCCATCTGCGCCTTGACCGCTCCTGCTGCGGAGGCCACATGCGGGGACGCATGACCGCCTTTCCCGAAAGCCTCGAATCCCTCGCCGACCGCTACGACGCGGTGCTCTGCGACATCTGGGGCGTCCTGCACAATGGCCGGGAGGTCTTCCCCGAAGCGGTCGACGCACTCCTGCGCTACCGCGAGATGGGCGGCATCGTGGTGCTGGTGTCGAATGTGCCCAAGCCGCGCGACCCCATCCCCGGCCAACTCGACCGGCTGGGCTGCCCGCCCGGCGTCTATGACGCCATCGTCACCTCGGGCGACGCCATCCGCGCCGAACTTCGTGAGCGCGCGCCGGGCCCCATGCTGAAGATCGGCCCGATTGACGATGATGTGCTGTGGCAAGGCCTCGGCCTCGAGCAGGTCGACGACGTTCAGGATGCGGCGTTTCTCGCCATCTCTGGCCTAGACGAGCCGTTCGGTGAAAAGCCCTTTGACTACTCGGACCTTCTTGAGGACGCGCGGGAGCGCGATCTCGAACTCCTGTGCGCCAATCCGGACCTCGTGGTGCGCGTCGGCGAGAGGATGATGTGGTGCGCGGGCACGGTGGCGGCGCAGTACGAAAAGCTCGGCGGCCGCGTGGTCATGGCCGGCAAGCCGTTCGCGCCCATCTACCGCCTGGCGTTCGAGGAAATCGAAAATCTTGCCGGGCGCGCGATCGATGAGCGCCGCCTTCTCGCTATCGGCGACGGCGTGGGGACTGACATCCGCGGCGCAAACGTCGCCGGCATTGACGCGTTGTTCATCGCTTCCGGCATGCATGGCGAGGCGTTGAGGACAAACGGGGTTCTTGATTCGGCGAAGGTCACTGCGGCGCTGGCCGCTGAGGACGCACGCGCGGACTATGCGATGGGGTTTCTGCAATGACGAAGACGTTGAAGAAGACGAAAGAGACTGCCAGCGGCAGGAAACCGGCCGCGCCGGCGCGGCGCAGGTATGCGCCCGGCGGCTTTGATGTCGTCGTGAAACGGTCGTCAGCGGGATTCGGTCTGTTTGCGAACGAGGCGATCCCCAAGGGCGCCTGCATCATCGAGTACGGCGGCCGCGTCCTTGAGCCCGGAGAAGAATTCACCGCGCGCAGCAAGTACCTGTTTGAAGTCAGCTCGAAGAAGACGATCGATGGCTCGCCCCGCTGGAACGTCGCGCGCTACATAAACCACTCCTGCCGTCCCAACAGCGAAGCCGAGATCCACAGGGGCCGGGTATTCATCTTCGCCAAACGCACCATAAAACCGGGCGAAGAACTCGCGTATAACTACGGCAAGACCTACTTTGACGACTACATCAAACCGCATGGCTGCCGTTGCCTGAAGTGCACGGCGCAACGAGCAAAAGTCCCGGCCAAATAGTTCACCAGTCGATCGCCGTGCGACCACGGAAGATAGCGTCGGCCTCCGGCGTGAATTTCGCGCCGGAACGATCGTGCAGATCGATGCCGCGCAACAGGGTCATCGGCGCACGCGCGCCCTTCACACCGCGCACAAGCACCCGCGACGCCGGCGCATCGGCATGGGGCCTGACGGGATAGATGGCTGCAGCGCCGAGCCGGCCGTCCATGGCGGCGAGAATCTCCCCGGTCTTGTCCGCCCGATGGATCAGCGTCAGCACGCCACCGCCTCGGAGGTGGTTCGAGAGCCGCGCGATCCAGGCGTCGAGCGCATATTCGGTAACGCGCGCCCCGGTTCGTTCGGGGCGCGGCGCCGCTCCTTCGCCGACCGCTGCGAAAGGCGGATTGAAGAATATTCCCCTATAAACTGTAGGGATGTTTTCGAAGATGTCGCCTTCTACAATCGACACCCGGTCCTGAAGGCCGTTGGCCGATATGTTCTCCCGCGCGAGGGCGACAGCCGCGACGTCGCGCTCGATGCCGGCGAGCGTCGCCGCCTCGAACCGAAGCGCCGTGGCGAGCAGCGCCGCACCCGGACCGCACCCGGCCTCCATCAGCTGGTCCGCCGGAGCAACTGCGGCGGCCAGGAGCAATGCGTCGGCGCCGGCCCTGTAGCCCTTGGCGGACTGGCGCAACAACAGCCGGCCGTCGAGAAAGCGATCCTCGGTGGCGTCACCCGTCATAGGGATCAATCCCCAACGCCCGCAGCACCTCGCGGGCCTGCCGGGCGTCGGCCATCGACACCATCAACCGCCTCGGAATCGCGCCGATCGATCCCTCCGTCGCGCTCGTCGCGGCGTCGAGCACGAGGCACTCCAGGCCTTCGGTCCGCAGCGCCGATTCGGCGAAGCTGAGACAGACAGGATCGTTTGTGAGAAGAACGGCGCGCATCTAGCCAAAGGCCATGCCCAGGACGATCAGCGCAAGACAAGTCGATGCAGATGCGTCACACGGTGCGACCGTTGGTCCGTCTGACTTGACCCTGAGGGCTGCGGAAACCATCGTGACACAGCGGGCGCAAGGCCGTGCGGAGAGGTATTCGATTGGGACCGGGAGCGACGCCAGAGGCGATCGAGCGCGAGGCGCCGAGACCTCCTGACGCCCTTGCCGGGCTGCTCGGCGCGGACCTCGACGCCGTGGACGCCATAATCCACCAACGTCTCTCCAGTTCTGTCACCCTGATCCCGGATCTCGCCGCCTATCTGATCGACGCCGGCGGCAAGCGCGTGCGCCCGATGATCACGCTGGCGGCCGCGCATGCGCTTGGCGGCGCCAACGACGCCACCCGGATGCTCGCGGCGGCGGTCGAGTTCATCCATACGGCCACCCTGCTGCACGACGATGTCGTCGATGAAAGTTCCTTGCGGCGCGGTCGCGTCTCGGCGCACCGGGTCTGGGGCAACTCGGCAAGCGTGCTGGTCGGCGACTTCCTCTTCGCACGGTCGTTCACGCTGATGGTGGACGCTGACGATCTTGCTGTTCTCGCGGTTCTTTCCAACGCCTCGAGCACGATTGCCGAAGGTGAGGTGCTGCAACTGTCCAGCGCCAATGACGCGAGCGCCTCTCTCGACCACTATATGCGCATCATCTCGGCGAAGACGGCCGCGCTGTTCGCAGCGGCGGCGCGCGTCGGCGCCATGTCGACGAAATGCACCCCCGCAGAGGCAGACGCATTCGAGACCTACGGGCGCAATCTGGGCCTCGCATTCCAGCTGGTCGACGATGCGCTCGACTATGGCGGCGCAAGTGCGGTGATGGGCAAGAACCTCGGCGACGATTTCCGCGAAGGCAAGATCACGCTGCCGGTCATCCTCGCGCGCGAGACGGGCGACGACGAGGAGCGCGCCTTCTGGGCCCGCGTCATGGGCGGCGGCGAGCATCGCCCGGCGGATTTCGAACACGCGCTGGCGATCCTGCGCAAGCGCAACTCGATTACCCGCACGCTCGATTTCGCGCGGGTCTACGCCAACGCGGCGCGCGATGCGCTGGGCGCAATGCCGGATACGATCTGGCGCACGACACTCGTCGAACTCGTCGATTTCGTCGTCGACCGCGCCCACTGAGACCCCGGTCTTGGGGCGATCAGACAAGACCCCGCGCATCTGCGAAACGGCGAACGCGGTCCGACACGCGCATCGCGACAATCGCCAGTACAAGAAGCGCAATGTACGGCGCGAGCGCCGCCAGCCAGCCGGCGACCTGCCCCATGACCACCGAGGCCATCGGCGCGTCTCCCGGTTTCGGCTCAAGCAGCGAGGATGGCGCAATGCGCACAGCGTAAGAGGCCACGAAGGCAAGGACGGCGCAGTGCGCAGTGACGACCCAGTAGATTACGGCGACCCGCGCATGACTCAGGCCGGCCCGAAGGCCCACCTGGTAGAGATGATCGCGATGCGCCTCAAGAAGCGGCCGACCCTTCCGGGCGCGATGCGCCAGCGTGAGGAGGACATCCGCAAGGATCGGAAAGAACAGCAGCGGCGGAACGATCGGCGATACTCCGCCATCCTGCACCAGGATGAGCCCCGCGGCGGCGGCGAGAACGCCGACGAAGAGCGCGCCTGCGTCGCCGGCGAACACCTTGCCCTTCGGAAAGTTCCAGCCGAGCAATCCGATCAGTCCGCCCACGCCGCACAACGCCAGCGCCATCGCATGCGGCGCGTCATGCACCCACGCGATCATGGCGAGCCCGACAAGCCCCACCGCCATCGAGCCCATCGACAAACCGTTGGCGCCGTCAATGAAGTTTACAGCGTTGGCCATCGTGAACACCCACAACGCCGATCCCAGCACGCCGAACACGATCCCCGTATCCAGCACCATGCCGGCGCCGATGGAAAACACCTGCGCGCGGGCGACAAAGATGGCCACGAAAAACGAAAGCACCGTCATTAGCCCGAACTTGAAGCGCGGCCCAAGGTTCTGGAGGTCGTCAAAGAGCCCGAGCACGAGCGCCGCGAACGCTGCAGCCACAGCAAGCGCAACCTGCCGCGGCGCACCCTGGGTCAAGGTCTCGCCCCACTGGGCGTGTGGCCAGAACGATAGAATGGCGAGCGAGAGAGCAAAGCCGGATGCGGCGGCGAGACCGCCAGCGGTCGGCGTCGGCGCACGGTGATTTTTTCGCGCGCTGTCTGGATTGTCCCAGAGGCCCGCCGCAATCACGACCGGGCACAGCGCCGCTGACGCAAGCGCTGCGAGGGCCGTGGCGATGAGCAGCTCCAATAGCATCAGCACGTCCGATCCAGCATGCCGGGCGGGTTAGCGGGCGGATGCCGTGGGGTCAATGAAACACGCGACGGGGGCTTTCCTGCCGATGCCAACTCACCCCAGCAAAGCGGTGCGGATCCACCAGCCGGGATGCGCCCGTTGCACAGCGCCGGCGAGTTGCGCCGCCGCCGCCGCATCGACGACAAGCGCAAAGCACGTCGCGCCGCTGCCGGACATGCGCACCAAAGCCTCCGGCGCCAGGCGGCGCAACGCCGCGAGGACATCGCCGATTGCAGGCGCGACAACACATGCGGCGGGTTCGAGGTCATTGGTCTGCCCCGCGAGCCAGCGCAGCGTATCGGTGGAGGTCTGCGACGGCGCGGCGACCGCAAGCGATGCGGCGCCAAGACCGGCGTCGTCGAAAGCGCGATAGACTGCGCCCGTCGGCACGGGCGCCCGTGGATTGACGAGCACCGCATGGAGCGGTTCGCAGGCCGCCGGCTCGATCGCCTCACCGGTTCCGGTCATGCGCACCGTGCACGAGCGCACACACGCGGGCACATCCGCACCGAGTTCCGCGGCGATGTCCTCGAGCCCTTCGAGCGAAACGCCGAGATTCCACAGATCGTTGAGAACGCGTAACGCCGCCGCCGCGTCCGCAGATCCTCCACCAATGCCGGAGGCGACAGGCAGATGCTTGTCGAGCGTCAGGTTCGCACGCGGTGCGACCCGCGCGCTGTCGGCCAGCTTTCGTGCGGCGCGGAGCACGAGATTGTCCTCGGCCACTGGAAGATCTGCGGCGAACGGCCCAGTGATCTGCAGCGTCAATGCCTCGGAGCGGACCGCGCTGAGCGTGTCGCCGACGTCGCGGGCGAACACGACGAGACTTTCCAGCGGGTGCCGCCCATCGACGTTGGGCCGTCCGACGTGAAGGCAGAGATTGATCTTGGCTGGCGCGAAACGCGTAACGTTCATCGCGCAGGCGCCGGCAGGCCTTCGGCGAGCTTCTTCCCAGCGCCCGCATGCTCGTCGGCCGGAGCATTGAGCGTCAGGACGCGTCGCCACTGGTAGCGCGCTTCGATGCGCCGCCCGACGCGCCAGTAGGCATCGCCGAGGTGATCGTTGAGCGTCGAATCCCCCGGGGACAACTCGACGGCGCGCTCAAGATACTCGACTGCCTGTCCGAAATTGCCGAGCCGGAAGTGCGCCCAGCCGAGGCTGTCGATGATGTAACCCTCGTCCGGCTCCTGCGCGACCGCGCGTTCCAGCAACGCAAGCCCTTCACGCACCTTCGCGCCAGTGTCGACCCACGTATAGCCGAGATAGTTGAGAACTTCCGGACGGTCCGGCGATACGACGAGCGCCTGCTGCAGGGCCGCTTCCGCCGCCGGCCATTGCCCGAGACGCTCGAGTGTGGCGCCCTGGGCGAGGTAGAGCCGCCAGTCGCGCCGCGTGGGCGGGTTCAGTTCCGCGACCAGCGACGCATAGAGCGCCGCGGCTTCCGCATTGCGATCGAGATTGCGATAGAGATCGGCAAGCGCACGTCGCGACACGCGCCCGCCGCCGCGATCGACAATGGCCTTCAGGATCGCGACCGCTTCGTCGGCGCGTCCTTCTGCGCGCAAGCCGTAGGCAATCTGCGACTGGGCGTTCTCGAAATAGGGCGACGGTTCAGGAATGGCGCCGAGCGCGCGCCGCGCCGTCTCGCCCTGATTGAGCGCCTGCATCGCGTCGGCGAAGGCGATGCGCGGGGCCTCCAGCGCCGGATCGAGCGCCATGGCGAGAGAGAGCGGCGCCAGTTGCTCCCGGCTCGTCGGATCCTGCGCGATGAGCACCGACAGCGTGAAGAGCGCCACCGCCGCACCCCGGGTCGCGGCGAAAGGCGCAGGCGGCGGCCCATTTGAAGACAGCCGCGCAAGCTCCGCGGCAACGCCCGGATTGTCGACGTCCGCGAGGAAATCGCGATAGAGCGCCGCCGCATCCGCCTTGCGTCCGGCCCGCTCCAGCGCCTGGCCGTGATGCGTCACGATCTGAGCGATGCGCAGGCCGCCCACGCCACCGCCGCGCTCGTAGGCATCGAGCGCCTCCTCCACCCGCCCGGCATGGTCGAACACCATGGCGCGCTGATAGTATTGCAGCGCCGCCCACGGAGAGCGCTGCGGCAGGGTCTCGCCGCCAAGCTCGGCAAGCGCTGCTTCGACATCTCCACCGTCCACCCGCGACCACACGCTCAGCAGCCGCGCCGTCAGCAATTCGGCGGGCGGGCCATCGAAGTCGTCGAGATTCCGGCGCACATCCTTCGTGCGTCCCTCGCGCATGGCGAACACGGCCGCAGCGAGCCGCCCGCTGGACGCCTCCACCCCGCGCGCCTGCGCCTGGCGCGCGAACGTCGCAGCCGCTGCAGCATCGCCGGCGGCAAGCGCGGAGTCCGCCGCACCCTGGAGCAGCATCGCGTCGCGCGGAGAGTTGCGCAGCGCCGCAGCGTAGCGCTCCGCCGCCACAACCGGATCGCGCGAACGCTCCGCAAAGCGACCGATCAGGAAATCCGCATAGGGCGTTGCGTTCGGCGACGGCCGCACGGCCGCCGACACACATCCCGACGCTGCGAGCGCCGCGAGGGACGCCAGCACGGCCCGACGCATCAGGTGTCTGAACGCTGACGGGGCGTGAAGGGCTCAAGCGTCGGCGGACGTCGCCGTTCAGGCGCCGGTGTCGTCAGGCCGCCGGCGACCTTGGCGTCGAGCGTCGCGCGACGGCGCGCTTCCGGCTTTGCACCCAGCGCCTTCTTCCACGTCTCGCGCGCTTCGTCCTGCTTGGTAAGCCGCCAGTAGACGTCGCCGAGATGGTCGAGGATTTCCGCGTTGGGCTCCGGGCTGAGATCGTTCGCGCGTTCGATGAGCGCAAGCGCCTGCTCGAAGTCGCCATAGAGATAGTAGGCCCAACCAAGGCTATCGATAACCGCGTAGTCGTTCTCGCCGAGGGTGACGCCGCGGCTGAGGAGCCGGTAGCCCTCTTCAAGGCCTTCCGGGCGGTGGATAAGCGTGTAGCCGAGCTGGTTGAGCCGCGCGACCGATTCCGGCTTCTCGGTAAGCAGCTCGCGCCCCATGCGCACCGCCTCTGTCCAGCCATCGGGATAGTCGAGCAGGTAGCTGACGGCCGCGATGCGAATGTCGGCGCGGCGATCGGCGGCGACGGCAGCGCGGCCATCATCCACCGCCTTCTCCACGCGGCCGAAATAGTGGTGCGCGGCGGCGCGCGAGATCAGCACCGTGGCGCGATCGCGCGGCAGCGTCGCGTGGGAAAGCGCCGCCTCGTAGGCGGCGATCGCCGGCGCATCGCGACCCGCGCGCGTCAACACGCTCGCTGCAGACAGCGCAATCGTCCAGCGGTTCGGCGCAAGTCGCATCGCGCGCTGCGCCTCGGTCGCGGCCGCCGCGAAATCATCCTGCCTGAGCGCGAGTTCGGCCAAGCTGACGGCCGCGTCCGGCGCATAGACGTCGTTGGCAGGAATGCGCCTGATGAGACGTTCAGCGCCCGCATAACCCTTTGCGCCCATGAGCGTGTAGGCGGCGCCGAGCGTCCAGTCCGTTGCAGAAGGATCGAGCGCGATGCCGATTTGCGAGAAGAGCGCCGCCGAAGGCGAAACCAGCCCGTCATGCGGCGTGGGATCGCTGATCGCCTGCGCGAGACCTTCGGTGCGACCGAACTCTTCCGACAGGAACAACGCCCAGCGACCGAGGCCGCGCGTCTTGTCGAGCGCCGGTTCAACCGGGCCCTCGCCGCGCGCGAGCCGGGCGATGTTGAGATCGACGTCCGGCGAATTGGGTGCGAACCGGTCGACGAGGCCATAGAGCCGCTGCGCGTCATCCTTCTTACCGAGGCGATGCTTCACCAGCGCGGCGCGATAGAGAATCTGGGAGGTCTGCGGCGCGGCGAGCTGACGAACCGCATCTTCCAGCGAGTCGGGCTCATCCTCCGATGGCGGTGCGACGTCGAGCGTGGTCTCGATGCGCGCATAGGTCTGCTCGGCGGCGGCAAGGCCTCCGGAGGATTCCTCAATCAACGCCACGAGAACGGCGCCGAGACGGCCCGGCAGGCGGGGTGCGGCCTCGCGGGCGCGATCGGCGGCTTTCGCCGGGTCTCCCTCGGCGAGGGTGACCCACGCTTCCAGGAGGTCGCCGGCGCCGCCGCGATAGCGTTCCGGCAGCGTGTCGAGCATCGCGCGGGCGCTGGAGGGCCGTCCCGCCGCGAGTTCATCCATCACGACGATGGAGGCGACGGCGGCGTTCGATGGGCCGGTCGCGCCGGCCGCGCGGGCGCGCGCGACGACGGAATCGAGGTCCGCAGCGAGAATGGCGTCGGTAGTCTTGTTGTAGTCGCGGGCGCCGGGGGCGGCGGTGGCGCGGACCGCCGGCGAATTGCGGTCGCTGGAGGCGTCGGTCGCAGCTCCCGTGGCGCATGCCGCGAGCGCAGTCGTGAGGACCGCCGCCGCGATCGAACGTCTCAAACTCATGCCAAACCCCATATCGGTCGCGCCAGAAGCAGTCCGGCCAAAGTCATCGGCCGACAGGGCCACGTTAGGCGCGGCCCCATCGGGGTGCAAACCGTGCCCTCACATATTGGGGTAATTGGGGCCACCGCCGCCCTCGGGCGTCGTCCAGTTGATGTTCTGGTTGGGATCCTTGATGTCGCAAGTCTTGCAGTGAACGCAGTTCTGCGCGTTGATCTGGAAGCGCTTGCCGCCGGGCTGGACGGCGTCATCGAGCCACTCGTAGACGCCTGCCGGGCAATAGCGATTGGACGGCCCGCCATAGACGCCCAGTTCGCTGTCGCGCTGCAGCTTCTGATCGAGCACCTTGAGGTGCGCAGGCTGGTCTTCCTCGTGGTTGGTGGCCGACAGGAACACCGACGAAAGCTTGTCGAAGGTCAGCACCCCGTCTGGCTTCGGGTAGACGATCGGCTTGCACCTGGCCGCCGGCAGCGTGCTCTCGGCGTCGGTCTTGGAGTGCTTCATCGTGCCAAAGAACGAGAAGTTGCCGAACAATGTGTTCGTCCACATGTCGAACATGCCGAGGAAGCCGCCGAGGAAGGTGCCGTACTTCGTCAGGATGGGCTTGGCGTTCCGGACAGGTTTCAGGTCCTTGTAGATGAAGCTCTGTTCGACTGCGGTCTCGTAGTCCTTCAGGTCGTCGCGCTGGCGGCCCGCAGTGATCGCGGTGAAAGCAGCCTCGGCGGCGAGCATGCCGGACTTCATTGCGTTGTGACTGCCCTTGATGCGCGGCACGTTCACGAAACCCGCCGAACACCCGATCAGGGCCCCGCCGGGGAATACGAGTTTCGGAATCGACTGCAGCCCGCCTTCGGTGATGGCGCGCGCGCCATAGGCGAGACGTTTGCCGCCCTTCAGCCAGTGCGCGACTTCCGGATGGGTTTTCATCCGCTGGAATTCGTCGAACGGCGAAAGCCAGGGATTCGTGTAGTTCAGGTGGACGACGAAGCCGATGCTCACGAGGCGATCGCCGAAGTGATACATGAAGGAGCCGCCGCCCGTCTTGTCATCGAGCGGCCAGCCGGTGGTGTGGACCACAAGGCCCGGCTTGTGGTTTTCCGCAGGAATTTCCCACAGTTCTTTGAGGCCGATGCCGAACTTTTGCGGCGACTTGCCGGCGTCGAGCTTGAACTTGCGGATGAGCTGCTTGGCGAGCGAACCGCGCACGCCCTCCCCGATCAGCGTGTACTTGGCGTGGATCTCGATGCCGGGCGTGAAATCGCCCTTGTGTTCGCCACTCTTGGCGATGCCGAGATCGCCGACCTGCACGCCCTTCACGGCGCCCGAGGGATCATAGACAACCGCCGCCGCCGCAAAGCCCGGATAGATCTCCACGCCGAGCGCTTCGGCCTGCTGGCCGAGCCAGCGCATCACCTCGCCAAGCGACACGATGTACTTGCCGTGATTGTTCATCAGCGGCGGCAGAAGGAAATTCGGCAGCCGTGCGGCGCCCGCCGGTCCGAGCAGATAGAAACGGTCGTCAATGACTTCGGTGCTGATGGGCGCGCCCATCGTCTTCCAGTCCGGAAACAGCTCGTCGAGGGCGACCGGATCGATCACGGCCCCGGACAGGATGTGCGCGCCGACCTCGGAACCCTTCTCGAGAACCGCGACGGACACCTCCGTCCCGGCGGCGGCGGCGGCCTGTTTCAGACGGATCGCGGCGGAAAGGCCCGCCGGACCCGCCCCCACGATGACGACGTCGTATTCCATCGACTCGCGTTCGATCGCGTCTTCGGCCATTCGCTTCCTCCGCCCGTCTGGGGCGCCCGTGCTGAAACAATGTTCTCGAAGCGTTATCGAGGCTAGGTTGCGGTGCCGCAAGGCTCGGGCGATTCCGGGTGGGCGTGAAGGATAAATGGTCGCGGATACCGAAACCGAACGCGCCTTGCGGGGCCTGATGGCCTGGTGGCGGGATGCGGGCGTGGAGTCCGCAGAGGCGGCCGCGATCCTCGCCGCGCCGGCGCTCGCGCCTGCGCGCGG
>WRPF01000045.1:26276-27359 GCA_009773335.1 Caulobacteraceae bacterium
CCCCCGCCGCGCCAGCGAAACCTGCCGTGCGGAAAGTGTCCCGCCCGCCGCCCTCCACCGCCCCGGACGACGCCCGCAAGCTCGCCGACGCCGCCTCGACGCTGGCGGAACTGCGGGCCGCGCTCGAGGATTTCGAAGGCTGCACCCTGAAAAAAACGGCCCGGCAGACGGTCTTCTCCGACGGCGTCGAAGACGCTCCGGTCATGGTCGTCGGCGAGGCCCCCGGCCGCGACGAGGACGCCGAGGGCCGCCCGTTCGTGGGCCGCTCCGGCCAGCTCCTCGACCGGATGCTGGACTCCATCGGCCTCAACCGGCAGTCCAACGTCTTCATTTCCAACGTGATTTTCTGGCGCCCGCCCGGCAACCGCCCCCCCACCCAAGGAGAAATCGCCGCCTGCGTGCCGTTCATCGAACGCGCCGTGACGCTCGTCCGGCCGAAACTCCTGATCCTGGCAGGCGGATTCGCCGCCCAGACGCTCCTCAAGCGCGACGACGGCGTGATGAGGCTGCGCGGCAAAAGGTTGACGTGTGGGTTGCCGGCGTTAACCGAGCCGCTTCACGCGATGGTCATGCTGCATCCGGCATATTTGCTGAGACGGCCGCAGGACAAGCGGCTGGCGTGGGCGGATCTACTCGCCTTTGCCGCATGGGCCGACGAAGTCGGTATCCAGCGGGGTCCGGGTCTTTAGACCGGGGCTGAAGTCAGAACTGCAATCCCGCAAGAATTGCCGGGGGGCTGACGTGAGAGTGCTTCTTGCGGCCGCAACAGCGGTCGCCCTTCTTGTTGCGCCCGCTCATGCGGCGCCCAGAGTGCTCGTTCTCTCCACGGGAGACGAGGTTGCGTACCGTCGCGCCTTCGAGGCCGCCGATGGCGGCGACTGGCGCGGCGCGCACAGCGCGCTGACCGGGGTCGAGGACCGGTCGCTGATCGCCCATGTGGAAGCGCGCGCGCTCTTGTCCCGCGACGCCCGGCCTCGGCGCGACGCCCTCGCCGGCTGGCTGACGCAGCATCCGGACCACATTCTCGCACCCTGGGTGCGCCGACGCGGCGTGCAGCTCGGCGCGCGCTCCCTGCCGCCGGCG
>WRPF01000046.1:0-14539 GCA_009773335.1 Caulobacteraceae bacterium
GGCGAGGTGGGCCGCGCGCACGGGGTTCGCCACCGCGATCGCCTCGCCCTCCGCGTAGGCGCGCGGGAGCCCAAGCGGCGTGCAGTCCCAGCCATATCCGCGCGCGCGCCGGGCCAGGCCGGCCTCCAGAAGGGCGGTGAACGCGGTGATCCCGGCCCTCAGCGCGAATTCGAGGATGCCGATGTGCAGGGCGAGCCGTGCGGCCTCGTTGACGGCGGCGGGCCAGTCCGGATCGCCAGGCGCGTGCCGCGTCCATTCGAAGATGGCGGGGCCTTGCGGGACGGGCCCGTCGACGAAATCCGCGAAGGCCTCCGACAGCATGTGCGGACCCTCGGTGGGCAGCAGCCGGGCGGAAGCGCGATATGCGCCACCCTCGTCGGTCACGATGATGTAGTGCGCCCGCCCGTCGTCGAAGGCGTCGATGTCGCGTCCGTCGGGCCGCGCCAGCGCCCGCCAGCCGAGCAGGTCGACGAAGATGCGGTGGCGATGCCGGTGCATTGCATCGAGCCAGTGGGCGGGGGCGGACCCGTCGGGGCGACAATGGAACGCTCTCATGGGTTCCCCATTAAGGGGAATAAAGAAAAAATACAATCAGTACGTGCAAGACTTGCTATTTCGCGTGAGGCGCGGAATGGAACGGCCCCATGCTGACCGTGAAGGCCAAATACGCGCTGCGCGCGATGCTCGACCTCGCCCACCAGGCTGCGGCCGAAAGCGGGGTCCGCCGCCCGGTCTTCATCGCCGATATCGCCCAGCGGCAGGATATTCCGCGCCGGTTCCTGGAAAACATCCTCGTCGAGCTGAAGCGCAGCGGTCTGGTGGTCAGCCATCGCGGCAAGCACGGCGGCTACGCGCTCGCCCGGCCGCCGGAGGAGATCACCTTCGCCGAGGTGATCCGGATCAGCGACGGTCCGCTCGCACTCGCCCCATGCGCGAGCCGCACGGCCTACAAGCGCTGCGACGACTGCCCGGACGAGGCGACCTGCGTCCTGCGTCACATTCTCATCGAGGTGCGCGACAGCACCGCCGCCATCCTTGAACGCACCACGCTCGCCAGCGCCTCGAAACTGCCGTTAGACGGGCTTACGGGACGGGCAAGCTGATCGCCGTTGTGACGCCGGAGCATCCATGATGATTCCGCAACGAGTAAGCAATTTTGGGCGCGCGGTCGCCTCGGAGCGCCATCTGTCCATGATGCTGACCTGCCGAACGGATCGCGGATGAGCGTCACCGACGCATCGGCGTCCGCGAAACGCTGGCGGTTCCGCGAGCCGAGCGCGCTGGGCGGCTTCTGGCCGTCGTTCAGTTTCGTCGTCCTGTATCTGAGCATCATCGTCCTGATCCCGCTGGCCGCGCTTGCGTTGCGGCCATGGGAACTCGGCCTGGAAGGCGTGTGGCGCGTCGTGTCGTCGGAGCGCACCGTGGCGGCGCTGAAGTTGAGTTTCGGCGCCGCAGCGATCGCCGCTTCGGTCAACGCAGTGTTCGGTACGATCGTCGCCTGGGCGCTGGTACGCTACGAGTTCCCCGGCAAGCGCGTCATCGATGCGCTGGTCGATCTGCCGTTTGCGCTGCCGACGGCGGTGGCGGGCATCGCGCTTGCTTCGATCTACGCGCCGAACGGCCTCATCGGCGCGGCGTTCGCCCCGCACGACATCCGCATCGCCTACACGCCGGTCGGCGTCATGGTCGCGCTCGTCTTCATCGGCTTTCCCTTCGTCGTGCGCGCGGTGCAGCCGGTGCTCGCCGATCTTGATCGCGACGTGGAAGAGGCGGCGGCGACCCTCGGCGCGTCACGCTGGCGCACGATCAGCCAGGTGATCTGGCCGGCCATCGCGCCGGCGATCCTCACGGGATTTGCGCTCGCGTTCGCGCGGGCGGTGGGAGAGTACGGCTCGGTCATCTTCATCGCGGGCAACATCCCGATGGTGTCAGAAATCGCACCGCTGCTGATCGTCATCAAGCTCGAGGAGTTCGACTATGCGGGCGCGGCCGCCATCGGTCTTGCGATGCTGTGCGTCTCCTTCGTCATGCTCTTCCTGCTCAACGGCGCGCACGCGCTGATGACGAGACGGGGCGCCGCATGAGCGACAAGACGCCCGCATCTCCGACGCGCGACCCGCCGTGGCTGAAGTGGACGCTCATCGGCGTCGCGCTGTTCTATGTGCTTGTGGTGCTGATGGCGCCGTTGCTGGCCGTCTTCATCGAAGCCCTGCGGAAGGGGGAGGCCGCGTTTTTTGCGGCGTTCCAGGAACCTGCGGCGTTTTCGGCGATTCAGTTGACCTTGCTCGTCACCGCGATCGCCGTGCCGCTCAATACCGTATTCGGTCTCGCCGCCGCGTGGGCGATCACGAAGTTCGACTTTTTCGGCAAGAGCTTCCTGACCACGCTCATCGACCTGCCGCTGTCGGTGTCGCCGGTGATTTCGGGCCTCGTCTATGTACTGCTCTACAGCATCCACGGCTGGTTCGGCCCGTTCTTCATCGACAGAGGCATCGAGATCATCTTCGCCGTGCCCGGCATCGTGCTGGCGACCACGCTGGTGACGTTCCCTTATGTCGCGCGCGAACTCATTCCGCTGATGCAGCAGCAGGGCACGGACGAGGAGGCCGCCGCCGCCACGCTGGGCGCGGGGCCGTGGCGCACTTTCTTCCTCGTGACGCTGCCGAACGTGAAGTGGGCGCTGACCTTTGGCGTCCTGCTCTGCACGGCGCGCGCGATGGGCGAGTTCGGCGCGGTGTCGGTCGTCTCCGGCCATATCCGGGGCCTCACGTCGACCATGCCGCTGCACGTCGAGATCCTCTACAATGAATACAATTTCGTCGCTGCCTTCGCGATCGCCTCGCTGCTGGCGCTGTTTGCGCTGGTGACGCTCGGCGTGAAAGCCGTGCTTGAATCCCGCTTTGAAGCCGAACTCGCCGCCGCCGAGCGGACCTGAGGACTCCATGCCGCTCGAGATCGATCACATTCGCAAGACATACGGAAAATTCCCCGCCCTGGGGGGCGTTTCGCTGCGCGCCGAGGACAGCGAGTTCATCGCGCTGCTCGGGCCTTCAGGTTCAGGCAAGACGACTTTGCTGAGGTGCATCGCCGGGCTGGAGGTTCCCGATTCCGGTTCCATCCGTTTTCGTGGAGAGAGCCTTCTGGCGCAGAAGGTGCGCGACCGTCGCATCGGTCTCGTGTTCCAGCACTACGCGCTCTTCCGGCACATGACGGCCGCACAGAACGTGGCCTTCGGCCTGCGCGCCAAGCGGGGCAAGGAGCGTCCGAACAATCGCCAGATCAATGCGCGGGTTGAGGAGCTGATCGCGCTGGTGCAGCTGGACGGGCTCGCCGGGCGCTATCCGTCCCAGCTCTCTGGCGGGCAGCGCCAGCGCGTGGCGCTCGCGCGCGCGCTCGCCATCGAGCCGCGCATACTGTTGCTTGACGAACCGTTCGGCGCGCTGGACGCCAAGGTGCGCCGCGAACTGCGCCGCTGGCTGCGCCAGCTCCACGAGCGCACGGGGCTGACCACCATCTTCGTCACGCACGACCAGGAGGAGGCCCTTGAACTCGCCGACCGCGTGGCGTTGCTGAAGGACGGCGCGCTGGAGCAGGTGGGTACGCCGGAGGAACTCTATCACCAGCCGGCGACGCCCTTCGTGTTCGAGTTCCTCGGCGATGTGGTGAAACTGCCGTGCGAGATCGTCGATGGCGCGGCAGTGTTCGCCGGCGCGCGCGCAAAGCTGCTCGGCGGATCGCTCACGCGCGCAGGCAGCGGACTGGCCTATGTACGCCCCGATGCGTTCGACATCGTCGTGGGCGAAAGCGAGGGCCTGAAGGCAGTGCTGCGCGACGTGGTGTCGGCCGGCGCCAGCGCGCGCCTTGATTGCCTTTTCGACGGCGGTGAGCCGATCGAGATCCGCGCGCCGCACGATGTCGCGCTGCAACTGAAGATCGGTGATCGCGTGACGCTGCGCCCGCGCGAGGCGCGTGTCTGGTGATCGTCAGACAGCCCTGAAAATGCGCGATGCGGCGGGCTGCGCCGCGTCAGATCTCGTAGCTTGCTTCCACGCTCGCGCCGTGCGGCGACGGATCGTGCGCTTCGCGGATCATGCCGGCGGCCGCCGTCTGGTGCGTGACCGGATCGATCAGCACGAACGCGCCGGTGGCCGGGGCGTTGTCGAACAGGTCGGCGATCAGCGGCTCGAGCGCCTTCACGCGGACCGAGGCGATGTCGTTGAGATGGAGTTCGGCAGCGTCCGTCACGGCGGCGAGTTCGGTGACTTCGCGCACGAAATGGATCTGGTCGATCACGGCGTGCGTCGTGCGCGCGCCCTGGCGCAGGAGATAGCGGCGTCCGCGCTGCCAGGACTGCGTGTCGAGCCAGCAGAGGTCCGCGGTGACGCTCTTGGCCACCGTCACGTCCGGCGAGGCCAGCGTGTCGCCGTGCGCGAGATCGAGATCGCGGTCGAGCACGAGCGTCACGGACTGGCCGGTCACGGCTTCGGAGATCGAACCGTCAAAGGTGCGGATGTCACGGATGACGGCAGGCAGCAGCGAGGGCGCAGCGAGCACGCTGTCGCCGATCCGCACCGCGCCGCCTTCGACGCGTCCCGCGTAACCGCGCCGCGCATCGGGATCGGTCTCGCCCCAGCGCGCGACGCGCTGGATCGGGAAGCGGAACGCCACGTTCACCTTGGTGCTGCGCGGGGGTACGGATTCGAGGATGTCGAGCAGCGGCGGGCCGACGTACCAGGCCGCTGCGCCGCGCCGCGCGACGTTGTCGCCGGACTTTGCGGAGATCGGCACATAGGCGAGGGGCGCGATGTCGAGGGTACGCGCGATGCGCTCGAAGCCTTCCTTGATTTCCGTATAGGCGGCCTCGGACCAGTCGAGCAGGTCCATCTTGTTGATCGCGACGATGACGTCGAGGCCCATCAGTTTGGCGATGGCGGCGTGGCGGCGCGTTTGGCTCTTCAGGCCCTTGCCGACGATGCGGCTCGCGTCGATCAGGATGATGGCGACTTCGGCGGTGGACGCCGCTGTCACCATATTGCGCGTGTACTGCTCGTGGCCGGGCGCATCGGCGATGACGAAGGCGCGCCTGGGCGTGGAAAAATAGCGGTAGGCGACGTCGATGGTTATGCCTTGCTCGCGCTCGGACTCAAGGCCGTCGGTCACCAGCGCGAGATCGATCTCGCCGTCGTCGGCGCGGGCATGCTTGGCCTTCGAGATGGCGGCGATCTGGTCGCGCATCAGCCCTTTGGAATCGTAGAGCAGGCGCCCGATCAGCGTGGACTTGCCGTCGTCGACGCTGCCGGCGGTCATGAAGCGCAACACGCCGCGCTGTTCCGGGGAGGCGCCGTCGTACATCAGAAGTAGCCTTCCTTCTTGCGCCGCTCCATGGACGCCTCCGATGCCTGGTCGTCCATGCGCGTGGCGCCGCGCTCGGAGAGGTCGGCGAATTCCGTTTCCGCGATGATCTCGAGCGGATTGCGCGCGACGCTCGCCACCGGGCAGGTGCAGGTGATGTCGCCGACGGTGCGGAAGCGCACGCTGACGCGCTCCACCGTTTCGCCTTCGTGCGCGGGCGTGATGTCGGTGACCGGTGCGAGCAGGTCGCCCCGGCGCACCACGTCGCGTTCATGCGCGTAGTAGAGCGGCGGCAGGGACATGCTCTCGCGGGCGATGTAGGTCCAGATGTCGCGCTCGGTCCAGTTGGAGAGCGGGAAGATCCGCATGTTCTCGCCGGGGTGGAGCCGCGTGTTGTAGAGGTTCCAGAGTTCCGGCCGCTGGCCCTTCGGGTTCCACTGTCCGAACTCGTCGCGGTGCGAGAAGATGCGCTCCTTTGCGCGGGCCTTCTCCTCGTCGCGGCGCGCGCCGCCGATGAGCGCATCGAAATTGTGCTCGGCGATGGCTTCCAGCAGCGTGACCGCCTGGGCGGCGTTGCGGCTGTCGGTTTCCTTGTGCAGCCGTACTGTGCCGCGGGCGATGGAGTCTTCCACATGCGCCACGATCAGGCGCTCGCCGAGTTCGGCCACGCGCGCATCGCGGAAGGCGATCACTTCGGGAAAGTTGTGGCCGGTGTCGACGTGCAGCAGCGGGAACGGCAGCGCTTCCGGCCGGAAGGCCTTCTCCGCCAGCCGCAGCAGCACGGCGCTGTCCTTGCCGCCGGAGAAGAGGAGCGCCGGGTGGTCAAAGGCGGCCGCGACCTCGCGCAGGATGTGGATCGCCTCGGATTCGAGGCGGTCGAGATGTGACAGCATGGGTGATGAGACGTCAGCGATGGGGGGCCTGAGTATCGTTGTGGTCATGCGGGCGCCCCTGCGCGGCTCTCTGGCAGCGGGGAGACGTGAAGCCCGCACTCCTTACTATCGCTCTGCTCCCACCACCAGCGGCCGGCGCGGGGATCCTCACCCGGGCGGATGGCGCGGGTGCAGGGGTCGCAGCCGATGGAGACGTAGCCGCGGGCGTGGAGTGGGTTGATCGGCACGTCGGCGGCCTTGGCGTAAGCGAGGACGTCGTCCCAGCTCCAGTCCGCCAGCGGGTTGAACTTCTCGATGCCGCGCGCGGCGTCATGCTCGCGTTCGGCGAGTTCGGTGCGGGTGGCCGCCTGCTCCCGGCGCTGGCCGGTGATCCAGCCCCGCTTGCCCTTCAGGGCGCGCTCCAGCGGCTCGACCTTGCGGATGTGGCAGCAGGACTTGCGCAGATCAAGGCTGTCGTAGAACGCGTTCGCGCCGTTGCCGGCCACATAGGCGGCCACCGCCGCCGGATCGGGGCGATAGACCTCGATGGCGACGCCAAGTGTTTCGCGGGCCGCGTCGATCAGCGCGACTGTCTCCTCGTGGAGGCGGCCGGTGTCGATGGCGAAGACGGAGATCGGCAGCGCGGCTTCGGCCACCAGATGCGTGAGCACCATGTCTTCCGCCGAGAGGCTGGACGCCAGCGCCACGCCGCCGAGGGCTGCAGCTTCGGCGAGGACGGCCTGGGTCCGGCGGACCTTTTCGGCGAGAGCGGGGGTGAGGGACATGAGCGCCAATCCGGGTCGCCGGGGGGATCGCGGGCGATCGTCGGCGTGCGCCAGAGGTAGTCGGGCGGGGCGCGGGGACGCAGAGGGGCGGTCTTATCCGTTCGTGAAGCGTCCCTTTCCAGTATTGCATGGCTTCTTGCCCCGAGCCGTCGGCGCACGCCATAAGACGCCCTCAACCCCACAGGCCCGATTGCATGACCCGCGACACCGCGCTCTTTGACGACGTTTCTGCCGCCCCCGCCTTTCCGGTGCTGGAGCAGGGCATTCTCGACCACTGGCGCGCCGCCGACATCCAGAAGAAGGCCATGGCCCGCTCGAAGCCGGGCAAGGCGCCTTACGTCTTCTATGAGGGCCCGCCGACGGCGAACGGCCGCCCGGGCATCCACCACGTCTCCGCGCGGACCGTGAAAGACGTCTACTGCCGCTTCAAGACCATGCAGGGCCATCAGGTGGACCGCCGCGCCGGCTGGGACACGCACGGTCTGCCGGTCGAGCTCGAGGTCGAAAAGCAGATCGGCTCGAAGGGCAAGCAGGACATCGAGAAGTACGGCATCGCCGCGTTCAACGAGAAATGCCGCGACAGCGTCTTCACCTACATCAAGGACTGGGTGAGCCTGACCGAGCGCATCGGCTTCTGGGTCGATTTCGACCGCGCCTATGTGACGTATCACAACAGCTACATCGAAAGTGAGTGGTGGATCCTGAAGAACCTCTGGGACCGGGGGCTTTTCTACAAGGACTACAAGACCACGATGCACTGCCCGCGGTGCAACACCTCGCTCGCCGACCACGAAGTGTCGCTCGGCATGAAGGAGGACGTGGACGATCCCTCGACGTGGGTGAAGTTCATCGCCGACAGTGCGGAGCTGAAGAAGCGCGGCGTCGGCGCGGCGGGTGAAACGCGCGACGTCAATCTCCTCGCGTGGACGACGACGCCGTGGACGCTCGGCGCCAACGTCGCGATCTGCGTCGCGCCGGAAACGCAGTATGCGCTCGTCGAGGCGCCGCCGTTCTGGAATGCGCCGGCGGATGCGGCGAAGGAACTCTACATCGTCGCCAGCGTGCTCGCGCCGACGATCTTCGCGGAAGGCACGTTCAACATCGTTTCGGAGTTTTCCGAGGAACGGCTCGCGGGCGTCGGCTACGCGCCGGTGCTGCGCGGGCAGGAACCGGCGGAGCTGGGTTCGGCGCTGCGCACGGTGCTCGTCGACAGCCACGTGGACATCACGGCGGGGTCTGGCGTGCTGCACACCGCGACCGCCTACGGCGACCTTGAGATGGGCGAAACGCACGGGCTGCCGGTACTGTTTTCGGCGGGCCGTGACGGCCTGATGCTGCCGGACGTGAAGGCGCCAGACGCGGCCGAAGGGCCGGGCCCTTACACCGGCGTCTTCTTCAAGGACGCCGACAAGCAGATCGTGCGCGATCTCAAGCAGCGCGGCCGCATCTTCCGTTCCGATCGTATCAAGCACGCCTATCCGCATTGCTGGCGCGATGACACGCCGCTGCTCTTTCTCGCCAAGACGAGCTGGTATCTGCGCACCACCGCCGTGAAGGATCGCCTCATCGCCAACAATCAGGCGATCAACTGGCAGCCCGAACACGTGCGCGACGGGCGCTTCGGGCGGTGGCTTGAAAACAACATCGACTGGTCGATCAGCCGCGAGCGCTTCTGGGGTTGCCCGCTGCCGATCTGGCAAAGCGAGGACGGCGAGAGCTTCGAGTGCATCGGCTCCGTGGAGCAGTTGTCGAAGCTCGTCGGGCGCGACCTGAAAGATCTCGACCTGCACCGTCCCTATGTGGACGACGTGACGTTCGTGAAGGACGGCAAGACGTTCAATCGCGTGAGCGACACCGTCGATGTCTGGTTCGATTCCGGCGCCATGCCGTACGCGCAATGGCACTATCCCTTCGAGAACGTCGAGGCGTTCGAAAAGCAGTTTCCGGCGGACTACATCTCCGAGGCGATGGACCAGACCCGGGGCTGGTTCTACTCGCTGCACGCGATCGCAGCGCTCCTGACCTATGCGGGCGACGCGAAGACGCCCGCTGGGCCGCTGGCGAAACTCGCGCCCAATTCGCCCGCTTTCAAGAACGTCGTCGTGATGGGTTTCATCAACGACGAGCACGACAAGAAGATGTCGAAGTCGCGCGGCAACACGGTCGATCCGTGGTCGGTGCTGAACAAGGAGGGCTGCGACCCGCTGCGCTGGTACATCCTGAATGCGGCCGCGCCGGGCAAGAACCTCGCCTTCAAGCGCGACGACATCGCGAAGCAGCAGATGCCGGTCTTCCTGACGCTGTGGAACGTCTATTCGTTCTTCGTGTCCTACGCGAACCTCTCGAAGCCGGACCTGTCGCGCAAACTCAGTCTCGCGGACCGCCCTGAAATCGATCGCTGGCTTGAAGCCAAGCGCAACAAGCTCATCGCCGACGTAACGAAGGCGCTTGAGGATTACGACGCGGCGGAGGCCACGCGCCTCATCGCCGAGTTCGTCGACCGCGATCTCTCCAACTGGTACGTGCGCCGCAACCGCCGCCGCTTCTGGGGGCGCGTGGACGAAGGCGAGGCGGAGAGCGCGTTCGTCGCGCTGTATGAATCGCTGCTCACCACCGTGAAGCTGATGGCGCCGATGGCGCCGTTCTTCTCCGAGGCGCTCTACCGCAACCTTGCAAAGCATCAGCCCGGCGGCGCAGCGGAATCCGTGCATCTCGACGACTGGCCGGAAGCGGATGTAGCGGCCATCGACGAGACGCTCATCGTCTCCATGTCGCTGGTGCTGAACACAGTCTACCTGGGGCGCTCCGCGCGCGCGAAGTCGAACCTCAAGACGCGCCAACCCTTGCGCACCGCCTTCGTGCGCGTGCCGGATGCCGCGGGCCTCGCCGTCGTCGAAGCCAATGCGCAGCTCATCGCTGAAGAACTGAACGTCCGCGAAGTGAAGGCGATGGGGCCCGAGGAAGAGGCCGCGTTCGTCAGCTATTCGCTCAGGCCGAACCTCGCGGCCGTCGGCAAGCGGCTGAAGTCGAAGCTCGGCGCGCTGAAGGCCGTGCTCGCGGACGAAAAGCAGGTGGCGAAGATCGTGGAGTCCGTCATCGCGAAGAAGGCGGTGACGCTCGATCTCGGCGGCGATCCTGAAACGCTCGCGCCAGAAGACTTCCTGCTGGACGCAACCGACCGCGGCGGCTTTGCAACTTCGGTGGAGAACGGCCTGCTCGTGGCGCTCGAAACGGCGCTCGACGCAGAGCTGGTCGAGGAAGGGCGACTCCGCGAGGCGCTCCGGCAACTGCAGGACGCGCGCAAGAAGGCGCAGTTCGCGGTCTCCGACCGCATCGTGCTGGCGCTGTCGGGGTCTGGCGCCCAAGCCTTTGCGGCGAAGTACGCCGAAACGCTCGGGCGGGAGCTGCTTGCTGAAAAGGTCATTGTCGGCGAACTCGCGGACGCCGAACTCGTCGAGGTGCTGGATCTCGATGACATGGAGATGACCGCCGCGCTGCGCCGGGTCTGACGCCTGCTCCGGAGGAAATTTGCGGATCCGGGGGAAGTCCCACGCCCGATCGCAACCGTGTCGCGCGCGCCGCTCGACCGGCGGCGTCGGCGTGATCGGCAGTGACAGCTGGAGATTTGTGACAGTAACCGCTAGAAATGGGCGTTCGGCCGGAAGCGAAACACGCCCGGCGCGATCCTTGCGCTTTCGCGGCGCGGCAGGGGCGGGCTGTGAGAATACTGGTCATAGAGGACGAAAGCAGGGCCGCCACATTCCTGCAGATCGGGCTGGAGGCGACGGGCTTTGCTGTTGAAACATGCATGGATGGCGCCGCGGGAATGGAAACGGCGCTCCTCGGGCGACACGACATGGTTCTGCTGGATGTTGCGCTTCCGGGGCGGGATGGCTGGGACATCCTGGCCGAGATGCGTCGTCGCGAAATCCGCACCCCGGTGCTCATGCTGACCGCGCACGACGCTGTTGAACACCGGGTGAAGGGGCTGTCGCTCGGCGCTGACGACTATCTCGTCAAACCCTTCGCGTTCTCGGAACTGGTCGCGCGCATGCGGTCGATCCTTCGCCGGTGCAACCAGGCCGCTGGCGAGATCGAGCGGTTCGAGGATCTTGTTCTCGACCACACAAAGCACTTCGCGACGCGGAACGGCCAGAGCCTCGACCTGACGATGATGGAGTTTGAACTGCTGCACCTCCTGGTCCGCCACCAGAGAGAGGTGCTTTCGCGCGCGTACATTTCCGAACGGGTGTGGGGCATGAGCTTCGACGGCGAGAGCAACGCGATCGAGGTCATGATGCGCAGGTTGCGCCGGAAAGTGGACGAACCGTTTGAGAGAAAGCTGATCCACACGGTGCGGGGACTTGGGTATGTCGTCCGCTGACGTTGCGGATCTGACCGGCGCCCGCAGATGGCTCAACGGAAGGAATTCCCTTGCATGGCGCCTGGGCGCCTGGTTCGGCGCCGGCGCGCTGGTGGTGATTGTCGCCGCGGCGATCATGCTCTCGGTCGCCCTTGAGGCGCAGACGCGCTGGATCGATGACCAGATCCTGTCGCGAAGGGCCGTTGAGCTCTCCGGCATACTGACGGACGCGGACACGTTCCATTTCTGGTCTGGCCACGAGGTCAGCGAAGACATGGACGGCCCCCGCAGGATTCTTGTCCGGCTGATCGGGGAGAATGGCGCGGTGCTGGCGGAGACGCCGGGGATGGACGCTGTCCTGCCCGCTTCGCGTTTTCCCGTCGTGATCCAGTCGCCGCTGGGGCGCGAACGCAGGGGAGATGCATCCGGCTCAGACGGCGGCTCCTATCGCGTCGTGACCGCTCGTTATCCATCCACTGCGGGCGTTGCGGGCGCTTTCGCGACAGTGCAGATCGCCGCCGACACGCGACTGGATGCCGTTGTGCTCGGGCGCTACCGGTTGGCTGCGCTCGTCGCGGCTGCGCTGATCTCTCTGGCGTGTCTTGCCCTGTGTGCGGTTGCGGTGCGCGCAGCGCTGCGTCCGATCGAGCGTTTCGCGCGCGCCGTCGACACCGTGAGTTCGAAGACGCTCAGTCACCGGATTCCCCTGGCCCACCTGCCTGACGAACTGGAACAACTGGGGCGTCACTTCAACGCAATGCTCGCGCGCCTTGAGGAGTCCTACAGCGATCTGAAGCACTATGCAGACAACGTGGCTCATGAAGTGCGCACGCCGCTGAACGCCATCCTTCTGAACGCCGAAGTCTCGCTGATGACAGAGACCTCCACGGAGGGGTACCGGAACTCACTTGAGAAAATAGTGGAGGATTGCGGGACGCTGGTGACCCTCACCGGAAGGCTGCTGTTTCTCGCGCGTGCGGATGGCGGCGCTGAAAGACCGGTTGCTGAAACGGTTCCTGTTCGTGAGGAGATCGAAAGGGTGGTCCGGTATTTCGAGGGAAGTGCGGAGGAGGCAGGCATCTGCCTGTCGGTCGCGGTCCCTGAGGGGCACCGCATCTGGGCCGATCGCGTGCTGTTGCAGCGCGCCGTCAGCAACCTCGTTTCCAACGCCATCGCACACACAAGGGAAGGCGGCAAAATATCCATTTCCACGGCGGTCGCCCCCGAGGGCGACGAGATCATCGTTGCCGATACCGGCGTGGGAATGCCCTCCGACGATATCGCGCGCGTGTTCGACAGGTTCTACAGGGGCGAGGACGCGCACGCCGGTGAAGACCCCAGAAGTGCGCGCGTCGGGCTCGGATTGGCCATTACGAAGGCCATCATGGATCTGCACGGCGGCTCGGTGCGCATCGAACGCGTCCCCGGTCGGGGTACGAAGGTCGCCCTTGTATTTCCCGCTGGCGGAGCAACATCGACCTGACAGGAAGCCGGTTGCGGCTTGTCGGGACGGTCGCCGCCCGGAGATCGCGGGGTCAGAAGTCGAGACGGTATCCAAGGTTCAGGAAGAAGCCGCGGGATTCGGTGGAGATGCCCGAGAACTCGTCCTGCTGCCACTCTCCGCCGCCTTCAAACTCCAGCTGGAAATTGCGGTGCACGTTGTAGTTCAGCCGCACCGACGGCCGCACGGCCGTCTGGGTCCCGTCGTCGTTCTTGTTTTCGCGGTAACTGAGGCGGACACGCGGAGACACGCGGAAATCCCGGGTAACCGGGTAACGGGCGCTGAAGTCGACGGTGTAGCGATTGGAGGCGGCGGTGTCGGCGTAGCGGACGCCTCCGATCACGAGGTCGCCATCGGTGAACACGCTGCTCCCGACAACCTGCGCCGAATAGTAGTACTCGTTGCCGCTGGCAGGATTGGCCGGAACGCCTCCGGACTCCTTCGTGCTCGACATGTTGGAGACGGTCGCGTCGAGGTTGACGGCGACGTGATCGTTGAACGGGTGCGAAGCGCTGACGGTGGCGGTCCGGCTATACGCCGTGCGGTCGTTTGCAAGCTGTTCGATCTGCTCGCGTGAATATGACGCCTTCAACTCGTCGAGGCTGCCCGCTGTCTGACCCTGGAGCGCGTTTGTCGTGGTCAGCAAGGGCGCGCGCCTGTAGTCGGCGGATACGCTGAAGGTCGTTTCATCGGCCAGTGTCACGTTGGCGTTCACCAGCCCGATGTTCACCTGCTTGTAGTGGACATCGTAGTCGACAAGCCCGAACGCGGAAATCTTGTCGCCGACATAGCGGACCTCGGCGCCGACGGCTTCCCTGTCGACAAGGCGATAGGCGGACTGGCGCAGATAGTAGAGATCGCCGTCCCATTTTCCGATCCGCCCGATATCGACGCTTGCGGCGTAGAAGTAGCGGTTGTTGTTGAAGGTCTGGTCCTTCGAGCTCTCGACGGGATACCCGGCTGCGAGGTTCAGCTTGAACTTGTTTGTCGCCCGCATTGAAAGAAGACCGCCGTCGAAGCGTCCGAAGATGCCGCCGGTGCTGCGGGTCTGCCGGCCCACGCGGCCGAGCACGCGTTGCTTGGCGTCCGACGCCTCAAGGTAAGCGGCGCTGATCGTGCTTTCGTTCTGACCGTCGCTGCGGAAATCATTGGTGTAGGTCGTCGCGACGCGCATCTTGGCCTGGAAGTCCGAATTCCGGACGCCGAGCGTCGCATCGACTGCCGTCAGAAGCTCGTTCTGGTTGACTGTATCTTCCTTGATCTTGCCCAGAACCGGATCGTCCGTCGTGCGCGAAGTGTCATCGCGCAAGTAGTACTGCGAGAGGCTGGTGTTCAGCTTCCACTCGGTCTCGCCGGCTTCTTTCGCGCGTTCAGCGCTGCGCAGTTCAGGGCGAGGCGTGGCGTCGGTCAGAAGTCCCGAAAGACGCTGGCGGACGCGTTCCGCGCCGGGACCCTGGGGATAGAGGCGGAGGTAATCTTCGTATTCCGCCTTTGCGTGTGCGAGCTGGCCGTTGCGCTCGCGCGCGATGCCCAGCAGTTCGTGCGCTTCGGCCGCGAGCGGCCCCTCCGGGCGCTGCAGGAGCTTCGTGAGCAGCTGGATCGCCTGCGGAAAGTTACGATCGAGCAGGGAGGTGCGCGCTGTATCGAGCAGGACCTGACTTTCGAC
>WRPF01000046.1:14562-40765 GCA_009773335.1 Caulobacteraceae bacterium
GGACCTGACTTTCGACGGCGTCAGCGCCGGCGCCTGCCTGCGCCGTGGCCGGCGGAAGCTCCAGGCGGCCGTTGCGCGCGGAGGGCGTCGCCGCCGCCTGGGCCGGAGGCGGCGTCGCGATGAGGTCGCCCGGCGTCACCGGCGCGATGGGAGTCACCGGGGTGCAGTCGACGCTCGCGTTTTCGCCGGACAGCACAATCACGAGGCTGCGGAAGTCCGCGCCCTGTCCCACCCGGAAGAAGGTCTTCTTTGAAAAAACGACCTCAACAGTCGGTCCTTCGGGCCGGTTCCCCTCGAAATCGATCTCGCGGATGGGCGTCAGGTCCGTAGAGGGAAGGCGCAGGGATTCGCGCCTGAGGGCCATCTCGCCATCCAACTGGCGTTCGATGGCGCGGACCCGGATCTGCAGTTCATTTCCGTTGTCGGTCGGGAAGTGGCTTACGTACCGGACGGGAAAATTGAAATCGACGCGGACGACCGAGCAGCGGTCGCCTTCCGTGACGTGTGCTTCGGAGAGCACGCGGTCGAGGCTCGGCTGCGCGTGCGCTTCCTCGGCGGAGACAAACCCTGCGACGGCGGCGGCGCCGACGGTCACGTATCCGATTGATCTCAAGGCTTTCTCCATGGTCAGTCGAACCCGGCGTCGTTGACCCGGTGTTCGCTGTTCCGGGTTTCCTTAATCTGCGTCATCGAGCTGTTGGTGTAGATGTGGCAGGCGCCTGAGCAGTCACGCAGCTCGTTGACCGTGTAGCGGACGGTTGTCGGGCTCTCCCACTTCTTGTGCGGGTCAGACCTGAAGTCGTTGGCGTGACACCCGGCGCAGTCCGGCTGATAGGCGGGCGTCGTCCACGTCACGGCCTGCGCATTGGTCGTGTGGCAGCTTCTGCAGGTCAGGTTCCCGCGGTGGTCTCCCGGGTAGTCCGCAGAAGAGTGCCGGAACGTGAGCGGCGTCCAGGTCGACGTCGCATGGCACTCGTCGCACTGCAGGCTGGTGGAGAAGTGGTTCGTCGGCTTTCCGGTCGCTTGCGTTCCGTTGTGGCAGGTCGAGCACGAACCGCTGACGTTGGCATGGTCGAACCGCGCCGGCGTCCATGCGAGGGTCGAGTGACAGGAGTCGCACTGGGCGGACGTCGAAATGTGGTTGGCGGGTTTGCCGGTCGCCTGTGCGCCGTTGTGGCAGGTCGAGCACGTCGCGGTGACGCCGTTGTGATCGAAACGCGCGTTCGCCCAGCTCGTCACCACGTGACAGTCGTCGCAGACGTTGCTCGTCGGGATGTGGTTCGCCGGCTTGCCGGTGGCCTTCGTGCCGTTGTGACAGGTGGAGCAGGCGCCCGTGGTCGCCGCATGGTCGAAGCGGACTGACGTCCATGAGGTCGACACGTGACAGTCTTCGCAGACATTCGTGGTGGTCAGGTGAGACGCACTCTTGCCCGTCGCCGTGGTTCCATTGTGGCAGCTCGCACACGAACCGGTGACCCCGGAGTGGCTGAACCGCGCGTTGGACCAGGTCGTGTTGCCGGTGTGGCAGTCATCGCAGGCGGCGGTCGTCGCGATGTGGTTTGCTGGCTTGCCGGTGGCCTTCGTGCCGTTGTGGCAGCTTGCGCACGTGCCGGTGGTCGCGGCGTGGTTGAACCGCACGGACGTCCACGACGTCGAGACGTGGCAATCCTCGCAGACATTCGTGGTGGTCAGGTGAGAGGCGGTCTTGCCGGGCGCTGTCGTGCCGTTGTGGCAGCTCGCGCAGGAACCGGTGACCCCGGAGTGGCTGAACCGCGCGTTGGACCAGGTCGTGTTGCCGGTGTGGCAGGTGTCGCAGGCGGCGGTCGTCGGGACGTGGTTCGCAGGCTTGCCGGTGGCCTTCGTGCCGTTGTGGCAGCTTGCGCACGTGCCGGTGGTCGCGGCGTGATTGAACCGCACGGACGTCCACGATGTCGAAACGTGGCAGTCTTCGCAGACATTCGTGGTGGTCAGGTGGGAAGCGGTCTTGCCGCGCGCGGTCGTGCCGTTGTGGCAGCTCGCGCAAGATCCCGTGACGCCGGAGTGATTGAACCTGGCGTTCGACCAGGTCGTGTTGCCGGTGTGGCAGGTCTCGCATCCGGCAGTCGTCGCGACGTGGTTCGCCGGCTTGCCGGTGGCCTTCGTGCCGTTGTGGCAGGATGCGCACGTGCCGGTGGTCGCGGCGTGATTGAACCGCACGGATGTCCACGACGTCGAGACGTGGCAATCCTCGCAGACATTCGTAGTGGTCAGGTGGGACGCAGACTTCCCCTTCGCCTTCGTTCCGTTGTGGCAGCTGGCGCACGTGCCGGTCACGCCGGCGTGGCTGAAGCGCGCGTTCGTCCAGCTGCCCGTCGTGTGGCAGTCCTCGCAGACATTGTTTGTCGCGATGTGGGTCGCGGACTTCCCGCGCGCCCTTCTGCCATCATGGCAGCTAGCGCATGATCCCGAGACGTTGCTGTGATCGAACCGCGTCGTCGCCCAGGTTCCGCTGGTGTGGCAGTCCTGGCACTGGTTGCTGCTCGGTGGGTGGGTCGATGGCTTGCCGGACGCCTTGCGACCGTCGTGACACTGCACGCATGAGCCCCGCGCCGCAGTGTGGTCAAACCGGACGACGCGATAGTTCGTGGTGTTGTGGCACGCTTCGCATTGGGTTGTCGTCGGAAGGTGCCCCTGAGGGCGACCGATCGCGCGCTGTCCATTATGACAACCGGCGCACTCGCGCGGGGCGCCGGTAAAGATGCCGCCTGCATGGCAGGCGGCGCATCCAACTTCGCGGTGCGCGCCGGTCAAGGGGAAGCCAGTGCGCTGGTGGTCGAAGGCCGCCGTTGTCGGCTGGGCGTGCGCGGCGTCGAGCTGGCCGACGCCAAGCAGCGCGAAGATCGCGACGATGAAGATAAAAACGAGTCGCAACTGCGAGGCGCATGTCTGACGAAGTGCGTGCGTGGACATCACAACCCGAGCTCCCCGCAATGGCCCCGACCCAAACACGCCGAGTCATGAGCGTGTGGGGTCACCCTTAGAGGAATTCGTTTATTTTGTTCAAACCCTTTCGGTCCGGGGCCGCCTTGTCTGACGCAATTCTCATCTGCGGCGCGCGCCGCGGAACGTCTCGGTTGTGTGGCAACGCGCGCATTCAACGCCGAATTCGCCGTGGTGAGCATCATCCGCAGCATGACAATCAATACATGCGCCTGATTGGCGAATTCTGCGGACATTCCTTTGTGTGTGGCAGGATTCACAGTCGAGTCCGCGATGCGCGCCGGTCAGCGGATAGCGCGTTTGCGTGTCGTGATTGAAATTCCAGTGCGCCCACGCGGTGGCGTCATGACACTGGGCGCAATTGGGTCCGAGACGTCCCTGGTGCCTATTGTCATCTTCGTGACATTTAACGCATTCGATCGGCGCATCCTTGAAGCGTTTGGAGTCATGGCAGGCCACGCATTGCAGGGGTTTGTGTGCGCCAATGAGCGGGAACGGCGAGAGATCGTGGTCGAATCGCACCGACGTGCGCCACGCCTGATCGTTGTGGCATTGACCGCAGTTCGCGCCGAGCTGTCCCGCGTGCTGGTCGTCGCTTGAATGGCATGAGGCGCACGCAACGCTGAGCTTGACCTCGCGCGCCGGGCGCACGTGACAGGCTTCGCATGCGAGCGGCGCATGGGCGCCGCGCAACGGAAAGCGGGTGACCGCCGCGTGGTCGAACGACGTCCGCTTCCAGTCGGCGGCGTTGTGGCACTGCTCGCAGGCCGGTCCGTTGCGCCCGGCATGCCTGTCGTCTTCGGCGTGACAGGCTATGCAGGCCTTGTTCAGGTGGACACGGTCTGCGGGTTCCTTGTGACAGGACTGGCAGGTGATTGCGATGTGGCGACCCTGCAGCGCAAATCCCGTGCGTGCATGATCGAAGCGCGTTGTCTTCCAGTTTGCCGGCGTGTGGCAGGCGGCGCAGTCGGCGCCCAGCCGTCCCTGGTGGGCGTCGTCGGCGCGGTGGCAATCGATGCAGGTGGTCGAGACGCCGCGATAGCGGCCGCGGGGATGGCATGATTCACATGTGGCGCGCGTGTGGGCGCCAAGCAGCGGAAAGCGTGTCGTGCTGTGATCGAACCGCACGGTGCGCCACCCGGCTTCGGTGTGGCAGCTTTCGCACCGGGCGCCGAGCGTTCCGTTGTGCGTGTCGTCGCTGCGGTGGCAGTCGATGCAGGCGCGGGGCGTGTTCCTGTAGCGCTCGGCTGCGTGGCATGACTTGCAGCTGGTTCGCGCGTGCGCGCCGCGCAAGGGATAGCCTGTCCCCGAGTGATCGAAACGGATCTGGCTCCAGGCGGCGTCGACGTGGCAGCTCTCGCACCGGTCGCCGAGTTGGCGACGGTGGGGGTCGTCGCTGAGGTGGCAGCCCACGCAGGCGACGGGCGCCTCGCGGAATTTCTTTCCCGGAACGTGGCAGGACGCGCACGGGACGCGGACGTGCGCGCCCGCGAGCGGATAGTCTGAAACGGCGTGATTGAAGGTGCGTGGATCGAACCGGACGATCGCGGCGCTGCGGCCCGCGTGGTCCGTGTGGCATTCCTTGCACGCGCGACTCGCGGCGTCGCGATTTCTGCCGTGAAAGCCCGTGCGCGCAGCGATATCGGCGCGGATCGGACGGTGACAGTCAGCGCACAGGCCGGATTGCGCGTTCTTGTCGAAGGAGGCGTGGCAGGCGCTGCAGCGCGCTTCGTACTGCACGTGCGCCGCCGCAAGGGGACCGGGCGACACAAGTCGCTCGATCACGGTCTGCCCGACGGCGGCCGGCGCAGCGAAGAGCGCGGTCAACAGGAACAGGAGTTTGAACAGCCGCATGACGGAGCGGTCAGTACAGGTGCACGGCCACGATGTGAATGATCGCGGTCAGGATCAAGATCACGAAGAGCGGCAGGTGGAGCACGTGCCACAGCGAGAACAGCCGGTCATAGACCGCCAGATGCACCGCCCGGCCGAGCGCACGGAAATAGCGGTCCAGCCGCTGCCGCGAAGCATCGCGCAGGGATTTCCTGGAGGTGGGTGACAGGTTGCGGCGCGCGGCCTCGCTCAGGATCGTCAGGTCGACGTCCCGGAAAAGAATTTTTCGTACGCGCCGTGCACGGGAATCGAATGCAAGACTGCCGCCCAGCGCGCCGAAGAATGTACGGTGGGGCGACAGCGCGCGCTTCTCGAAGTCGGCAAGTTCGTCGTTCCAGTCGTGGCCCTGACGGTCGGCGCCAAGCTCCAGCAGCGAGCGGGTCGTGACGGCTTCTTCAAGGTACTCCCTGGCTTCCGCCTTTTGCCCGTAAAGCCCCCGGTGTACGCGCGCGTAGAGGTAGCGGCCGATCAGACCGCTGCTGGCGACGACGACCATCACCCAGAAGGCCACGGCGGCGTTCGCAGACTGCAGCGTGTAGTTGGAATGCAGGATGATCAGCGCCGGCCCGACGATGCCGAGCACCATGTGCCACCGGAACCAGGCCGCGACCGGCCCCCAGCTACGCATGAACTTGAGGCGCTTCCGGAGCGGATAGGCGAGCAGCGCCAGCATGAGAACCGATCCGGCGATGCCCAGCGCGTATCCGAATCCGCGCGCGGGCTCGAGAATCGCTTCGCCCTTGTTGGTCCAGCCCCAGTACAACAGCGCGACGATGACGGCGGAAAATGCGACGATTGTTATCTGGCGGTCATTTTGGATGTTTGCGCGCGTCTTTTCCGGGCTCGGCGGCGTCATTCGCGCCTCGACAACCAGCGGCGGCTTGTCGACCGGCGTCAGCGCCGTGGGCCGCCCCATGTTGCGATTGTCACTTGCGTTGTTCATGGGTCCCTGCAAATCGGCCTGCGCAAAGTCTCTAAGTCGAATTGGATTGAGAGTTCTTGGCCATCGCAGACCTTTACCCTAGAGAGGCGGGAGAAGCCGGTCAATTCTAAGTCATGTATAGAATCAGCATCCGCGTGTGGTGGCTGGTCAGGGAGCTGCAGTAGTGGTCGCAGAGATTGGGCGTTTCGCTCTCATTCTTTCCTTGATGATCGCATTGGCGCAATCATCACTTCCCTTGATTGGCGCCTATCGCAACGATCGCCGCTACATGGCCTTTGGCGACACCGCGGCGATCGCGCAATTCACGTTCATCGCGCTCGCGTTCGTCTGCCTGACCGACGCGTTTCTCAGATCCGACTTTTCGCTCGCGGTTGTTGCGTCGAACTCGCATACGGCCAAGCCGTTGCTCTACAAGATCGCCGGCGTCTGGGGAAACCACGAGGGCTCCATGCTCCTGTGGGTGCTCATTCTTGCTGCGTTCGGCGCCACCATCGCGATATTCGGGCGCGTCATTCCCGAAACCCTGCGCGCGCGGACCCTGGCCATACAGGCGATGATCGGCGTCGGCTTTCTCGCCTTCATCGTGTTCACCTCCAATCCCTTTGCGCGTCTTGATCCAGCGCCGCTGCAGGGGGCCGGGCTCAATCCGTTGCTGCAGGATCCCGGCCTCGCCTCGCATCCGCCGTTTCTCTATCTGGGCTATGTGGGATTCTCGACGGCCTTCTCGTTCGCCATCGCCGCGCTGATCGAAGGGCGCGCGGATTCCGTGTGGGCCCGCTTTGCCCGTCCGTGGATTCTCTCCGCGTGGAGCTTCCTGACCATCGGCATCATGCTTGGTTCGCTCTGGGCCTACTACGAGCTTGGCTGGGGCGGGTTCTGGTTCTGGGATCCGGTCGAGAATGCCTCGCTGATGCCGTGGCTGCTCGGTACGGCGCTTGTGCACTCCGCGCTCGTCGTCGAACGTCGTCACACGCTCGTGAAGTGGACCGTGCTTCTCGGAATCCTCACATTTTCTATGAGCCTGATCGGCACCTTCGTCGTTCGCTCCGGCGTGCTGACAAGCGTGCATGCGTTTGCCGTGGACCCCGAGCGCGGGGTGTTCATTCTTGCGCTGCTGGTCATTGCGACGGGAGGCGGGCTCGGGCTCTATGCGTGGCGCGCGCCGAGGCTCGGCGAGGGCTCGGGCTTCGAGGTGTTCAGCCGCGAAGGAACGCTAGTCCTCAACAACATGCTGATCGTCACGCTGACCGCGACTGTATTTCTCGGCACGTTCTATCCGCTGTTCATCGACCTCATCGGCAAGGACAAGATTTCTGTCGGCCCGCCATTCTATGCGCTTACCTTCATCCCGTTGGCGATTCCGGTTTTCATCGCCATGGTGTTTGGACCGCTGGCGCGATGGCGCAAGGATGAAAAGGCGCAGTGGCCGGTGCGTGTGGGGCCGGCGCTTGCGGGCGCGGCGCTTCTCGCCGTCGTCACGGCTGTCGCGTCGGGCGGGAAGGATATCGTCGCCGCCCTGCTGGTGGGAATCTCTGCGTGGCTGATCATCGGATCGCTGCTGGTGCTGGGCCGCCGCATCAGGGCGGGCGCTGCGCCATGGCAGACTTCGCTGCAACTGGCATTGACGCTGCCGCGCGGCGTCTACGCCGTCGCCGCAGCGCACCTCGGCATCGGGCTTCTTGTGCTCGGCGTGCTCGGCGCCACGCTCTGGAAGGAGGAGAAGGTCTCGGCCATGGGCGTCGGAGAGTCGGTCGTGTTCGCCGGCCGCACGGTGAAACTGCTGTCCATAGAACAGGGCGAAGGACCGAACTATCAGATGCAGCGCGCGGTGTTCACCGTCACGCAGGGTGGGCGCCTGTCGACGCTGGCGCCTGAGCGCCGGTTCTATCCCGACAGGGAGATGGAGACGACGGAAGCCGCGATCGAGTCCTCGCTGCTCGGCAATTTCTATCTGGCGACCGGTTCCGAGGTGAACGACACGCAGCTGTCCGTGCGCATGTACAGTCATCCCCTGGCGATCTGGATCTGGATCGGCGGCGCGGTGATGGCGCTCGGCGGGCTGCTCGCGTGCTGGGGAACGCGGACCCAGGTGACGGCGCCCGTCGCGAAGGACGTGGCGACCGGGCCGGCGTCGCCGGCGACGGCGGGGTAATCGGCATGCTGCGCTGGATTGTTTTTGTCCCGGTCGCGCTGTTCGCGATTCTTGCTGTCACTTTCGGTCTAGGGCTGCGCCGCGATCCGTCGGCGATCCCCTCCGTGCTGATCGATCGCCCTGTTCCGGCTTTTGTGCTGGAGCCGGTGAAGCCGGGCGTCGCGCCGTTCCGCCAGGAAGACCTGAAGGGGAAAGTCTCGCTCCTCAACGTCTTTGCGTCCTGGTGCAGCGCGTGTCGCTACGAACACCCCACGCTCATGGCGCTGGCGGAAAACAACACCATTCCGATCTACGGCCTCGACTGGAAGGATGAACCCCGGGCCTGCCTCGACTATCTGGAGCGGTCCGGAGATCCATTCGTGAGCATCGGCGGCGACATGAGCGGTCGCGCGGCCATCGATCTGGGCGTCACGGGCGCGCCCGAGACCTTCGTCATCGATAAGGCAGGGCAGATCCGGTACAAACACGTCGGCCCGATCACCGAGGATGTGTGGCGCGACACGATCGCGCCACTTGTCGCCAGGCTGGAGGCCGAGACATGAAACGTCGCTTCGTACTTGCGGCGACGCTGGCCGCCGTTCTCGCGGCATCGCCCGCGCTCGCGGTCATGCCGGATGAGCAGTTGCCGGATACCGTTCTTGAGACGCGCGCCGTGGACATCAGCCGCGAGTTGCGCTGTGTCGTCTGCCAGAACCAGAGCATCGACGATTCAGCCGCGCCGCTCGCACGCGACATGCGCATCATCGTTCGTGAACGACTTGTCGCCGGCGATACGGACGCGGAGGTCAAGGCCTACCTGGTCGCACGTTATGGCAACTACGTCCTCCTGCGACCGCCGCTGCAGGGCGACACCTGGGCGCTCTGGTTTGCGCCATTCGCCGTCTTTCTGCTCGCTGGCGCGGGCGTATTCGGATTTGCGAAATCGAGATCCCTCCCGGCGCCCGCGCCGTTGAGCGACGCCGACCGCGAGAAACTTGAACGTCTGCGGCGCGCGCGCGCCGAGACACGGAGTCTGTGATGTTGCTGTGGATCGCTCTTGTCGTGCTGGCGCTCTCCGCCGTCGCCTTTCTGGCCATTCCGTTTCTGCGACCCTCGGTTCCGGTGGTGTCGGCGTCGAGCGGCGATGTGGGGGCGCTCTCCCTCCAACTCGACGAGATCGCCAAGGAAGAGGCGGCTGGAGAGATGGATCCCGCCAGCGCCGTGGATGCGCGTACCGAAGTCGAGCGCAGATTGCTGGACGCCGCGCAGGCCGAGGCTGCACGCGCGAAACCGACGCCGCCCGCGGTGGACAGGGTTGTCGCGATCGCCGTCGCTGCAATTGTCGTCGTCGGATCGGCGGTTCTCTATGCCGCGACGGGGCAGCCGATGCCCGATGGTCCGCCGCGCATCGAGTCGCCTGCTGCGGGGCTTGAGGCCATGTCGACGCCTGCGGCGGCGCTTCCCGATGTGGACACGATGATCGGGCGTCTCGCGGAGCGCCTGAAGGCCAATCCCGACGACGCCGAAGGATGGCGCATGCTCGGCTGGTCGCACTTTCAGACGCAGCGCTATCGCGAGGCCGCCGAGGCGTACGCGCGGGCCGTCGCTCTCCAGCCGCGCAATGCGGGTTTTCTCTCCGCGCTTGGCGAGGCGCAGGCCATGAGCGCCGGCGGCCAGGTCGACGCGCAGGCGCTCGCGACGTTGCGCAAGGCGGCGTCGATCGACGCACGCGATGAGCGCGCGCAATTCTATCTCGGTCTGGCGCGCAGCCAGGGCGGCGATGCGACCGGTGCGCTCGACACCTGGCTCAACGCGCTCAGACAATCGCGGCCGGAGTCGGAGTTCCGCGAACAATTGCGCGGCCACGCCGTCGCCCTTGCGCGCGACAAGGGCGTGGACATTTCCGCGCGGCTTCCCGCCGGCATGTCCGCCGCACCGGCGACGAGCGGTTCCGCCACGCCAACGCCTGCGGATGTCGCGAGAATTCAGGCGCTGCCCGCCGACGAGCAAGGCGCCATGATTGCGGGCATGGTCGAACGGCTCGAGCAACGTCTTGCGGCGAATCCGAAGGACGCAGACGGCTGGGTCAGATTGATGCGCGCGCGCATGGTGCTCAACCAGCCGGACCGCGCGCGCGAAGCCCTGCGCAAGTCGCTGCAGGTGTTCGCGGGCGACGCCGCAGCGCAGCAGACATTGCGCACAGCTGCGACTGAACTGGCGGTGCCGGGGCAGCCGGCGCGCTGAGGGCCGATGCTCGACATTTCAATTCTCTGGTATGTAGGCCCGCTGCTGGCGGTGATGGGCGTTTACGTCTTCTCTCGACGTCGTTCGGAGAAACGGACGCTGTCGCTGCACGCGGCCGCCGTGGAATCCGGCCTTGACGAACCGCCGACGCTCCACCCCGTCATCGACCCGTTGCTCTGCATCGGTTGCGGCGCCTGCGTCGCCGCCTGCCCGGAAGGCGACATTCTCGGGCTGGTCCGCGGAAAGGCCATGCTTGCCGAGCCCAGCGAATGCATCGGGCACGGCGCATGTCGCGCGGCGTGTCCGGTGAAGGCGATAACGCTCGTGTTCGGCACCGAAACCCGCGGGATCGATCTCCCGCACGTTGGTCCGGACTTCCAGACCAACGTGCCGGGCATCTACATCGCCGGCGAACTCGGCGGGATGGGACTGATCCGCAACGCCATCGAGCAGGGCCGGCAGGCGATGGAACAGATCGCCAGTCGCCCGCTCAATGGGTCTCACGAGTACGATGTGATTGTCGTCGGCGCGGGCCCGGCCGGGTTTTCAGCGAGCCTGGGCGCGAAGGCGGCGGGACTTCACTATGTTCTGATCGAGCAGGAGGCGCTTGGCGGCACGGTCGCCCACTATCCGCGCGGCAAGCTGGTGATGACGCAACCGGCCGATCTTCCGCTCGTGGGCAAAGTGAAACTGACCGATGTCCGCAAGGAAGATCTCCTGTCTTTCTGGCTTGAGGTCGCCGAAGAGCAGGCGCTGCACATCTCAGACGCCGAACGCGTCGACGCCATTCGCCCCATCAATGGCGGCTTCGAGGTGTCGACTTCGCTCCGGAACGTGACGACAGGCGCTGTGCTGCTCTCCATCGGCCGGCGGGGCACGCCGCGTCGCCTCAACGTGCCGGGGGAGGATCTGCCCAAGGTCGTCTACAGATTGATCGAGCCGGAGCAGTATGCCGGACAGCGGGTGGTCGTCGTGGGCGGCGGAGACAGCGCGCTGGAGGCGGCTGCTTCTCTCGTGGAAGAGACCGATGCGGAAGTCATACTCAGCCACCGCAGCGAGGCGTTCTCGCGCGCGAAACCCCGTAACCGGGAGCGTGTCGCCGCCGCTGCGCGCGCGCATCGGCTCCGCGTTCTCATGAAAAGCCAGATCGTCGAGATATGGCCTGACTCCGTCGCGCTCCAGACCGGCGGCGCGACCGAGGTCGTGCCCAACGACGCGGTGATCGTGTGTGCGGGCGGCATCCTTCCGACGGATTTCCTGCGCAAGGCCGGCATCTCGATCGAAACGAAGTACGGCGCGGCATAGCCGCCGCGTTGGGTCTGAGGCAGGCTGGCCCGCCAAGCCGCAAGCTTGCGCCGCAAGCGAAGGCTGGTGGACCCGAGGAGGATCGAACTCCTGACCTCCGCATTGCGAACGCGGCGCTCTCCCAGCTGAGCTACGGGCCCTCAGTCGTCGCCGGCGCCTCGCGGCCCCGGTTCAGGGAGGGCGTCCTATACGGGCGGGCCGGGGGAATCGTCAAGGATCGGGCTGGGGGCTATTGGCGCCTGCGGGGCGGTTCCTCGCCGGGGACGCCTCCCGCGTGGTCCTTCCACAGCCGGGCGACGCTTGATACATGCCGGAGCAACGGATTCCCGCATGAGAGAGCACCCCCAATGGCCGGCCCCTTCCTCTGGCTCTTCGGCGCCATCGTCCAGCTGATCGTCATCGTGCTGATCGTCAACGCGGTCATTTCGTGGCTGCTGGCGTTCGAGATCGTCAGCCGCCGCAACGCCTTCGTCGCCCAGATATGGGACTTCACGCAGCGCGTCACAGACCCGCTGCTGAAGCCCCTGCGTCGCATCATCCCGCCGATCGGCGGGATGGACCTGTCGCCGATCGTGCTGATCCTTGGCCTCCTGTTCCTGGAACGGCTGCTCTACGCGGTCATTCCCGCCACCTGGCTGTGAGGTGGCGGCGGCGTTCCGGGAAACGAAGGACGGCGTCGTGCTGCGCGTCCGCCTGACGCCGGCGGGCGGCGCGGATCGCGTCGAAGGCGTGGCGGTCGACTCCGCAGGCGAGCCGCACATCAAGGCGCGGGTGCGCGCGGCGCCGGAGGACGGCAAGGCGAACGCCGCGCTCGAGGCGCTGCTGGCGAAGGCGCTCGGCGTCCCGAAATCTGCGGTGCGCGTGGAGCGCGGCGCTACGGCGCGGATCAAATCGGTGGCGGTCGACGGCGTCGACGCCGCCCGCATCCAGTCATGGCTTCAGAGTTTTGGGGAGACCGCATGAGCGCGCGCATCATCGACGGCAAGGCGATCGCGGCGGACCTGCGCGCGCGCGTGGGCGAGGCGGTGAAAACGCTGCCGGGCCAGCCTGCGCTCGCCGTGGTCATCGTCGGCGACGATCCGGCGAGCCAGGTCTATGTGCGCTCGAAAGTGAAGGAGACCGCCGCTGCCGGCATGCGCTCGCTGCACGTCGAACTGCCCGTCGATACGCCGGAGGCCGACGTCGTCGCGCGCGTGAAGGCGCTCAGCGATGACCCGGCCATCGACGGCATCCTCGTGCAGCTGCCGTTGCCCGCGCACATCGATGCGCAGCGCGTGCTCGACGCCATAGATCCCGACAAGGACGTGGATGGCCTCACTGACGCCGGCGCGGGCCGGCTCGCGCTGGGCAGGCCGGGCCTCAGGCCATGCACGCCCTACGGCTGTGTGATCCTCGCGAAATCCACCGGCGAGAAGCTCGCGGGCAAGAATGTCGTCGTGCTCGGCCGTTCGATCCTTGTGGGCCGTCCGGCGGCGATGCTGTTCCTGCTGGAGGATTGCACCGTCACCATCGCGCACTCGAAGACGCGCGATCTCGCCGGGCTCTGCCGCACCGCCGACATTCTCGTGCCCGCAATCGGGCGTCCGCACTTCGTGCAGGGCGACTGGGTGCGCGAAGGCGCGATGGTGCTTGATGTCGGCATCAACCGCGTGCCTGCGCCCGAGAAAGGCGAAGGCAAGACGCGGCTTGTCGGCGACGTTGATTACGAACCGGCGGCGGAACGCGCCGGCTGGATCACGCCAGTGCCGGGCGGCGTCGGTCCCATGACCATCGCCTGCCTGCTGCGCAATACGGTGCTTGCGGCGTGCGTGCGTCGCGGCTGGAAAACGCCCGCGCTCTGAGGCGCTGCCCTGACACCGCCTGAATCGTTGACCTATGTCCATGCAGGGCTTGCGGACGCGTGTTATGTTTCGCATCGTGATTTATCTTGGGAGGCGCTTATGCGTGGCAAATTTGTAATGATTGCGGCCGTTCTCGCGCTGGGCGTCAGCGCCTGCGAAACCACCGGGGGCTATGGCAGCGGCGGATACGGCACGGGCGGCGGCACGCGGCTCTCCTCGTGCATGCGCAACGCGCTGATCGGCGCGGGCGTCGGCGCGGTGGTCGGCGCGGTGCAGGGCTCGGAAAATAACCGCGGCGAGAACGCCGCCATCGGCGCGGCCGTTGGCGGCGCGGCGACGTTTGGCATCTGCAAATATCTCGACAACCAGCAGACCGGACGCATCGAAGGCGCCTACCGCAATGCGCTGCAGAACAACGCGCCGGTGGGCATGAACTGGGTTGGCGCGAACGGCCGCACCTATGTGCTGTCGGTGGATCGTCCGCAGATGACGCCGGGCCAGCCGAACTGCCGGTCGGTGAACGCCACGCTCAACGTCAGCAATCAGGGCCAGCAGGCGCTGCCGACGGAAACCTACTGCAACAGCGGCGGCGGCTGGGTTCCGGTCGCGTAACCGATCGCTGCATCGGACAAGAAGAAGGCCCCGGATCACCTCCGGGGCCTTCGTTGCTTCAGCGCTTTTTCTTCTTGCCCGGAGGTTTCTTGCCGGGCGGGCCGGAGCGTTTCGCGGGTCCGGAAAACGACGGCTTCGAGAACGATGCGCGACCGGGCGGCGGCCTGCGCTTGGCGCCGGGCGTGGCCGGTTCCGGATCGCTGAGCATTGCAAACAGGAGGCCCCCCGACACCGGCACGGCATCCTCGAGGCGCACCTCGACCTTCTGGCCGAGACGGAATTGCCGCCCGCTGCGTTCGCCCACCAGCGCGTGCGCGCCTTCGTCGTGGAAGTAGCGCTCGTCGAGCGAGGAGATCGGCACGAGACCGTCGGCGTTGGTCTCCACGAGTTTCACGAACAGACCGAAGCGCGTGACGCCGGAGATGCGGCCTTCAAACGTGGCGCCCACGCGGTCGGCGAGGAAGGCGGCGATGTAGCGTTCCGTTGCCTCGCGCTCGGCGGCCATGGAGCGGCGTTCGCACATGGTGATGTGCTCGGCGATTTCCGTGAGTCGTGTCTCCTCGTCCTGCGTCAGGCCATCTTTGCTCCCATCTTTTGAGAGCCCGAGCGCGCGCACGAGTCCGCGGTGGACGATCACGTCGGCGTAGCGGCGGATCGGCGAGGTGAAGTGCGCGTAGCGCGATAGGTTGAGGCCGAAGTGGCCGATATTGTCTGGCGAATAGACCGCCTGCGCCTGCGTGCGCAGCACGACTTCGTTGACGATGGCCGCGTGCTCGGTGGACGCCGAGAGCTGCAGCAGGCGATTGAAGCGCGCCGGCATCACGACCTGTCCGTGCGCCCAGCTCAGGTTCACCGTCGACAGGAAATCCGAAAGCGCGGCGATCTTCGTATCCGACGGCTTGTCGTGGATGCGGTAAAGCAGCGGCGTGCGCTTGGCTTCGATGGTTTCCGCCGCGCACACATTGGCCATCACCATCATCTCTTCGATGAGCTTGTTGGCTTCCAGCGTTTCGCGCTTGCGCACGCCGGTGATCTTGCCGTTCTCGCCGAAGATGATGCGGTGTTCGGAGGACTGGATTTCCAGCGGCGACCGCTTTTCGCGGCCGAGCTTCATGCACTGGTAGGCGTCCCAGACCGGTTTCAGGATCGTGTCGACGAGCGGCGCGGCCTTCGCATCCGGCGTGCCGTCGAACGCGGCCTGAGCCTGCGCGTAGGAGAGTTTCGCGGCGGACTTCATCAGCCCGCGCACGAAGCGGTGGCTCTTCTTGGCGCCGGTCTTGTCGAAGACAGCCTCCACCGCGAGACACGCGCGATCCTCGCCTTCGCGCAACGAGCAGAGATCGGCGGAAAGCGTTTCCGGCAGCATCGGCGCGACGCGATCGGGGAAATAAGTCGAGTTGCCGCGCTTCAGCGCGCCGCGATCGAGCGCCGAGTTCGGCGTCACGTAGGCTGCGACGTCCGCGATAGCCACCCACACGCGCCAGCCGCCGGGATTTTTCGGATCGTCGTCGGGCTGCGCGAAGACCGCGTCGTCGTGATCGCGCGCGTCCTCGGGGTCGATGGTGATGAGCGGCAGGTGGCGCAGGTCCGTGCGGCCCTGGAGCGTCGGCTTCTTCGCCGCGCGCGCCTGCGCTTCTTCCTCTTCGGAGAAGCCCATCGGAATGCCGTGCGCGTGGATCGCCAGGATCGAGGCGGCGCGCGGATCGTCGATGCGGCCGACGATTTCCTTCACCACGCCGCGCTTGGGCCCGTGCGCGCGCCCGCCCGTGTGCAGTTCGCACAGGACGAGATCGCCGTCCTTCGCGCCGAAGACGTGCTCCGGGAAGATCATGAGGTCGTGGCGCACCTTGCGGTCGGCCGGCTCCACGCGGCCGGCGCCGCGGGCGCGGGGATCATCGGCGGCGCGAAAGACTCCGAGGATGTGGTGGGCGCTCTGGCCGAGCTTCTTGGTGACGCGCGCGACGGGGCCGTCGTCCTCGCGCACGACACGCACGAGCACACGGTCGCCGACGCCGACGGCGACTTCGCCGGGCTTGCCGCCGCGCGCCGTCCCGGGCGCGAGCCGCACGGTGGGGCCGAAGAGGCCGTCCTTGCCGCGCATCCGGCCGAGGAGTTCACCGTCCGCGTCGCGGTCGACGACGTCCATGACGCCGCTATCCGGCAGCGAGGTCGCCGACGCAAACGCGCGCTTGCCGGTGCGCCCGAGGGCGCCTTCGGCTTCGAGCTCCTTGAGGATGGCGCGCAGGGTCTTGCGCTCGTCGCCGACGACGTCGAGCGCACGGGCGAGATCCTGCTTGGAGGCCGCGCCCCCGATCCGGTTGATCGCGGCGAGCACGATCTCGCGCGTCAGCGGGGGGCGTTTGAGATGGGGGGATTTTACAGTTTTGGGCATTGAATCTGGTTCATGCGCGCAAGCGGCGCGCGTGGGAAGGCGGTATCCTCACGAAATCTGGAACCGCCGCCGTACCGCGAGCGCAAACAGGAAGGCGAGAACGATCGCCAGAAGCGATTGCAGCGTGGCGACGGCGCGCACGGCGAAGGCGATGCCTGGCCGGTCGATGAGCAGGCGATCCCCCAGCGTGCCTTCTCCGGAGGCCTCCGACGTCAGCGCCGAGAGTGGCTTGAACACATTGGCCCAGGAGAGATCGAGCGCCTGCCACGCCGCGGTGACGGTTTCGATCTGTGTGTCGCCCGCGCCGATCTGCCCGAGCGAGAGCGACCAACCGAAAAAGACGCCCGCGAAAACCGCGATCAAGAACGCCAGCGCCGCGAAGGGGCGCCACATGGACGCGCCATAGTCAGATGCGGCGGCATAAAGATATGAAAACGTCTTCTCCCCGAACGGCAGGTTCCGCTGCGCCCGGCGCGCCTGCAGTTCGTAGCGGTAGAGCAGCTGTTCGCGCGACTTGTTCGACGCCTTCTCCATCGATTGTTTTAGCACGCGACATCCGCGCTCGAGTTGTTTCAGGCGGGTTTCGCGCGCCTCGCGGACATGGGCGGCGATCTCGCTGCGCGATACGGGCTTTGCCGCGTCCTTATCCTTTTTCATTCGCGCCTCTGTCTCGCGCAGCCTGAAAACCTCGCCGTCCAGCGTGGTGGAATCTAACGCTGCCCGTCGTTCGCTCCAAAATGCGGCGTCTGCCTTCCGTTCGTCTGCGTCGTCGATTTGCACGCCGCGTTCAAGCGTTGCGCCGTCGAACGCTGCGAAGGATCGAAAGCCGGATCCCGACATGCCGAGCGTACTCTTGAAAAGAGCCTGATTGAAAGCAGAGTGCCAATCCCTCACGTCCTCCGGCCAGGAGAGCGCTTCAAAAGTCGCGAGTTTTTCAAACACCGATGCCGTGAATTCCATTCGACCACGGAAACGGGCGAAATTGAAACGAGCCAGCCCACCAAACAAGCAATTTCCGAAAAGGGTTTCCTCTTCAAAGGTTGCTGCAAAGAAGAGTGCTTCCCCCGAGAATGCTGCTCCGTAGAAGACCGCCAATTTGGAGAACGTTGCGCTGTTGAAATAGGCTCGTCCGGAAAAGATTGCACTGTCGAAACGAGCAGCTTGTGAAAAAGCAGCGCCGTTGAATCGGGCGTTTTCAGAAAACGTCGCGCCGTCGAAGCTGGAACCTCCAGAAAAGGTTGCGCTGTCAAAGCGGGCATCTCCGGAGAATGCAACGTGTTTGAAGCGGGCATCTTTGGAAAACACTGCTCCGTTGAAAAAGGCATCTCCGGTGAAAGTTGCGCTGTCGAAGAAAGCGTCTCCGGAGAAGATTGCGTTGTCGAAACACGTGTGTCCGGAGAAGGTTGCGTTGTCGAATTGCGCGTGACGAACCAGTGCAGCAAACTCGTAGCGGAGGGACAGTGGACTCCCGTTGCCTAGAGAAAGGAAGGCACCGCAGAGCCAGACGCCGCCTTGAAACTGAGCGCGGCCGTCGGCACCGACCACCTTGCGGCGGTCTAGTGTAAGGCCTGACCATGCGGTCTCCTCTGCTGCCATCAGGCGCGGGTTCGCTAGCGCGTCGAGCGCATAATCCGGCCAGCTGGCCTTGCCGGTTTGCGCGCCGTCCTCGTAGGTGAGCGGCAGGTGCGCGCGATGGTAGATGGGCTGGTTTTCGGCGCGTACTAGCTCTTCGCCCATCTCTGCGTCGCTGCGTAGACGTCCCGTGGCGGGAACCACGCGCCAATAGTCTTGCAATGTCGTGGCGCGACCCTCGGCCTTTACGGCACCGCCGTGTTGCTTCGGCGCGCCATAGCGCCGTCCCGTGTCCGTCTGCACCGCGAAGCCATCGGCGGTGACGGTCCAGCCTTCCCAGGGCTTGTCCGCCAGCCCGTCCCAGCTGAAGTCCTCTTTGCGCCACGCGGCCCACCATTCGGCGTCCCGCTCTTCGCGCAACTTCATATCGGCCATGGCGATCCCCCGCGTGGTCCCGCCGAAGTATTGCACCTCAGACAGGAACGAGGAAGCGCGCGCTGCTCATGGCAGCGTTCCGGCTGCCGGCGTTCACGCCTTCTTGCCCGCCGCCTTCTTCGCAGCGGTTTTCTTGGCGGGGGCCTTTTTCTTTGCAGCAGCCTTCTTCGGCGCGGCCTTTTTCGCCGGCGCCTTCTTCGCAGCGGCCGCCTTTGGCTCCGCGACCTTTTTCGCGGCCTTCGCGGGTTTCTTCTTCTTGCCGCCGCCCATGGCCGCGCGGGTGGCGAGCGCGAGCAGTGCTTCGTCGAAGGTCACGGATTTCGGATCGGCGCCTTTCGGCACGTTGGCGTTGGTTTCGCCGTCGGTGATGTAGGGGCCGAAGCGGCCTTCCTTCACGACGACCTTCTTGCCGGTCACGGGGCTCTCGCCGAGTTCTGCAATTGGAGGCGCCGCAGCCCCGCGCTGAAAGCGTCCGCCGCCGGCCTTCTTGTCGGCTATCATCTGCACGGCGCGGTTGAGGCCGATCTCGAACACGTCATCGACGCCCGGCAGGTTCGCGTAGGTCGAACCCTTCTGGATGTAGGGACCGTAGCGGCCGATATTGGCGACGATCATCTCCTGGTCTTCCGGGTGCGGGCCCACTTCGCGCGGCAGGCCGAGGAGCTTCAGGCCGCGCTCGAGTTCCAGGGTCGCCGGATCCCAGCCCTTCGGAATGCTCGCGCGCTTCGGCTTGTCCCCGTCGCCTAGCTGGAGGTAGAGGCCGAAGCGGCCGCTTCGGATGGTCACGTCGTGACCGCTGATCAGGTCCTTCCCGAGAACCTTGCCGTCCGGCGTGATCGCGCCGTTGTCGTCGCCGTTGGGCGCCAGCGCGCGGGTGAACTTGCACGGCGGCTCGCCGTTGTAGTTCGAGCAGCCGATGAAGGCGCCGTTCTTGCCGAGCCGGATGGAGAGTTTGCCGATCTTGCACGCCGGGCAGCTGCGCGAGTCCGAACCGTCCTCGCGCTCGGGGAAGATGTGCGCGCCGAGCGATTCATTCAGTGCGTCGATGACGTTGGTGATGCGCAGTTCGGCGATGTCGCCGATGGCGGCGGAGAAGTCCGTCCAGAATTCGCGCATCAGCGTCTTCCATGCGAGATCGCCGGACGAGACCTTGTCGAGCTTTTCCTCGAGGTCGGCGGTGAAATCGTATTCCACGTAGCGCTTGAAGAAGTTCTCCAGGAACGCCGTGACCACGCGGCCGCGGTCGTCCGGGATGAAGCGCTTCTTGTCTTCGCGTACGTAATTGCGTTCGCGCAGCTTCTCGAGGATCGACGCGTAGGTGGACGGCCGGCCGATGCCGAGTTCCTCGAGCTTCTTCACGAGGCTCGCTTCGGAATAGCGCGGCGGCGGTTCGGTGAAGTGCTGATCGGCCTTGGCGTCGCGCACGAGGACGCTCTCGCCCTTGTTCACGCGCGGCAGGCGGCGGTTGTCTTCGTCTTCCGCCGCGTCGTCCTGGCCTTCCTGATAAAGCGCGAGGAAGCCGTCGAAGAGGACAACCTGACCCGTGGCGCGCATTTCCGTCTTGCCGCCGGCCTCGGAGAAATCGATCGTCGTGCGTTCGAGGGTCGCCGCTTCCATCTGCGAAGCGATGGTGCGTTTCCAGACGAGTTCGTAGAGGCGCTTCATGTCGCCATCGAGCCGCAGAGACTCCGGTTTGCGGTAGGCGTCGGTCGGGCGGATGGCTTCGTGCGCTTCCTGCGCGTTCTTGGCTTTCGTCTGGTAGCGGCGCGGGGCATCCGGCACGTACTTGTCGCCGAACTCGCTGCCGATGGCCTTGCGCAGCTGCTGGATGGCGCCTTCGTCCATCTGCACGCCGTCGGTCCGCATGTAGGTGATGAGACCCACGGTCTCGCCGCCGATGTCGACGCCTTCGTAGAGGCGCTGGGCGGCCTGCATGGTGCGCGTGGCGGAAAAGCCGAGCTTGCGCGCCGCTTCCTGCTGCAGCGTCGACGTCATGAACGGCGGCGGCGGGTTGCGCTTGACGGGCTTGGCTTCGACTTCCGCCACCTTGAAGCGGCCGGTCTTCACGGCCTCCAGCGCTGCGTCCGCCATCGCCTTGTTCGACACGTCGAGGCGCTTCAGCTTCACGCCGTCGTGCATGGAAAGCCGCGCCGGGATTTCCCCGCCGCCTGCTGTCTTCAGCACGGCGTCGACGCTCCAGTATTCCTGCGGCTTGAATTTCTCGATCTCGACTTCGCGCTCCACCACGAGGCGCAGCGCCACCGACTGCACGCGGCCTGCTGATCGAGCCCCGGGAAGCTTGCGCCAAAGTATCGGCGAGAGGGAGAAGCCCACGAGATAGTCGAGGACGCGGCGCGCGAGGTAGGCGTCGACCAGCTCCATGTCGACCTGGCGGGGCGCCGCCATGGCCTTCAGCACGGCTTCCTTGGTGATCGCGTTGAAGGTGACGCGACTGACTTTCTTGCCTTTGAGCTTTTTCGGCCCGAGCGCTTCCAGCACGTGCCAGGAGATCGCCTCGCCTTCGCGATCGGGGTCGGTGGCGAGGATCAGGCTGTCGGCGCCGGCCAGCGCCTGCGCGATCTCGCGCATGTGCTTGGCGCCCTTGATGTCGGTCTCCCAGTCGAGGGCGAAGTCCTCGTCGGGACGCACCGCGCCGTCCTTGCCCACGAGGTCACGGACGTGGCCGTAGCTGGCCAGCACCGTGTAGTCGCGACCCAGATATTTGTTGATCGTCTTCGCCTTGGCGGGCGACTCGACCACAACCACGTTCATGAGCGGAAAATCCTTCGCGGGCCAAAGCCGGGGGCGGCCGGTCCGAGCGGGGCGGGAAATTGGGCGCCAGAGGTTAAGAAGTCAACCGAGCCACTTCCCCCGTTTGGGGAAATGGGTATAAATGCACTCCATGGTTGCGTTGTTCGAAATTGATCCCGATGCGGGCAGGCCGTCGCCCGGAGACGTGTTCGAATACGCCGAGGCGATGGGCCGGGAGCTTGCCGCCCTGTGCGAGCGGGCGGGCGCCGGCCGGGCGGCGCGGAGCTTCCGGGAGGCGGCCGACGCACTGGCTCAACCGGCGGAGGTGAAGGCCGCGCCCGGCGACGCCGCGTAGCCTCCAGGCAGCGATGCGGCGCGGCCCTGCAGCTCAAGCTCCATGATCGCGCCAGCGACGACGCCGGCGGGCTCCTTCACGAGGCGGGCGATGTCGTTCACGTGGACGGGCGTCGGCGAGAGAAGCCGGGCGATCTTTTCGACCAGCGCATCGCGGGGCGCCGCGTCATCGTCACGGTCGAACAGCGGCGCCGGCGCCCGCGCGCGCACCGACAGCGGCGTCGCCTTCAGCGCCTCCGCCACGTCCTCGGCGGACTCCACCAGAATGGCGCCTTGCTTCAGCAGCGCATTGGAGCCGCGCGACCGCGGATCGAGCGGCGAGCCCGGCACGGCCATCACCTCGCGTCCCTGCTCCCCGGCCGCGCGCGCGGTGATCAACGAACCGGAGCGCTGCGCGGCCTCGATGACGACGACGCCGAGCGACATGCCGGAGATGATGTGGTTGCGGCGCGGAAAATCCCGCGCCCGCGCCTGGAAGCCGAGCGGGGCTTCCGCGATCACCGCGCCTTGCGCGCAGATCTGTTCGTGCAGCGCGAGATTTTGTGGCGGATAGGGCCGGTCGAGGCCGCCGGCGAGAACCGCGATCGTGCCTGTCTCCAGAGCGGCTTCGTGCACCCGCGCATCGATGCCGCGCGCCATGCCGGAGACGATGACGAAGCCCATCTCTCCGAGTTCACGCGCAAACTGCGCGGCGAGCTTCTGACCGGCGGCCGACGCCTCGCGCGCGCCGACGATGGCGACGAGGGGCTTGCCGAACAGCGTCGTGTTCCCGCGCACGCAGAGCACCGGCGGGCACGGATCGATCTGCGCCAGAAGCTGCGGATAGTCCGGCTCGCAACTCGCGATCAGGCGCGCGCCGAGCGCCTCGAGCGCTTCGATCTCGTGTTCGACGGCGTCAGCCGATGGCGGCGTCAGGCGGCCCTTCGACAGGCGCGGCAGGGCGTCCAGCGCATCGTCGATCTTGCGATGCTGTTCGAGGAGCCGGTGAAACGTCAGCGAGCCGACGCCCGGCGTGCGCGCGAGCCGCGTCCAGCTGATGCGCTCGCGGTGCGAGAGCGGGCGCTTCATTCAGGTTCTGGCGCGGGGACTTTCGTGTCTTCGGCTGCCTTCTTCGCGCCGATCTTCGGTTCCGTCCCCGCGAGGAGCCGAGCGATGTTGGCGTGATGGCGGATGAAAATGAGCACCGTCAGGAATGCGCAGAAGCCCACTGGCGCCAGCCAGCGTTCGGGATCGCGCAGCACATAGGCGAGCACAGGCGCCGCCGCCGCTGCGACGAGCCCGGCGAGCGATGAATAGCGGAAGATCAGCGCCGTCAGGATCCAGAGCGCGCCGCAAGCCACGCCGATCAGCGGCAATCCCGCGAGCAGGACGCCGAAAAACGTGGCGACGCCTTTGCCGCCCTTGAAATTGAGCCACACCGGAAAGCAGTGGCCGAGATAGGCCGCGCCCCCGGCGATGAAACCCGCCTCTTCCGCGTGGAAGACAAACTTCGCCAGCAGCAGCGCGATGGCGGCCTTGCCGCTGTCGAGAAGAAGCGTGGCGAGCGCAAGGTCCTTGCGGCCGGTGCGCAGCACGTTGGTCGCGCCGATGTTGCCGGAGCCGATGGCGCGGATGTCGCCGAGGCCCGCGGCTTTGACGATCACGAGGCCGAAAGGGATCGAGCCCAGCAGATAGCCGACTATCGCGGACGCGATGGCGGCGAGAACGGTCAGATCACCCATGCCCGCGATCTAGCAGGCGCATTGTGCTGGTGGAAAGTCTCGCGACGCGCTTTCGTGGCTCTCAGTCATTCCGGGGCGACCGGAGGTCGAACCCGGAACCCAGGGGACTGGGCTCCGTCGATAGTCAAAGCGTGTCGGCCCGAACGGACCACACAGCCCAGTCCCCTAGGTTCCGGCTCTCCGCTTCGCTTCGGCCGGAATGACTGCGCCGGGGTGCGGATTTACAGCGAGAACGGCAGCGCGCGCGAGGCGGCGAGGCGCGTCTGGATGTCGGCGTGCGAGACGGTGCGTTCAGCCTGGTACTGGGCCATCGGGTTGGCGGAGAAGATTGTCCACGCCATCATCCAGATCAGCAGCATGCGCGATCCTCCCTTGAGGTTTGCGCAACACTGCCTGACGCGCGTTAACTATGCCTTACCCGCCGAAAACCGTCTCGCCGCCGACGAGCGTGCGCACGACGCGGCCCTGCATCAGGCGGCCGTCGAAGGGCGTGTTGCGGCACTTCGAGAGCATCTTTTCCGCATCGAACTTGAACGGGGCGTCGAGGTCGATGAGCACCATGTCCGCAGGCGCGCCTTTCGCGAGGCGGCCCTGGTCGAGCCCGAGCAGGTCGGCGGGGCGCGAGGTCATCGCCGCGATCACGTCCATCAGCGGCACGTCGCCCGCGTGATAGAGGCCGAGGGCGGCCGGCAGCAACGTTTCCAGCGCCGAGGCGCCGAACGCCGCTTCATCGAACGGCAGGCGTTTTTCTTCCGGCGGCCGTGGATCGTGGCCGGAGACGATCACGTCGATGAGGCCGTCGCGCAGGCCCGCGATCAGCGCCTGACGATCATCCTCGCTGCGCAGCGGCGGCGAGAACTTCGCGAAGGTGCGGTAGTCGTTGAGCTCAAGTTCGTTGAGCGTGAGGTGGTGGATCGAGACGCTCGCGTGCACGCGCACGCCCGCCTCCTTGGCGCGCCGCAGCGGCCCCAGCGCCTGCGCGGAGGAGAGCATGTCGAGCAGCAGGCGCCCGCCGGTGATTTCCGCCAGCGCGCAGTCGCGTTCGGCGTAGATGCGCTCCGCCGCGGCGGGCACGCCCGCGAGCCCCATGCGTCCCGCGAGCGCGCTTTCGTGCGCGACCCCGCCCGTGGCGAGGAAGGGATCTTCCGGGCGATGCGCGATCAGCGCGCCGAACGCGGAAGAATATGCGAGCGCGCGCCGCAGCACGCGGCTGTCGACAATCGGGCGATCGCCGTTCGAAAACAGCACCGCGCCGGCTTCGGCGAGAAGGCCGATCTCGGTCATCAGTTCGCCGTCGAGGTGTTTGGTGAGCGCCGCCGATGGCAGAACCCGCACGCCCGCGCGCGCTTCGCCGCGCCGCTTGATGAAGTCGACGAGGCTCACATCGTCGATGACCGGATCGGTGTTCGGCATCACGACCATGGTCGTCACGCCGCCCGCCGCCGCCGCGCGGCCCGCGCTCTTCAGCGTTTCCTTGTGCTCTGCGCCCGGCTCGCCGATCACCACGCGCATGTCGACGAGGCCGGGGATCAGCGTCTTGCCGGCGCCGTCGATGACCGCCGCGCCCGCGGGCGCCTTTGCTTTCGCGCCGATGTCGACGATGACGCCGTTCTCGATCAGCACGCCGCCCACCGCATCCGTGCGCGACGCGGGGTCGACGATGCGGGCGCCTGCGATGAAGGTCGCCGTCATTCTTCCGGCCCCTCGTTCGCGCCGTGCGCAGCGAGCGCTTCCAGCACCGCCATGCGCAGCGCCACGCCCATGCGCACCTGGCGTTCGATGAGGCTGACGGCCTTGTCGTCGGCGATGGCGCTGTCGATCTCGACGCCGCGGTTCATCGGGCCGGGGTGCATCACCAGCGTCTTCTTGCCGGTGAGCGCGAGCTTCTCGGCGTCGAGGCCGTAGAACCAGAAAAACTCCCGTTGCGACGGGATGAATCCGCCCTGCATCCGCTCGAGCTGCACGCGCAGCATCATCACCACGTCGGCGCCAGGCAGGCCCTCCTTCATCGAGGTGAAAACGTCCGCGCCCCAGTCGCGCACGCCCGCGGGCAGCAGCGTTGGCGGCGAAATGAGGCGGACGTTCGCGCCGAGGAGGCTCAAGAGACGCACGTTCGAGCGCGCCACGCGCGAATGCAGGACATCGCCGCAGATGGCGACGGTGAGGCCTTCCACGCGGCCCAGCGCGCGCTTCATCGTCAGCGCGTCCAGCAGGGCCTGGGTGGGATGTTCGTGCGTGCCGTCGCCGGCGTTGATCACCGAGCAGTCGACCTTGCGCGACAAGAGCCGCGCCGCGCCCGATGCGCCGTGGCGCACGACGAGGAGGTCCGGCGCCATCGCGTTGAGCGTGGCGGCGGTGTCCATCAGCGTCTCGCCCTTGGCGACCGACGAGGATCTCACGCTCATGTTGACGACGTCGGCGCCCATGCGCTTGCCGGCGAGTTCGAACGAGCTCTGCGTGCGCGTCGAGTTCTCGAAGAAGAGGTTGATCAGGGTGCGCCCGCGCAGGGTGTCGGTCTTTTTTTTCTCGTGGCCCTCCACGAGCGGAATGAATTTCTCGGCGCGCGTGATCAGCGCCTCGGCCTCAAAGCGGGTCAGGTCATCGATGGCGAGGAGGTGGCGATGGCGCACGACGGCGGGGGCGAGCCCGACTTCGCCTTGGGTATCGCCATCTGTGATCGGCATGGCCGCTTGTTAACGCCTGCGGGCGGGCCGCCGCAAGTGGGGCGTGATTGCGGCGGAGTTTTATCCACAGCGCCATTTTTCGGCGCCCGAATCAGAACGATTTACGAACTCGCGTTTACCACTTGTTAGTGTTAACGAGGGGCGGCGCCAGGAGATTGGTGATGACAGGCACGTTCAAGCCGGCAGGGGCAGCTTTCGCAGCGGTGGTGGCGGGTATCGCTGCACCGGCGGGCATCCTCGCGCAGGCGGACGCGGCCATGGCGGCGCGGGACGCCGAGGCCGACGCGCTGGTCGCCGGCGCCATGCAGGCCGGGGCGGCCGAGCCGCTGGGCGAGGTTGCGCCTGC
>WRPF01000047.1 GCA_009773335.1 Caulobacteraceae bacterium
ACGTCTCGCTCTCGCCGCCGTCGCGCGAAAACTCGTCGTCTTCGCCAACGCACTGCTCAAAGCCAATCACAATCGCCACGCACTGACTTGATGACGGCGATTTTGTTTGTTACCGAAATTTAGGGGGAACGCGGGCGCGCGTTGCAGCGGAAAGCCGTGTCGGAATCGGAGAAAATGCGCCCGCTCCAAAAGCATCTCCAGTGCTCGGCCCCGACGCACGTCGGGGCCCAGTTTTCTTGTGGCGCAACGTGTTCTGGGTCCCGACGGGCGTCGGGACCGAGCGTGTGTTTCTCCCGTGACAGGAGAGCAGGACGCCCAAATATAGGAGAAACGGCGCGAATCTATCCGGCCGGGTTCTCCGCCGTGCCATCCTCTGCGCCATGACACATGAGCAACCCGCTCCCCTGGCGCTCAAGGACTGCTGGGACGAGTTTGAGCGCACCGCCGCGCGGCGCGTGGAGATGTGGCTGCGCGACGGCGAGGCTGTGGCGCGCGCGCTGCTGCTGGCGATGGCGGCGGCGATGGATGTTGTTCTGGCGCCCCCACACGCAACGACAACGCGCGCGAAGACATCGCGGAAGGCGCAACGTGCGAAGCCGCAATGGCGGTTTGGTTTCGTTGCGCAGCTCGCGCGAACCGGAAAACACAACGTGCGCTACGCGCTTTCGCCGGAGCAGAAGAAGCGCCTCGAAGAGGCGCGACATGAAGAACGCTATCAGCGGCGCATGTTCGGATTCGATTCCGCGCCGCCACGCGCATGCGCGCAATCAAACTCCAGAGGCGCACCCTTCACGCTGCTGGCGCCGCGCGCGCCCGCATCGCCCCTGGTCGACCGCGCGGGCATCGTGCGCAGGTACAACGGATTGATCCACGTGCTGCAGGACCGGAAACAGTTCGCAGCGCGTCTCGCCCGGCGTCTTGCGCGACAACGTGAAAGAACAATCGCCCGTGCGCTCGCCCGGCGGGTGCACAAACCCGGCGAACGCCCCTCGCCCTACGAGTGGCTCGTCGCAGCGTCGCAGGCGCATGCGCCTGAATGCAAGCTGGATTCAAGCTAGCCGCTCCGCCTGCCGCCACGTCACACGTCGACCTGCTCTCGCCATATGCGGGATCGGGGTTATGATCGCATGCCTGTTTCCCGAGGAGCCCCGTCATGGACGCCAGCAAGATCATGTTCAAACCCGGCCTGATGAAGGGCGAGCGCATTCTCGTCACCGGCGGCGGCTCGGGCCTCGGCAAGGAAATGGCGGAAGCCTTCGTGATGCTCGGCGCCGACGTCGTCATCTGCGGGCGGCGCGGCGAGGTGCTGAAGGAAACCGCCGACGAGATCATGAAAAAACATGGCGGAACATGCATCCCGATCCCGTGCGACATCCGCGTGCCGGACGCGATCCACGACATGGTCGACCAGGCGTGGTCCGGCGGGCCGCTCACGGGCCTCGTCAACAATGCGGCGGGCAATTTCATCTCGCGCACGGAAGATCTCTCCACCCGCGCGTTCGACGCCATCGCCAACATCGTCTTCCACGGCTCGTTTTACACCACGCTCGATATCGGCAAGCGCTGGATCGCGGAAAAGCGGAAGGGCTCGATCCTTTCGATCCTCACCACATGGGTGTGGAACGGCAGCGCCTTCACCGTCCCGTCGGCGATGTCGAAGGCCGGCCTCAACGCGATGACGCAATCGCTCGCGGTGGAATGGGCGCGTTATGGCATCCGCGCCAACGCCATCGCGCCGGGACCGTTCCCGACCGAAGGCATGTCGAAGCGGCTGAACCCCGACGGCACGGGCGGCGGGCCGATGCGCGACCAGTCCGGCGGCAACCCGATGGGCCGCGTGGGGGAAATGCACGAGCTCTGCAATCTCGCAGTCACGCTGATGGGGCCGGGCGCGGAGTACATCAACGGCCAGTGCATCGCCATCGACGGCGCGGCGTATCAGGCGGGCGGCGGCAATTTCTCCGCGCTCACCGCATGGACCGACGAACAGTGGACGCAGGCGAGCGCGGCCATCCGCGCGCAGAACGAGAAGGATCGCGCGAAACGGACTGTCTGAATCAGGGCGTGACGACGACCTTGCCGATCACCTTGCGCGAGGCGAGCAGGTGGAAGGCGTCGTGCACGTTTTCGAGCGGGAGCCGGGCGTGGATGCGCGGCCGGATCTCGCCGGCGTCCGCCATTTTCCAGATCGCCTCGCCGTTCTCGCGGCCGCGTTCGGGAAACTGGCGTCCGTATTCGCCGGCGCGGACGCCGACGACGGAGAAGCCCTTGATCAGCGGCATGTTCGCACTCACATTCGGAATGCGCCCGCTCGTGAAGCCGATCACCAGCAAACGTCCATCGAACGCAATGCAGCGCACGCTCTCGTCGAACACATCGCCGCCGACGGGATCGTAGATCACATCGGCGCCGCGGCCCCCGGTGAGGTCCTTCACTGCCTCGCGGAATCCGTTTGCTTCAAGAACGTGATGCGCGCCGTAGGATTTCAGGAACGCGCGCTTTTCCGCGCTCGATGCGGTCGCGATCACCGTCGCGCCGAGCTTCAATCCGAGATCGACCGCAGCCAGTCCCACGCCGCCCGCCGCGCCATGCACAAGAAGCGTCTCGCCCTTTTGCAGCACACCGCGCCGCACCAGCGCCACATAGGCCGTGAGATACGCCGCGCTGTAGGCAGAGGCCTGCGCCATGTCGAGCGCTGCGGGTTTGTGGCGGAGACCGGCGAGCGGCGCTATCGCATATTCCGCAAAGCCGCCGGTCTTCGTGCCGCCGCAGACCCGGTCGCCGGTGGCGAACCCCGCATAGTCGCCCTCGCCGAGCGCTGCGATCTCTCCCGCGATCTCCATGCCGGGGCTGAACGGGAGATCGGGTTTGAGCTGGTATTTTCCCTGGCACATCAACAGATCGGGAAAATTCACGCCTGCGGCCGCGACCCTGACGAGCGCCTCGCCCTTGCGCGGGGACGGCACGGGAACCATATCCAGCGCGGCGCCGGACCAGTCCTCAGTCAGTGTACGACAGACGAACGCACGCATCAGCGAAGGAAGCGTCGCCGTCATTCCGGGCCGCGCGCCGCCGCCTTCACGCCGCCGAGAATGAAGTTGACGACAAAGCGCGTGGCGCCGTCGACATCGGGCGGCGACTGGTGCAGCAGCACTTCGCCGATTTCCTGCGCGACGCCGATGCAGGCGGCGGCGAGATAGTCGGGATCGACATTTGGCGCCACACCACGCGTGATCGCCTCGGCGACGCCGTCGCGGACCTCCTCATAGACCGCCAGCGTGCCCGGCGTGTTCGAACGAACGTGGGGGCCCATATCGAGCCGCGGATGCGCGCCTGAGCGGTTCTCCTCGACGAGGAACGTGAAGTAGGCGTGGACCGCAGTGTGGATGTAGTCCTCAAAGCACGTCGCCTTCTCGCGGGCGGCGCGGAGGATGGGTTTGAAACGTCGCGCGCCGTCGTCGGCCAGAGCCTCGAAGACTTCTTCCTTCGACTTGAAATAGTTGTAGAAGGTGCCCGATGCGAGTTCGGTCCCGCGGATGATGTCACGGACTGTGCAGCCCTCGTAGCCCAGCTGTGCGAAGATGCGTCGGGCCGCTTCGAGGATCGCCTGCCGGTTCGCCGCCTTGGACCGTTCCCGTCGCCCTTCGGGCGCTTCGACCATGGTCGTCGCCGTCATATGTTGCCCCGTGTCTTGTTTTTCGCCATCATGCGCAATTGTGACGAAGCGTCAACTTTCTTCGCGCGCGACGATCAGTGCGCCCCGAAGAGTCGCGACAGATACTCCGAGCGCTTGGCGACGATCGAGCGGCCCTCGGGCGAGGCATAGTACCGGCGCATGGCCGCGAGTTCGTCGACCGTATAGGTCTCGACCATGGCGTCCACCGCGCGCGCTTCCATCGACGCGATCTGCGTTTCGAACGCCCGGTTCATCTGTCCCTCGCCTTCGCGGAGCGATCCCACAAGGCTCTCGGCCATGTCGCAGGCGGCGCGCCCCAACGGATTGGGATTGCGCCCGAGGCTGTCGCGGCAGCGCTTGCCGATATCGGCGCCGGTGAGCGCCATCGGCGCGAGGCGCACGACGAGCTTCACGTCGTCGAGTCCGCCCGAAAGCCGGAACACCTCCTGCGCCATCTCGCGCTCGTCGACGATCGGGGTCGTGGCGCAGGCCGATAGTGCAAGGACGAGGCAGGCGGCGAGGACGTGACGCAAGGGGGACCCTTTCAGCATGCCGGCATCTCGCGCACGGGTCGCGGTCGCGTCAAGGATGTCGCGTTGCCGGGGGGCCGCGCGTCTTGCCTCAGGCCGAGGAAATCGGGGTAGGATGGCGCCATGTCTGAAACCCCGCCCACTCCGCCAAGCGCCGCGCAGGTCGTCCAGATGATGGTCGCAGCGACGCCCTATGCGCGCGCGCTCGGCTTCGAGGTGGTCAGCGTCGGCGAAGGGCGCGCGACCATGAAGACGCCGTACCGGAAAGATGTCATCGGCGATCCGGAAACCGGCGTCATCGCCGGCGGCGTGATCACGGCGCTGCTGGACCACGTCTGCGGCGCGGCGGTGATGGCGGCGCTGGCCGAACGCCAGAGCATTGCAACCCTCGACTTGCGCATCGACTACATGCGCGGCGCGGAGCCTGGACGCGATATTCTCGCCGAGGCCCACTGCTACAAGCTGACCCGCTCTGTCGCCTTCGTCCGCGCCGTCGCCTACGAGGACGGCCCTGACAACCCCGTCGCCAACGCTGCCGGCGCATTCATGATCGCCTCCCTCGGCGACCGGAAGATGGGCGCCAACCTGAAACCGCCGCAATGAGCGAGGCAAAGACTCCGGCGCCGCTCACGGAAACGCAGCTGCGAGAGCGCTTTCTCGCTGTCCCGTTCGCGCGATACCTCGGTATCGACCTTGAGCTGCGCGGCGATGAATTGACGCTCGTGATGCCCTACCGCGAAGAGCTGATCGGCAATATCATGTTGCCGGCGCTGCATGGAGGCACGCTTGGCGCGCTGCTGGAGCTTGCCGCCGTCGCAACTGTTTCGGTGAAGCAGCGACAGGCTCACCTGCCGAAGACGATCGACATCACCATCGACTATCTGCGCTCTGGCCGCCCCGTTGCGACCTTCGCCCGGGCGAGGCTCACGCGCCTCGGCCGCAGGATCGCCAGCGTGCATGCGGAGGCCTGGCAGCATGAGCGCGCCGATCCGATCGCCGCGCTCAATGGGCATTTCCTCCTCACGCAATCGGACACATGATGGCAGCGCGCGATTCCTACATTCCCTGCACGAAGGCCGAACTTGCGATTGCGCTGGCGTCGAAGGGCGGCATTGACGCGCAGGGCTTTGCGGACGTCTCGCGCGTGCTTGGCGCGGTTTTGCACTATGAGACGATGGACGAGCTCGAACGGCTGAAGACGCTCTATCGCCCGCTCGATCCCACCGAGGTCTCCACGGCGCAGCCTGATGCGCAGGCCTTCCTCGGCGAGCTTGAGAACATCCTTGCGATGGCGAACTTCCGCGAATTTCCCGCCGCCGACATGATCGCCGACGCAGAGACCGGCACACTGCAGGACCTGAAGGTCCGCACGACCGACGCCGGCGTCAGCCGCATCCGCTTTTTCGCCCGCGGCGCGCGGCCGGCGAAACTCGACATCCGCCGTTTCTGGGGTTTGCACCACAAGAAGGTCGACAGCGAAATCCTCGACGATGTCCTGCTGGTGATCGAACTTGCGCGCGACGCCACCAACTCCGGCGCAAAGGCGCTGGCGCGAATCCGTCGCGGCGCCCGACCGGGATCGATCCTGCTGAAACACTTCGGCGACGTGCCGCGCACGGATCTCGTCACGCTTCACCCCGGCGCAGCGCCGACGATGAAGCGGCGCGACCAGCTGATCCTCGGCGTGCCTGCCATCGCAGGCGGCGTGCCGCTGCTGACGCAGATCGGGCCGGCGCTCGTGGTGATCTTCGCGGTGATCGCCGCACTGTTCGGCTTTGAGGGCGCGCACCTCACCGACGATGCGCTGAAACGTGCGCTGGCGGCGCTTTCGGGCCTCGTGGCGCTCGGCGCCTTCCTGATGCGCCAGCGCCTGAAGTTCGACAGGCAGAAACTCTTCTACCAGAAGCAGCTCGCCGACACCGTCTACTTCCACACCATCGCCAACAACGCGGGAGTCATCGACGGCCTCGTCGGCGCGGCGGAGGATCAGGATTCAAAGGAAGCGATGCTCGCCTATCACGCGCTCCTGTCCGGCGGGGCGATGACGAAAGACGCACTCGACAAGGCGGTGGAGACGTTCCTGCGCGAGTCCTTCGGCATGGACGTCGATTTCGAGATCGGCGATGCGCTGGGCAAACTCGAGCGTCTCAAACTCGTGACCCAGGACAACGAGCGCTACAGCGCCGTGGCCACATCCGATGCGCTCGCGCGTCTCGACGAGGCGTGGGACGGCTACTTCAACTACAAGACGCGCGCCTAGATCTTCATCCCGATCAGCACGACACCGGCGATCACCACGCAGGTGATCATCACCGTGAGCATCGCGGCGACGACGCGGGCCGTGTCGGTCTTGCGGGTTCCGGCCTTGGGCTTGGCGTCATCGCGCGGCGCGAGCGTGTAGGCGGCGAGCAGGAACATCGCCGCCGAGCAGGCCATGACGATCGCCCCGCCGACTGCGCCCGCAAACAACGCCGAGCCCGCGGCCCCGGCGGCCACCATCGCAACAAGCGGGTGTCCGCGCTTCATCGTCTCGCGGATCATCCGCTTGGCCCGTCCCGGATCGAGCGTCTTGAACGCCTGCGGCGAGACGACGAAGGAAAACAGGATGGTCCAGCCGAGAACCATCGAGGCGAGGATCAGGCCGAGGCCTTGGACAAACTGGCTCATGCCGTGCTGATACCGCGATTCTCGGCGGGCGGTCTCAATCGGCGAAGCGGGCGAGAATCACGCTGTCGCGGAGGCCGATGTGGGTCTTCCAGTTGGCCCGCAGGACGCCCTCGCGCTGGAAGCCGTTGCGCTCGAAGAGGCGCAGCGAGGCGGCGTTGTCGGGATCGATGTCGGCCTGGATGCGATGCAACCCAAGCGCGCCGAAACCGTGCGCCGCCACAAGCCGCAACGCCTCGCCGCAGAGCCCGTTACCCTGCGCGTCAGCGCGCAGAATGACGCCGATCTCGCCGACGCCCTCGCGCGGGATGACAAGCGACATCCGTCCGAGCGCCTCGCCGCCGTCGCGCGTGATGGCCCAGTGGAGAGAGTTCTTCACCGCCAGCGTGGCGGTCGTATGGGCGATGGAGCCTTCGAGCGTTCCGTGTGCGGGGCCAGACCAGAAGTGATGCACCACAGGATCGGCGTGCGCGACGAACAACGCCGGCGCATCTTCAATCATGAGTGGTCGGTAGACGCCGCGCACGCCCCGTAAGGTCGGTGCGATCATGGCTTACTCCGCCGCCGCGCTTTCCCGCGCGATGCGTGCGCTTGCGCGTTCCTTGACGCTCTCGCTGCGGAGCTGGCCGCAGGCCGCCAGAATATCGCGGCCGCGAGGCGTGCGGATGGGCGAGGCATAGCCGGCGCGGTTGAGGATTTCCGCGAAGGCCTCGATCGTCGACCAGTCCGAGCATTCGTAGGCCGTCCCCGGCCATGGATTGAACGGGATGAGGTTGATCTTCGCCGGCACGCCTGCGAGCAGCTTCACTAGCGCGCGCGCCTCCGCGAGGCTGTCGTTCACGCCCTTCAGCATCACGTACTCGAACGTCACGCGCTTGGCGTTGGACAGCTGCGGGTAACTGCGGATCGCATCGAAGAGCTCCGCGAGCGGATACTTGCGGTTGATCGGCACGAGTTCGTTGCGCAGGTCGTCGTTCGTCGCGTGCAAGGAAATGGCGAGCATCGCCCCCGTCATCGCGCCGAGTTCGGCGATCTTCGGCGCCACGCCTGCCGTGGAGACGGTCGTGCGTCGCCGCGAGATCGACAGCCCGTCCCCGTCCGAGATCACGTCGATGGCGGCGGCCACATTATCGAGATTGTAGAGCGGCTCGCCCATGCCCATGAACACGATGTTCGTCAGCAGGCGATCCTCGTTCGAGGTGGGCCACTCCGCGAGATCGTCACGCACGATCATGACCTGCGACGCAATCTCCGCGCTCGTCAGGTTGCGCACGAGCTTCTGTGTGCCCGTGTGGCAGAAGGTGCAGTTCAGCGTGCAGCCGACCTGGCTCGACACGCACAGCGCGCCAGAGCGGCCGACGTCGGGAATATAGACCGCTTCCGCTTCGACGCCCGGCGCGAGGCGGATGAGATATTTCCGCGTGCCGTCGACAGAGACCTGACGCTCGGCGATCTCCGGGCGCATCAGCGTGAAATGCTGCTCGAGCTCTGCGCGCAGCTCCTTGGCGACATTCGTCATCTGCGCGAATTCGGTGACGCCGTAGTGGTAAATCCAGCGCCACAGCTGCTCGGCGCGCATCTTCGCCTTCGCCTCCGGCACGCCCATCCCGACGAGCCGCACGCGCAATTCGTCCCGCGTCGCGCCGACGAGGGAAGGCAAAGCCGGCGCGGCGGCCGGCGGACGAGTGTCGATCAGGGAGGTCATGAGACCGTCCCTATGTCACGAATTCCGGTCCGGGGCCAGATCGCCTCAGAATGACCGCGCAGCCATCGCCGCCCGCGCGGCGTCGTTCGCCGCCTCGGCGTTGAAGCCCGATTGCGTGATCACCACCTCGTACGCCGCGCCATCGGCGAGCGGCATGTAGTTGGCCGACCCGAAGCGGCGATCCTCCGCGAGCGAGATCGACGAGAGCCACGTGCGGAAACTATCGGGCGCCTTGGCGAGAATCGGGTTCGGCGGACGCGAGACGTCGCAGGCGGTGATCGGCTTGCCGTTCGCCTCCATGGCGTCCGCGTACTTGTTGGCCATCTGGTCGAGATCGTAGGTGGCGTTCATGCCGATGGTGTTGGCCCACGGCTTCCACTTCTGCACGCGGCCGCCGAGGATCCATTCGTCTCCCTGCAACAGGCAGTGTGTTTCGCCAGCGCCATCAGCGCGCACGAGCGTGACGTCGTAGAGCTTCTGTGCCGCGTCAGTCTGTTTGACGCGCACTTCGGCGACGGGTTCTTCCCAGGTCAGGCGCGAATAGCTCTGCATGTTGAGCGCGACGAGGGCGGCGATGCAGGCAACACCCATGGCGGTGAGCCCGGTCGCCACGCCGCGTCCGCCGGCGACGACGCGGCCGCGCCCCATGCTGCGCACGCCGCGAAAGGTGAGGAAGACGCCCGACGCCAGCGCGGCCAGAGGCGCCGCGATCCACGCCCAACCCAAAGAAGCGCCAAGTGATTCGAGCATTCCGCCCTCCATGCCCTGCGAATCGATGGGTGGACGATAGCCCGAACCGCCGCTGGAAGGGACCGCGCGCCTTCAGGCGCGCAAAGCCGTGCGTGTCAGTATCGGTGGGAGGTGCGAGATGCCGGTTGCGCGCCTGAAGGCGCGCGGTCCCGTCACGGGTGCAATCTCTTCTGCGCGACAATCTCCTCCTCAACCTCGCGCAGCGTGTTCTTGCCGAAGAAGATCTCCGTGCCGACGACGAAGGTCGGAATGCCGAACGCGCCCCGCTCGACGGCGTCGCTGGTGTTCGCCATCAGGCGGTCCTTGGCGTCCTGCGCCTGCGCGCGGGCCATCAGGAGTTCGGCGTCCAGCCCGCCTTCGTTCAATGCCGCCCGCACCACCTCCGGATCGCTCATGTTCGATCCGAGCTCCCACATGTGGCGGTACGCAACCTCCATGTACGGCGCGAGCCCGCCGTCGATCTCGGCGCCCGCAGCGATGCGCATCAGCAAGAGCGTGTTGACCGGAAAATGCGGGTTCATCCTGAATGCATTGAGCCTGTGGCGCGCGATGAAGCGGCGCGTCTCAAGCATTTCATAGTCCATCTTGTTGCGGATATTGCCGAAGGCGATCATCGGCGCCTGGTTGCCGGTGAGCTTGAACACGCCGCCGAGCAGGACGGGCGTGTAAGTGAATTTCGCACCCGTGCGGGCCTCGATCTGCGGGATCACCTTGTGCGCGAGATACGCATTTGGGCTCGCGAAATCGAACAGGAATTCCGGTTGCATCACCATGTCTCCGCATAGGGCCTGAGATCGAGTTCGTGGGTCCAGCCGTCGCGCGTCTGCGTGTGCAGGCTCCAGTAGGCCTCGGCGATGGAGGCAGGATTCATCAACGTATCTTCCGGCATGCTCTCCAGCGCATCAGCGCCGCGCGCCGCACGGATACGGTCGCGCACGAACGCCGTATCGACGCCCGCATCGATGACGAGATGCGCCACATGCAGCCCCTTCGGACCGAGTTCGCGCGCCATGCTCTGCGCCATCATGCGCAGACCGGCTTTCGCGCTGGCGAAGGCCGCGTAGCCAGAACCGCCCCGCACGCTCGCCGTGGCGCCGGTGAAGAAGATTGAGCCGCGCCCGCGCGGGAGCATGATGCGCGCGGCTTCGCGGCCGGTGAGAAAGCCGCCGTAGCAGGCCATCTCCCAGACCTTGCGGAACACGCGCTCCGTCGTCTCCAGCAGTGGAAAGCGCACGTTGGCGCCGACGTTGAAGACTACAACCTCAAGCGGCGCGACCGCCTCCGCCGCATCGAGAAACCCCGCGATGTCGTCTTCCTTGCGCGCATCCAGCGCGCGCGTCACGCAGCGCCCGCCCTCGGCCTCGATGGCCGCCTTCAGAGGCGCGAGCTTGTCCTCGGAGCGTCGTCCGGCGACGACAACGTAGCCTTCGGCCGCGAACCGCCGCGCGATGGCCGCGCCGATATAGTCCCCCGCCCCGATCACCGCCGCCGTTGCGTTGCGTGCCTGCGTCATGGGTTCCTCCAGATTGTCACGATGTAAGTCTTGAAACAAGACTGAGTCAACAGCTAGAATGCGCCATGCGCTGGGACAGCCTCGCCGATGAACAATGCTCGCTCGCGCGGGCCCTCGCCGTCATTGGTGATCGCTGGACATTGCTGGTGCTCCGCGAGGCGTTCCTGAAGGTGCGCCGCTTCGACGATTTCAGGGAAAATCTCGGGATCGCGCGTCAGGTGCTGGCCGAAAGGCTGGCGCATCTGGTCGAGGAAGGCGTGCTCGCCAAGACGCTCTACCAGGACAATCCGCCCCGATACGAATACCGGCTGACCGAGAAGGGCCTCGGCCTTTACCCTGCGATCCTCGCGCTCGTGCACTGGGGAGACGCGCACTACGCGGGCCGCAAGGGGCCGCCTCTCCTCCACCGCCACAAGACCTGCGGCCACGATTTCCGCTCGGTGATGACCTGCTCGGCCTGCGGCGAAGCGGTCGATCCGCGCGCGGTGGAGACGCATCCGGGACCCGGCGCCGCGCGTCGCAAGCGGAATGGCGGCTGACCGTGTAGTAGGCTGCGGCTATTTCGCCGTAAGAGAGCGGCGCGCTCGCCGCAGGCCAGACACCCGACCATTTCGGCGAGATCAGATACCGCGCCCAGGCGACTCCGAGGTGACCGGCGGTCATGCCGCCCGCGCTGAAAGCGTCGATCCGCGCCTTCAGCGCAACAGGATCGTGCGCGAGCGGAACGATGGACGCTCCCGGGCAGTTGTTCGGACCGGCTGCGCTGTAGGCGCCGGCGCCCGGGGCCGCGTCGGTGTAGGCTTGTCCGCCCACGCGTTCGGTGACGCAACGGACCGCGCCGGGTGGAATGTTCGTCGCCTTGAGGAAGTAGCCGCCCGCGTTCACGGATGCCGAGAACGGCGCAAGCGCCACGCGCACGTCATCGCCCGCGCCGGTCGGATCGACGACGGTATCCACAAGCAGTTTCGCCGCCGCCTTGAGGTCCTTGAGTTTCTGCCCGGACATCGAGCCCGTGACATCGAGCATCATCGCCACGTCGAGCTGCGTGCGCGCGTACTCCGCGGTCGATGCGACGGTGAATGAGAGCTTCGGAAAGCCGAGCACCGCAGAAAGCGTGGTCGGCGTATCGCACGCCATGTCCATGGAGACACGACCCGACGCAACATTGCGCGTCAACACCGGCTCGGCGCAGACATGCGCCACCGAGCCGGTCTCGTTCGCACTGATCATCGCGTTGGCGATCGCGCGCAGGTCGGCCATGGATGCGCCGCCGCGAGACTGGAGCTCCGCCGCCGCCAGCACCGCAGCATCCAGCGCGTCCTGCATGGATGTGCGCACCATCATGGTGCGGGAGAAGTCGAGCGCCACGCCGACGAGACCGAGCATCGCCATCGCGCAGAGCGCAACCATCATGGCGACATTGCCGCGCCTGTCCGCGCAGAAGCGCGCCAGCGACGACTGCGCCATATCGGGACGGAATTCGGTCTTGAGGCGCGCCGGAAAAATCATCATGCCCCCGCAGGGGCAAACGCCGGGCCACGATCCGTTAACGACGCAGCCGCGTCACAGGCGCATCAACGTCAGCGCCAACGCCGCGCGTTCTTCCAGAACCGGTCGCGGATGCCCCGCGCGCGCCAGCATCGACAGCTCGTGCATGGTCGCCGACACGAGCTGCGCCAGCGCGCGCGGGTGCGCGTCGGCGGCCATCTCGCCCGCAGCGACCGCCGCGTGGAACCGGCGTTCCAGAATGTCGTCGCAGCGCTGGAACGCCTCGCGCACAATCATCCGCACCTCCTCGTTGGCGCCGGCTTCTGTCAGCGCCGTGCCGACCAGAAAGCACCCGCGGCCGCCGCCCGAAAGATAGGCGTCGATGCTGCGATCGAAGATGAGCCGCACCATGATCGCCGGCGGGCCGCCCTGCGACGTGGCCAGGGCGATCGCCGCGGCGAGATCTTCCGCCTGCGCCCGCAGCGCAGCGAGATAGATGCCCTGCTTGTCGCCGAAGGCCGCGTAGAGCGAGGGCCGGTTCATGCCGGTGGCGGCGGCCAGATCGTCAAGCGAGGTCGCCGCGTAGCCTTTTACCCAGAAGACGTCCCGGGCCCGTCGCAGGGCGTCGTCTGGATCGTATGCGCGAGGACGCCCTCTGCGTTTCGCTTCGGTCTCATTTTGTACCATTTCGCAAACAATCCTTGACCACCGTAATATTATGCGGTTCGATACAAAAATCACGCCGCCCGGGCGCCGGGCGTCAGGAGTCACACCATGGAACTCTATTTCGCACCACTGGCCTGCTCGCTGGCCTCAAGGATCTCGCTCTATGAGGCCGGGGTCGACGCGCGCTTCCACCGCGTGAACACCACGACGAAGCAACTCGCGGAGGGCGGCGACTATCTCGCCATCAACTCCAAGGGCCAGGTGCCGGCGCTCCGGACCGACTCCGGCGAGCTGCTGACCGAAAACAACGCCATCCTCGAATACATCGCCGACGCCGCGCCATCCGGCAGCCTCGCGCCGAAGGGGGCCGCCCGCCCGCGCCTGCGGGAATGGCTGAGCTTTGTCTCCTCGGAACTGCACACCCCGGTCTTCGGGCTGATGCTCTCCGCCACGGCGCCGGCGGAAGCCAAGGCGCACGCCCGCGGCCTGGCCGAAAGGAAGCTCGCGTGGCTGGACGGCCAGTTCGACGGAACGCCCTATCTCACTGGCGAATTCAGCGTCGCGGACGCCTATCTGGCGACCGTGATGAACTGGACCCAGGCCGTGCAGTTCGACCTCGCGCCCTACCCGAACGTGGCCGCGCACCGCGCCCGCGTGTTCGATCGCCCTGCCGCAGGCCGCGCCTTCGCGGAGGAGTTTGCGCTCTACCGGGCCGGGTGACGGCGTCCAACTCGCGCGTGACGACTTTCCGGTGCGCGGACGTCGTGACCGGCCTATAGATGGCTGGACGGACGACGTCCGTGACCCCGGGGGTTCCAATGACCACGCTTGTCTTGATCGGACTTGGCCTTCTCGCCCTCGTCCTGCTGGCGATCGGCGCTTACGCCTTCCGGCGCTACTACGTCGCGCGCACCGACCGCACCTACATGACCCACAACGAAGACGGCTTCAAACGCGCGCTCCACGGACGCGGCGTGCTGTGGGACTATGAGGAGGCGATCGTCAAAGGTCCCGAGGCGCCGAAACTCGAATACGTTGCGTTCGATCCCGCCACGGGTCAGCGCCGCGCGGGCCAGCTCATCGATTCCCGGACCGGCTCAATCAACCTGCGCCCACAGTACTGCGTGCCGTTGCCCTTCGCTGCGACCACCGCAGACGGCCACCGCCTCATCGTCGAAGCGCGCGTGCAGTTCAGCATCAACCGCGATCTCCTGAAGTACGTCTATCAACTCGACGACTTCAGCCTCGCGCTGGAGACCCGCATTCACAGCGCCTTCCGCGCCGAGATCGGGAGGCGTCAGGACGAGGTGCTGCGCGGTTCGTTGCACGACGTCGAGAACGCCGTGATCGCGCACCTCCGCAAGGCGGAAGCCGATGGCGACGAGGTCGGCGAGGCGGGCCTCGCCCTCGGCGTGAACTTCCACACCGCAAGTTTTACATACGCCGAAGCCGAGGACCACTTCGCGGCGCTCGCGTCCGGCATGATACCGGCGCCGACGGTGGCAGGCGCGACGGCGGAGACGACGCACGCTGCGGCCGCAACAACTGCGCAGGCCCATGGCGCAGTACGCACGGTCTCGCGCGCCCAGGGCGTGCTTTCCCTGCGCCCGCAGCAACTCGACCAGCTTGCCGACGCATTCAAGGGCCGCGAGCCGGCGTCGACAGCCGCCCTGCTGGCGATGCTGGAAATGCAGACGCGCCAGAATATCGCCGAGGCGCTCGCGAGTTCCGGGCAACTCGTCGTCGTCACCTCGCAGGAACTCGGCCTGACGGGCGCGAGCGCCCAGCGCGATGCGGTGGAGCGCGGCGCCGGCGGCGCGCGACCTGTCTGAGTGTCCGTGCTAGAGTGATTTTTCGGCGACGCCTCGAAAACGCCCGCCGTTGATGTCCGTCAATGCACGGAGGCTCACGCACTGCTGTTGTTCCTTGGACGCAGGAGGACGATCATCATGACTGGTCACGACCAACTAAAGCAAATGACTCACGAGGCCGGAGACGCCTTCGACGACGTCGTGCGCAGCGTTAAAAAAATGACAGCTCACCTCGGCGAGGATTCCGGCGACGCAATCTCGAAGTCGGCGTCCGCGCTCGTCCATGCGGCGGCGGAGCTGGCTGAACAGGCCAAGCAGCAATCCGTGACGATCGCCAAGAAGGCGGGCGAGGAAGTGCGTGAACATCCGGCGGCGACCGCCGCGATCGTTGCGGCCGCAGTGGCGCTGCTCGGCTTCGCACTGACCCATCGGAAGGGCAAGGGCGCCTGAACAACGCTCAAGGAGATAGGCCGACCATGCGACAGAAGGTGACTTGGGTGGCGACCTTCGATGGCGCGTCCTGCCGTGCGTTCGCATATGCGGCAGGCGCGCAGCGCCTGGACGAGATCGAAAGCGCCCACCGGACCGGCGCACACAAACCCTCTTTCGATGGCCCGGCCGGAAGGGTGCATGAAAGCATGGGTGCGCGGCGCAGTGGCGTGTCTTCTCCTACCGACCCGGAACGGCGGATGGAGGACGAGTTCATCGCTGCATTCACCGGCTATCTGGCGGAGCAGGCGTCAGCCGGATCGTTCGATGCGTTGATCGTCGCTGCGGCGCCGCGCGCGCTCGGCGCCTTTCGCGAGCACGCCCCGAAGGCGCTCGTCGAAAAGGTCGTGCGCGAAATTCACGGCGACCACGTGAATTCGGAACGCGAACGCCTGCTTGAGGCGCTCGCGCTGAAGTAGGCGTCGCGCCGCGATCATTGGTTCACACCAGCATCTTGCCTTCATCGCCGATGGTCGCGCCGACATCGCCCGGCAGGATCATCTCGTTGTGCGCCTTGCCCGACGGGATCATCGGGTAGCAGTTCTCTTCCTTCGCCACGCGGCAGTCGAAGATGACGGGCTTGGGCGTGTCGATCATCTCCATGATCTTCGCATCGAGTTCGCCCGGCGTGTCCGCGCGCAGGCCGACGCCGCCATAGGCTTCGGCCAGCTTCACGAAATCCGGCAGCGCCTGCGAGTAGGACTGCGAGTAGCGCTCCCCGTGCAGCAGCTGCTGCCACTGGCGCACCATGCCCATCCATTCGTTGTTGAGAATGAAGACCTTGATCGGCAGACCGTACTGCACGGCGGTGCTCATCTCCTGCATCGTCATCTGCACGCTGGCCTCGCCGGCGATGTCGATGACGAGCGCATCCGGGTGCGCGGCCTGCACGCCGACAGCGGCGGGAAGTCCGTAGCCCATCGTGCCGAGACCGCCCGACGTCATCCAGCGGTTCGGCTTGTCGAAGTGGAAGAACTGCGCCGCCCACATCTGGTGCTGGCCGACTTCGGTGGTGATGTAGACGTCGCGATCCTGCGTCAGCGCGAACAGCCGTTCTATGGCGTACTGCGGCTTGATGATCTTGTCGTCAGCGCGATAGCTGAACCCCTTGCGGGCCCGCCACGTCTCGATCTGCTTGAGCCAGGGCGACAGCGCATCGCGCGACGGCTTCGCGTTGCGCCGCCGCCAGCTCGCCAGAAGCCCTTTCAGCGCAGCGCCTGCGTCCGCGACGATGCCGAGATCGACCAGCACGTTCTTGTTGATCGACGACGGATCGACATCGATGTGGATCTTGGTCGATCCAGGCGAGAACGCGTCGAGACGGCCGGTCACGCGGTCATCGAAACGCGCGCCGATGCAGATCATCAGATCGCAGTCGTGCATCGCGTGATTGGCTTCCCAGCTGCCGTGCATGCCGAGCATGCCGAGCCACTGCGGCGAGGAGGCCGGGAACGCGCCGAGCCCCATCAGCGTCGATGTGACCGGAAAGCCGGTCTCCTCGACCAGCGCCTTGAGATCCGCGCACGCTTGCGGCCCTGCGTTGACCACGCCGCCGCCGGTGTAGAACACCGGACGCTTCGCACGCGCCATGAGGTCGACGGCCTGCTCGATCTGACGCGCATCGGCGTCGTGCGCCGGGTGATAGGTCTTTGGCCGCACGCCATGCGGGCCGGCATATTTGCCGAGCGCGAACTGCACGTCCTTCGGAATATCCACGACGACGGGACCGGGCCGCCCGCTCGTCGCCACGTGGAACGCTTCGTGGATCACGCGCGCGAGATCGTTCACGTCCTTCACGAGCCAGTTGTGCTTGGTGCACGAGCGCGTGATGCCGACCGTATCGCACTCCTGGAACGCGTCCGAGCCGATGAGATGCGTCGGCACCTGGCCGCACAGCACGACGAGCGGAATGGAATCGAGCAGCGCATCGGCAAGCGGCGTCACGACATTCGTCGCGCCCGGTCCGCTGGTGACGAGCACCACGCCCGGCCTGCCGGTGGAGCGCGCATAGCCCTCAGCCGCGTGGCCCGCGCCCTGCTCGTGGCGCACCAGGATGTGGCGCAGGCGCGGCTCGGCGAAGAGCGCGTCATAGATCGGCAGCACCGCGCCGCCGGGATAGCCGAACAGGTCCGTGACCCCCTGATCGATCAGGGCCCGCACGACGATCTCGGCGCCCGAGATCGTTTCCGTCATTGCCTCTGAATCCATGACTTGGGCGCCATCCACGGCGGTCCTCCGGGTTTGGCCCCGGTTATCACGCCGGAGGCCTTCGAGTGTGAAACGGACAAAGAAAAAGGGGCCTTTTGGGCCCCCTGTTCGCATGCGCCGCTGTTTGGACCTTCTTCAGGGTCCTTCGCGGCGCTCTGTGACTACAAGTCGTGTTGCGGATTTCATGGACGGTTCTTCCCTGAACGTCAGGAGATTATATTACCCTTTGGTGTCCGTCAATGGGCTATTTCTGGGCAAAAACGTGCGCGATTCGTCGCTCAATCGGCACATCTTCCACCCGAATCCAGTCCTTCATCTGATTTCCGATCCATGTGAACTGGCGCTTGGCGTAGTGGCGCGTATCCCGGCGTCCGAGGACGGCCGCGTCGGCGAGCGTCATCTCCCCGCGCAGATGGGCGCCAAGCCACGGCATGCCGTGGGCCTTCATGCACGGCAGCGCCGGGTCGAGCCCCCGGGCGGCGAGCGCCCGCGCCTCCTCCAGCGCGCCGGCGGAAAGCATGGCGTCGAACCGGGCGTCGATGGTCGCGTAGAGCGGCGCGCGGGGTGGCGCGAGCGCAAAACCCGCCCAGGCGCCGGCGGCAAGCACCGGCGTGGTCTTGGCCCGCCATTCCGCGATGGGAACGCCGGTCGTCAGCATGACCTCCAACGCGCGCGCGATGCGCGGCGCGTCGCGGGCTGCAAGGCCGGCGGCGGCGGCGGGATCGATCGTTGCGAGCCATGGATGCAGCGCCTCGTCGCCCTCCGCCGCACGGCGCGCAGCGATGGCCGCACGGACTTCCGGCGATGGCGGCGGAATCTCCGCGAGCCCCTCCGTCAGCGCCTTGAAGTAGAGCCCCGTCCCGCCCGCGACGATGGGCGTTTTCCCGCGCGCGGCGATGTCGGCCAGCACCGTCGACGCCGCGCGGACCCACGATCCCACCGAATATCGCTCCGCCGCGTCCACGCAGCCGTAGAGATGATGCGGCGCGCGCGCCGCTTCTTCAGGCGTTGGCCGGGCCGTCAGCACGCGCAGGTTGCGGTAGACCTGCATCGAATCCGCATTGACGATCTCGCCGCCGATCCGCTCCGCCAGCGCGAGCGCAAGGGCGGACTTGCCGCTGGCGGTCGGGCCCATGATAAGCAGCGCGCGCATTGCCCGCCCTCCTAACAGGCCGATCCCCGCACATGAACAGCGTTCTCGTCGTCGTCGCCCCGGAAGCCGCGCTCTACCGCGACGCGCTGATGACCCTGGGCAGCGTGATCGGCATCTACGGCGCAACGCCCCCGAAGGTGCTCTCCCCGTGGGAGGCGTGCGAGTGGACGCTGCCCGAGGCCGACGAAGGCGCCCGCGACGTGATCGAACAGGCGATGGACGGCATCGACGCGGACTGGGCGCTGCTCCCTGCGGAGGGCCGCCGGAAGACGCTGCTCGTCGCGGACATGGATTCCACGATCATCGGCTGCGAGTGCATCGACGAACTCGCCGACTTCGCAGGGAGGAAGGCCGAAATCAGCGCGATCACCGAGCGCGCCATGCGCGGCGAACTCGACTTCGAAGCCGCGCTCACGGAGCGCGTGGCGATGCTCAAGGGCCTGCCGCTTTCCGCCTTGCAGCAATGCTTCGACGACCGCGTGCGCCTCAATCCCGGCGCGCGGACGCTGGTGCAGACCATGCGCGCGCACGGCGCGCGATGCGCGCTGGTGTCGGGCGGGTTCACCTTCTTCACGTCCCGCGTGGCGCAGCTTGCGGGCTTCGACGTGGAGCGCGCGAACACGCTGATCGACGACGGCGCAGCGCTTGCAGGCGCCGTGGGCCAGCCGATCCTCGGGCGCGAGGCGAAGCTCGCGGCGCTGATGGAGGAGTCGGCAAACGCGCCGGCCGCCGCCATCGCGCTGGGCGACGGCGCCAACGACCTCGCGATGATCAAGGCCGCCGGCCTCGGCGTCGCCTATCGCGCCAAGCCGATCGTCGCTGCGGAAGCAGGCGCCAAGATCGACTTCACGACGCTGGAGACGGCGCTGTTCTATCAGGGCTACCGCAGGGCGGAATTCTCGGCATCGTGATGGCGCGCTGGCCAAGCCGCCGCCGGGAAGGTAGCTAGCGGCCATGCAACGCACCCTCGCCCTGTTCGCCGCCATCGCACTCGCCGCATGCGCGACGCCGGCCGCCTCGCCGGACACCCCCGCCGCGCAAGGCGCCGCGATGATCCGGCTGCTCGAAACGCCCTGCTATTTCCGTTGTCCGAGCTACGAGATCGAACTGTGGCCGGACGGGTCCTACCGCTATCTGGGCCGCGACAACGTGCTGGTGCAGGGCGAACGGACCGGCAATCTCGGTCCCGAAGCCTGGACGAAGGCACAGGCGGCGTTCGACCGCGCAAACTTCGACGCCATGCCCGAACACGCCATGCCGGACGATCATGGCCTCGTGGGCGGCGTGCCTTGCATGAACGATCTGCCTGGCGCGGAGTTCACGCGCAGGTCTGCGGACGGCGCGGAAAAGAAGGTCGCCTTCAACACCGGCTGCAACGTCCCGGCTGCGCGTGAATTGCTCGGGGATCTGCGCGCGGTGTTCCCGCTGGGCGAGCTGGTCGGTCGGCCGTAGCGGCGACTACCGCCGCTGCTTCACGCTCCTGAACGTGAGGTCGCCGCCCCGGTTCACGTAGACCAGAACCGGCCGCGACGGCGGCGCGCGCTGCACGACACGCTGCGCCTCGGCGATGGTCTCGACTTCCTCGAACTGCATCTCGACGATCACGTCGCCGGCCTGCAGTTTGCCGGCGGCGTCGCCGGCGGCGTCCACGGCGACCACGATGAGCCCGCGCGCCTCGGGACCGACGCCGAAGCGCTGGCGCAGCTGCGGGGTGAGCGTCGACAGCGTCATCCCCAGCACGCGGCCTTCATTGCCACGCGTGGGCTCGGTCGCGCCCGGATCGGGCGTGCGGACGCCAAGGCGCGTCGCGGCGGGACGGCCCTCATCGAGGCGCAGCACCGTGACGTTGGCGTTCAGGCGCCGCGCGCCGCGCGCGTATTCCACCGCGACCGTCTTGTTGATCGGCGTGTCGGCGACGACCCGCGTGAGGTTGCGGCCCTCGCCGATGTCGCGGCCGTCGAACTTCAGGATGATGTCGCCCGGTTGCAGGCCCGCCTTGGCGGCAGGACTGTTGGGCGTGATGGCGGTGACGAGCGCGCCGCGCGGGCGCTGCAGGCCGGCGCGCTGGGCGGCTTCGGCGGACACAAGCCCGATGCGCACGCCGAGCCAGCCGCGCCGCGTCTCGCCGAACTGGATGATCTGGTTGACGACGCTCTGCACGAGGTCCGCCGGGGCCGCGAAACCCACGCCCACCGAGCCGCCCGTGGGCGACACAATCGCGGTGTTCACGCCGATGACCTCGCCCGCCATGTTGAACAGCGGGCCGCCGGAGTTGCCGCGGTTGATCGCCGCGTCGGTCTGGATGAAATCGTCGTAGCGGCCGGCCGAGATATTGCGATTCCGCGCCGAAACGATGCCGGCGGACACCGAGGCGCCGAGGCCGAACGGGTTGCCGATGGCGATGACGAGATCGCCGACGCGGGTGCGGCTGGCGTCGCCGAAACGGACATAGGGCAAGGGCCGCGGAGAGCTGACCTTCAGCACCGCGATGTCGGTCGCCTGGTCACGGCCGATGATCTGCGCCTTCAGGCGATCCCCGTCCTGGAAGATGACCTCGATCTCATCGGCGCCCTCGATGACGTGATTGTTGGTCACGACCACGCCCTGCGCCGTCACCACGAAGCCGGATCCGAGGGAACTGACCTCGTTGAGGTTTTCGTCCCCGAACAGCTCGTCGAGCCGCGAGCCGGGGCCGCTGCGTGGACGCGGCGGCGCACCGACGCCGTCGATGCGCTGGGTCGTGGCGATGTTGACCACCGCCGGCATCAGCCGCTCAGCCAGGTCGCCAAACCCTTCGGCCGGATAGCGCGTCTGCGCCGCCGCCGGCGCGACGACCGAGAGGAAGCCGGCGCAGAGCGCGGCAAGGAGAAGTGCAAAGGGGCGAATCATCGAGTCCCGATCGTATCCGGAAACGGCTTCAGGCCACGATCCCGTGTTCACCGTGAATATGGGGCGAAAGTCGGGCGCGCAACGGCGCACGCCAGCTGACAGGCGCCTAAAACATCTCGATGCGCCGACCGCCTAGCGCCCGGGGGCCCCGTCCTTGTCGCGCAGGTAGCGGAAGAACTCGCCGTCTGGCGGCACCACCATCTGCGTGCCCGGCGGGATCGCCTTCTCGTAGGCCTGCATGGAGCGGTAGAAACCCGCGAACTCGGGATCGCGACCGAACGAGCTGTTGAACAGCTCGGCGCGGCGGGCGTCGCCCTCGCCCTTGGTCTTCTGGTTCTTTTCGTTGGCCTGCGCGAGGATGAACACCTTCTGGCGCTCGCCGTCGGCGCGGATTTCCGCGGCCACGCGCTGGCGCTCGGTGCGCATGCGCTCGAATACGCGCTCCTGCACTTCGGGCACGAGGTCTGCCTGACGGATGCGCACGTCGATGATCTGCACGCCGAGGCCGCGCGCTTCGGCGTCCATCTGGCGGGCGATCTTGTGCATGAGTTCGGCGCGACGGGTGGAGATGATCTCGTCGGTGCGGACCGCGCCGAGCGTCTGGCGCAGCGCACTCTCGAGGATCGTCTCAAGCCGTTGCTGGCCCCGTTCCTCGAACGTGGCCTGCTGGTAGAAGCGCAGCGGGTCGACGATGCGGTAGCGCGCGAAGGCGTCGACCACGAGGCGTTCCTGATCGGAGCCCACGATAAGCTGTTCGGCCAGCGTGAACCCGACGTTGCGCTTGTCGAAGAACACCACGCTCTGCACGAGCGGGACCTTCATGTAGAGGCCCGGCTGGCTTGTGCCCCAGCGGTTGATCACCGTCTGCTGTTCGCCGAACTGCAGCACGATCGCCTGCTTGGTCTGCGGCACGATGAAGAAGGTGTTGGAGATCACCACGAGGGCGGCGAACGCCGCGCCGGCGACCAGGACAAGAAAACGGTTCATTGTCCGCCGCTCCGCGAGGGGGCGGGCTGGGCCTGCCGGTTTTTCAGCTGTTCGAGCGGCAGATAGGGCACGACCCCCGACCGGCCGTCGATGATGATCTTGTCAGCGCCGCCGTACACCCGCTCCATCGTTTCAAGATAGAGGCGTTCGCGCGTTGCGCGCGGGCTGAGCCGGTACTGGTTGTAGATGAGGTTGAAGCGCTCCGCCTCGCCGGACGCCTCGCGCACCACGCGTTCGCGGTACCCCTCCGCTTCCTGCAGCAAGCGCGCCGCTTCGCCGCGCGCCTCGTTGACGCGGCTCTCGGCATCGGCGCGGGCGCGATCGACGTCGTTGAACGCCTCGATCACGGCTTCTGGCGCGGTCGCTTTCTGGAGCTGCACACGCACGACCTTGATGCCCGCCTTGTAGGAATTGAGCGTGTTCTGCATCAGGTCGCGGGTCTGGGTCTCCACGTTGGAGCGATCCGTCGAGATGATGCGTTCGAGCGGCGTGCGTCCGACGGTTTCGCGCATCGCGCTCTCGGCGACGGCGAGCACCAGTTCATCGGGGCCACGCGTATTGAAGACGAAATCCTGCGGCCGGTCCGACAGCTGCCAGATCACCGTGAAGTCGATATCGACGATGGCCTCGTCGCCGGTGAGCATGAGGCTCTCGCTGGGGCGGTCCTGCCCCTCGCGGAAACCGACCTGCTGGCTGCGCTGGAGCGTCACCGGCTCCACGCGCACCGTCTCGATGGGCGCCGGCAGGTGCACATGCAGACCCGGCGTCGTCAGCCGGTGGAAGGCGCCAAAGCGCGACACCACCCCGTTCTCGCCCTCGTCGACCATGTAAACGCCCGAGGCGAACCAGCCTGCCACGAGCAGCGCGCCCAACACCATGAACCCGGACGGTCCCATGGCGCTCAGGCCCGGCGCGCCGGGGCCGCCGCCGCGACCGCCGCGCATCCGGTTCTGGAGGCGGCGCATCATGTCCTCAAGATCGGGGCCCTTGTCGTCGGGACGCCGGGGAGGCTGCTGGCCGCCCCACGGCTTCTGGGGTCCGGAGCCCCACGGCCCGCCCCCCTTGGGGCCGCCCTTGGGGCCGCCTTGACCGTTTCCGCGATCGTTCCCCGACTGGTCATTCCAAGGCATGGGTGGTTTCAGCCCTTCTGGCGTGATCTTCCCGGATGCCTTGCAGGCCCCGCATGAGCGCCGGATATGTGGGGCGCATTCCTAAGGATCAAGCATGAACACCTCCTTGAAGGCGCGGCGAGAAAAGATTTCGCGCGCGCTGGACGCGATCAAAGATCCGTTATCTGGCAAAGGCTTGCTGGAAACAGGCCGGATCCAGGGGCTGGACTGCGGCGAGGACGGCAAGGTCCGCTTCACCATCGAGGCCCCGACGGGCTCGGAGCGCGCGTTTGGGGCCGTCAGGGACGCCGCGGAAAAGGCCGTGGCCTCGGTCCATGGCGTCACGAAGGTGACCGCCGTCCTGACCGCCCACGCGGCGGCGAAGGCTGCACCGACGCCGGCCCGTCAGGCCGAAGGCGTGGCGGGTGTGCGTTCGGTGATTGCGGTGGCCAGCGGCAAGGGCGGCGTGGGCAAATCGACGGTCGCGGCGAACCTCGCCTGCGCGCTGGCGGCCAACGGCCTCAAGGTCGGCCTGCTCGACGTGGACGTCTACGGCCCGTCCCTGCCTACGTTGTTCGGCATCGCCGCGCAGAAACCCGCCATGCGGCCGGACAAGAAACTCGATCCGATCGTGAAGTTCGGCCTCAAGCTCATGTCGATCGGCTTCATCGTCGATCCCGAGCAGGCGATGATCTGGCGCGGCGCGATGGCGACGAGCGCGGTCCGTCAGCTCATCGACGACGTGGCGTGGGGAACCGACGCCGATCCGCTCGACGTGCTCGTGCTCGACATGCCGCCCGGCACCGGCGACGTGCAGCTCACCATCGCCCAGCGCCTGCCGCTTGCGGGCGCGGTGATTGTGTCGACGCCGCAGGAGCTGGCGCTGGCGGACGTGCGCCGTGGCATCGCGATGTTCGAGAAGACCCACGTGCCCGTCATCGGCATCATCGAGAACATGTCCTGGCTGGAGACGCCGGCAGGACGCATGCACATCTTCGGCGAAGGCGGCGCGCGGCGCACCGCCGAAGCGCTGGGCGCGCCGTTCCTCGGCGAAATTCCCATCGACGTCAGCCTGCGCGAAAGCGCCGACAACGGCGCGCCCTTCGTCGCCACGCATCCCGATCACGCGCTGTCGAAGGCATTTCGTACGATGGCCGCCGCAGCGATGGAGAACGCCGCGCGCGCCGTGAAGCCCGCGCCGGTGATCCGCTTTGAATAGCGGCGTGCGCGACACGTTCGTCGTTTCCTGCTAGGTGATGCTGATGATCCATGTCCGCCAGTTCCCCTGCCTCAAAGACAATTACGGCTTCCTCGCCCACGACGACGCGAGCGGCGAAACCGCCACGGTCGATACTCCGGACGCCGACGCGATCCTGAAGGCCGCCGCTGACGCGGGCTGGCGCATCACGCAGATCTGGAACACCCACTGGCATCCCGATCACGCCGGCGGCAACGCCACGATCAAGGCTGCGACCGGCGCCGTCGTCATCGGCCCGGCGGAAGTGGAGCGCATCGGCCAGGCGCCGGATCGCATCGTCGCCGATGGCGAAACGGTCTCTCTCGGCGCGCACAAGGCGCGCGTCATCGACGTGGGCGGGCATACGCTGGGCCACGTCGCGTATGCGTTCGACGCCGACAGGATCGCATTTGTGGGCGACGCGCTCTTCGCCATGGGTTGCGGCAGGCTCTTTGAAGGCACCGCGCAACAGATGTGGGCCAGCCTTTCGCGGCTCGCCGCGCTGCCCGACGACGCCACGCTCTATTGTGCGCACGAATACACCGAATCCAATGCGCGCTTCGCCATCAGCATCGATCCCGACAACACGGCGCTGCAGGCGCGCGTCGCCGAGGTCACGCGTCTGCGCGCAGACGGCAAGCCCACCGTGCCGATGACGCTGGCTGAAGAAAAGGCGACGAACCCCTTCCTGCGTGCGCCATTGCTGAAGCGCGCGCTCGGCATGGAGAGCGCCGCCGACTGGGAAGCCTTCGGCGAGGTGCGCAAGCGCAAGGACAGCTTCTAGTGCGCGCCATCTCCGGCGATCTCGGCGCCGGCGAGATCATCCGCATGCTGTCGATGAAGCCGCATCCCGAGGGCGGGCATTATGCAGAGACGTTCCGCGACGTCGAAATAGACGGCCGCGCACGGTCCACGGCTATCTATTTCCTGCTGCAGGCCAGCGAAGTCTCGCACTGGCATTGCGTGAACGCGGTGGAGTTCTGGCTCTGGCATGCGGGCGGGCCGCTCGCACTGTCGATCAGCGATGACGGAAAATCCGCGCGCGCGATCCACCTCGGCCCCGACCTGCGCGCCGGGCAGCGACCGCAGGCGATCGTACTCGCCGGATCGTGGCAGGCGGCGGAAACGCTTGGCGCGTGGACTCTGGTGAGTTGCGTGGTGGCGCCGGGCTTCGAGTTTTCCGGCTTCACGCTAGCGCCGCCGGACTGGCGTCCGGGCGGGTAATTACTGCGGCGGGCCTTCGATGGCGCCGTTGGTGTTCGGCGTGGCGCGACGCGGCGCGCGCAGCGCCTGCTCGATGGCGGCGGCGGACGGACGGCCCGCATAGCCCATCTGCGGCGCGACCGTGACTGTCAGCGACTCATTGACGACGTAGGCGCCGGGCTGGGCGCCGTAGCGGATCACGACCCGGCGCACGATCATGCCCTGCGGCGGCGCAGCGGCGAGGCCTTCGGCCGCGCGGGCGGCGGCGTCGGCGACCACGCCAGATGCCGGCCCTTGCATGT
>WRPF01000048.1 GCA_009773335.1 Caulobacteraceae bacterium
GGTCCGGGGATCTGCGATGAACAGCGCAGACCCGCACGTCGCAGGCCCACTGGCCCAAGGGTGTGAGGAACCACCCCGTGGCCATGCTTGCGGAAAACGGTTGCGGGGACGCGGGCGCGGCTCGCATCTCTATCGCATCGCGCAAGCGGTGCACTTTTTAGCGGGCCTCGCCCGCGTCCCCGGCCCTCCGTTGAGGAGGGCGAACGGTGAAGCCGCAGGAACGCGATGTTCCGTGCGGACGAAGGTGTTGGCGGGCAGGACCGCCGGCGCCCTCGCCGGCATACGGTGCTGACGCTGGCGACAACCGTTGGAGGCGAGCCACTTTGCCGGCGAGGGCGCCGGCGGTCCTCATCGCGGTCCAACTCGCGCAGACATCTGCGCGAAAAGCACGCACCGCGCCCCGTTCACCACCTTTCCCCCTTGCTTCCGCGCGATTGCGCCTTATCATTTATCGATAAGGACCCGCCGTCAGGGGGTTGATCGCCCTCCGGCGATCCGGGGCCTTCGGAGTGCCTGACTTGAAGCAGTTCCTCATCACGGTGGCCGGCGTGCTCGTCGGGCTCATCCTGTTCATCGTCGTCGTGCCGATGGTGCTCATCTCGTCGCTGGCGAGTTCGGCCTCCTCGCGGCATGCGGAGTCCATGCCGAAGGCCATCGTGCTCGGCCTCGACCTGCGCGAGCCGGTCACGGACGGGCCGTCCACATCGCCGTTCCACTTCGATGGCGGGACCTCCGTGATCGACATCGTGGAAAAGCTGCAAGCCGGCTCCACCGACGACAAGGTCAAGGGCCTCTACGTCCGCGCGGCCACCAGCGGCATCGCCCCGGCCCACGCCGAAGAGATCCGCGACGCGATCGCGAAGTTCCGCGCGGCGGGCAAGTTCGTCGTCGCGCACATCCAGAACGACGGCGTCCGCACCTCGATCTTCGGCTATGTCGCCACCGCAGGCGCCGACGAGCTCTGGCTGCAGGACGCCAGCGAAATGATGCCCATGGGCATCACCGCGGAAGAAACCTTCTTCGCCGACACGCTGAAGCGCTTCCACGCCACCGCCCAGTTCGAGACCCGCGAGGAATACAAGACCTTCGCCGACCAGTTCACGCAGTCGGGATTCACCCCCGCCAACCGTGAATCCACCACCTCGCTGCTCACCAGCCTCTATGATCGCGCCATCGTCGCGATCGCGGAAAGCCGCAAGGACCGCGGCCTGACGCCAGCGCTGGTGCGCGCGGCCATCGAGGCCACGCCCTATTCCGGCGAAGACGCGCTCGCGCGCAAGCTCGTCGACAAGCTCGGCCGTCCGGAAGACGCGCAACTCGCCGCCATCGAGCGCGGCGGCGGCGTCGACACCGCCGACATCGTCGAACTCGGCAAGTACGAACCGAAGTCCTCGGACGGCCCGGTCATCGCGCTGGTCGGCGGCGAAGGCGCCATCGTCACCGGCGTCGACGAATCCTCGCCCTTCAGCGACGAACCGATGATGAACGGCGACGCGATCGCGGAAGCCATCCTCGACGCCGCTGACGACGAGGACGTGAAGGCGATCGTCTTCCGCGTCTCCTCGCCGGGCGGTTCGGTGGTCGGCTCCGACCAGATCTGGCACGCCGTCGAAACCGCGCAGGCGCGCGGCAAGAAGGTTGTCGTGTCGATGGGCGCGTATGCGGCCTCGGGCGGCTACTACGTCTCCGCCGGCGCCGACGAGATCGTCGCCTGGCCATCGACCATCACCGGCTCCATCGGCGTCGTCGGCGGCAAGATCGTGATCGGCGACGCCATGCGTCACTACCTGTCGACACGCACGGAAACGATCCAGGTCGGCTCGCCGGTGGCGAACTTCTTCACCTCCGACCACGCCTTCAACCAGGCCGAACGCGCCGCATTCGTCGGCTTCATCGATCGCTCCTACGCCGACTTCATCAAGCTCGTCGCCGAAGGTCGCGGCATGACGCCGGAGCAGGCGCGTGCGGTCGCCAAGGGTCGCGTGTGGACGGGCGCGCAGGCGCACGAGCTGAAGCTCGTGAACACCTTCGGCGGGCTCGCCGTGGCGGTGGAACGCGCCAAGGCGCTTGCGGACATCAAGGCGGAAACCGCCGTGACGCTGCGCCACTTCCCGGAAGAGAAGAACCCCTTCGAGGCGATCCAGGAGCTGTTCGGCATGTCGGCGCAGGGCGCTCGCGCCGCGGCGGTGCTGGGCGGCGTGCTCGGCGACGAACGCATCTCGCGCGCCCTGCGCGAGGCGATGGACGACCGCCGCAACGTGCGCGCGGAAACTTCGATCGAAGTGCGCTGAACGGCACACGCGTGAACGGAAGACGGCGGGCCGAAAGGTCCGCCGTTCCCGAACACATCGCGCATGGCATGGCGCGCGCAGGCCTGTTTCGTGAGGGTCGCGGAAGATAAACTCAGGCCGCTTCGGACATGACGCGGTTGCGGCCGGTCTGTTTGGCCTTGTAGAGCGCCTCGTCGGCGCGCTTGAGCAGGCGTTCCGCGCTGTCGGCGCCGACGGCAGAAACCGCCACGCCGATGCTCACCGTGACTTCGATGCGGTCGAGGCCGCCGCGGATGACGAACGGCGAGCCCGCCATGTGCCTGCGCACCCGCTCGGCCACCAGGCAGGCGTAGTCGCCACGGGTGCCCGGCATGACGACCACGAACTCCTCGCCGCCATAGCGGCAGGCGATGTCCACCGGCCGGAAATTCGTCGCCAGGCGCGCGGCGAACTCCTTGATCACCTCGTCGCCGACGTCGTGGCCGTAGCTGTCGTTGATGCGCTTGAAGTAGTCGATGTCTGCGACCATCAGCGAGACCGGTTCGCCGCCGCGTCGCGCGCGCTGCACGAGCGGTTCGAGCTGGCTGGTGAGATACCGGCGGTTGAAGAGCCCCGTCATCTGGTCCGTGACGGCGAGTTCAAGACTCTCGTCGAGCGACTGGCGCAGCGCCTCGACGTAGCGGCGCCGCTTGATCAGGGACCGCGCACGCGAGGCGAGTTCGTCGGGATCGATCGGGCGATAGATGATGTCGTGGGCGCCAAGTTCGAGCGCGCGCACGCAGCGCGCCGGATCGTCGGGATCGACCACGGCGAGGATCGGAAGCCGCTTGGCGCCGTCGCCGGAGTGGAGACGCGCGATCAGCTTGAGGCCATCGAAGCTCTCGGCGGTCACGGACACGACGAAGAGGTCGAGCCCCCCGCTCGCCTCGTCAGCATCGCCCATCATGACGACGGTGTGCTCGGGCTCCAGCGCGCGGCGGATCTTGTCGGCCTGACGTTTCGCATCGTCGATGACGAGGATGCGGCCGCCCAGGCCGCCATCGCCCCACGCATCCTTCTCGATCAGGCCGATGCGGCGGCCGGACGCCTCGCGGGACCGCAACTCGTCGATCACGACCTTCAATCGCGCAAGACTGCGCACCCGCGCGAGCAGCTGCACGTCATCAAACGGCTTGGACAGGAAGTCCTCGGCGCCCGCTTCGAGGCCGCGCAGGCGATCCTCGCGCTGGTCGAGCGCGGTGACCATGACGACCGGGATATGCCGCGTCTCGGGATCGGTCTTGAGCCGCCGGCAGGTCTCGAACCCGTCCATGCCCGGCATCATGACGTCGAGCAGGATGATGTCGGGCTGTTCGCGCCAGGCCTTGAGCAGGGCTTCCTCGCCGCGGCTGGCGGTGATGACCTCGTAGTACTCGGCGCCGAGCTTGGCCTCAATCAGGCGGAGGTTCGCCGGCACATCATCGACGACGAGGATGCGGGCGCTCATCCCCGACCCTCCTCAGGCCGCGAACTTGCGGACGGTTTCGAGGAAGGTCTGGATCGAGATCGGCTTCGACAGGTAGGCCTCGCAGCCCTCCGCGCGGATGCGCTGCTCGTCGCCGCGCATCGCGAACGCAGTGACTGCGACGACAGGAATTGATTTCAGATCCGCGTCGGCCTTCAGCTGGCGCGTGATGTCGAGGCCGGAGATGTCGGGCAGCTGGATGTCCATGATGATCAACGCGGGCTTGTGCTCGCGGGCGAGTTCCAGCACGCCCTTGCCGTCGCGGGTTTTCACCGTCTTGTAGCCATAGGCCTCAAGCAGATCGTTGAAGAGCTTCATGTTGAGCTCGTTGTCTTCGACGATCATGACAGTCTTGGTCATCGCGTGCGGGCCGATTTGGGCGACCCCTCCGACGGACGCCACATGGCTATCCCACCCTGCGATGTGCTTAACCTCGATGGCTTAATCAAGCCTTGCTCCGGGACCGGCTGCGTTAGGATTTGGCATGAGGGTCGGCATAGATCTGGGCGGAACCAAGATCGAGGGCATCGCCCTTGACCGCCAAGGGGTTGAACGCGCTCGCAGGCGCATCGCCTCCCCGCGCGACTACGCGGGCGCCATCGAGGCGATTCGCGGGCTCGCGGGGACGCTGGAGGCCGAGGCGGGAAGCCCGGTCCGCGCCGTAGGCGTGGGCATGCCCGGATCGATCTCGCCGCAGACGGGCCTCGCCCGGAACGGCAACTCCACCTGGCTGAACGGCAAACCCTTCGCGAAGGAGCTGCAGGCGGCGCTCGGCCTGCCGCTGCGCTGCGAGAACGACGCCAACTGCTTTGCCCTCTCGGAGGCGACCGATGGCGCGGGCGCGGGCGCGCAGATCGTATTCGGCGTCATCCTCGGCACCGGCTGCGGCGGCGGGGTCTCGATCGACGGACGCGTGCTGACGGGCGCCGCCGGCGTTGCCGGCGAATGGGGCCACAACCCGCTTCCCTGGCCCGCCCCCGACGAATATCCCGGCCCGCGCTGCTGGTGCGGCAAGGACGGCTGCATCGAGCAATGGATCTGCGGCCCCGCCTTTGCGAAGGACCATGAGCGCGTCACCGGCGAGCGCCTCACGCCGCGCGAGATCGAGGCGCGCGCCGACGCCGGCGACGCGGCCGCCATCGCCTCCATCGACCGCCTGTGCGACCGGATCGCGCGCGGGCTTTCCGCGATCATCAACGTGATCGACCCGCAGGTCATCGTGCTCGGCGGCGGCGTGTCGAACATCGCGCGGCTCTACGAGGATATCCCTGCACGTCTGCCGCGCTTCGTGTTCTCGGACCATGTGGCCACGAAGGTCGTGAAGAACATGCACGGCGATTCAAGCGGCGTGCGCGGCGCGGCCTGGCTCTGGCGCGCCGACGAGATCGCCTGAGGCGGCGGCGATGACCGACGCACTCTGCCGCGATTGCGCCTCGGTCGTTTCAGCCGAACGCTGCGACGCCTGTGGCTCCGACCGCGTCGCGCGGCACGACGAACTGCGCGCGCTTTCCATCGCCCACCTCGACTGCGACGCCTTCTATGCCCAGATCGAGAAGCGCGACGATCCCTCCATCGCCGCCAAACCCGTCATCGTCGGCGGCGGCCATCGCGGCGTCGTCTCCACCTGCTGCTATGTCGCGCGTGCGTTCGGCGTGCGCTCCGCGATGCCCATGTTCAAGGCGCTGAAGCTCTGCCCGCAGGCGGTGGTGGTGAAGCCCAACATGGCGAAGTACGTGGCGGTCGGGAAACAGGTGCGCGAGGCCATGCTCGAACTCACCCCGCTGGTGCAGCCGCTGTCCATCGACGAGGCCTTCATGGACCTCACCGGCACCGAAGCGCTGCACTGCGGACCGCCCGCGAAGACGCTCATCGCGTTGCAGAACCGCATCGAGGCGACGCTCGACATCACCGTCTCGATCGGCCTGTCGTTCAACAAGTTCCTCGCCAAGACCGCCTCCGACCTCGACAAGCCCCGCGGCTTCTCAGTCATCGGCAAGGCCGACGCGCTCGACTTTCTAGCCCCCCGCGGCGTGGGCACGTTGCCGGGTGTCGGTCCCGCGGGCGTCGCATCCCTGGAGCGCGCTGGTTTCCGACGAATCGGCGATATCCGCACAGCGGGCATAAAGGCGATGATCGCGAAGTTCGGCGACTGGGGCATGCACCTCTACCGCCTCTCCATCGCAGACGATCCGCGCGTCGTGGACCCCGAAGGCGAACGCAAGAGCGTGTCGGCGGAAACCACGTTCTTCGCTGACGTCGCCGATCATGCCGCGCTGGAGGACATCCTCTGGTCACTCTGCGAAAAGGTCTCGATGCGCGCCCGCGCGGGGGAGACTGCCGGCCGCTCGATCACGCTGAAACTGCGCCGCGCCGACTTCCGCATCATCACGCGGCGGCGCACGCTGGGCGAGCCCACGCTCCTCGCGCACCGCCTGTTTGAGACCGGACGCGCGCTGCTCGCCGGCGAACCCCCGGGCGTCGCCTACCGCCTGATCGGCATCGGCCTTTCAGACCTCGCGGATGCGGGCGACGCCGACAAGGGCGACCTCATGGACACCGAGACCCCGCGCCGCGCCGCCGCCGAAGCAGCCATCGCCAAGGCGCGCGCGAAGTTCGGCAGGAGCGCAGTCGTCACGGGGCGCAGCCTGAAGACCGAAGAAGGCAAGGACGATCCCAAGCCAAGCTGATGCGGCTGCGTTCGCACACTTGAACCATGCCGCATCCACGTCGATAAAGCGGCCAACAGCATCAGGAACCCATCTATGACACGCATCGAAGCCCGCCTCGCGGAACTCAACATCACACTGCCCACGCCGCCCGCGCCCGTCGCATCCTACGTGCCTTTCGTGATCGTCGGCGGGCTCGTGCATATTTCCGGACAGGTGAGCGTCGACGCCTCAGGCGGCATCAAGGGCAAGCTCGGCAAGGATGTTTCGCTCGAACAGGGTCAGGCGGCCGCGCGCCTGTGCGGGCTCAACATGCTGGCGCAGCTGAAGGCAGCCTGCGAAGGCGATCTCGATCGCGTCATCCGCACCGTGAAGCTCGGCGGCTTCGTGAATGTGACGTCGGACTTCAATCCGATCCCGCAGGTGGTCAATGGGTGTTCCGACCTGATGGTCGAGGTGCTTGGCGACGCGGGCAGGCACGCGCGCTCGGCCGTGGGGGTGGCGAACCTGCCGATGGGCTTTGCCGTGGAAGTGGACGGCATCTTCGCCATCGCAAGCTGATGCGGGGGCGCCTCGACACCGGCGCGCCACGCGCCACATACTGAGCAAATGGCCGACGGCGCGCGCGACAAGATCGAGATCACCATCGCCCCGCGCCTCGCCAGCGTGGACGCCACACAGTGGGACGCGCTCGCCAACCCCGCCGGTGGACGGCGCGATCCGTTCGTGACGCACGCCTTTCTCGCGACGCTGGAAGACGCCCACTGCGTCGGCGAGGACACCGGCTGGGAGCCATGCCACCTGCTCGCGCACGAGGGAAAGACGCTCGTCGGCGCCATGCCGCTCTACGCCAAGCATCATTCCTACGGCGAATACGTCTTCGACCACGCCTGGGCCGACGCCATGCGCCGCGCCGGCGGACGCTACTATCCGAAGCTGCAATGCGCCGTGCCGTTCACCCCGGTGACGGGCCCGCGCATCTTCGCGGCAAACGAGGGCGTGCGGGACATCCTGATCGCCGGCGCCAAGGAGGCCGCACGCAAGCTGCAGGCGTCGTCCATCCACATCACCTTCCCCACGCACGACGAATGGGCGCGGGCGGGCGAACTCGGCTACCTGCAACGCACGGGCGTGCAGTTTCACTGGACCAATGACGGCTACGGCGCGTTCGACGATTTCCTCGCCGCGCTTTCATCCGGCAAGCGCAAGAACATCCGCAAGGAGCGCACCCGCGCACGGGAAGGCGTCTCGATCCTGCGTCTTCAGGGCGAGGCGATCACCCCGGCGTACTGGGACTTCTTCTTCCGCTGCTACATGGACACGGGCTCGCGCAAATGGGGCAGCCCGTATCTGAACCGCACCTTCTTCCACCTGCTCGGCGAGCGCATGGGCGGGGATTGCGTGATGTTCGTCGCCGAGGACGAGGGCCGCCCCATCGCGTGCGCGCTCAACCTCGTCGGCTCCGACACCATCTACGGCCGCTACTGGGGCTGCACGCGGGAGGTTCCGTTCCTCCACTTCGAGCTCTGCTACTATCAGGCCATCGACTACGCCATCGAGCACGGCCTGCGCCTCGTGGAAGCCGGCGCACAGGGTGAGCACAAGCTGCTGCGCGGCTATGCGCCCGTCCCCACGTATTCCGCGCACTGGATCGAACACCGCGGCCTGCGCGATGCGGTGGCGCAGTTCCTCTCAGCCGAGATGCCCGCTGTGGCGCACGAGATCGAAGCGCTGAACGACCACACGCCCTTCAGGAAAAGCGAATAGCGAGACCAGACCATGAGCCTCCACGGCGCTTACGACACCGGCAACATCTTCGCCAAGATCATCCGCGGCGAAGCGCCGTGCTTCAAAGTCTTCGAGGACGATGTGGCGCTCGCGTTCATGGACCTCTTCCCCGTCGGGCGCGGGCATGCGCTGGTGATCCCGAAGCGCGCGCAGGCGCGCAACCTCATTGAGCTGCCGGTCGCGGAGATCGGACCCTACATGGAGCGCGTGCAGCGCGTGGCGGCGGCGCAGGTGAAGGCGCTCAAGCCCGATGGCGTGACCATCATGCAGTTCAACGGCGCGCCGGCAGGCCAATCGGTGTTCCACCTCCACTTCCACATCATCCCGCGCTGGGAAGGACAGGCGCTCGGCAAGCACGGCCAGACACCGATGGCCGACAAGGCTGACCTTGAGAAGCTCGCAGCGAAAATAGCGGCGGCGATGTAGAACAACTCATTCCATCACGCGGCTCACCATCGTCAAACCAACGTTGAGCCCCAGAACAACAACTATCGTTGTGGCCCATAGCCAAAAAGGACGCTTGCGGTGCTCTACGACTGTGCCTGCCCATTCATCCCAAAATGTAGGCTTATTTTTTACGACACGAGACATCCCCAGGAACATAGCGATTTGCGCTATTACGGGGACGCCCCACGCCAATCCAAGCGTCGCCACCGAAATGGTTCGACGCAGTCCGACCAAGTAAGAGACATTGTCACCATTGGTTGTCCGCACGCGGACACCCATGATCCACTTGCCAAGCGTCGCACCCACATTTGAAAGCAAAAGCGGCTCGAACACCAGATAGAGCGCAACGCCAACAAAGCCTGTGGCGAGCCTGCCGCCGAACGGATTGTTGAGCACAATGGCCAGTCCGCTTTCAGCAAACCAATCGCCAGTATGGGGCAAAAGTCGGAAAACCGCTATGCTTACCGGCAGAAAAACAATTGCATCTACACCGCGCGCAAACCAACGCGCCCAACACTGAATGTCGACTGGACGCGCGCCTTTCTCCGGTCGGGTTGCGTCGGGTGAATTTACAGTGCGTTCCATCGGTCCACCGCCAGCCTGCGCATCGAGCCTATGACAGAGGCTGCAAAGTCTCAACCAGCGGGAGCGCGGCTCTGTCGATACCACCCGTTAACGCGATGAGGCGAGAATCCGCACTCATGAGCGCTTTCGTCTACGTCATCGCCACCGACGCGCCCGCCGGCCGGCGCACTTATGTGGGTTGGACCGTCGATCTCGAGCAGCGGCTGGCGCGGCACAATGCGGGGCGCGGCGCGAAATCAACGCGCGGACGGTCATGGGTGTTGCTCTATGCGGAGCGCTTCGACAGCCGCCGTGACGCGATGAGCCGCGAATGGCATCTCAAGAAGGATCGCGCATTCCGGGCGCAGGTCACGCGCGCCTAGAACCGGTTCAGAACGCATCCATCTGCGGTTTGGTGCGGATGTTGAGCTGGCCGGCGAGGCCCGCTGTGCGGTGATGCTCGATGGCGTGGTACTCCGGCGATGTCGCCATCTGCTGGAACGCCGCCAGCGAGGGATACTCCGCGAGCGCAACCGCATCCCAGAGATCTTCCACCTCGCCGAGCATGAGGCCCGTCACCCTGGCGCTGAAGCGCACGCGGCCGCCGAGGGCATGAACCAGTTTCGCCACTTCGACGCCATAGCGGTTGTAGGCCTCCTGCCCCGTCAGGTCCGGGTCCGAACCGTCGGCGTATTCGGCCTTCGCCTTGAACTTCAGCAGGTTGACCATCACGAACGGACCGTCCTCGGGCGCGCCGAAGAAAGCCTGCGCCTGTTGCGGACTCGGATAGACGGCGTTCTCGACTTTCATGGGTGACTCCGTATGTCAGCGCGCGGTGATGAAGGCATGGAGGACGTCGGCGAGTTCGTCGGAGGCGTCTTCCTGCAGGAAATGCTTCGCGCCGACGATCGTGCGGTGCGGCTGGCCCCTCGCGCCGGGCACGCGCTCCTGGAAGATGCGCTCGCCGCCCTTCGTGACGGGGTCTGAATCGCTGAAGGTCGTGAGGAACGGCTTGTCGAATTTTTCCAGCACCGCCCACGCGGCCGTGTTTTCCGCGACCGAGGGATGTTCCGGCGAGATCGGCACGAGCATTGGAAACTGCCGCGCGCCTTCCTTGTAGCTCTCATCGGGATAGGGCGCGTCGTAGGCCGCCTTTTCCGCGTCGGTCATCGCGCGCGCGACGGCGCCCTGGATGATGAAGCTCGTCGGGAAAGTCGGCGTCTTCTGGCTGAACTCGAGCCACACCTGAAATCCGGGGCCGACCGTCGCGCCGGTGGGCAGACCCGTATTCCCCACGACGACGCGCGCGAACCGCTCAGGAAACGCCGCGACCAGCCGCAGCCCGATCAGCCCGCCCCAGTCCTGGCAGAAGAGCGTGATGTTTTTCAGGTCCTGCTTCACCAGCCACGCGCTCATCCACGCGACGTGGCGTTCGTAGGTGTAGTCCGCGCGCGCCGCAGGTTTGTCCGAGCGGCCGAAACCGATGAGATCCGGCGCGATTGCACGATGGCCGTTCGCCGCGAGCTTCGCGATCATCCTGCGATAGAGAAACGACCACGACGGCTCACCGTGCATCAGCAACACGGGCGCTGCGTCCGCAGGCCCTGATTCGACGTGCGCAACCCGCAACGGCGTGCCGTCCGCATCGGCGATCTCGGTGTAGTGGGGTGCGTATGGAAAGTCCGGCAGCGCAGAAAACCGATCGTCCGGCGTTCTTAGAACCTGCATGACGTCCTCCCGTCGCGCGCGTCACGGGCCGACGACCTGCGCGCGCGTCATTGTGGCACTCATCGTGTCAATACATGCATATTGAGTCGGTGCAAGAAAAAAGGGCGGCCCTCGCGGACCGCCCTTCGTTTCATGCCAGCTGCGGCTGCTTCGGCGCCCCTGCCCCGCCGGGGCGGGCGTCCTGCAGGTAGGTGAAGGCCAGCTTGTCCTTGTCGGCAGGATCGGTGTCGATCTTGACGATGCCGCCCTCCTTCAACTTGCCAAACAGCAGCTCGTCGGCCATCGGCTTCTTGACGTGCTCGGAGATGACACGGGCCAGAGGCCGCGCGCCGAACGCCTCGTCGTAGCCGCGCTTGACGATCCAGTCGGCGGCGGCGTCCGTGATCTCGATCTGGACGTGACGCTCCTGAAGCTGCGCTTCGAGTTGCAGGATGAACTTCTGCACCACGTTGCGCACGACATTCGCCGGCAGGCTGCCGAAGCTGATCACCGCATCGAGCCGGTTGCGGAATTCCGGCGTGAACAGACGCTGGATCGCCTCGGTGTTCTCGAAGTCCTTCTTGCCGGCCCCGAAGCCGATGCCGAGCTTGGCCGCGTCGGAGGCGCCGGCGTTCGTGGTCATGATCAGGATCACGTTCCTGAAATCGACCTTCTTGCCGTTCGCGTCGGTGAGCACGCCGTTGTCCATCACCTGCAGCAGGATGTTGAACAGGTCCGGGTGCGCCTTCTCGATTTCATCGAGCAGCAGCACCGAATGCGGATGCTGGTCGATGCCGTCGGTCAGCAGGCCGCCTTGATCGTAGCCCACATATCCGGGCGGAGCTCCGATCAAACGGGAAACAGTGTGGCGCTCCATGTACTCCGACATGTCGAAGCGCAGGAGTTCGATGCCCATGATGTTGGCGAGCGAGCGAGCCACTTCCGTCTTGCCGACGCCTGTGGGGCCGGCGAACAGGTAGCAGCCGATCGGCTTTTGCGGTTCGCGCAGGCCCGCGCGCGCCATCTTGATGGCGGCGGCGAGCTGGTCGATCGCCTTGTCCTGGCCGAACACGACGCGCTTGAGGTCCTGGTCGAGGCACTTCAGCATTTCCGCGTCGTTCTTGGAGACCGACTTCGGGGGAATGCGCGCCATGCGCGCAACCACTTCCTCGACATCCGCGACGTCGATCACTTCCTTCCGCTGGTCCGGCGCCAGCAGCATCATCGAAGCGCCCGTCTCGTCGATCACGTCGATCGCCTTGTCCGGGAGCTTGCGGTCGCCCATGTGGCGCGCCGAGAGCTCCACCGCCGCCTTGATGGCGTCGTCGGTGAATTTCACCTTGTGGTACTCTTCGTAGTACGAGCGCAGGCCCATCATGATCTTAATGGCGTCGGGGATCGTCGGCTCCACCACGTCGATCTTCTGGAAACGCCGCGCGAGCGCACGATCCTTCTCGAAGTGCTGGCGATATTCCTTGTAGGTCGTGGAGCCCATACAGCGCAGTTGCCCGCCCTGCAGCGCAGGCTTCAGGAGGTTCGACGCATCCATCGCGCCGCCGGACGTCGCGCCCGCGCCGATCACTGTGTGGATTTCATCGATAAAGAGGATCGCCTTCGGCTGGCTCTCCAGTTCCTTCATCACCGCCTTGAGCCGCTCCTCGAAGTCGCCACGGTAGCGCGTGCCCGCGAGCAGCGCGCCCATGTCGAGCGAGTAGATGACCGAGTCCGCGAGAATCTCCGGCACCTGTTTCTCGTTGATCTTGCGCGCAAGACCCTCCGCGATGGCGGTCTTGCCGACGCCGGGATCGCCCACGAGCAGCGGATTGTTCTTCTGCCGGCGGCACAGGATCTGGATCGCGCGCAGGACTTCCGCCTCGCGCCCGATCAGCGGGTCGATGCGGCCTTCCTTGGCCTTCTTGTTGAGATTGACGCAGTAGGCGGCAAGCGCGTCGGAGCCGGTCTTGCCGCGCTCTTCCTCGCCTTCGTTCGTTCCGCGCGCCGCGCGCGGCTGCGAGGCCCCCGGCTTTTTGGCGAGGCCGTGGCTGATGTAGTTGACCGCATCATAGCGGGTCATGTCCTGCTCCTGCAGGAAGTAGGCGGCGTGGCTCTCGCGCTCCGAGAAGAGCGCCACGAGCACATTGCCGCCGGTCACTTCGCGCTGGCCGGACGAGTCCACATGCAGCATTGCCCGTTGCAGGACGCGCTGGAAACCGGCCGTCGGTCGCGCCTCCTCGTTGGCATCGGTGTCGACGATGAGGTTCTCGAGTTCGTTCTCAAGGTACGTATCGAGGCTGACGCGCAGGCGGTCGAGATCGACCTTGCAGGCCGTCATGACCTGCGCCGCATCATCGTCGTCGATAAGCGAGAGCAGCAGGTGTTCGAGCGTCACGTACTCGTGCCGGTGCTCGTTTGCGAGCGAGAGCGCGCGGCGGAGGGTGTTTTCGAGAGTGCGCGAGAAGGTGGCCACGGCGCTCTATTCCTTTTCCATCGTACATTGCAGCGGATGTTCATTCCGCCGGGCCAGATCCATCACCTGCGAGACCTTCGTTTCGGCGACCTCGTAGGTGAAGATCCCGCAGACGCCGACGCCATGCTGGTGAACATGCAGCATGATATGGGTGGCCTCGTCTCGGTCCTTGTTGAAGATGCGCTCCAGAACGAAGATCACGAACTCCATCGGCGTGTAATCGTCGTTCAGGAGAACGACCCGATAGAGGGACGGCTTCTTGGTCCGCGTGCGGGTGCGGGTGGAGACATCGCGTTCTCCCTCATCCCCGTCCTCGTTCCAGTCGTCACTCATCGAACATCTTCCTGCGCCAGTTGGCCGCCTTACTGAAGGCCGACCATCGGACGCTCTGATTAAATATGATGAAGATGGCCCATTGGAAGCCCTTGACGCGGTTCCTCCGTCAGTATGACAGGGCGGCGCCAGCAGGACGGGCCATTCGGTCGCGGCCGCTCAAGACCCGGGCGCCTGGCACGCTCCCCGGATAAGGGCTCGCGGCGGACTCGCGGCCGCCAGCCCGTGATTCGGACTGTTCCATTCCCGCATCGTGGCGGGACGGCATCATTGATGATGTTTAACGGGTTGTTCCGACAAAGAAAAACGGGCCCGACCAACCGGCCGGACCCGTTAATCTATTGCAGTCGCGAAACCGGTGCGCAGCTTAGCGAACGACGCCGGTCTGCATCAGGCTGGAGACGGCCGTCACGCGCTCGTTGAGAGGCGCGATCGCTTCCTTGGACATGCCGGTCATGAGTTCGGTCATCTTGGTCGCTTCGGCGACGTAGGCTTCGAAAGCCGACTTCGCGTACGCGGCCTGCTTTTCGGCGACTTCCTGCACCGACTTCGACGTCATGATCGCCTTCGCGGCGGCCACGTGGTTTTCCATCGCGGTCTTGGAGTAGGTCGCCGCACGCGCCGAAAGAGCCTCAAAGCCCTTGGCCGCCACGGTCGCGGAGGCGACGAAGGCTTCCACGTTTTCCTTGCCGAAAGCGCCGACTTCCGACATCGCCGTCATCGTGCGCTCGATGTTTTCGCTCATCTTTTCCTGGCCAACCGCCGTCATGGCCTGGAAGGTCTGGGTCGCTTGATCGGCGGCGTTCTGGACGGTCTTGGCTGCCTTGGCAGTGGCCATGGGAAATCTCCTCGGTGCGGGTCGGGCCGCGGCGGAGCCCGCCCGGCCAATTCTGGGGACGCCATCGCGTGACCACGCGGCGTGGACCATCATTTCTCATGCTGCACGTGCGAAGTCAAGAGCACATTTGTTGCAATGCAGCATGACCAGAATTTGGGCGCCGCAACACTTCGCCAGCGCAACAACAGCGGCGACGGCATTCACGACTCGTCAAACTCCATTGCGATATGCTTCTGCTGTGAATGGCCGCGTTCTTGCTTGATCGGAGCCCCATGACCAAATCGTTCCGGCTTTCTTTCCGTCTTGCCGCCGGCGCTGCATGCGCTGCCGCAACGCTCAGCGTCGCGCCTGCGGCATGGGCCGACCGGTACGCGGCCATTGTCGTCGACGCGTCCACCAACGAAGTGCTCCATTCTGACCAGGCCGACGCCATCCGGTATCCGGCGTCCCTGACCAAGATGATGACGCTCTACATGCTCTTTGAAGCCATGGAGCGGGGCGAAATCCGGCTGTCGGACACCATCGAGGCGTCCCGCCGGGCTCAGAACCAGCCCCCGTCCCGCCTCGGCCTGCGCGCTGGAGACCGCCTTACGGTCGAGCAAGCCATCGGCGCCCTCGTCACCCGTTCCGCCAATGACGTGGCCGTCGCCGTCGCCGAACGCCTGGAAGGCAGCGAGGCCCGCTTCGCCCAGCGCATGACCGCCAAGGCGCGCCAGCTCGGCATGCGCGACACCCGGTACGTGAACGCCAGCGGCCTGCCGGACCCGAACCAGATCACCACCGCCCGGGACATCCTGGCGCTCAGCCAGGCCCTCCTGCGCGACTACCCGCAGAACTACCGTTATTTCCAGACCGCCGAGTTCAGCTGGCGCAACGTCTATTCCCGCAACCACAACGGCCTGCTCGGGCGCGTGGAAGGCGTGGACGGCATCAAGACCGGCTACACCCGCATGTCGGGCTTCAACCTGGCGTCGTCGGCGCAGCGCAACGGCCACCGGATTTTCGCAGTTGTCATGGGCGGCGAGAGCGCCGCATCGCGCGACGCGCAGATGGCCTACCTGATCGACGCGGCCTTCCAGCAGATCGACGCCAAGACCGGCGGGCGTCCCGTCCCGCCGATGGCCGTGTACACGAGCCTGCCGGTAACCCGCGTCACCGTCACGCCGCCTGTCGCCGCGCCGCCTGAACCTGAAGACATGGCTGAGGTCGCTGTCGCCGCGAACGGCGCGGCGCTCGCCGTCACGGTCGAACAGGGGTCCGCGGACCAGCCGAGCTACGTCGTGCCGGTGCCGTTCATGGTCCGCCCGGTATCCGCCATTGCAGCAACAACGCCCGCCCCGGCGGCGGAACCCGCCGCCCGGGATCTGCAGATCCGCGGCTCGAACCACACGGAATCGAGTTCGTCAGGCGAATCCGGCGGACGCGATTAGCTTTTTAGTTTCTTGAGCAGGATATCGCGAGCGGCGTTGAGACGCGCCGCCTGATCCTGCATGCCGCCCCTGTCAGGGTGCGCAGCCACTATGAAACGCCTGTGAGCGGCGCGGATGTCGGCGCTGGATGCGCCTGACGCGACGCCGAGCAAAGCCCGCGCCGCCGCTTCGTCGATGTCGACTGGCGCACGTGCGCCACCCGTCGGCATCCACCAGAGCGCGGCCGCGATCAGAGCGCCGGCGACAACAGCTATCGCGCCGAAACGCCATCCGAGCGCCGCCACGCAAACGCCCGCCAGGACCGGAGCGAGCCAGCGTGGCCGCGGACGAGCGATCACCCAGCGGAACGCCCCAAGCGCGAAGAACGCCAACGCAAGAAGAATGAGGGTCTTGGAGATCATGGCGCGCCTTGTTAGCGCGTCAGAACTGCAACGGCAGCCCTTCCAGGCCCGGCAGCTTCAGCACGATCAGAAGGTCACGCACTTCCTGGCGCGCCGCCACGTGCGCCATCTTGAGGTCCTCGGTCCGGGCGCTGTCCTTCGGAGCAACCACGTCAAGCATCGTCAGCCCTTGCGGGAAGAGTTCCCGAAACACCACCCGCTCCGAAAGCCCCGGCGCAAGGCGGAACCCGACCCGGCCAGACAGGCTCTTCAGCGCGTCGCCGACGCGCACCTTGTTCTTGGCCTCGATCCGTCCCGGCGCCATGCGATTGCGCATCACCACCCAGTCGATAGGCGTGCGCGCGGCCTGCGCCTTGCGCTTGCGGCTTTCCCAGATGAGCGAGGCATAGAAACTGGGCCGGACCACGTCATGCGTGGCGGGGTCGATGTCGCCGAGCAGGTCGAAATCGACGAAGCTGTCGTTCAGCGGCGTGATCAGCGTGTCGGCGACGGCATGGGCCTCGCGGGACAGGAAGCTGTCGGCGCCCGGCGCATCCACAACGATGAAATGGCAGGTCTCCGAAAGGCGCTTCACGGCTCCGGCAAACAACGCAGCCTCTTCCGTCTCGGCAAGATCGAGATCGCGCGCGATGGAGCCGCGCACATCCACGATCTGCGGCATGGGCAAGCCCTGCCCCATGCGCGCGCAGTACTGCACCCGGTTCTCGATGTAGCGTGACAGCGTCCGTTGACGCAGGTCGAGATCGATGGCGCCCACGCTGCGCCCCATCTTCAGGAGCGCCACGATGAGATGCATCGCCACGGTGGACTTGCCGGCGCCGCCCTTCTCGTTGCCGATGACGATCAGGTGCGCGCCGCGGGGTTCCGCGTACGCGTCCGTCATCGATGCTGAGGCAGCCATCCGCATGACGGCATGTTTCGTTCATCGCGGTTAAGTCCTGATTAAATACTCCCGTCGCAGGCGTGAGAGAGTCGTAATGATCGTGAACAAGAGTCAGAATCCCTCCTCATGACGCCTTTGCCCATCGTCCGCTCCGTCCCTGTTCTTCGCGTCGCCATCGCTGCGTGGAGGCGCGAGGGCCTGACCGTCGGTCTCGTGCCCACCATGGGCGCCCTGCACGCGGGGCATCTTTCGCTCGTGACGCTCATCAAGAGTCGCTGCGACCGGTGCGTGGCAAGCCTGTTCGTGAACCCCAAGCAGTTCGCCGCGCATGAAGACCTCGGCCGCTATCCCCGCGACGAGGCCGGCGATGCAGCCCTGCTCGCCGCTGCGGGCTGCGACCTCCTCTTCGCGCCGCCGACGGAGGTCATGTATCCAGACAGTTTCTCGACGAGCATCTCCGTCGGCGGGGTTTCGGCGCCGCTGGAAGGCGAGAAGCGACCGCAATTTTTCGGCGGCGTGGCGACGGTGGTCGCCAAGCTGCTGCTGCAGTCGCTGCCGGATGCGGCCGCGTTCGGCAAGAAGGACTTCCAGCAACTGCTGGTCATCCGCAAGCTCGTCGCCGATCTCGACATGCCTGTGGAAATCCTCGCCGGCGAGACCGTGCGCGAGACGGACGGCCTCGCGATGTCGTCACGCAACGCCTACCTGAGCGCGCAGGAACGCGCAGTTGCAGGCAGGCTGAATGTGATCATGCGCGAAGCCGTCGCTGCGATCGAAGCCGGCGGCGCCATTGCGCCCGCGCTCGCAAGAGCCGAGGCCGACATCCGCACGGCGGGCTTCACCGGCATCGACTACGTGGCGCTCCACGACGAGGCGGCATTCGAGCCGATCGGAACGGATGCCCTGACTTCGCCCGCGCGCCTGCTCGCAGCTGTGCAGCTCGGCGCGACGCGATTGATCGACAATTTCCCGGTCACCCCAGACGCGCGCGCCTGACCAGCCCCCCGACACGCCCTTTTCGCGCCGGTCTTCAGGCTCCCTCACGTACGCGATGGCCCCGGCGCCGTTCACAACGGCGCTCTACCAGGCGCCGATTGACACCAGCTCCGCACGCAGCTTCTCCGGCAGGTCGCCGCCCCTGCCTGGCCGGGTGTCGATATCTGCTGGAGCGTCCGCCGCTTCAAGATAGCGCCAGCCCTGGAACGCGCGGCGCGGCTGCGGAGCGGTGCGCACGAGCCTGGGATCGAGCCACAGCCCGCAGCGCCAGCCGTGCTCGTCGGTGACCTCCGCCACCTCGACGATGCGCTGTCGAACCACGATCGCTCCTTTGATCACCCAGAACAGCGAGCCGCCCTTCAGCACCTCATCGACGCGCTTGGGCCACATGCGCGTGCCGCACACTGGCGCGCGACGTTTGAGCGTCTTGACCTGATGCTTCTGCCAGTCGGCGAGGTCTTCGACGGTGTCGGCGCCCACGCAGAGTTTGACGATGTGAATCGGCATGTGCTGAAGATAGCGCGACGCTGGTCCGGCGTTGCAAGAAAATGCGGAGTTCACGTGCGGCGATCCTTCCGGCCCGAGCCCACCGTCGCACGCTGATGCCTGTGCGCGCCCGCCCTCCGGTGAAGCGGCGACTGAGCGAAGCGGCGCGCCGCCGTCGCTTCCAGTCGCGCGTCTGGCGCAAGCTCACCGACCCCGCCCCGGAGGAGATCTGGCGCGGTGCGGTGTTCCGGTTTCCGGCGCGCTGGCCCTACGAGGACACGGTCGACTACCTCCTCACGGACCAGAACGGCGACTTCGCCCTGGTGGTGGCGACGGGGTACAAGGCCGGCATCATCAAGCTGGTGCTCCCCGACGAGGCCTACGCTCCGCGCGAGGGCGCGCGCGCCATCTCGCGGTCATGGATGATTTCAAACTGGGAACGCTGGATCTACGAGGAATGCGGCGCGCGCGACGTCCTCGTCGCCGACGGTTACCCGGCGCCGCGCTGAGACGCGCGCCACTCGGCCTTCAGGCTCTTCGACGTCTTGCGCGACCCATCCGGCGTCCAGCCGGGCGGACCGAAGACGAAGCCAAAGACATCGCCGACCGTTTTTGCGCCCCGGATGTCACGCGCGATCCCGGCCCACTCGTGGATCGCGATGCGCAGTGGATTGAACGTGCCCAGGTTGGCGACGATCCCGTAGCGTGGCTTGTCATGATCGACCTCGGGCGTGAAGGTGCCGAAGAGGCGATCCCAGACGATGAGCACGCCCGCGTAGTTCGCATCGAGATAGCGGGGGTTCGTCGCATGATGGACCCGGTGGTGCGACGGCGTGTTCATAACCCACTCGAACGGGCCCATCCGGCCAATCGTCTCGGTATGGATCCAGAACTGGTAGACGAGACTGACGCCGCTGAAGAAGAAGACCATCGCAGGCGGGAAGCCGATGAAGAAGAGCGGCAACTTTGTCGCGAAAGACAGCGCGAGATTGCCCGTCCATGTCTGCCGGAGCGCGGTGGAGAGGTTGTAGTGTTGCGAGGAGTGGTGGACCACGTGCGAGGCCCACCAGAAGCGACGCTCATGGCTGACGCGGTGGAACCAGTAGTAGGCAAGGTCCTCGCCGAGAAAACAGAGCGCGAGCGCCTGCCAGGTCCAGCCGATGTCGAAGATGCGGTACTGATAGACCCACAGCGCGCTGAAAAGATACAACCCGCCGGTCAGCACGCCCGCAATCGTCGATCCAAAGCCCATGAAGAGACTGGCGGCGGAGTCCTTTGCCTCATAGCCGCCGCGCTTCGACAGCCGCACGACAACCATCTCGATGATGATGAGGGCGATGAACGCCGGCACTGCGAGCGTCACGACGTCGTCGGGCACCCAGAATGGCGTTTCCGGCGGCGGAGAGGTGTTTGGCGTCATCCTTACTTGCTCCACGCGCCGCGACGCAGCCGCTCGATCCAGGCAGGCGCCTCGCGGCTCTCGAACTCGATGGCAAGATCGTCGAATCCGGCGTCCGAGAAACGCACGCGCGCGCCGATGCCGCGCCCGCGCGGCCGGTACATCCGCACGCCTGCGACAGCCGAGCGCGGGAACACCCGGGTCGTCAGCCGGTCGCCCAACGCCTTCACGACGTAGACCTTGTCCGTGTCGATCTCTGCAAGCGCGGTGCGGCCAAGTGCATCGACAGCGACCTCGCCGGTCGGGCCGACGCGATCGTCCGCCGCGAGCTTCCAGACATGAAACTTGTCGAGGATGCGCGCCCGCTGGCGAAATCCGATGAGCCACGCCAGCGCGATAAGCACCAGCACGCCGCCGAGCGAGATGCCCTGGATGACAAGGAACTTCGCGAGTTCGGGGCTCATGCCACAGGCTCCAGCCGCACGAGCACCGCGCCTTCCTTTACCTGCGCCCCCTCTTCGGCGCCCACTTCCGCAACCACGCCGTCGCGCGGCGCCTTGAGCGCGTGCTCCATTTTCATGGCTTCCAGCGTAACGAGCGCTTCGCCCTTCTTCACACTTGCGCCGACCTTCGTGGCGAAGGCGACGATCTTGCCCGGCAGCGGCGCCTTCACTTCGTCGCCAATGTCGCCCGCGTCGTGGTCGGCGTTGGCGCCGGGACGCGCAAAGACGAATGTCCCGCCATTGATGAAAACGGACGTCTGGCCGCCGCCGGCCCTGAACGCAACGCGCGTATCGGGATCGAGGTGAACGGCGACGCCGTTGACGGCAGCGTCCCATTCACGGCCATTCCACCGGAGCCGGACTGTGAGTGTCTCGCCGCCTTCCTCGAACGACCATGTCGGCGTCGCCGGCGCGTTGAGGCGCCAGCCGTCGCGCGCGCCCCACGGGTTCGTGTCGCCCCAGTCGTTGACCGCTTCGTCGAAGGCAAGCCGCGCCGCCGCCTGCAGCCTGTCGGCGTCGCGCGCCGTGAGCGTTTCGATGCGCTCGGCGATCAGTCCCGTCTGCACGGCGCCGGCGGCGAAATCCGCATCGTCGGCGAGCCGCGCCAGAAACGCCGCGTTGGTGGTCACGCCGGTGACCTGCGTCTGGCGCAATGCGTCACGCACCACGACACGGCATTCCTCGCGCGCCTCCGCTGCGCCGCCTGTGCGCGAGAACGCCACCAGTTTCGCAAGCAGCGAGTCATAGGATGACGGGATCGTGTCGCCCTCTTCAAAGCCCGCGTCCACGAACGTCCAGTACGCGTCATCCGGGTCGGCCTCGCCGCGCTCCATGCGGGCGAATCGCGGCCACTCGCAATGCACGAGCCGCCCCACGCTTGGCCGGAAGCCTTCGGCGGGATCTTCCGCACAGATGCGCGCTTCCATGGCGTGACCGTCGAGCAAGATGTCGCCCTGCGGCTTCGGCAGCTTCTCCCCCGCTGCGACGCGCAACTGCCACTCCACCAGATCGAGGCCCGTGACGGCCTCCGTCACCGGATGCTCCACCTGGAGGCGCGTGTTCATCTCGAGGAACCAGAAACCGTCCGGCCGCAGCGGGCCGTTGCCGTCGACGATGAACTCCACGGTGCCGGCGTTCTCGTAATCCACCGCGCGCGCGACCTTGAGCGCCGCCTCTGTCATCGCCGCACGCACCTCGTCGGTCATGCCCGGCGCCGGCGCTTCCTCGATCACCTTCTGGCGGCGGCGTTGCAGCGAACAGTCGCGCTCGTAGAGGTGCACCAGCCCGCCATGCTTGTCGCCGAACACCTGCACCTCGATGTGGCGCGGACGCTCGACGAGTTTTTCGATCAGCACGCGCTCGTCGCCGAACGCGGCTTTCGCCTCGCGCTGCGCGCTGACGAGTTGATCCTTGAATTCCTTGGCGGCCTTCACTTCGCGGATGCCGCGCCCGCCGCCGCCGGCGACTGCCTTGATGAGGACCGGAAAGCCGATCGCCTTGGCTTCGTCGAGCAGCCGCTTCTCGCTCTGGTCCTCGCCCTGATAGCCGCTGAGCACCGGCACGCCGGCCGCAATCGCGATGCGCTTGGCTTCGTCCTTCAGGCCCATGGCGCGGATCGACGCCGGCGTCGGCCCCACCCAGATGAGACCCGCCGCGACGACCGCCTCCGCGAACTCGGGATTTTCGGAGAGAAAGCCATAGCCCGGATGGATGGCCGTAGCGTCCGCAGCCTTCGCCGCCGCGAGCACCTTGTCGCCGCGCAGATAGGACTCCGACGCGGCGCTCGCGCCGATGTGCACGGCCTCGTCGGCCTCGCGCACGTGCTTGGCTTTCGCGTCGGCGTCCGAATAGACCGCGATCGTGCGCATGCCCATGGCGCGCGCGGTGCGGAAAATCCGGCACGCGATCTCGCCGCGGTTGGCGACCAGCAGAGACGTGAACGGCGGCGTCAAACCCCCAGCCCCAGGAAAAGAATGGACACGATGAAGAGCACCGCCGCGAAGACGACGAAGATCAGCAGGGAGACGGTGCGCCAGAAAGCGGACCACCAGCCGAGCGCGTAAGTCCCCTTCAGATGATAGAACATGTGAACCGGTGGGACAAAACAGAGCAGCAGTCCCGTCACAGGCCCCGTCCAGTCTCCTGCGCCGGCGAGGAGCGCCACGACGACAAACAACAGGGACATGAACGAGAGCGAGTAGAGCGAGAAGACGACGTGATCGAATAGCGTCACGCCGCGCCGCCAGAGGAATAGTAGCGCGATAAACGGCAGCGAGATCGGCACGAGCAGGAAAGAGAACTTATAGGCGGTCTGCTGCAGCTTGTAGAGTGAGAGATCAGGATTGAGCAGCGCGTGGGTGATCTTCTCGTCGAGACGCTTGTAACCCGTGTTGACGTTGATTTCGCCGCTTTCAGCCTCCTTGCGCAGGCGGTCCTGCCAGCGCCCGTCCGCGGAGACGCCATCGACGCTGATGGTCGCGCCGGCCCCCGATTTCGGCGCGGGCCCAACCTTGACCTGCAGGCCGCCGGGCGGCGACGGCGCCTTCTGCGCCGCGCGGGACTCGATACGCTTCAGCACAGCTTCCGCTTCCTTCAAGGCCTCTGCAGTCGCCTCAGCGCGAATGCGCGGCCCCGTGACGATGCCCGTCGCCACGCCTTCGGCGCCGGGGTCGCCCTTCGCCACGACTTCGGCGGCGCGCGCCTCCGCAGCAGCGAGCCCCCGTCTGGCCTTCTCGTCGGCCGCGCGTGCGCGCCCGACGAGTTCGCGCACCTTGACGGGATCGGTGAGCGCGCCGGCGGCGGGGCCGTCGATCTTGAACGCTTCTGACTCCTTGCCGCCGCCAGTGACGGCGAAGATGAAGAACATCAGGAAGACGGTGAACAGGAACAGCGCCAGCGGCGAGACGTACCGCGCACGGCGGCCGTGGATATACTCGTTTGTCAGCGTGCCGGGACGTCCCACGAGCATCGGAAACGTGCGCCACGCGCGCGTGTCGAAGTGCAGGACCGAATGCAGGAAGTCGTGCAGGGCCTCGCCCAGCGTCCGGCTGATGTGGGCCGGCTGTCCGCACTGATGGCAATAAGCGCCGTCGAGCGGGGTGTCGCAGTTCAGACAGGCGCCTGCGCCGGGCCCGTGCCCGTCCGCGCCCTCGATGGCCCTGGCAGCCAGACCGGCCGTCGCGAGCGCGCCGGCCGCCTCTATCTCACCGCTCATGCGACTCTCCCGGAGCGGTCTTAGCGCGCCGGCAGCGTCAAATCACCCCACGTCTCACCCCACGTCCCAGGCGGCCTTCCGACGCTCGAGGAAGGCCGCAAGCCCCTCCTTGCCCTCGTCGCTCGCGCGTCGCGCGGCGATGCGCCGGGCGGTTTCGCGCAGGAGGTGATCGTCAATCGTCTTGCCGGTCACGTCCCGCACGAGTTTCTTGGCGTCGTCCACAGCGCCGGGTGCATTCTGGAGCGCAAGCTTGCAGAGGTATTCCGCCATGTCGTCGAGTTCCTGGGCCGTCTCTACTGTGTATTGTGTAAGGCCGATCTTTTCCGCGTAGTTTCCATCGAAGCTCTCCGCTGTGGCGAACAGCGCCTTCGCCCGGCGCGGCCCGATCGCCTCGATGACGTAAGGACTGATCGTCGCCGGCGTCAGGCCGAGGCGCACCTCGGAGAACCGGAAGCTCGCGGACTTCAGCGCCACGCCCACATCGCACGCCGCCACCAGCCCCGCGCCGCCGCCCATCGCCGCGCCCTGCACGAGCGCAATCGTCAGCTGCGGGAGACTGTGGAGCGCCTTCAGCATCCGCGCGAGATCGAGCGCATCGGCCTCGTTGTCCGCACGGTCGCGCCCGCCCTGGCGCTTCATCCACTCAATATCGGCCCCGGCGGAGAAATGCTCGCCCGCCCCGCGCAGAAGCACGACACGCACATGATCGGCGCCCTTGAGCGTCTCGAAGGCATCGGAGAGACCGGCGATGACGCTTTCGTCGAAGGCGTTGCGTTTTTCGGGACGGTTGATGCGGACGACGGCGACGCCTTCCGGCGAAACATCGAGCAGGACGGACTCTTCAGCCATGTCGCACCTTTCAGGGCAGCGCGACCCTGAGGGGCCGCGCGCGCACCCTACGATGGCGGCGCGCCGGCCATAAGTCCCTGCGATGGGTCAAACCGCCTTCAGCGCCTTCGCCAGCGCCGCCGCGCGGTCTGCCGGCGGCGTCTTGTGAAGCTCGAGCCACTGCACGCCGGCGAAAAAGTACTCGAAATCCTCGGGCGGCGCCGCCGCCTCGATGAACACTGGCACCATCGGCTTCTTGTAACGGTCGGCGAGATAGACCTCGCGCTTCACGTGATCGCTCTCGAAGGCGTGCTTCGAGCACATGACGATCACGCCCTTCGCGCCCTTGATCGCGCGCACGATCTCGCCGGCCCAGCCGTCGCCGCCATTGATGCCGTTGTTGTCGATCCAGACGTTGCGCCCCTGGGCCTGGACCGCCTCGACGACCGGCACGACTGCGAGATTATCGGCATGCGAGTACGAGACGAACAGCGGCTCGCCGCCACCGCCGCCTTCACCGCTCGATGCGGACGACGCTTCGGCGCCGACCCGCCGCCCGCGCCGTCCCGCGAATGCTGCAACCGCGACGAGGCCGACGAGCAGGAACGCTGCAACGGCGCCGGCGACCGGCAGCAACGCCTGATAGGCCTCGGGCGCCGGCAGCGAAGATGCATCGAGATAACCGGACACGAACGCCGCATAGACGCCCGCGCCGACAACGAGCGCGAGCAACAGACCGAACGCCAGAGACAGCCAGCCGGCGGATGATTTCTTTCGCAGCGCACGCGCTGGCGGCGAGGCCGGGCGGGCTCCCGGCGGCGCGGCGCGCTGGCGTTCCTGCATCTGCGGCGCGGGC
>WRPF01000049.1 GCA_009773335.1 Caulobacteraceae bacterium
CCGCCGCCGCACCGAGCCGGCGAGCGCGCCGCGCGCAGCGGCCGCACCACAACGCCCGACCGCGCAAAGCGCGCCCCGCCCCGCGCAGTCCGACCTGCAGATGCGGTCGCAGTCGGAAGACTTCGATCTTCCCGGACTCGAACTGCTCGCTACGCCCAAGCCGCGCGGCGCGCAGACGGACGGCGCAACGTTGCAGTCGCAAGCCAAACGTCTCGCCGCGGTGCTCGCGGACTACGGCGTGCAGGGCGACATCGTTTCCGCGCGCCCCGGCCCCGTCGTCACGCTATTTGAACTCGAGCCCGCGCCGGGCGTGAAGTCCTCGCGCGTCATTGGCCTCGCCGAAGACATCGCGCGCTCGATGAGCGCCGAAAGCTGCCGTGTCGCCGTCATTCCCGGCCGCAACGCCATCGGCATCGAGCTGCCGAACCCGAAGCGCGAAACCGTCTATCTGCGCACGCTGATGGGTTCGACAGCGTTCGTGGGCGCCCAGGGCGCGCTGCCGCTGGCGCTTGGTGAAACCATCGAAGGCGAGCCCTTCGCCGCCGATCTGGCAAAGATGCCGCACCTGCTCATCGCGGGCACCACCGGCTCGGGCAAGTCCGTCGGCCTCAACGCGATGATCCTGTCGCTTCTCTTCCGCCATACGCCGGAAGAATGCCGCTTCATCATGATCGACCCGAAGATGATCGAACTGTCGATCTACGAGGGGATTCCCCACCTTCTGACGCCGGTCGTGACCGAGTCGAAGAAGTCCGTCGTCGCGCTCAAGTGGGTCGTGCGCGAGATGGAAGAGCGCTACCGGCGCATGCAGAAGTTCACGGTCAAAAACATACAAGGCTACAACGACCGCGTGCGCGCCGCGCTCGACAGCGGCGAAACGCTCTCGCGCACCGTGCATGCAGGCTTCAACCCGGACTCCGGCGAGCCGATCTACGAAACGCAGGAACTTCCGCTCGATATCATGCCGCACATCGTCGTGGTCATCGACGAAGTGGCGAGCCTGATGCTGACAGCGGGCCGCGAAGTTGAAGCCGCAGTACAGAGTCTCGCGCAGATGGCGCGCGCCGCCGGCATCCACGTCATCATGGCGACGCAGCGTCCGTCCGTCGACGTCATCACCGGCGTCATCCGCGCGAACTTCCCGACCCGCCTGTCCTACAAGGTGGCCTCGAAGACCGACAGCCGCATCATCATCGGTGAATCCGGCGCGGAACAACTCGTCGGCCAGGGCGACTGCCTGTTCATGGGCGGCGGCGGCCGCATCGTGCGCCTGCACGGCCCCTACGTCGAAGACGACGAAGTGCTGCGCATTGTCGAGATGCTGCGCGCGCAAGGCGTGCCGCAATACCGCGCCGACGTCACCGAAGATCCCGACGCGACGGATGAGGCGCCCGCTGACCTCGTCGATGTCGCCGGCGGCGCCGACGACGAGTTCTACGATCGCGCGATCGACATCGTCGCGCGCGACCGCAAGGCTTCGACCAGCTATCTCCAGCGCAAGCTCAGTCTTGGCTACAATCGCGCGGCGAAACTGATCGAGCGCATGGAAATCGACGGGGTCATCTCGCGTGCGAACCACGCCGGACGGCGTGAAATTCTTGTACCCGCGCCCAATGACGACTGATCTCGGGAAGGCCGCGCGCTGAACTCCGGCTGAATGATCTTGCCGGGACTTTGCCGCATCGCGCTCTTTATTCGGCCGCGCGCCCGGCCCATATCAGCGGGCATGAAAAAGCTCACATCCGCGCTCGCCGCGGCCGTTCTCCTCGTCGGCCTGCCGCTGACAGCCCTCGCGCAGGTCCGGGCGGCGGCTGCGCCTGCCGCCTCTCCCGTAGTTGGGGAATTGAGCGGCGCCCGACGCTCGACGGCGCTCGCCGAGGCCAGCGCCGCCCTCAACCGCATCGCCGCCGTGCAGGGCCGCTTTACCCAGGTCGCGCCGGACGGGTCGCAGGCCCAGGGCAAGGTGTACATGCAGCGACCGGGCAAGCTCCGGTTCGAATATGACCCGCCTTCGCCCCTCACCATCGTCGCAGACGGCGCCATAGTGGCGGTCGAGGACCGCTCCATGCGGGACGTGCAGCGGATTCCGCTGCGCTCGACGCCGCTCTACTATGTGCTCAAGCGCGATGTGAATCTCGAGCGCGATGCGCGGATCACCCGCGTGGTGCAGCAGGGCGACAACCTTCTGGTCAGCGCGCGAGACCGTTCAGGCGAGGCGGAAGGCGAGATCACGATCACGTTCGCCGGCGCAACGCGCGACCTGCGCCAGTGGTCGATCACAGACGGTCAGCGCCAGACGACGAGAATCACGTTGTCGCAAGTGCAGGGCGCTGCGCGGCTCGATCCGCGTCTCTTCCGTGTGAGCACAAAGGACGCGACGGCGCGGCCGAAGAACCGTTAACCGTCGAACCGCCGGTAATCGTAGGGGAATCCGCGCCAATCCGGCCAACGGCGCGCACAGGCAAGTGATATTGCGCTTGCGGCCATTGTTTTTCTCACCCCTGTGGCTTATATGTTACTCGCAAGCCGTCGCTTATCCCCCTGGATCAGCGTCGTCCCCCCGCTGACGGATCCAGTGCGGCGGCTGCGCCGGATCGATCCCCTCCCGGCGCGAGCGCCTTCAACAGGCGCCAGGACGCCCGGCCGCTCCCCCCGCGGTCGGGCGTCTCTCGTTTTTCGGCCCCGGTTTTGTTTCGACGCCGTTTTGGACCTCGGCCACCAACCCCGTGACTTTCCTTCAGGCGTCGCCTAACCGCATCCCATGCCTCACATTTCCATCGCGACCTGGAACATCAATTCCGTACGCGTTCGCGCCGACCACATCGCCCGCTTCGTCTCCGAGCATCAGCCGGACGTGCTCTGCCTTCAGGAAATCAAGTGTCGCAACGAGGAGTTCCCCTCCAAGGCGTTCTCCTCGATGGGCCTGCGATACGTGAACGTCATCGGTCAGAAGGGGTCCCACGGCGTCGCCATCGCGTCGAAGCATCCGCTGCAGGTGATCCAGGCGCCGACGCTTTGCCCCCGCTCCGAGGCGCGCGTGGCGGCCGTGGCGGCAAAAGGCATCACGATCCACAACCTGTATGTTCCTGCGGGCGGCGAGGAGCCGGACCCGGTCGGCAACGACAAATTTGCGCACAAGCTTGAGGTTCTCGCCCGCATGAAGGCCCACTACGCGGCGGCTCCGAAGGGCCGGCCGACGCTGCTGGTCGGGGACCTGAACATCGCGCCAGGCGAGCATGACGTCTGGAGCCACAAGCAGCTGCTGAATGTCGTCAGTCATACGCCTGTCGAAACGGAGGGCCTGGAGGCCGTTCGCGCCGCCGGTGACTTCGTGGATGTGGCGCGCGCGCTGAAGCCGGACCCGGAGAAGCTCTATTCGTGGTGGAGTTATCGCGGCGACTGGAAGACCGCCAACCGCGGCCGCAGGCTCGATCACATCTGGGCGACGCCCGGCCTCGCCGAACGATGCGACAGGATCGAGTTCATCGGCGCGCCGCGCGGCTGGGACCGCCCGAGCGACCATATCCCGGTCATGGCCCGCTTTTCGATCTGATCGCGACGGCGCTCCCCTTTCGTTGCGGTCTCGGATAGGTTGCCTCGTCAGCGCTGGAGACCGACATGGCGACGGCGGAAGAGCCCGACGACCGCGTCCCGCATCCGGGGCCGCACCATCACTGTGAAGACGCGACGGCGCTGCAACGGGCAGGCGCCTGGGCCCTGAACGTCATCGTCATCGTCGCGTGGATCGGGTTCGTCTCCGGCCTGCGGCTGTTCGCGTTCGGCGACGCCTCGCCGCCGACGGCCGACATCGGCGCCAAGCTGGTCGGCCATGGCCTGGGGCTGCTGACGCTGACGCTGCCCGTGCTGCTGTATTTTTCGCTGTCTGAATGGCGCTGGGGATATTCCCTCGGCAAGGCCGCGCTGGGGCTCCGGGTCGTCGACAAGACGGGGCACTACCCGACCTTCGGCCGCGCGCTTCTGCGAAACGTGATCCTGCTGGCGCCGTGGGAAATGGCGCATTCGGCGATCTGGTGGTCTCCGGGTCGCCCCTTCCTCGATCCGCCGGGAGACGTCGCCAAGGGCGTCCTGGTCGCCGCGACCGCCATGGCGCTGGCGTGGTTCGTATCGACCCTGATCTGGCCCGGGCGTTCGATACACGACCGACTGAGCGGGACCAAAGTGGTGCAGGTCGGCGTACTCAAGCCCGTGGACTGATCACACCTGTAGCCGATAGCCGCCGGTCTCGGTGATGAGCAGCTTCGGCACGGTCGCCTCGGGCTCGATCTTCTGGCGCAGCCTGTAGATGTGAGTTTCCAGCGTGTGGGTCGTGACGCCGGAATTGTAGCCCCACACCTCGCGCAGCAGTTCCTCGCGCGCGACCGGCTTGAGTCCCGCGCGATACAGATAGCGCAGGATCGACGTTTCCTTCTCCGTAAGACGCAGCTTCCTTCCGTCGCCGGATACGAGGCATTTGGCGCCGGGCCGGAACTCGTACGGCCCGATCAGGAAGGTCGCGTCCTCGCTGGACTGATGGCTGCGCAGGTGCGCGCGGATGCGGGCCAGCAGCACGTTGAACTTGAAAGGTTTGGTCACATAGTCGATGGCGCCCGCATCCAGGGCGGAGATCGCCGATGCATCGTCCTTCTCGCCCGTGAGCATCACGATGGGCGCGCTCACGCCCGCCTCCCGCATCTCCCGGCACAGAACACGTCCGTCCGCGTCGGGGAGAGACACGTCGAGGAGTATCAGGCCCGCGCGCCCGTCAAGCGCGGCGGCCATGCCCTCGCGACCGGCGCCGACACCCTCCGCGCGAAGGTCGTCCTGGGCGGACAGCTGGTCGACCAGTTCGTCGCGAAGATCGGGATCGTCATCGATGACGAGAATCGTCGTCTTGCGGTGCGACATTGGTTCTCCGGAAATGATCTTCAGCGTATCCTCGGCACAAAGCAAACGGAACAGGGCCGGACGGATGTGTCCGGAAGAGGTGCATGATCCTGCGCGCGACTTCAGACGGCCGTTTCAGGTTTGGGGACGCGGAGACGCGCTGCGTGCTCGGCAAGGGCGGTGTGATCGCAGCGACGGACAAGCGCGAGGGCGACGGCGCATCCCCGATCGGCACGTGGCCGATCCGACGCGTGCTCTGGCGCGCCGACCGCGGACCGATACCGGATACTGCGCTGCCTGTGGCCCCGATCGCCCGCGATGACGGCTGGTGCGATGCGTCGGAGGACCCCGCGTACAATCGCATTGTCAAACACCCCTACCCCGCGTCAGCGGAACATCTCTGGCGCGAGGACCACGCCTACGACATCGTCGTCGTGCTCGGATACAACGACGCGCCGGTGCGGCCGGGAATGGGCAGCGCGATCTTCTGGCATATCGCACAGCCAGACTGGCGTGAAACCGAAGGCTGCATCGCTGCCGCCGAATCCGACATGCGCGCAGCACTGAAAAATGCGCGGGTCGGCGATGCGGTCGAGATCGACCGCGCCTAGAGCATTTTCCGACGAAGTGGGCGCCGGTTCGTCGCCAGAAAATGCGTTCAAACAAGAAGCTAGAGCCCCGATCCGATTGAATCGGATCGGGGCTCTAGAACGCACTCAGGTCCGCGTCCCGAACAGCGCCGAGCCGACGCGAACCATCGTGGCGCCGAACCGTATCGCGATCTCGAAATCGCCGCTCATGCCCATAGAGAGCTCGGAGAGCCCGTTTCGCGCGGCGATCTTCGCGAGCAGCGCAAAGTGCATCGCGGGCTCCTCCGCCACGGGTGGGATACACATGAGTCCCTTCACAGGGAGTCCGTAGGTCGTGCGCGCTTCAGCAATGAAGGCGTCCGCGTCGGCTGGCGCGACGCCGGCCTTCTGCGCTTCCTCGCCGGTGTTCACCTGGATGAGAATATCCGGACAGGCGCCCTCCTTCTGCGCCGCTTCCGCTATGGCGGCGGCAAGTTTTGGGCGATCGAGGCTGTCGATGGCGTCGAAGAAGGCTACGGCCTCGCGCGCCTTGTTCGACTGGAGGGGGCCGACGAGCCGCAGGCGGGCGTCCGGAAACTGCGGCTTGAACGCCGACCAGCGCGCCATCGCTTCCTGCACGCGGTTCTCGCCGAAATGGCGATGGCCGGCGCGAAGAACAGCCTCGACGTTCGTCTCGGGCTGCTGCTTTGATATGGCGACAAGATCTATGGTCGCGGGGTCACGGGACGCTGCGCGGGCGGCGTCCGCAATTCGGCTGCGGATGGCGTCGAGTTCGATGGTCACGGGAGTGAGTGAGCGCATGGGCGGCGGTTCGGCAAGGGCCCTCGCGTGAGGACAAGCGACCTCCGGCGCGCCGCCGCGCTTTTCCGTGGGCCCCCTGTCCTGCCCCGGTTGTGGTTCTTCACCGATCCCGAGCGGACACCGGAGCCCTGGCGCACAGCGACGCAATTGCCGGCAGGCTCGGCTGTCGTCTACCGGCACTTCGGCGCGCCGGATCGTCTGGTTACGGCGCGCCGCCTTCAACGTCTTTGCGTGCGACGCGGCCTGCGCCTGATTGTCGGAGCCGATGCCGCGCTGGCGCGCGCGGTAACTGCCGCAGGCATTCACCTGCCGGAGCGAATGGCTGCCGAGGCGGCGTCTATCAAACAGCAGGAACCGGGCTGGATCGTCACTGTCGCCGCCCACTCTGCCGAGAGGGCGCGCGCTTCCTGTTGTGCTGACGCCATCATGCTGTCGGCGATCTATCCGTCGCAAAGTCCGTCTGCGGGAGAGCCCATCGGACTGCCTGAGGGCGGCCGCATCGCCAAGAGTGCGCCCGCCCCTGTCGTGGCGCTGGGCGGGGTGACCGTCGCCTGCGCACGCGAACTCGCACGCGCGGGTTTCGCCGGCATGGCGGGCATCAACCTGTTTGTCGAGTAGACCGGCTTCAGAACCGGAAGGCGGACTCAAGCTTCACGCCAGCCGCGGGGCCTTCCTCAGCGCGGCGGGCGGCGCCCGGCGTCACCGGTTGCGGCGCGACGCTGACGCGACCGCCAACGCGGACGCTTGGCGTGACACGGAAGAAGGCGCCGACGGCGGCCTCTTCACGCGGCGAGATCATCTCGGCGCGAGAAAGCCGCTCCTGCTCGCCGAGGTTGAGCGTCATTCCCCAGCGCGCTGTCGGGGCAACTGGCGCGCCAGCGGCGCGGGGGTTGGCGGTGCTCCACGAGGGCGGCGGCTCAGAGACGCCGGAGCTATAGGTGAACCGCTCGTACCAGGGAACTTCAGCCGCGACCGCTGTACGGTCCGCGCGTGTCTGCGCGCTCGCGACGCCGCTTGTCGCGACAACCGCAGCACCCATGACAGCAATGGCGAGCCCAACCCGCACGGAAGTCCCCTTTACCAAGTCTTACATATAGACGAGTCGTGCGCCGAAAGGAATGAATAACTCGTTAAAGGCCCATGGCGAGCTCGATGAAACCGCCTGTCGCCGTTTCATGTAGGCCCACTCTATTTCCGATGGCCGCCAAGGGCGAACGACGCTCCCGCACCGTCAGACCCCCGCCTATTGAGAGGGTTTCGGAAATCATCCGGCGTGTCCCGAAGGTCACAGCCGACACGTCCGTGAAGACGAGATCGTCGGATGCGGCCGCGCCCTCGATCGAGAATGACCAGGCCCCGCGTTCGATTACGCCCGAAACCGAAAGAGCCCTATAGTCGCGTCCCCCGGCCGCCCAGCCATTGTCGTTCGCCAGATAGGAGGCGCCGACGGTCCACCCTTCCCGGCTCAGGCTTGCGCCGAGGCTCCACGCGTTCATGCGGCCGAATGCAGGTCTTCCTCCGCTGTCCTCGGCCGTCGCCCAGGTGGCGGACGCGGCGGCTTCCCAGCCGCCCTGAAACCGATGTTCAAAGGAGAGGCCCGCCTCGACGATGGCCTCGGACTGGTGGGTCAACGGGTCGCCGAACCTCTGGCGCGGGCCCTGGTCGAGACCTTCCAGCTCCAGTTCCGGCGCGTAGGAAATGGCGCCCTTGAAACCCAGGATGCGCTCGGTCTGGACGAGCGCCTTGGCCGACTGGCCCGATATGTCGTTGCGGGTGATGGGACTGCCGAGGCCGGTCGGGTCCACGGGCGCATCCGCTGCCCCCGCCAGCACGAAGATCGAGGGCGCCGAGAGTCCGACGAGCGCCGCAGCGCCCCGCGACCGCCCGATGCTCGCCTCCCCGAGTCCTCCGCGGACATAGAGATAGGCAGTCTCCAGCGAGAGGCGCGCGCCGCGATCCGACGGTTGGCCCGACGACGTATATCCGCTCACCGGTCCCCGAACGCCCTCGGCGCCCGCTGCTGGGCATGCAGGCGTCGCCGGCGGACAATCCCCGGCCCTGCCGCCGCGGGGATCCCGCCCCGGATGGTCCCGTTCCGCCACCACGCCGAGGCCCACCCCTGCCTCGATCTGATTGTCGAACAGGAGCCCCGCGCGACCGAACGCCGAAGCCCGCGCCGCAACAATCTCGGGATCGACACCGGGGTCGGAATCGTAGGCGCCCGCCAGCACGGCCGCGGCGGCGTCGCGCTCGAAGACCGGCTCCCCCGCGAACGCCAACCCGCCGCCCAGCCAGACGAGTCCGGCAGCTGACCAAACTCTCGCCTTCATCGGGTGCTCCATCTGGCCACGCGGACAACAGCGCCGACCCGTAGCCCTTCGTTTCGCCCATGCTATAGAGCGCGCCGAAGGGTTGCCGAAAGTTGACAAAGCAACCTATGAGCAGCGGTCCCGCCATGCGGGTCTGGATTTCAGGGAGATCTCGCATGACGCGTCGCGGGCGCAACATCTGGCCGGCGGCCGCGGCCCTTGCACTGGTGGCGGGCCTCGGGGCCTGCGCCTCAAAGGGCGACAGCGGACCGAATGAAGCGCCTCGCTCGCGGACCGGGGTCGACGACCCGGGCACTGGGATCTCGGTTCCGTTCTTTGGCGGGGGCGGCAACCGCAACCAGCAAGCCAACCAGATCGGCGTCAACAGCTTCCTGTGGCGCGCGGCTCTGGACACGCTTTCCTTCATGCCGCTGGCGTCGAACGACCCCTTCGGCGGCGTGATCATCACCGACTGGCGCACCGACCCGAACGCGCCGACCGAGCGCTTCAAGATGACCGTCTACATCCTCGACACGCGCCTGCGCGCCGATGGCGTGAAGGTGAACGTGTTCAAGCAGGTGAACGGCGTCAACGGCTGGGTCGATGCGGCCGTGGACCCCGACACCCCCATCCAGATCGAGAACGCCATCCTGACGCGCGCCCGCCAGCTTCGACTTTCGACGCTCGGCGAAAAATAGCACCCGTCAGCATCGCGAAATCAGAACAGCGCGGAGCCCGGCGGGTTCCGCGCTTTTTCTTTTGGCTCTACTAAGCCGCCTTCCCTTTCAGCCGAGCAGATCATGGCCCGCTACAATCACCGCGAAGTCGAACCCAAATGGCGCGACGCCTGGGCCAAGGCCGGGCTCGATCGCGCTCTGTCGCCAGCACAAGCGAAGGGCAAGCCGAAATACTACGTCCTCGAGATGTTCCCCTACCCGTCGGGACGCATCCATGTGGGCCACTCGCGCAACTACACGATGGGCGACGTGGTGGCGCGCTACAAGCGGGCGAAAGGCTTCAACGTCCTGCATCCGATGGGCTGGGACGCGTTCGGGCTTCCCGCGGAAAACGCCGCCATCGAACGCGGCATCCATCCCGGCAAGTGGACCCGCGAAAACATCGAAACGATGAAGCAGCAGCTGAAGCTGCTCGGCCTCGCCATCGACTGGGACCGCGAGATCGCCACCTGCGAACCCGACTACTACAAGCACCAGCAGACGATCTTCAACGCCTTCCTCGAAAAGGGACTCGTCTTCCGCAAGAAGGCGAAGGTGAACTGGGACCCTGTCGACAACACCGTGCTCGCCAATGAGCAGGTCGTCGACGGCAAGGGCTGGCGCTCGGGCGCGCCCGTGGAGCAGCGCGAACTCGAACAGTGGGCGTTCCGCGTCACCGCCTATGCGGATGATCTGAACGATGCGCTGAAAGAGCTGGAGCGCTGGCCGGAGAAGGTGCGGCTCATGCAGACGAACTGGATCGGGCGCAGCCAGGGCGCGCTCGTCTGGTGGCCGATTGCCGAAGCGCCGGACTTCCTGCCTTCTTCGCCCGCGGGCGAGCCGAACCATGCGCGCGATCCGATCGAGGTGTTCACGACGCGGCCGGACACATTGTTCGGCGCGAGCTTCCTCGCATTGGCGCCGGACCATCCGCTAACGCGCGCCATCGCCGCGCATCGGCCCGATGTGGCGGCGTTCATGGCGAAGTGCGCGAGTCTCGGCACGTCGGAGGCCGACATCGAGAAAGCCGAAAAGGAAGGCATCGATCTCGGCGTGCGCGTGCGCCACCCGTTCGATCCGGACTGGGTGCTGCCGGTCTATGCCGCGAACTTCGTGCTCTCCACATACGGTTCGGGCGCGATCTTCGGCTCGCCCGCTGGCGACCAGCGCGACCTCGATTTCGCCCGCAAATACGGGCTTCCGGTGAAACCCGTCGTGTTGCCGCCCGGCGCGGATGCGGCGACCTACGCCGTTGATGACGTCGCCTATGTGGACGACGGCATGATCTACAATTCGAAATTCCTCGACGGCCTTTCAACGAAGGCCGCGATCGCGCGCGCCATTGCGGAGCTGGAGAAGATCGATCTCGGCAAGGGCACGATCCAGTATCGCCTGCGCGACTGGGGCGTCTCGCGGCAGCGCTACTGGGGTTGCCCGATACCGGTGATCCACTGCACGGCGTGCGGCATCGTCCCGGTGCCGGCTGGTGATCTGCCCGTCACGCTGCCGGAGGACGCGACCTTCGACCGACCGGGCAATCCGCTCGCGCACCACCCGACATGGAAGCATGTCCCCTGCCCGAAATGCGGCAAGGCGGCGGAGCGCGAGACCGACACGCTCGACACGTTTGTGGATTCCTCGTGGTATTTCGCGCGTTTCACCGATGCGAAGAACCCGGACGTTCCGTTCGATCCGAAGCTCGCGGAATACTGGCTGCCGGTCGATCAATATGTCGGCGGCATCGAGCACGCCGTGCTGCACCTCCTCTATTCGCGCTTCTTCACGCGCGCGCTGCGCGACTGCGGTTTCCTCAATCTGAAGAGCGGCGAACCGTTCGCGGGTCTGTTCACGCAGGGCATGGTCACGCACGAGACCTATAGGCGCAAGAACCGCGCCTTAGCTCAGGGTGACGTGACGCAAACCGTCGGCGGTTGGATCGAAACCGCAACTGGCTTTCCTGCTGCGGCCGATGACGACTGGCACGCGGAACGATTTGCGGATCTTCTCGACGACGATGGGACAAGACCAACCTTCACCGTGATTTCTAGTTGGCTTGACCCCAGAGATGTCGAGGTCGTCGACGGGAGAGTCTATGAATTGGGCAAGCTTCGTCGCGATGAGAGAGTTTCCGTCGAAGTCGGCGCCATCGAGAAGATGTCCAAGTCCAAGAAAAACGTCGTCGATCTCGATGCGTTCGTGACGGACTTCGGGGCGGACGTGGCGCGCTGGTTCGTGCTGTCGGACTCGCCGCCGGAGCGCGATGTCGAGTGGACGGCGTCAGGCGTCGAGGGCTCCTGGCGATTTGTCGGGCGCGTCTGGGCGGCGGTGGAGAACCACGCCGCCGCCGCGCCGAAGCCGGGCGATACAGCCCCCGCTGGCGCGGACGAGGGCGCGGCGCTCGAACTGCGGCAGGCGGCGCACCGCGCCGTGGCGGCCGTGGGCGATGACATCGAAGGCTTCCGCTTCAACCGCGCCGTCGCGCGCGCCTACGAACTCGTCAACGCGATCCGCAAGCATGACGCCGCGACCGACGCCGCGATCGTCTGGGCCCGGGGCGAGGCGCTGCGCCTGCTCGCGCAGATCATCAGCCCGTTCATGCCGCACCTCGCCGAGGAGTGCTGGCAGGTGCTCGGTCAGGAAGGCTTCCTCGCCGCCGCGCCGTGGCCGGTCGCCGACCCCGCTCTGATCGCCGAAAACACCGTCACCCTGCCCGTCCAGGTCAACGGCAAGCGCCGTGGCGAGATCGTCGTACCCAAAGGCTCTGCGGAAACGGCAGTTCGGGAGGCCGCCCTCGCCCACGAGACCGTGCGGCCTTTCACCGACGGCAAGACCGTGTCCAAGGTGGTTGTGGTGGCGGACCGGATCGTGAATATCGTCGTCACCGGCTGAGGCCGAGCTGCCCGAAACGGCAAACGACAGGGGAAATCGGAATGCGGGTTCTGCTGATCGCCGTGGCGCTGGTCGCGCTGGCCGGCTGCGGCTTCAAGCCGATGTACGCCCCGACGGGCGGAGACGCGGTCATCGGCGCCGTCTCGGTGCCCGAGATCGCCGGCAAGTCGGGGCACGTGTTCCGTACGGAACTCACCAAACTGCTCGGCGCGGAGCGCGGGTCAGCGACCTCGCGGCGGCTTGAAGTCGCGCTCACAGAGCGGATCGGCTCCCTCGGCCTGCGCGTGGATGAATCCGCCACCCGCGCGGACCTCACGCTGACCGCCGACTACGTGCTGTTCGACGCTACGGGCGCAGAGCTCTTCCGCGGCGCGGTCACGCAGGTGGCCAGTTACGACATTCCGTCGTCCGCGTTCGGCGAAGTCTCGGCGCAGAACGATGCGCGCGAACGCGCCGCGGCGATGCTGGCGGAGCGCATGCGCGCGGAACTCGCAATACGGCTGTCACAGGCGCGCACGGCGCAACCCGCTCCCGTCGTGGCGCCGCCGGCGCAGTAGTGGCGACGCCATGAAGATCGCGCCCGCAGGCGCCCGGCGGTTCCTCGCTGCGCCAGACGCCTCGGTGCGCGCCGTGCTTGTCTATGGGCCAAATCGCGCCCTTGTCGGCGAGGCGGCCCAGACGCTGATCAAGCACGCGCTCGGCGGAACGGATGACCCGTTCGCGCTCACGCGGATCGCCGAGGACGAACTCCGCAAGGACAAGCCGAAACTCTCCGACGCGCTTTCTGCACAGTCGCTGCTCGGCGGCCCGCGCGTGGTCTGGCTGCGCGTCGACGGCGAGACGCTGAATGACCTCATGCTCGAGGCTCTTGGCGTCATCGAGGCGGGCGACGGCGCGGCGTATCTCGTGATCGAAGGCGGCGATCTCGCGGGCAAGGGCAAGCTGGTCGGCGGTTTCGAGGCCGCGAAGAGCGCCGCCGCCATGGCCTTCTATGAAGAAACCGAAGCAGAACGCACCGCCTTCCTCAAAGCGCTGGTCGACGGCGCGCGCATCCCGATGAGCCCGGACGCACGGGAAATCTTCATCGCCCATGCGCCTTCTGATCGCGCGCTGGCGCGGGGTGAACTGGAGAAGATCACGCTGTTCGCGCACGAACTGGGACGCAATGTCGAGCCCGAGGATCTCGCAGCGCTCGCCGCCGTCGAAGCCGAGGGCGAGATGGACGACGCCACCAACGCCGCCGCGAGCGGCCGGGTCGCCGTCGCGCTCGACATGCTGGACCGGCTGGAGACGACGAATGGCGTCTCGCTGATCAAGGCGCTGGAGCGCAAGATGCTGCGCCTGCTGGAGGCGCGCACGCTGGTCGATGGCGGCGTGGCGCCGAACGACGCCGGCGACCGATTGAAGCCGAAGGTGTTCTGGAAAGAGCGCGATCTGTTCGCGAGCCAGGTCCGCATGTGGACGACAGCGCGCGCGATCGATGCGCTCAACGTGCTCTGGGCCGCCGAGTTGCGCGCGAAGACTGCGGGCGCACCGCAAGATGTGATCGCCGCCGGCGCCTACAAGCGCGTGGCGGAGATCGCCGCTGCGGGTCGCTGACGCGCCGCCCTACCCGTTCTTGCTGAACCAGCTCGCGAGCGCGAGGACCACCAGAAACAGGCCCATCAGACCCGCGACGCCCCACGTGTAGAAATGCTCGATCAATGCGCCCTCCTCGTTTGGAGCGCATTTTCGCGGGCGCGGATCGGGCCGCTTTGAGGAAAATCAAAAGGCGCGGACCTCAGGGTCCGCGCCTCATGGTTTGCGAAAGATGAACGCTCAGCCCGCGCTGAGCTTGCGGCAGAGATCGTCGAGCTGCTCAAGCGTGCGGTAGCTGATCTCGACCTTGCCGCCGCCTTCGCCCTTGTGGGTGATGGTCACGGCCAGGCCGAGCGCATTCGCGATCTGCGTTTCGAGGGCGCGTGTATCGGCGTCCTTGTCCCCGCCGGCGCGCACGCGCGGACCGTCGCGATCTTCCTTGGCCTTCGCGGCGAGCTTCTCGACCTCACGGACATTCAGCCCCTGCGCGATCGCGGTGCGTGCAAGATCGACCGGGTTCGGCGCAACCAGGATGGCGCGCGCATGGCCGGCCGACAGGCGGCCGTCGCGGACCATGCCCTGAATTTCTTCCGGCAAGCCGAGGAGGCGCAGCATGTTGGCGATGTGCGGCCGGCTCTTGCCGACCACTTCCGCGATCTCCTGCTGCGTGCGGCCGAAGCGGTCGATCAGCGCCTGATATCCTTGCGCTTCTTCCAGCGGGTTGAGGTCGGCGCGCTGGACGTTCTCGATGATGCCGATCTCAAGGACTTCGACTTCGTCGAGATCCTGCACCACCGCCGGGAGTTCATACAGGCCCGCGCGTTGCGCCGCGCGCCAGCGACGTTCGCCGGCGACGATCTCGTAACGGCCCGCCGCGCCCGGCGCCGGGCGCACAAGAATCGGCTGCAGGATGCCGCGGGAGCGGATGGAGTCCGCGAGTTCCGCGAGATCCGCCTCGTCGAAGCGCTTGCGCGGCTGGTTCGGGTTGCGCTGGATCAGGTCGATGGCGATGGCTTTGGCGATCACCGTCGGCGGCAATGCGGCGGCGGTTTCTGGCGGCACGCTCGGCGTAGGTGTCGGGAACGGCGTCACGGTCGTCGGCGGAGTCTCCGGCGCGGCGGGCGCGTGTGTCGAGACAGGCGTGAAGCTGGGCGCGGGATAGGACGGCGCTGGCGCCACGGGCGCCGGCGCGGCGGGTTGCGCCGCCTGGGGCGGCGGTTCGGGCGCGCGCGGCTGCGAATGGCCGAAGGCCGTTTCGCCCAGCAATGCAGACAACCCTCTGCCCAACCCTCTCGGCCGTTCGTTCATTCCCTGCTCCTTCTCACGCCGCCGCCGCAGCCACGCCCTCTCGCGCCAGCAGCTCTCGCGCGAGTGCGAGATATGCCTGCGAGCCCGGGGCCTTGATGTCGTAGATGATCGCCGGCTTGCCGAACGACGGCGCCTCGGAGAGACGCACGTTACGCGGGATCACCGTGTCATAGACCTTGTCGCCGAGATGGTGCCGCACGTCGGCGGCCACCTGGTCGGATAGAGATGTCCGCTTGTCGTGCATCGTCAGCACGATGCCCTGGATGTCGAGCTGCGGGTTCAGATTGCGCTGCACGAGACCGACGGTGTCGAGAAGTTGCTTCAGCCCTTCCAGCGCGAAGAACTCGCACTGCAGCGGGACCAGCACGGCATCCGACGCCGTCAGCGCATTCACGGTGAGAATGTTCAGCGACGGCGGGCAGTCCACGAGAATGTAGTCGTATCCGCCGACCACCTTCACCGCCGCGAGCGCATCGCGCATCCGGTACTGCGGGCGATCGGACTGCATCAGCTCGGTTTCGAGACCGGAGAGATCCTGCGAGCCGGCGATGATCGAGAGGTTCGGGACCTGCGTGGCCATCACCGCTTCGTCGAACGAGCAGGCGCCCGTGAGCACGTCGTAGCTGGAATGCCTGCGATCCTCGGGGCGGATATCGAGACCCGTCGCGGCATTGCCCTGCGGGTCGATGTCGAAGATCAGCACCTTCTTGCCGGTGGCGGCGAGCGCCGTGCCGAGGTTGATAGCCGTCGTCGTTTTCCCCACACCACCCTTCTGGTTGGCGATGGCGAACGTTCTAAGCGTCTCCGTCGTTGTTCTCGACACGCTCTGCTCCTTCGATCCGAAGGATTCGCCCATCGGGATCGCTCAAACTTTCGAGCGTCTCGACCTTGAGGGTCCATCCTTCATCGGCGGCGGCCGCGAGCTCGGCGCGATACTCCGCGCCTTTCAGAAAGAGTCCGGTGGCGCCGCGGTCAAGAATCGGCTTCGCAGAACTGATGATTCGCGGCAAGGGCGCGAACGCCCGCGCGGTGACTATGTCATAGTCGTCATGGTCGCCCCGGGCGCCGGCGAGGTCATCGATCGAGACGTTTAGCACCCGCGCCGCCGCCCCGGTCTCGCGGACAGCCTCCCGCAGGAAGGCCGCCTTCTTGGAGTTGGTCTCCACAAGGTCGACGTTAGCGCCCTCCCGCCCCGCCAGCAGGCAGCCGATGACGATCCCCGGAAAGCCTGCACCGGACCCGATATCGATCCACCGGAGCGCCTCCGGCGCGTGCCGCACCAGCTGGGCGCTATCGAGGGCGTGGCGCCCCCAATAGGCCTCCAGCTCCCGGGGACCGATCAGATTGATGCGCGGCGACCAGCGCGCCAGCAGCGCGCGATGTCTTTCCAGCCGTTCACAGGTTTCCCGTGGAACCGCCAGATCCGCCATCAGGTCGTCGGGGCCGTACCCCCTCACGCCGACCCGCGCTTCTTCACGTGCGCCAGCAGCGCGGTGAGCGCCCCCGGCGTGACGCCCTCGATCCGCCCCGCCTGGCCGAGCGTGACCGGACGGGCGGCGGCGAACTTCTGGCGCACCTCGGCGGAGAGCCCGCCGACGGCGGCGTAGTCGAGGTCGGCAGGCAGGCGCAGGTTTTCGTCCCGACGGAACGCGACCACATCGGCTTCCTGCCGATCCAGATAGCCCGCGTAAAGCGCGTCAATCTCGATCTGCTCCCGGACGCCGGGCGACATCCCGGCCAGTTCCGGCCAGATCGCGGCGAGGTCGTCGAAGGCGATCGTCGGATAGCTGAGCAGCTGGAAGGCGCTCCGGCGCTGGCCGTCCTGATTGACCTTCAGGCCGCGGTCGGTCGCCTCCTTCGGCGTCAGGGCGAGGTCGCGGGCCAGGCGCCGCGCCGCGTCCAATTCGATCATCTTGGCGCCGAACCGGTCGGCGCGCTCTGATCTCACGCAACCGAGCGCGAGCCCACGCGGCGTCAGGCGCTGGTCGGCGTTGTCGGCGCGGAGCGCCAACCGGTACTCCGCCCGGCTGGTGAACATGCGGTACGGCTCGGTCACGCCCCGGGTCACCAGGTCGTCGATCAGGACGCCGATATAGCCCTCAGCCCGCGTCACCTCGAACGGTCCGCCGCCGCCCGCCGCCAGGGCGGCGTTGAGCCCGGCGGCCAGCCCCTGCGCCGCCGCCTCCTCGTAGCCGGTCGTCCCGTTGATCTGCCCGGCGAGATAGAGCCCCGGCAGCCGCTTGGTCTCCAGCGTGGGCAGAAGCTCCCGCGGATCGACGTAATCGTACTCGATCGCGTAGGCCCAACGTTTCACGTGAATATTCGCCAGTCCGGGGATTGTCCGGAGAAACTTCTCCTGAACGGCTGGCGGCAGCGAGGTCGAGATCCCGTTCGGATAGACCGTGTCATCGTCCAGCCCCTCGGGCTCCAGGAAGATCTGGTGGGCCGACTTGTCAGCGAACCGCACCACCTTGTCCTCGATCGAGGGGCAGTAGCGCGGCCCCCGGCCCGAGATCGCGCCGGAATAGACGGCTGACTGGTCGAGGCTGTCGGCGATGATCTTGTGGGTCTCGGCGGTCGTCCACGTAACGCCGCAGGCGATCTGGCGATTGGTTATGCGGTCGGTCAGGAACGAGAACGGCGACGGCGTCTCGTCACCCGCCTGCATCTCGAGGTCCGCCCAGTCGATGGTGCGGCCGTCCAGGCGCGCAGGCGTCCCGGTCTTGAGACGGCCCATGGCGAAGCCCAGCGCATAGAGCCGGTCCGACAGCCCGACCGCCGGCTGGTCGCCCCAGCGACCCGCGGGGGTCCGTTCGGAGCCAAGGTGGATCACGCCCTTCAGGAACGTGCCCGTGGTCAGGACCACCCTTGGCGCAGCGTAGGTCCGGCCTGAGGCCCCCACGACGCCCGCTACAGCGCCGCCTTCGACCACGAGGTCTTCCGCCGCATCTTCGAGGATGGTCAACCCCGGCAGCTCGGCCAGCGCCGCCTGCATCGCCTGCTTGTAGAGTTTGCGGTCGGACTGGGCCCGCGGGCCGCGCACCGCCGGTCCCTTGGAACGATTGAGCAGGCGGAACTGGATTCCAGCTGCATCGGCAACCCGCCCCATCACGCCGTCCAGCGCGTCGATTTCACGGACGAGGTGGCCCTTGCCGAGACCGCCGATGGCAGGGTTGCACGACATCTCGCCGATGGTGTCGCGGCGGTGCGTCAGCAGCAGCGTGCGCGCACCCATCCGCGCCGCAGCCGCAGCCGCGTCGCAGCCGGCATGGCCGCCGCCGATGACGATGACGTCGTAGGATTGGCCTTCGGCCGACATGGAATCCGCGTTGTTCGAGAGGGCGCCCGACATAGCCGAAATCCGCCCGAGCGTCGATACGCTGCGACGGCGGCCCGTTCCACGCGAAACAGATTATCGAAGTGCTACGGCCGGCGAACGCGAATATCTTCAATGCGTCCCGGGGGTTCCACGCGAAACACCTTGCCCAATTCTTTCGGGCGCGCGTCCGGCGTTTGGACAATTCTTCGCCTCGTGCCACGTTCCTTCAAGAGCGGCGTCAGTCCGCATTCCGGGGAGCGAGCATGACCGAACAGAGTGCGCCTATGGCGCAAGGGCTGAGCACTGCGCGTCCAGGCGCCTACGGCTTCCTCGGCTTCATGGTGCTGCTCAACATCATGAATATCCTCGACCGTCAGCTGCTGCCGACGTTTGCGAACGAAATCATCGACGAACTGAAATTGTCGAATGGCGAGTTCGGGCTGCTGACCGGAATCATGTTCACTCTGATGTACGGGTTTCTCAGCCCGTTCATGGGCGTCATTGCTGATACGACGCATCGACCGCGTTTCGCGGCGGTTGGGCTTGCGCTCTGGAGCGCGCTCACCGCGGCATCGGGGGCGGCGCGGAGCTTCGCCGGGCTCGCTGTTCCGCGAATTCTCATCGGCGTTGGGGAATCCACGCTGACCCCCACCGCGCTGTCGATGATCTCCAGCCGTTTCCCTGCCGCGCGTCTGGGGTTCGCAACCGGAGTCTATTACGCGGGCGTGCCGCTCGGCGCCGGAGCGGCCTATCTGGTGGCGAGCCAAATCGCGCCGGTCATCGGCTGGCGGAACTGCTTCTTTCTTCTGGGCGGCGTCGGCATCGCGCTCGCGCTGATTCTAGCGACGTTCCGGGAAACGCGCGCGCCGGCGAGCGGCGGCGGCGCGGCGAGACGGATCGGGGGCATGTTGGCGCTCGCGCCGGAAACGCTGATGATCATCCTGCGGACGCCAACCGTGCTGTTTTCAGTCCTGGGCGCCGTGATGCTGCACGTCGCGGTGGGCGCCGCGCAGTTCGATGCACGCTGGTGGCGTGTCGAGCTCGGCCTCGACCTCAGTCCGTTGTTTCTCAAGATCGCGCTGATCTACGCAACGATCGGCGTGGCCGGCAACATCATCGGCGGCGCTCTCGGCGACTGGTGGCAGCGCACGACGGGCCAGGGGCGGCCGATGCTGCTGGTGTGGCTGTTTCTCATCCTGTCGCCGATCGGATTTTTGTATCGACTGGGCGAGGGCGACACGCCGATCTTCTGGCTCGGTATCGCTGCAGGCATCTTCCAGCTTGGCACGCTCTACGGTCCCGTCGTCGGCACAGTTCAGGAACTGACTCCTGATCGCGTCCGCGCCACGGCTGTCGCGTTGTTCGTGATGGCGGTGAATGTGATCGGACTCGGGATCTCGGTGACTGTCGGCGGCTATCTCATCGACTGGTTCGAGGCCCTGGGTCGACCGCGGCCGATCACCGACATGATGATTGTGCTCAATGTCGTCTCGCTGCTGGCGATCCCTTGCCTCTGGATCGCCGCCCGCAGCTACGCGAAGGATCGCGCCCGCCTCGCGACGTGAGAGGGCGCCGGCGTTCCACGCGAAACAGGTTATCGAAGTCCTTCACGGATATTGGACTTAACAGCTTTCAACTTGTTTCGCGTGGAACACGCCTGTTGTGCGAAAGTAGAAATCGCAGCCGCTTTACTTGCCGATGCAGAAGCTCGCGAAGATTTCGCCGAGCACGTCCTCCACGTCGATGCGTCCCGTCAGACGCCCCAGCGCGCGCGCCGCGAGGCGGACATCTTCAGCGACCAACTCAGCGCCGCCGATCCGAAACGCCGCCAGCGCGCGCTGCAGGTGATCGCGCGTCTCGCGCACGGCCTCGCGATGCCGGTGGCGCGTGAGTGCGGGCGCTTCCGTTTCACCGAGCGCCGACACGATGCGCCGCGTCAGGCGCGCAAGCAGGTCGTTCAGGCCGGCGCCTGTCGCCGTGGATACGGCGAGGCGTTCGACATCCCGCGACACCGGCGCGACGGTTCCAGCGCCAAGGTCGGATTTCGAGGTCAGCAGAAAATCGCCGTCCCTCAACGCATCGGCAAGCTGCGGCGCGACTTCGTTCGCACCCGCTTCGACGAGCGCAATGCGCAAGTCCGCTTCCTCGGCCCGCGCCAACGCCCGGCGAACGCCATCGCTCTCGATCGCGTCGGCGGCTTCACGCAGGCCTGCAGTGTCGGCGAGCCAGACCGGATAACCCGCCAGCACCAGGCGCACCTCGACCACGTCGCGCGTTGTGCCGGGCGTATCGGAGACGATCGCGGCCTCGCGCTGCACCAGCGCATTGAGAAGGCTCGACTTGCCGGCGTTCGGTGCGCCGATGATGGCGATGCGGTAGCCGTCGCGGACGCGTTCCCCGCGCGCGTGATCTGCGAGGTGGGCGTCCATTTCCGCCGCAAGCGCACTGAGATCCGGAACGGTTCGCGCCGCCAGCGCATCGGGCAGATCCTCGTCCGGGAAATCGATCTCCCCCTCGATCAGCGCGAGGATCGTCAGCAGGCGGGCGCGCCAGCCGTCATAAAGCGCCGCGAGCGCGCCCTGCATCTGCCGGAGCGCCTGTCGCCGCTGGCCTTCGGTTTCCGCATCGACGAGATCGGCGATGGCTTCGGCGGCGGTGAGATCGAGCTTGCCGTTTTCGAAGGCGCGACGGGTGAATTCGCCGGGCCGGGCGAGGCGCAGGCCCTGTGCTTCCAGCGCGGCCGCGATCGCCTCGATGACCGCCGCGCCGCCGTGGATCTGCAGCTCGGCGACGTCTTCGCCTGTGAAGCTGGCGGGGCCCGGGAACCAGAGGAGAAGCCCGTCGTCGAGGAGGGCGCCGTCAACGTCCACAAACCGCCGGCGCACGGCGAGGCGGGGATCAGGCAGGGGCCTGCCCGAGAGCGCCGCCACAGCGCGCCCTGCGTCTGGCCCGGAGACCCGGATCACGGCGACGCCCGCTCGCCCGGCGCCGGAGGCCAGGGCGAAGATCGTCGCCGCCGAACTCATTCGCTGCGGGAGCCGCCCGCGGCCGTGGTCATCAGCTTCATGAAGGCGTCCTGCGCCTGGCCGCCGAAGCTCATCCACGACTTCATCATGATGTCGGGGGACATCATCTTCATGTTCTCTTCGGCCCGGGCGGTCATCTCGCGCACCAGCATCTCGTTGAGCGGCGTCACGTCCGGCAGGCCGACGAACCGTCTGGCTTCCTCGGGCGTGCACTCTACATTCATCGTCATCTTCATCGGGGCCTCGCCGCGTCCAGCCCCCGGGGATTGCCTTTGGGGCGTGCAAATCAGTACGCGCCCAACATAGACCCTCGGGGGCCTTTCCCGTAAGCCTCCGCCGCCGTTTCGGAGAACCCTGCCCATGACGTCCCAGGCCATGACTTCCCGCTGGATCGACATCCCGGCCGACGCCGGATCGTTCAAGGCCTATGTTTCGGAGCCCGCCGGCCCCGCCAGAGGCGCAGTGGTGGTGATCCAGGAGATCTTCGGGGTGAACGAGGGCGTCCGCGGCAAGGCGGACTGGCTTGCCGGCGAGGGCTTCCTCGCCATCGCGCCCGATCTCTTCTGGCGGCTTGAGCCCGGCATCCAGCTCACCGACAAGACCGAGGCCGAGTGGGCGAAAGCCTTCGACTACATGAACCGCTTCGACGGCGCGAAGGGCGTCGAGGACATCGTCCGCACGATCGACCATGCGCGCGCCAAGGAAGGTCAGGCGAAGGTTGGCGTGGTCGGCTACTGCCTCGGTGGCTTCCTTGCTTACATGACCGCCTGCCACACGAGTGCAGATGCTTCGGTCGGCTACTATGGCGTGTCGATCGATACGAAGCTCGACGACGCGAAATCGATGAAGAAGCCGCTGATGCTGCACATCGCCGGCAAGGACCAGTTCGTGAAGCCGGACGCGCAGGAGCGGATCAAGGCGGGGCTCTCGGGCAATCCGCTGGTCACGCTCCACACCTACGCCGAGCAGGATCACGCGTTCACCCGCGTCGGCGGCGCGCACTACGATGCGCCCGCGGCGGAACTTGCGGACGCCCGGACGGTTGCCTTCTTCAAACAACATCTCGCGTAAGGGGCCGGCGTTGAAGCGCTTTCTGTTCTGCCTCGCCGCCATTGCGCTGGCGTCCTGCGAAACCGTTCCCGCCGTCAGCGGCGTCCGCGATCGTACGCCGGCCGACATCGGCGCCTTCTTCGACTGCGTGCGCGAGCGGTCGCTAACCATCGTCGCCGCGCACCGGGGCGGGGACGTTCCCTTTGAAAACGCCATCCCGACCTTCGAGCGCACCGTCGGCGGCGCGCCGGGACCGGTGGCGCTCGAGATCGACGTGCGCCGCACGAAGGACGGCGTGCTGGTGCTGATGCACGACGAGACGCTCGACCGCACGACGACAGGAGCGGGTCCGGTTTCCTCCGTCACGGCGTCGCAGTTTGCGGCGCTGCGTCTCAAGGATAGCGCGGGCCGCCCGACAGACACGCATCCGCCGACGTTGCGCGCCGCGCTCGACTGGTCGGCGGGCCGGGCGATGCTCGAGCTGGACGTCAAGCGCGGCGCGCCGTTTGAACAGGTGATCGCGGAGGTGCGCGCGGCTGGCGCGGCGAACCGTGTGATCGTCATCACGTACAACGCCGAGGACACGATCAAGGTGCATCGCCTGGCGCCGGACCTGATGATCTCTGCGCCGGCGGAGTCCGTGCCCGTGCTTGAAGCGCTTTCGAGCGTGCGGTTCGATCTCAGCCGCATTCTCGCCTGGACGGGAACACGCGAGCCGAATTCAGCGCTCAACGTCGAGCTGTCGCAGAAGGGCGTCGAGGTGCTGTTCGGCACGCTCGGCGATACGCCGCAGAGCTGGGACAACCGCATCGCGCGCGAAGGCGACGTCGGATACACCGCGCTCGCCGACACCGGTATCCAGATGATTGCTTCGGATCGCGCGCTTGAAGCCATGCGTGCGATCGACGATGCCGACGGCCCTGACGTTCCCGCCAACGCGTGCCTGGCGGCGCGCCACATGCGGGTGACGGCGCAATGAAGGCCGTCCGCATTTCCGAAGCCGGCGGGCCGGATGTCATCCGCGTCGAAGACGTCGCTGCGCCTGCCGCCGGGCCGGGGGAGATCGTCATCCGCCAGCGCGCGATCGGCGTGAACTTCATCGACACCTACCACCGCACCGGACTCTACCCGATCGCGTTGCCGAGTGGTCTTGGTCTGGAAGGCGCCGGCGACGTCATCGAGGTGGGCGCAGGCGTCGAGCGTTTCAAGGTCGGCGACCGCGCGGGCTTCTGCTCCGGTCCGATCGGCGCGTATGCAGAGATGCACGCTGTGCCTGCGGCGCGTGCGGTAAAGATTCCCGAAGGCGTCAGCGACGGCATCGCGGCGGCGTCGATGCTGAAGGGGATGACGGCGCGGTATCTGCTGAAGCGCACTTTCCCTTTGAAACCGGGCGAATTCGCAGTGATCCACGCCGCCGCTGGCGGCGTCGGGCAGATCGCCGTGCAGTGGGCGAAACACATCGGCGCGGTGGTCATCGCGGTCGTCGGCTCTGCGGCGAAGGGCGAGATCGTGAAGGCGCTCGGCGCCGATCATGTGATCGATTCCTCGCATGAGGACATCGCCAAACGCGTGCGCGAGATCACCAGCGGCGAGGGCGCGCATGTGTCCTACGACGGCGTCGGCAAGGACACGTTCAACGCCTCGCTCGATTGCCTGCGTCCGCTCGGCATGTTCGTGAGCTTCGGCAATGCGTCGGGTCCGGCGCCCGCGTTCGAGCCCGGCATCCTTGCAGCGAAGGGGTCGCTCTTCTTCACGCGACCGACGCTGTTCACCTACACGCGCACGCCGGAGCTGCTGCAGGAAACCGCCGACGATCTCTTCGACGTCATCGCGAAGGGGATCGTGAAGATCGCCGCGCCGACGCGCTATGCGCTCGCCGATGCCGCGCAGGCGCATCGCGATCTCGAAGCGCGGAAGACGACCGGCAGTCTGGTTCTCACGCCTTAGCCATAACGGCTTCCTACTTCGCCGCCGCGCGCTGGTAGGCGGGCCGCGATGAAAGGCGCTTCCAGTAGTCCTTCACATGCATCGGCGCATTGTCGAGCAGCTTGAAGAGCGACGCGAGGTGCAGCGCGTAGCCGACCATCACGTCCGCCGCGCACATGTCAGCGCCGAGCAGGTAATGCTTGCCGGCGAGGTGGCGGTCGAGCACCTGCAGGCGCTCGTTGAAGGTCTCGACGGATTCAGCCGCGACCTGCGGGATGCGGCGCGATTCCGGGCGGATGCTGGTGTGCTGCGCGATGTTGGCGAGCGGCGGCGTGAGCGTCGCCTCGCCGGCGTGCAGCCATTGCAGGTAGAGCGGATAAAGCGGATCGCCCATTTCGCGGCGGAACGGATGCTTGCCGTACTTCTCGGTGAGGTACTGGCAGATGGCGCCGGACTCGACCATGCGCACGCCGCCGTCCTCGATGGCCGGCAGGGCGCCGAACGGCGAGACCGTGAGAAATTCGTCGGACTTCAGCGTCGCCGGATCGAACGGCACGTGATGGCTCTCGTAGGTCACGCCCAGCTCTTCGGCGATCCACACCACGCGCAACGAGCGGGTGTGCTTGGAGTGATGGATTTTCAGCATGGGCGTGATCCTTGTGTTGGGTGGGTTATGAAGGCTGAGCGTAGGCCGGGCAATGCCGCCGGCGAGTTGGACCGCGGGCCCCAGAGTGCCATTGGGGCCCGCATCTGTGTTTCGTTCACGCTCGGTTTCGTTGGTGTCAAAGATCGTTTGCGGGCCCCAATGGCACTCTGGGGCCCGCGGTCCTGCTCACGTTCTACCTGACGTGTTTCTTCGTCCGCACAAGCATCACTGCTTCGCGGCCTCGCCTTCTTGTTGTCCGTCGACGCAGGCGTCGACGGTGGCCCGACTTATCAATCCCAAGCCGGAGGGACGGGGCGCTGCTTCAACGCCGAGTTTAATGACGGCCTTGCGACCGTCTGATAGTGCGCCGT
>WRPF01000276.1 GCA_009773335.1 Caulobacteraceae bacterium
CCTCGCCACCCTCGTTGGCGACGATCTTCTTGAAGTGCTCGATCAGCACGGGCACCTCGACGCGCCTGAGATCGAAGCGCTGGCAGCGCGACAGCACGGTCAGCGGCACCTTGCGCACCTCGGTGGTGGCGAAGATGAACTTCACGTGCCCAGGCGGCTCCTCCAGCGTCTTCAGCAACGCGTTGAAGGCGCCCTTGGAGAGCATGTGCACCTCGTCGATGAGGTAGACCTTGTAGCGCGCCATCAGCGGCTTGTAGCGCGCGCTCTCGATGATCTCGCGGATGTTGTCGACGCCGGTGTTGGAGGCGGCATCCATCTCCAGCACGTCGGGGTGGCGTCCCTCCATGATCTCGGCGCAGTGGCGGCCGAACTCGGCCATGTCGAAGGTGGGCTTGGCGACGCCGTCGCGCTCGTAGTTGAGCGCGCGCGAGAGGATACGCGCCGTCGTCGTCTTGCCGACGCCGCGCACGCCGGTCAGGACGATGGCCGGTACTTGCGCGCGAGAACGATGTAGGGCGCGGCCTTGACGGGCGGCTCGCCGCCCCCCTCGCCTTCACCCTCGCCTCGATCGCTCGCCGGTTTCTTCTTCGCCATGCCTGCCCAACATCGTCCCCCGCGTCGTGTCGTGTAGAAGACGCGCTTCCAGCACGAAGACGCGCCTCCGGCACGATGGCGGAGATCCCGGTCACCGGACCTCACGGGCGCGTCCCGGCTGCCACGCGGCTGCAGCTTGGTAGCATACCCGCGCCGCAATGTGATCTGGTCGTGCGCCGCAATATACAGCGCGGTTCGGCTACGCCAGCCGCCGCGCGGCTCGAGTGGGAGGCTGGACGAGCGACCCGCATCTGGCTCGTTAGGGCTGCTTCCTTCCGGACCTGACCCGGTTGGCGAGGGATACGTCCACCGCCAACCTCCCGAGCCGATTATGGGGTGCCCGGCCGCGGATTACAATCGCGTGCGCGCGCGCGGCATGTGTTCAAAATGCAAACCGGCCCCGCAGAGCGTGCGTCAAAAA
>WRPF01000050.1 GCA_009773335.1 Caulobacteraceae bacterium
CCCGGCGCCCCAGCGTCCGGAGATGCGGCGCCTGGACAGGCGACGCCCGCGGCCGCCGGCAGGGACGCCTCCGCCGGCGATCCGCCGGGCGACGCTTCCGCCGATACGCCTACGGCAGACTCACCCGCCGCCTCGGCGGCGACGCAACCGGCGCAGGCCACGCCGGCGAATGGTCCCGGCGTCACGCCTGCCGGCGACAGCAGCGAACGGACTGCGGGAACGAACACGCATCGAGACACAGTGTTAGCACGCAATGGCCCCGCGCTCCTGGCGGGGCCATGGCGCTGGATTGCGGTCGCCGCTCTGGCGTCTTCGGCGCTCGGCGTCGGCGCGGCGGTCTGGCGCAGCCAGGCTTCGTTCGGCCGTCGTCGCCTCGCACGCGACCTGAAAGGCGCGCTGGCGGGTCTTGCTGGCGGAGCGAGCGATGCCGTTTGAACCGAATGAAGCGCTTCGCGCTTTCGCTGCGCTGTCGCCAGCCGAACAGCGCCGCGTCGCCAGACATCTGACCGATGATGAGCGTGCGCAGGTGCGGACGTTGCTCGCGGCGGCGCCGCGGCCGTCGTACGACGAAAAAGCCGACCGCGGCGCGACGCTCGACGGGTGTTCGCGATGGCTGGTGCGTCGCCTCAACAAGATGGCGCGCGGCGGCGGCGCGGTCGCGGGCGTGACCGATGCGACATTTGCGATCCTCATGCGGGCCGTCGGGCCTGGCGACCGCAAGCGGGGACAGCGCCCATGAGTTCGTTGATCCGTGGACATGATCTGCCGGCGACCGGTCTTGTCCGCCCCCTCGAACGCGGCCCCGTTCGCCGCGTTGCGATCGAGCCAGCGACGCCCGTGCGCCCGGCCGCAGCGGGAGCGCTTGAAGAGAAGGTCCGGGCCCTGACCGAGCGTCTCGCGGCGGTCGAGCAGAGCCGCGCCGGCGAGATCGAAGCGGCGCGCCTTGCAGGCGAGGCGCAAGGGCGGGAGTCGGCGACGCGCGACGAAGCCGCGTACCGCGCAACGCTCGAAGCGGCCGTCTCCTCGTCGCTCGAACGGTTGGGTCGTGAACTTGCGGAGCTGGAGACGCTGGCGCCTTTGATCGCCGGTGCTGCGCTCGAAAAGGTGACAGGCGACCCGACTGCGCATCGCGATCTTCTCGGCAAGGCCATTGCGGTGCAGATCGCCAGGCTGCGCGCCGAAATGGTGCTCTCGATCCGCGTCAGTCCAAGCGATTTTCGCGATGACGCTGCGCTCGGCGCGGTCGCCGCCGCGTGCGGCGCGGGGCGCGCGAAAATCGTTCGCGACGAGCAGCTGAAGGCCGGCGAGTGCGTCATCGCCATGCGTCTTGGCCAGATAGAAATGTCGCTTCCAGAGTATCGCCGGACGCTCGCGGCGCGGCTTGTCCAACTCTCCTCGCCGGGGACCGCCGCATGAACGCGCCTGCGAACCCGCACCGGTTCGTCAGCGCGACGTCGCTCATGTCGTTCGCGCGGCGCGTGGGACGTGTCCGGCAAGTGTCTGCGGGGCGGATCGAGGCCGATGGCCCGTTCGCCACTGTCGGCGAATTCTGTTCGATCGAAGCCGATGACGGCGCGGCGCCCATGCTCGCGGAAGTCGTGGCCGTGGGCGACGAACGCGTGGTGCTGATGCCGCTCGGATATGCCCGCGCGGTCGCGCCCGATGCGCGGGTGACGGCCGTCGGCCACAGCGGCTCGGCGCCGGTCGGCCACGGGTTCGCGGGCAGACTGGTTTCAGCGCTCGGCGCGCCGCTGGATGGACGCGGCGAGATTTTCGCCGACGAACACCGCCCGATCGAAGGGTGCGTTCTCGAGCCTCTCATGCGCAAGGAGCCCGATCACGTCCTCGAAACAGGATTGCGGGTGATCGACGGGCTTTTGCCGCTGGGCAGGGGCCAGCGGACGGGCGTGTTTGCCGCCAGCGGCGTCGGCAAGACGACGCTGATGCGCCAGCTTGCGGTCCAGACCGACGCCGACAAGGTCGTGGTCTGCCTCGTCGGCGAGCGCGGCAAGGAGGTCGAGGGGTTCTGGCGCGCCATTCAGTCGATGGGAGCGCCGCAGCGATTTTCGATGGTGGCGGCGACATCCGACATGAGCGCCGTGCTGCGGGCGCGATCGGTGCTTCAGGCGCTGTGCCTTTGCGAATTCTGGCGCGACCAGGGGCAAGACGTGCTGCTGGTGATCGATTCGGTCACCCGCGCTGCGATGGCGATGCGAGAAATCGGGCTTGCCGCCGGCGCGCCGCCGACAGTGCGTGCGTACACGCCGAACAGGGGCGCTATCCGGCGGTGGACGCTCCGCGCAGCATTTCGCGACAGGCAGAGCGGTTGATCACGCCAGCGCATGCGGCCGCCGCGCGGCGCGCCAATGCGCAGCTGGCCGCGTTCGAGGACGCACGGATCATGGTCGAAAGCGGGCTCTACAAGCCTGGATCGAACGTCGGCATCGATCTCGCTCTGAAGACACGGGACGGATTGCTTGCCTTTCTCGCGCAGCGCCCGGACGAAAGAAGCCGGCTCGACGACACGGTGCGTCTCCTGCAGCAACTCATGATTGAAGGGCGCTCGAATGGATAGCCGTCGCCGCACGCAAGCCCGACGCTTGGTGGAGGTGCGCGCCGTTCTGCGCGCGGCCGCGCAGGAGAACCTGGCCGACGCACGCGCGAGCGAAGCGCGCCGTGAAGAAGAGCAAACCGATTCTGCGGACGCTGTCACGGCGGCTTGCGCGCGTTGGGGCGATATCTCGGCGTCGCCATTTGACGCGGTGCGCGTCGAGCTTCTGTCGCTGGCGGTGCGGGCGCGTTGCGCGGAACACGAAGTCGCCGAACAGGCGCTAGCGGGCGCGCGCGTGGAAACCGGGCGTGCGCGTGACCGGCTCTTGCGCTCTGACGCCGACTTGCGCGTCGCCGACACGCGACACGTGCAGATCGAACGCCACGCGCTACGCAAGGCTGAGCGCGTGGCGCTCGGCGCGCTCGAAGATGCAACCATCCAGCGCTGGAGCGACCCGAAGTGATCGCGATCGCCAGCCGCTTCGTTCAGGTCTTCACCACGTCCACGATCGTCGATCGCCAAGCGGGCGAGCCCACGGCCGCAGCGGGGTTTCCTGCATTCGCAAGTTATCTGGGCGAGCCTGCGCCGTCGCGCGACGCTCTCGCGGCTCCGGCCGACGGGAGCGCGTGCTTCTGCGCCGACGTCGCGGCGAGCGCCCGCGACGAGGCGTTGCGCGACACTGAAGTCTGCGTCGATGCGCCGCCTCAATCGGTCGGCGCGGTCGGCGAGGCTGTGACTCTTTATGTGCGTGACATCGCTCAGGCGCCGGACATTGCCCTGGCGAAGGCGCCTGACGCGCCGGATCGTCCGACAGCTCTCATGGATCATCCGCCGCCGTCTCTTGCAATCGCATTGCGCGCCGAGGGCGCGCCGGAGGCGGCGGCGCCCGACGGATTGCGCACCGAAGGTCCTTCAGTGCTCACGGCGGAGCGATCATCTCACACAGACGAACCGTCTGGAGCCCAGTTTCCGGGCGCGCCGGCCGCCTGCGGTCCCGACGGAACAGCGTTCGCAGACGATCTCTCCGGTTTCACGGCGCGAACGGCGGGTTCGCTCGTGCCGGCGATCAGATCGGCGCCGCAGGCGGCGCATGTTGCCGGCCAGCCCTTGCCCGCGCTGTCGGCTGATCGTTTCGGCGAGTTCGGGCTCGTCGGAGGCAGGGCGATCATGGCCAAGGGCGGCGGCGCCCGGGTGTCGGAGCGCGGCGGCGACGCCGAAGCGATCACGGCGTCGCGCGTCGCCGTCTCGCCGATGTGCGAACGCGCGCCATCTGCGCTCGATGGTCCGACGTCGACGATGTCTGGCGAACGGGAGACGCCGTCGCAGCTTGCTGGGCAAATTGCGGAGCGCGCATTACGCAATTCTGAAACGCCAACCGCCTTGATGCCGTTCTCGACTGTGTCGCCCCGGTCCGCCGCGCCGGCTGCGAGACTGCAAGGAGATACCCGCGCCGGGGCGTTGGCGCAGCGGTTGGCGAGACTTTTTGAAAGCGCCTCGGCCGCGACCGCCGTCCCGTTCACCCTGAGCCGCGGCGAAAACGGCGCCCTGACCGTCTTCGTGCACGCGTGCGCGCCGCACGATCCCGACTCCGAGAGGTTGCGGCGCGATATCGCCGCCGTCCTGCACGATCTTGGCGAGCACGGCGCGCGCGTCGCGTTTTCGCCGTCCGTCGCCCGCATCTGGCGACGCGCCCATGGAGAGGCCAATGGCTGAGATCTCGCCCGTATCCTCGAATTCCGCCGCCGCCGCGTTCGGCGTGGGCTTCGATGATCTCCTCAAGATCGTCCTGACTCAGCTCACCTACCAGGATCCGCTGAAGCCGATGGACAACGCCGAGTTCGTCTCGCAGCTCGCGCAGTTCACCCAGATCCAGCAGACCAAGACGATGAGCGACAACCTGCGGTCCCTGCTGGAGGCCAGCACGATGGGGCAGGCGGCCTCTCTGCTCGGCAGGACCGTGGAGGTGAGCGCCCAGCAGGGCGTGATCAGCGGGCGCGTCGCGTCGATCTCCATTCAGTCAGGCGTGCCCACGGTCACGCTGGAGACCGCCGACGGAGGAACTCTCAGCGGCATCGGACTCGGACTGATCGCCAACATCAAGGAAGGAAACTGAAATCATGCTCGGCTCCATCTTCATCGGCCTCAGCGGTATGAACTCGTATTCGAACGCGCTGCGTCAGATCAGCAACAACATCACCAACATGAACTCGACCGGCTTCAAGAGCGCGAGCCTGTCGTTTTCCGACGTCATCGGGTCCAATCCGGAGTCCCGCCAGGGCGATGGGCTCGGCGTCACGTTGAGCGCGCCACGGATCGACTTCACCCAGGGCGAGCTGCGTCAGACCGACCGCGACCTTGACCTCGCGGTCGACGGCGCGGGATTTCTCGTGCTGCTCAAGGACGGCGAGCAGGTCTTCACGCGCACCGGGAGCTTTGAACTCAGCGAGGACGGTTTTGTGGTGCTCTCCGGCACGACAGACCGTCTCTGCGTGGTCGGCGCGGATGGCGTGCCTGAGGCCGTATCGATCAACGGCGCCAGGACGAGCCCGCCGCAGGCGAGCACGCGCGTTCGGTTTTCCGACAATCTCTCGTCGACCTCCACGTCTCACACGGTTCCAAACCTGCAGATTTACAACAGCCTCGGCGAAGCGGATTCGTGGCAGGCGACGTTCGAGCGCACGATCGCTTCACCTGCCGGCGAGTGGACCCTGCGGGTCGTCAACAGCGCCGGAACCGAGATCGGAAGCGAAACCGTCAAGTTCATCAATGGTGAAATCGATCCCACGACCGTGAGCCTGTCGTTCGCAGAGGCAGCGAGCGGTCGTTCGGTGACGTTCGACTTTTCCGACGGCGTCACCTCGTTTTCGTCGGGCAGCGTCTCGACGTTGCGGGCTGCGGAGACGGATGGGCGTGCGCTCGGCGACCTCACGGGGCTGCGCGTCAACGACGCTGGCGAACTTGAGGCGAGCTATTCGAACCAGCAGACAAATTCTCTCGGCGCGGTCGCAATCGCCTCATTCCAGAATCCACAGGAACTTGAGCAACGCGGCGCCGGGCTCTTTTCGTTCGAAGGCGGCGCCGGCGTCCAGTTTCTGCCGAGCGCACACCAGTCGGTCGGGCTGGTGCGCTCGGGCCGGATCGAAGCCTCAAACGTTGAATTGTCGGGCGAGTTCGGGGATCTCATCCTGGTGCAGCGCGGCTATCAGGCGTCATCGCAGGTCGTTAGCGTCTCCAACGACATGATCCAGCAGTTGTTCGGCATCAGAGGGCAGGGATGATCGAGGCTGCAGAGGCCTGGCTTCCCGAAGCCGCGTTGACCGACGCCGCCATGACCGGTGAACTCGGCGGGATACTGCGCGCGTGGTCGGCGCACTGGTTGCGCGGCGGGCCGATCATCGATGTGAGCATGCGCATGGACGCTTCGGAGACTGGCGCGCGCGACCGAGGGCTTGTCTATGCCGATGACCCGGAGGCGGTCGTGCTGTCGACGACCCCGCGAGGCGAGGTGGCGATTGCGCTGGCCATGCTCGGTCTGCCATTGCGCTGGCTTCGCCTGAAGCCCGCCGATATCGGCGTCTTGCGGGCATTCACGGCGGCGGCGATGGCTGATCTCGCCGTGCGTCTGTGTCCGCTCATTTCTGATAGGCCGCTCGCCCTGTCTCCGTATTTGGAGGCGCCTAGATTGGGGCCGCGGCCCGCGCGCGTCGTGTGTGCGAGCATGCAATGGACAGGGGCGCCCGACGCCTTGCAGCTGCATATGTCGCGCGGGTGCGCGGCCGCGGCCCGCAAGCGCCTGTGCAGAGATGTCCGGCAAGGTCGTCCGCTCGAGAGCCGGAGCGGAGCGATCGCGAGGCAGGTGGTGAAGGTCGGCGCCTATGTCGGCGCCGGCGGCGCCGAGCTTGCCGAATTATGTTCGCTCGACGTTGGAGACGTGCTCGTCCTCGACCGGGGCGTGGGTGCGGCGTTCGAACTGACGGTCGATGGCGCGCGCACTGACAGGCCGTGTGCGTTTGGCGATGTCGCGCCGGCGGGGAGCTCCATCGCTGCAGCCAATGTGAGGGTCGCGTGAAGAGTGAAGAGAAGTCTCCGTCCGAGAGGGTCAATGGCGCGCATGCCGCATTGCCCGGGCTGGCCGGCGTGTTGATCGATACTGTATCGGTGACCGTGGAGACCTACCTGGGCGAGACAGCGATGACCATTGCCCAGCTCAACGCGCTCGCCGCGCGCGACGTGGTTCGTCTCGACGCCAGTCTCGCGGAGTGCGTGGCGCTGCGAGTGAACGGCGTGAAGGTGGCGGAGGGCGAACTGGTGGCGGTCGGCGACAGGTTCGGCGTGCGCATCACGAGCGTGGCGAAGTGAGCGCGTTGGCGTGCAACCCGTGCACCGTTCTGGCCGGGGTGGACGCCGCGCGTCCGGCGCTGGCCATTGTCGACGCCCTGGACGGCGGGGGTTTCACGATTCCGTGGCTGAGGATCGCGCTTGCCGCCGTGTTCGGAGTCAGCGCCACCGTGGTCGCGGTGCTCGCGCTGCGTCGCTCCGGCAAGGGCGCGCTGATTGGCGGCCTGCGCTGGCCGGGGCTCGCCCGCACCCACGCCGGGGAGCACATCGAGGTCATCGAGGTGCGCCGGATCAGCCTTCATGCCGACGTGTGCCGCCTCTCGAGCGGCGGGCGTGAGTATCTCGTGGTGGTGGGTGCAGGGGGCGTCGAACTGCTCCGCGAGCGTCCGCTTGATCCCCCGGACGAGCTGGGTCCTGCGGAACTTGGGGGCGCGTCGTGAGTATCGCCATGCGTCGCGTAGGAGCCGTGATCGCGATCGCGGCGACGCTCGCCCTTTGCGCCGGGCCTGCGGGCGCGGAAGCCGCAGCGCGCGAACCGGGTGTCTCACAAGTCGTGCGCACGGGCGTTCTGCTCAGCACGCTCGCGTTCATTCCTGCGATCATGATCTGCATGACCTGCTTTGTGCGGATCGTCATCGTCCTGGGCATGGTTCGACACGCTTTCGGCATGCCGGAGACGCCGCCCAACGCGGTGCTCGTCTCGCTGGCGCTGCTTTTGACGTCCTTCGTGATGCAGCCGACGTTCTCGGAAGTGAACAGGCGCGCCATCCAGCCGCTCATGAGCGGGTCCATCTCTGTGGAGCACGCGTGGAACGAAGGCGCCGGGCCATTCAAGAAATTCATGCTCCGCCAGGTCCGCGACGCCGATATCGCCGCCGTCTACAAACTGTCCAAGACACCGCCGCCGAAGGCGCGCAATGATGTCGATCTCTTCAAGCTTGCGACCGCCTATATCCTGAACGAGCTTCGCGTGGCCTTCACCATCGGGTTCGTCATCCTGTTGCCGTTTCTGCTGGTCGATATCGTCGCCGCCAGCATTCTTCTGGCGCTGGGCATGATGATGGTGCCGCCAGCGACGATCTCGCTGCCGGTGAAACTCTTGATGTTCGTGATGATCGACGGATGGGCGCTGATCGTGACGGGCGTCGTGGGGGGGATTCGGTGAATCTGGAGACGGCGTCGCGCGGACTGGCGATGCTGCTGCGACCCGCGGCGGTGGAGGCGGCGCTGTGGCGGCGGCGCGCCGAGAGCGACGGTATAGCGCGCGAGCGGCTGTTCCTGCGTTACCGGGCGTTGGCGCGCATGGTGGCGGGCGCTGAATTCAAGCGCCGCCCCGCCTACGGGCTGGAACGCGCCGATTTCGACCAGTTCGCGTTCGGCGGACTGCTGGAGTCGATCGACAGCTTCGACACATCGTACGGGGTTCCGTTCGAGCATTTCGCACGCCCGCGCATCGTCGGCGCGATCTCCGACGGATTGGCGCGGGCGAGCGAGGCTGGCGCGCGCTGGTCGCAAGCGCGCAAGGTCGGAGCCGAGCGCGTGCGCTCGCTGCTGGGCGTGTCAGCGGGATCGCGTCCCGACAAGGTCGCCGAACTGGCAGATCTCGCCAGCGCGCTCGCGGCGGGGTTCCTGGCCGCTGAAGCCGACGCGTCCGCGGCCGATGCCAATGTCAGCGTCAATCCATATGAGAGCCTGGCGTGGCGCGAGCTTTCGTTCGCCGTCTCCCGGGAGCTCGACGCGCTTCCCGACCCCGAAGGTCGGGTTCTCAGGCGCCATTACCGCGACGGCGTGGCGTTCAGCCACATCGCGACGCTTCTCGGCGTCACCAAAGGCCGAATCTCGCAAATCCATGCTGCGGGTCTCAATCGGTTGCGAGACCGGCTGCGCGCATTCTGGTAGGTAGAACCCATGTCAGCTCTTTGTCCCGAACTGCGAATGAACGAGATCTCCGCCGCTGTGGCTGAAGCGGGCGTCGCTGCGCTCGGCCGCGTCGACGCCGCGCTCGCCGAGTTCCCCGACGATGCGAGGCTACTATTTCTGCGCGGGTCGTTGCTTGTCGAACTCGATCGAAACGGGGAGGCGCACGACGCTCTGGTGAAGGCGGTTGCGGCGGCGCCCGATTTCGCGCTGGCGCGATTTCAGCTCGGGTTCTTCCAGCTGACATCTGGCGAAGCGGATGCGGCGCTGGAGACCTGGGGGCGGCTGGATCGACTGCCGGACGGACACTATCTGCGTCGTTTCGTCGACGGCCTGCGCGCGCTGATCCGAGACGATTTCGCCGGCGCGATCGCCGCGATCGAGGACGGCATGGGCTTGAATATCGACAACCCTGCGCTCAACGCCAACATGGCGATGCTGGCCGATCAGTGCCGCAAGGAACTGAGCGGAACTGGCGAACCGCCGGCGACGAGCGAAGCGGAATTCCTGCTGCGCCAGTCGCGCGGCCGCCATAATTCGCATTGAGCCGGAACGGAGCGGACGCATGCGCGTGAACGGCTCGGATCGCATCTTGCTCCAGCTGCGCGCGCAACTGGACCGGTTGCAGCGCGCGCGCGGCGGCGCGCGTTCCGAATCGCAGCCGCCGACTGGCCCCGCGCCGCTTGATGCGGCCGCGCGCACGCTGGCGCTCGCGCGCGAGCGCGCGCTGCGCGAACGCGAGCTCGGACGCATTCTGGTCGGCGGCTTGCTCGCCGACGAGTTCGGCGCCAAGGCGGCGTCCGATCCCAAATTCGCGACCCTCGTCGATGCGGTCCTCGACCAGATCGAGACCGATACGGAAAGCGCTGCGTTGTTGAGGGACGCGATCGCCGATGTGGTGCGCACGGAACCCCGCGCGCCCGAGGATTCGTGAACCCGCAGGCGTCCAGCCGATCTGCACGGGCCGGCCTCCAGCGGCGGCCCGCCAGGCGTTTTGTTCCTGACGGGGACTTTGCGCGGCGTGGTGGTCAGCGCAGTCCGACCCGCACGAGCGCCTTGGCGATGGTCTCGCCGTCGGCGTTGATCGGCGTGGCGATCGCGCGTTCAAAGAGCGCCTGCGCCTGATCCGGTTTCCCGCGGGTCTGCAGCAGCAGCATGCGCGCGAACGCGGCCGAAAAAGACTCCGGATCCAAGCGCGACGCAGTCGCTGCCGCCGCTTCGGCCTCGGGCGTGCGGTTCTCAAGTGCGGCGATCACCGCGAGCGTGCCGTGGATTTCGGCGAAGTTGCGGTCATGGGCCATCGCCTCATCGAGGCACGTTTTCGCGGCGGCGAGATCGCGCCGCAGGATCTGCGCCCACGCGGCGGCGATCCAGCTGCCGAGATGGTCGCCAAACTGGCGTGCGCCGTGGGTGAGTTCGGTCGCGGCCCGGTCGAACGCGCCCTGGCTCATCGCCGACAGCCCGCTGCCGATCCAGGCGCGCGGGCGACGTTCGCCGCCATCGGCGAGCGCACGGGCGAAGAGTGTGTCGGCTTCGACGTTGCGCCCGGCGCGCAAGGACAGCATGGCGAGCGAGGTGAGGGCGTCGGGATGGTCGCCTGCGGCACGCGCGCTCGCCTCCGCCAGCGCTACGTCTTCCAGATCGAGCGCCAGCACCGACATCGCTGCGTCGAGATCGGGATGTTTGAATTCTCGGGCGAACGCCTTTGCGGCGTCCATCGCCTCTTCGAACGCGCCTTGCGCGTGCAGCAGCTGAACCTTCAGCGTCGCCGCCTGCGGTAGGGCGGCCGTGGTCGCATCGTCGAGCAGCGTCAGCGCGGCCTCCTGGCGGCCGCAGGACGCCATCGCCCACGCGTGATTGAAACGTAGCGCGGGATCGTCGGGATGGGCGGCGCGCGCGGCGTCGAGCGCGGCGGCGGCGTCGGTCATCCGGTTGCACGTCATGAGCGCGCGCCCGAATGCGCCCTGCTCGACGGCGGTGAGCGATCGGGCCCGGCCCAGACGTGCAAACAGGTCGCATGCGGTTTCGGCCGCGCCAGCCACGGCGCCCGCCATCGCGGCGTCGGCGAGGAGCGCGGCGTTGTCGGGGTCCGCCCGCAGATACCCGAGCAGGACGTTGAAGCGGTCGGTCGGGGCGTTCACGGCCATGGGACGGTTCCGGTCAGGAGGGTTGCGTTCGGAATGTTGCGGTTGCGATGGTTGCGGTCACGATGATTCTGGTCTCGGCGATTGGCGTCACGAACGTCGTCATCACGATGGTTGCGGCGCCGGCGCGATGCGCCGGGTTTCTTCGGCGTCCTGACGCACCACGGCGAACGACGAAAGTTCGATGGTGTTCGGGATCTCCGACACTGCAATCACGGACAGGCGCGGGATGCTGCGCCGGGTGAGGGCGCGCATCGACCGGCGGATCTCGGCGCTGCACAGCAAGACCGGTTCGCGCGCGCGCGCCAGCATGTCCGCCGCCAGGGGGGCGATCTTGCGCAACGCCAGCTCCGCGAGCTGGGGATCGACGCCGAGCCCTTCACGTCTGCCGTGTGCGGCGATGCTCGACTGGATCTGGTGTTCGATGCGGGGATCGAGGCTGATCACCGCAAGATCGCGATGGCGACCCTGCAGCCGGTTGCAGATCGCGTAGCCGATGCGGCCGCGCACTGCCTCGGCGAGTTGCGCTGGGTCTTTTTCCGTGCGCGCGAGATCGACCAGATGTTCGATGATGTGGTCGATCGCAGCGATCGATACGCCTTCCGAGACGAGGTTCTGCAGGACGCGCTGGATGTCGGACACCGTCATCAGAGACGGGGCGAGTTCCTCGACGAGCCCGGGCTGGCGCGCGCGCACGTCTTCCAGCAGTCGGCTCACCGTCGCCCGGGTCAGGAGGGTCGCCGCCTCGCCGCGCAACACTTCGCCGAGATGGGTGAGAAGGACGGTCGCCGGATCGACGACGGTGTAGCCTTCCTCCTTTGCGCGAGCGGCTTGCGCGTTATCGATCCAGACAGCAGGCATGCCGAACGCAGGTTCGGTGGCGGTTTCGCCGTCGAGGCGGCCGCGCGCTTCTCCGCCGCGGATCGCGAGCTGCATGTCCGGTCGAAGGGCCATGGAGGCGTATCGCGCGCCGAACAGGCGGATTTCATATTCGAGGCCGGGAAGCCGTGCGTCGTCCTGAAGGCGGATGGCGGGAAACCCGACGCCAAGGTCGACTTCATGCGCTTCGCGCATGCGCGCGATCCTGTCCATGATCTCGGCCTCGCGCGTGCGCCACGCCGCGCCGAGGTCGCGCCCGACAGCGACCGCAATCGCTGCGGGCGCGTGCGCGGGCGCGGCGGGGGTGTCTTCCGCGTCGTCCTCTTCCGGCGTCTGCGGGCGCCGGCGCAGGGCGATCCAGGCGCTTGCGCCGCACGCCGCGAGCAGGACGAGCGGCCACTTCGGCATCCCCGGAAGCAGCAGCAGCAAGGCCATGATCGCAGTCACCAGCAGGAGGACGCGCGGCGTGGAGGACAGCTGCCGGAACACTTCTGCGCTCAGCTCGCGGTCGGCGGACGAGCGCGTGACGATGATGCCCGTGGCGATGGAGATGATCAGCGCGGGCAATTGGGTTGCGATGCCGTCGCCGATGGTCAGGAGCGTGAACCGGTGCAGCGCCTCCTGCCAGTCCATGCCCATCTGCGTGACGCCGATGATCCAGCCGGCAATGATGTTGATGAGCAGGATGATGACGCCAGCGATGGAGTCGCCTTTGACGAATTTCGACGCCCCGTCCATCGCCCCGTAGAACGAAGCCTCCTTTTCGAGCCCCGCCCGGCGGCGCACGGCCTCCTTCTGGTCGATGAGGCCCATGTTGAGGTCCGCATCGATGCTCATCTGCTGGCCAGGCATCGAATCGAGCACGAACCGCGCGGCGACTTCCGAGACACGTTGTGCGCCCGACGTGATCACCACGTACTGCACGACGATCAGGATGAAGAAGACGACGAGGCCGACGACGAAGTTGCCGCCGACCGCGAACGCGCCGATCGAGTTGATGACGGCGCCCGCGTCGGCGCCGGTCAGGATGAGGCGGGTGGCCGCGACGTTGAGCGACAGCCGAAACAGCGTGGCGATCAGCAGGAGGGACGGAAACGTCGAAAACTCAACCGGCTTCTTCACGTAGAAGGTCATCAGCAGGATCGTCAGCGCGAAGCTGAAGTTCACGATGATGGCGAGATCGAGCATCGCCGAGGGGATCGGCGCGAAGAGCACGATGAGGATCACCACCATGCCGGCGACGAGCGCGAGATCCTGATTGCGTGAGAAGAAGCGCTCAAGCATGTGGGTCCGCCACGAAGGAATGGCGCCGCCGGCGCAGATAGTGGGCGGCCACGGCGTGATAGGTCGATGCGGGCACCGGCGCGCCGGTTTCTGCGCCCCGGTAGAGCGCCTGCGCGAGCGTCCGGTCCTCCACGATGGGGATGGACAACAAGACGGCCCGGCGGCGCAGGAGGAGTGCGAAGCGGTTGCGTCCTCTGGCCTTGACCACGGGCGCATCCATCCGCGCGGGCTCGTAGGCGAGGCCCACCGCGTAGTGCGTGGGATTGACGATCAGCATGTCGGCGCCTGCAAGACCTTCCAGTTCACGGGTCTGCTTCGAGAACTGCGCGTGCAGTTGTTTGCGTCGCTGCTTGATGCGCGGCTCGCCTTCACGATCACGGGCCTCGCGTTTGAGTTCGCTGCGGCTCATGCGCATCTGCTTGAGGAACTCGCGCCGCGCCAGCACCTGGTCGAGGAGGGCGACGGCAAGCGCCACGAGAATGAACAGGAAAAGAAGTCTGTACCCCGCAGCCTGAAAGGCCTGCGCGATTGCGTCGGCGCTCGCCAGTCCGTGGCGGTGGAGCCGAAGCGTCGCCTGCAATGCGAACGCCGCAGCCGCGCCGTAGGCCGCAAACTTGAGGAGGCTCTTGGCGAGCTCCTTGAGCATGCGCATCGAAAACACCCGCTTCAGCCCCTTGGCGGGATTGAGCCGGCTGAAGTCGGGTTTCAGGGGGTGCGTCGAGAATACAAGTCCGCGCAGCTGCACGATCTCGAAGAAGATCACCACGGCGGCGACCGTCGCGCACAGCAGCATGACAGGTCCGGTGACCGCACCCCAGTCGGCGGCGATCGCGGCCGTCATCGCCGAAGGATCGCTCGCCGCATCGAGCCGTGAGGCGAGCGTCGAGCGGGTCATCTGGACGAGCCCGTCCACGGCGGGCGCCCCGGCGACGATCAGGAAGGCGGCGAGCGCGCACAGTGTGGAAAAGAAGCCGAGGTCCGTTCCGCGGGCGACCATGCCCTTTTCACGGCTGCGTTTGAGCTTGAATGGCGTCGGTTCTTCGGTCCGGTCCTGATCGGTCTGCTCCACAGCGTCCTCACATGGTCGCCGGCGCGGCTGCGAGCGCAAGGCGCAGCAGCCGCACGAAGGTCGCAGCGCCGACGCCGAGCGCCAGCGGCAGCACGAGAAGCACCGCCATCGTCTTCACCTGGAAGCCGAGCATCAGGACGTTCATCTGCGGCAGGGTGCGCGACATGAAGGCGATGGCGAGGTCGATGACGAATAGCGCCAGCAGCACCAGACCGCCCGCGCCCAGGGCCAGGACGAACGCGGCGGCGAGAAACTCGGCAAGCCCGGCGAGGTCGGCGCGTCCGTCGAAGCCGCCGATCGGCACGATCTCGAAGGAGCGCGCCCAGACGGCCAGAAGATCGTGCGGGCCGGACGAGGCGAAGAACACCGCGCCGGCGCCATAGGCGAAAAGCGCCGAGGTGAGCGGCGTCTGCGTACGCAGGGTCGGATCGACGAGTCCGGCCAGGCCAAAACCGGCCTGGATGTCGATGGCCTGACCGGCGGTCTGCAGGGCGGCGAACGCCCATTGCAGGCAGAAGGCCAGCCCAATGCCGACGCCGAGTTCGGCGAAGGCGGCCGACACGAATGCGGCCGGCGAAAAGTGCGTCTGGGGCGGCGCAACGCTCACGATCCAGGCGGCGAGCGCCAGCGCCAGTCCCGCGCGCACGGTGGCCGGCACGCGCATGAGCGTGAAGGGCGGCGCAAAGGCGAGCGTCGGTCCGATCCTCAGGCTCGCGAGCAGGCAGAGCGCGAGTTGATCTGCAAACGCCGCCATCGGGATCAGGACGCGAACGCCGGCAGGTTCTGGTAGAGCGTGGTCGCGAATTGCGTGAGCGTGCCGAGCATCCATCCCCCGAGCAGCATGAGCATCAGCGCCGCCGCGATGAGTTTGGGGACGTAAGCGAGCGTCGATTCCTGGATCTGCGTCGCCACCTGCAGGATCGAGACGAGCACGCCGACCACGAGCGTGGCGACAAGCACGGGCCCCGCGAGCAGGGCCGCGGTCCACATAAGCTTCTGCAACAGGAAAATCGCGCGATCCGCGTCCAATGCCGTCCCCCACTGCGCGCTTCAGCGCCGTTCGCCCAAATAGAATCATCACGCCTGCGGGCGCGCTGTCAATCAATACGTCGACATTATTCACATGCGGAAATCGCATGCGGCACGCCTGCGTGCGGCAACAGCCACGCATGCGCACGTCGGCGTCGCGCCGGAAATATTTCCCGCGCTCGCTAAACAATCCCCGCAGCCCGCCGATTGGTCTTCTGCGCGGACGTTATCGCCCGCGCGCTGGACATGCTGGATTTGGGGCGCCGTACATGGTCGCAATTTTCACCGGACGCGGAGCGGGTCTTGAGCGCGGGTCGGCTGCGGCTCTTGGCGCGGGCGGGCTGCTGGGGTCGTCGGCGCTGGGGCGTGCGGGGGAGGGCGTGTTCCTCAACGCGGCGAACGGAAACCTCGTGCTGTCGCGTCAGGATGAATTCCTGATCGGGCGCGGGCCCGATGTGGCGATCGCGCGCACCTACAACAGCCAGGGCGCGCTCGACGACAATGGCGACTACTGGCGCCAGTCGACCGACCGGCGGGTGTTCGGACTGACCGGAACCGTCAATACGGCGGGCTCCACGGTCAAACGCGTTTCGGCCGATGGGTCCGAGATCACCTATACGTACGGAAGCCGGGGCGACGTCGCGGCGTATTGGAGCACCGACGGCGCGGGCGCCCATGACACGCTTGTCTATCGCGCCGGCGACTGGACCTGGACGGAAGGGTCGACCCGCATCTCGGAGACCTATCGGGCGGCCGACAATGGCTTCATCAGCGCGCAGCGCGATCTTGACGGCAACGCCGTCGCCTTCTCCTACGCGGCAGGCAAGCTCACCCGGATCGCGACCGCAAATGATGCGAGCGGAGCCCAGAGCGCGATCGAGTATGGGTGGACGAGCGGTCACATCACATCGGTGATCACGAAGTACACCGACTACGCGACGTCTCCGGCGGTCGAGCGGACGCTGTCGCGGTCGAGCTACGCCTACGACGCGCTGGACCGTCTGGTTTCGGTCATGATCGACGAGACGCCTCACGATCTGTCGGACAACACGGCGGCGGAGACGCTTTATACGGTCGCCTATACCTATGACGGGTCGTCCCGGCGGGTGGCGTCGATCACGCAGACCGATGGGTCGAGTCTGGCGATCAGCTACGACGGCGCCGATCAGGTCATTCAGTTCGTCCAGACGGTTGCGGCCGGAGACGTGCGCACGACCTCGATCGCCTATTTCAGCGACCGCACGGAGATCACCGACCCGCGCGGACAGAAGACGACGCTCTACATCAATGCCGGCGACAGCAGCCTGAGCGCTGTCGTCGCGCCGCCTGCGTTCGCCGGCGCGAGCGCGCAGGAGACATCGTTCCTGTACGACGCCGACGGCAACGTCGTCCGCGTGACCGATCCGTCCGGCGCCCAGACCCAATACGAGTACGACGTCAACGGCAACGCCACCAAAGTCACCGACGCCAACGGCAATGTCGTCGACCGGGTCTATGACGCCAACAACAGCCTGGTGCGTGAAACCCGGACGGGCGCGTTCTCCGGCGGGGGATCGGCGGCGCTGCACACCCGCTATGTCTATGACGGCGAAAACCACCTGCGCTATGCGATCAGCGCAGAAGGTCATGTGACCGAGTATCGCTATCTCGCCACCGGCGAGCTGCAACAATCGATCGAATATCCCAGGCATGCCTACCCGACCGGCGCTTCGGTTCTCACCGAAGCGGACATGAACCTCTGGCGCGATGGGCTGGCCGACCGTTCCTCGGCGAAAATCGTGGACTACCACTACGACGCACGGGGCAACGCCGACTGGACAGCGAGCTACGGCGCGGCGGCGACATCCGGCGCCGGCCTGCTCAGCGATGGCTATCACCACACCTTCTATATCCGCGATCAGGCCGGACAGCTGCTGCAGCGCTACGACCAGGGCAATTCGGAATATTATGTCTATGATGGCCTCGGCCGTGTGATCGCGTCCACGAACATGAAGACCGGCGCGACCGCGGTCCAGTTCTCGGACGCGAGCACGCAGACGACTGTCACGACGGCATCGGGATACACGACGGTCTCGACCTACAACAAGGCCGGCGACCTTGTCAGCGTGATGGATTCAGGGGCCCACACCGCCGCGGGGACGACGCAGTATCTCTATGACCGCAACGGCCGGGTGCGTCGTGAAGCCGTCACCGTGGATGCGGCGGGGACCGCGAGGAACCGCTTCTTTCTCTATGACAATGCGGGTCGCAAGATCGCCGATATCGGCCACGACGGAAACCTGGTCGAGTATCGCTATGACCGGTCTGACAGGCTCGTCGCCACGGCGCGATATGCGACGACTCTGAGCACCGCGCAGATCGCCGCGCTCGCTGATCCCAATAGCGAGATCGAGATCGCCTCGATCCGGCCGGCGGCTCACGGCGCCGATATCTGGCAGTGGACTGTCTATGATGCGGTCGGCCGGGTCGTCGGCACGATCGGAGGCGACGGGTCGGTCACGCGGTACGAGTATGATGCGGCGGGCCGTCTGGTCGCGACGCTCGGTTTCCACAACAAGCTGACGGCCGCGCAAATTGCGGCGTTTATCGCGACCGCGCCGGTTGCGCTGGTCGCGCCGGCGGCTGACGGCCGTGACGTGGTGTTGCGCACCTTCTACGATCGCGACGGTCGGGTGATCGGCGCGCTCAACGCGGAAGGGCATCTGAGCCGGATCGTCTATGATAGCGCCGGCCAGAAGATCGAGGAAATCGCGTACGCCAATGCGACGGCGCCGACGCTGCGGCAGACCGGCTCGTTCGAGGCGCTGCTTGCGTCCTTCAGCGCAGATCCCGATCGAGATGTGTCCACGCGCTATGCCTATGACGGTCAGGGCCAGCTGCGCTTCACGGTGGACGCTGTCGGCCGCGTGACCGAGTACATCTACCACGCAGGAACGGCCTGGTATTCCATCGGCAATCTGCGCCGGACTGTGGCCTATGCGACGGCGATCACGCCTGCGGACTACAGTTATGAGAGCCTGAAGGCGGCGGTGGCGTCAGCGGCGACGCACATCGACAACCGGTCGGCCTATTCGGTCTACAACGCGCGGGGGCTGGTGGGTTACGCCATCGACGCCTCGGGCGCGGTGACGGGCTTCGCCTACGACAGTGCGGGCAGGGTTACCTCGACGACGCAGTACAAGGCGCTGGTCGATACCGCGACCCTGGGGCCGGATTCGCAGTGGCTGGGCGCGCTCGACGCCTGGACGACGACGAATCGCGAGGACGCGCGGATCACCCGCAACTATTATTCGGCGCGCGGCGAGTTCGTGTTTACGATCGACGCGGAAGGATATGTGTCGGGGAACACCTACACGAACGCAGGGCAGCTCGCGACGACGGCGCGCTACGAAAACAAGGTCGCGGCCGACGACGCCTGGACCACGCACACCGTCGACATCGCCAACAAGGGCGCGGCGGTCGTCAGTTACTTCTACTATGATAACGCCGGGCGGCTGGCGTGGACCTATGACGGCAACGGCGACAACCGCCATATCCAATATCTGGCGAACGGGACCAGGGAGTGGGAAATCGTCGCGCTCGGGCAAGGCGTCGACGAGAGCCGGACCCGGTTCGAGTACGATCTGGCGGGCCGCCTCATTCGCGAAATCGCGGCCTGGGACAAGCCCGAGCAGGCCGAAACGACTTATGCCTATGACGGCCTTGGCAACCTCGCGTCGACGGTGGATGCGGGCGGCGTCGCGACGACCTTCGTCTATGACAAGGCCGGTCGCCTGACTGCGCGCACCGATGCGGCGCAGACCGATGTCGCGCGGACGACCAGCTACGAATACGATGCGTTCGGTCGCGGCGTGAAGACCATCGATGCGCTCGGCGCCGCGAGCTACGCCTATTACGACCGGGCCGGGCGCCTGACGCTCGCCATCGACGCGGAAGGCTACGCCACCGCGACGCGCTACACGGGATTCGGCGAAGTCGAGGCGGTGACGCGCCATGCCGGCCGGGCGGCGGCCGTGGTCAGTCTCTCCACGCCGCCGGCGATCACGCTCAATGCGGTGCAAGATGCGACCACCTCTTTCACGTACGACAAGCTGTCGCGCGCCGTCGCCGTGACTGACGCCGAGACCTTCGTCGAGCGCGCCGAATACAACGCCTTCGGCGACAAGACGGCGTCCATCAACAAGCGCGACGCACGCACGACGTATGAGTATGACGCGCGCGGTCTTCTCAAGAGCGAGACCTATCCGGTCGCCTGGAACGGGGACACCGTCGTCGGCGCTACGAATACATTCACCCGCGACAGCCGCGGAAACGTCGTCAAACAAATCGAAGCGTTGGGCCTGCCTGAAGAGCGCGTCACGGAATTCGGGTACGACGGTGCAAATCGCCTCGTCAAGAAATGGGGACAAGAGGTCAAAGTGGCGGCGAATGCCGCGACGGCGGGCGAGGATGCTTCGCTGGCCGAGTGGTACGAGTACAACCGTCGCGGCGAACGGGTCGAGACCCGAACGGGCACAATCGCGGGATCGACCGAAACGACGCTCGCGCGCACGCTGCAATGGCGCGACGCGCTGGGGCGGGTGACCCATGAGATGAGCGCGGCCGGCGCGGTGACGCGCCGCGTCTACGACGCCAACGGCAATGTGAAGGAGCTCTGGACCTACGAGCAGCGGATCGATCCGGCTGCGGCGAACACCCAGACGCCGCCGACGCCCCCCGGCGCGTCGCGTGTCGTGCGGTACGACTACGACGCGCTGGGCCGCCTCACGGGGCAGATCACGCTCGGGCTCGTGACCGCGCGATTCGATACGTCGGAGGCCACACCGCGCCTCAAGATCGAGTCCGTCGATGCGACGACGCACTTCGCCTATGATGCAGGCGACAATCTGCGCGTGACCACCGATCCGAACGGCGCAACGACCTACGCGTATTTCGACCGGCTCGGCCGCAAGACCGCGCAGGTCGACGCCGAAGGCTTCCTGACCGCCTGGGACTACGACGCGCAGGGCAATGCGTTGCGTGAGCATCGCTACGCAGCGAAAGCTGCGGCCCCGCAACTGTCGGAGCCGCCCGCGGCGCAGGCCGACGCCGATAACGACCGGGTCACCGTCTTTGAATACGACCGGCTCGGTCGGCGAGAAAAGGAGTCACGTCTCAATGTAGAGGTGTACGCGCCTGTCCTGGACGCGGTGGGCGTCCAGATCGATGTGCGGCAGGTGCGCCACGATTCCGTCATTGACTACACCTTCAACGCTCTCGGTCAGGTAACGTTGAAGCGCGAGGCAACGGGCGACGCGATCGCCTACCGCTACGACGACAGCGGCCGCATGCTGAGCGAAGAGCGCTCGGGCTTTGTCGACTGGCGTGGCGTGAGCGTGCAGCCGAAGGTCGAATACGCCTACAACGCCCATGGCGATCTGACGCGCACACGCGCGCTCGACGCCGGAGATTCCGCGGAACGCGTTTCAACCTATGCTTACGACAATGCCGGACGTCTGGCGCGACTCGTGGACGCCGGCGGCTATTCCACCTTCTATGTCTATGACGCTCTCGGGCGAACGGTCCGCGAACTCCAGGACATCGTCAAGCAAACGGGCACGGACCTAACGGAGCCGCCAAACGGAATCGGCACGAGCTATGATCTCGACGGACACGTCATCGCCAAGAGCGTCATCTTCAAGGCGGACGCGATCTGGCAGACCACTGGTTATGATATCGCCCGCAGCACCTACAACGGATATGGCGAAGTTACGAGCCAGGGGCTGAACGATCGCCAGGCGATCCAGATATCTTATGATAACGCTGGGCGAGTGTGGCGCACGAACGCTGACGGCGGCTCCTGGAAGTATTTTCTCTATGACGCCGCCGGCAACCAGACCGTGAGCATCGCCAGCGACGGCGCCGACATCAGCGAGAAGACGCTGACGCAGGTGCTCGATCTGTGGGGCGTAGACCGCGCCGCGGTCGCCACGACCAATGTCGCGGGCGTCGTCGCCACGATCACGCGTTATGACCAACGCGGTCTTGCGGTTGAGGTGATCGAACCGCAGCGTCAGTTGCAGGGCGGGGGCGGCCTTGCGGAGATCCGTCAGGATCTGCGCACGAACCGGGCTTATGACGCGTTCGGCGCGGTGACGCGCGAGACGAGTGCGTTCTCCAACGCCGATAATCCCGACGGCGCGACGATCAGCTACCGCTACAACACCATGGGCAAGGTCATCGAGACCATCAGTCCGAAAGTGTCGGTGACGTCTGAGGCCGGGGTCACGACGACGGCCAATCCAACCGAGCAGCGCTATTACGACGCCGCAGGCCGGCTGATCGCCTGGCGCGACGCCAACGGCAATCTCACCGAACAGACTTTGCTCGCAGGCACGGGGTACGGCGGCGCCGAGGCGCTGGTTGCGAGCATCCGCACGGCGGACGGAGCGACGGTCTCCACCGGCTATGACATCCACGGCGATGTGCGTCGGATCGTCGACCAGTTGAACCGGGTGACGAGCCAGTCGTTCGACCGTTTCGGCCGCCTTACTGAGGTCGCGCGTCCGGTCATCGCCGACGGCGTCGGTCTTATCGACACCTATGCCTATGACGGGCGCGGGCAACGGATCCGTCACGCCAACAATGTCTACGGTGCATACAACGAGGAAATCACCGGGTACGACCTTCAGGGACGGGTGATCAGTCAGCGGGCGTTCGGCGGCGACACCACGACTTACAGTTTCCTCTGGAAGAACACGATCGCAACCGCAGGCATGGCGGCCGGGGGCGGGGCGATGACGTTCGGCGGCTGGGAGCAGACCACGACCTGGGCGAACGGGCGTACAAGCAAAGCGACCACCGACCAGTTCGGCCGCGAAGTCACGCGGAGCGACCTCAAGGGCCGCCAGACCGACTTCACCTATGACCTCGCAGGGCGCCTCGTGAAGCGCGCGGGACAGGTATTGCTGGCGGGCGGCGTTTACGTCGCCGACAAGCCGGTCGTCTATTCCTATTTCAACACCGGCAGGCTCGCCGCGACGCAGGTGCGCCTTGGCGGCGCGACGGCCACGCACGACATCGTCGATGACGTCACGCGTTACGCCTACGATGCGGCGGGCGCCGTCGTCCGCGAGACGTCAGATACGGAGACGGGCGGCGACTGGTGGGAAGACGTCCCGCGGACCGTGTCGACAACCAGCATCGAAAACGTGGTCGAGACGCAGATCCAGCAGCAGCTCTTGCGCACGGATTCCGTCCAGGTTCTCGACCATGTGGATACTGTCTGGCAGCAAGTCGGCACGACGCCGGTTCAGGTGTTCGACCACAACCAGGAAACGGTGATCGATCCTGCAACAGCGACACAGACCCGCCTGGTGCGCCGATACGACGAGGCGACGGCCGAATGGGTTTTCGAGGAAGTGCCCATCGAAGGGACCGCGTTGCAGCCGGGTGAGTGGATCGACCATCGCCAGACCGGCACGACGCAGACCTGGGAAGTGGTGGACTACACCACGAGCTGGTCGATCACCGGCTATACGCCGGTCCCGGGCATTGTCGGCTATCAGACCGACACGGTGGTCACGGGCTACACCACCACGCAGGAGCAGATCGGGACTGACGTGAGCTACGCGCTCACCGGTTATTCGCAAAGCTGGGGCATCACCGGCTACACGCCGGTGTGGCAGCAGACGGGGACGACGGACGTCTGGGGCGTCACGGGTACGACGCAGACGTGGGACATCGTCTCCTACACCACCACGCAGGTCATTACGGGCTACACCTATCAGACCGTCATCACGCGCGAATATGACGAACTGTCGGCGGAGTGGATCCGCACCAGCGAAGTCATCGAGACCCCGGTCTACGCGACCACGACAACGCCGGTCTATGGGTGGGTTTCGCTCTCGACCTACGGCTGGATATCCCAGCCCGTCTATGGCTGGGTGTCCACGCCGCAATACGATTGGATCTCGACCCCGGTCTACACGCCAGTCTACACGCCGATCTATCAATCGGTGACGACGCCGGTCTATGGCACGGTGCAGACGCCGGTCTACGGCACTGTCCAGCAGGCGGTGTACGGCTGGGTGCAGACCCCGAACTACGCCTGGGTGCAACATCCGGTCTACACCGACATCCTGATCACGCCGATCTACCGCACCGAGCAGCAGGCGGTGATGGGATGGGCGAGCGTCAACATCTACCGGACCGAACAGGTCCCGGTCTATCAGGATGTCGAAGTGCAGGTGACCGTGCAGCGGCCGGTGACGACCACATCGACCGTCATTGATCAGGTGCACCACGAAATCACGGTGGCGGTGAGGTCCGACCAGACCGCTGCGTATGACGGGCTCGGCCGTCTGACGAGCTGGCGGGTCGGCACCCTCGACGCGCCGGAAGCGTCGATCGCGTATCGTTACGACGCCAACGGCAATGTGCGCGCCTCGACGTCACAATTCCACTCGATCAACGCGTTCGGCGATTCGACGCCTGTCCTGGAGACCCAGGAATCCTGGTTCCGGTATGATGCTCTGAACCGCGTCGTCACGTCCAAGGGCGAGCTTCAGAACGGGCAGATTGTGCGCGGCCTCGGCGGCGTCGATCTGCTTTATGACGACGCGGGCCAGCGCGCGTCGTCGGTGCGCAGCAAGATGGTCACTTCCCAGCGGATCGCGGAGGGAGACTATGCGGAGGTTCCCGGCGGCAACGGCGGAACCGTCCCGATGCAGACGATCACACGCCTGCAGGTCGTCACGGAATCTTATTCGTACGACGGTGGCGGCCGGCTCCGGGATGTTCTGGTCACAAAGAGCATTGACGATGACCTCAACGAACCGGACCTGGGCACATCGGCGCACTTCGACTACGACGTGTCCGGCCGGCTCACGATGCAGACCGACTTCGCCGGCGGCAACGTCGCCTTCTCGCGGGAGATGACCTACAACGCCAAGGGTCAGGTCGTTTCCGACATCACCAACACCCTGCGCGACGGCGGCGTATCACGCTCCCAGTCCACCTACAGCTATGGCGAGGACGCCACGGGCGGGGGTGTGAACTACGCGCTTGGCGCGGCGGTGCGGATCGACACGACAAGCTGGTTCAACAACGCCAACGCGCAGGTTTCGGTCACCACCAACGAATTCGAGTGGTACGACAGCGCGGTCCAGGCGGTCACGCGCTTCACCCCGCCTAGCCAGGTGCAACAGGTCTCGACCTACGCCTATGACCAGATCGGCGGTCAGGCGCAGCTCAAGAGCGTGTCGATTCAGGACGGCCGTCCGCGCACGGTTGCCTATCAGACCGACGCCAACGGGCAGGTCATCCGTCGCGACGAGCAGGACAACATCGACGCCAACGGCGATCCCCACGAGCAGTATTATCGCTTCGCGGGCCGCGAGATGGGCCGCATCACCAATGACGGCGGCGCGGGCGATTATCAGGCCTCGATCACCGAGCGCGGCGGCGGTGTGACGGGCGCGAACGGCGCGTTCAGGAACGGCGCGACGGTCGGCAAGGCGCTTGCCGACTTCGACCAGGCGATCGCGCCGATCACCAGCTTCGACCAAGGCTCGGCCGGCGGCGCCTACACGGTGCGCGAAGGCGAAACGCTCGCCTCGATCGCTTCCGGTCTCTGGGGCGACTCCTCCCTCTGGTACAAGATCGCCGAAGCCAACGGACTTTCCGGCGCTGAATCACTGACCGCCGGTCAGTCCCTCATCCTGCCCGTAGCCGTCCAGAAATCCACCTACAACGCCTCGACCTTCAAGCCCTATGACCCGGCCGAAGCGATCGGCGACACGTCTCCCACGTCGCCCGTCCAGCCCAGACCCCCGAAGAAGAACAAGTGCGGCGTCGTCGGGCAGATATTGCTCGTGGTGATTGCGGTGGCGGTCACCATCTACACGGCGGGCGCGGCGTCTGGCGCGTGGGCTGGGTTGCTCAACGGAACGGGGATAGCAAGCGGTGCTGCTGCGGGCGCGGGCGCAGCCGGCACGGCGCTCGGCGCGGGCCTCAGCCTCACCACCGCCGCAGGATGGGGCGCC
>WRPF01000277.1:0-625 GCA_009773335.1 Caulobacteraceae bacterium
GTGGCCGCGGCCGGACTGGGTCGCATCGCGTTCGAGAACAAGAACTACCGCGCCGCGATCGACTACCTGGAGCCCGTGCTCGGGCGCCTGGACGAACTGCCCAACGAAGAGGCGGCCGAGGTGTGCACCAGCGCGGCACGCGCCTTCCAGGAATTGGAGCAGGGCGAGCGCGCGCTCGACGCGTTGAAGCGGGCGCGCGATCTGATGTCGGGGAGCCTTCCCCACAACGAGCGCTACGCCGCCGCGCTGCTGCGTTCGGGCAAGGCGCGCGAAGCCGAGCGTCTGTACGCCACCATGTACGACAAGTTCGAGGAGCGCCTGGACGTGGCGGACAAGGTGCGCCTGTTGCTCGCGCGCGCGGACGCGCAGATCGGCGCGGAGCACCCGCGCGACGCGGTCGCGACCGTGCGCAAGGGCCTGGAACTGCGGCCGGAGGATCCGGAGTTGCTCGCGGCGCTGACGCGCTGCCACGAGGCGACCAAGGACTGGAACGAGGTCGTGAACCTGCTGCAGTTGCGCGCACGGCGCGCGACCGACGCGGAGCAGCGCTTCGAGTTGCTCGCCAAGACGGGCGATGTGTTCCTTGAGCGTCTCAAGGATCGCGACGCGGCCGCGCAAACCTATG
>WRPF01000277.1:638-1190 GCA_009773335.1 Caulobacteraceae bacterium
GACGTCAAGCCGGACAGCCGCAACCTGCTGACCAAGTTGATGAGCGTCTACTCGGACGCCAAGGATTGGCCGCGCCTGATCGAGATCATCTTGCGCATCGCCGAGATGGTGAACGACGCGGCGCAGGTCGCGAAGTACTACACCACGGCGGCCAGCATCGCGCAGGTCGAGTTGCACCGCTTCGACGAGGCGGCGAACTACTTCGAGCACGCGCTCGCCCGCCTGTCGCCGGACGGTGGCCAGGTTCAGTTCGACGCGCTGGTCCAGTGCCTCACCGAAAACCAGGACTGGGACCGCCTGGAGCGCGCCTACGAGACGCGCATCGAACGCCTGCGTGGGGCCAAGGCGGAGCCGAAGATCATCGCGTCGGCGCTCGACGCGCGCGGCGCGGTGTTGCAGCACAAGCTCGGCCGCCTGGTCGACGCGTTGCAGTGGTACGAGGAAGCGCTCGAACTGGATCCAGACAACGCCGAGCGGCGCGAGATGCTGGCGGCCCTGTACACGAAGGAGCCCAAGCGCTTCTTCCGCGAAGCCGTGCGCGCTCATCGGCAC
>WRPF01000278.1:0-625 GCA_009773335.1 Caulobacteraceae bacterium
GAGGACCCAACGCGCAACTTCCTGCCCTCCACCGGGCGGCTGGTGCGCTACCGCCCGCCCGAGGAGGACGCCCATGTCCGCGTCGATACCGGCGTCTACGAGGGCGGCGAGATTTCGATGTTCTACGACCCGATGATCGCCAAGCTGGTGGCGGGCGGGGCCACGCGCGCAGAGGCCGCGCAGCGGCTTGGCTCCGCGCTCGACGCGTTCCATATCAGGGGGCTGCGCCACAACATCGCGTTCCTCTCCGCGCTGATCCAATTGCCGCGCTTCGCCAAGGGGCAGCTTTCCACCCACCTGATCGCCGAGGAATTCCCCAAGGGTTTCGCGGGCGCCAAGCCCGACGCATCGCGCACGCGCGCCTTGGCGGCGGTCGCGGCCGCGATCAGCCGGCGCAGCGCCGAGCGCAACGTGAAAATCTCCGATCAGCTTCCCGGCCATGCGCGCAAGCTGAACGGCGCGCTGTCGGTGCTGCTCGACGGCGCGCGTCACGACGCCGCGATCGGCCCGGCCAAGGGCGGCTATACCGTGACCCTCGACGGCCGCGCGATAGCGCTCGGCACGGACTGGGCGCCTGGCGACCGGCTGTTCCGCGGCACGGCCGACAACCGCTCGATCGTGGCGC
>WRPF01000278.1:686-1041 GCA_009773335.1 Caulobacteraceae bacterium
GGTGCTTGCCGTCGTGGTCGCGCCGTTCGCCGCCGACATGATGGCGCTGATGCCGAAAAAAGCGCCGCCCAACACCTCGCGCTTCCTGCTGTCGCAGGTCGCGGTGAAGGCGGGGCAGGAGGTCAAGGCGGGCGAGGCGCTGGCCGTGGTCGAGGCGATGAAGATGGAAAACGTGCTGCGCGCCGAGCGCGACGCGCGCGTCAAGACCATCCACGCCAAGCCGGGCGCCTCGGTGGCGGTGGATCAGCGCCTGATCGAATTCGAGTGAAATCCGTCCGCGTCCGCGTCACCGGCCGGGTTCAGGGCGTGTGGTTCCGCGGCTGGGCGGCCGAGATGGCGCAGGGTCGGGGCCTTA
>WRPF01000279.1:0-617 GCA_009773335.1 Caulobacteraceae bacterium
GCCGAGAAGTCCGCGAGCGAGAACAGCACCACCAGTTCGGTCGTCTCGCGCGTGCCCTCCGGCGTGTAGTCGCGGAACAACGCCTCGACCACATGAAAGCCTCGCAACAGCGTGGTCTGCACCAGTTCGCGCAGTCCGCGATCGTCGAGGAAGCCGTCCTCGTCGCCGCCGAACACCTGATGGCAGGCGCGCAGCTTCGGTGCGATGTCGCCGCTGGAGAGCGCGATCAAGGCGACGAGCACTTCGCTCGCCTCGACCGTCCCGTCGTAGTCGAGATCGAGCAACTCGTGCAGCGTCCCGAGCGCGGCATCACGGGCGGCCGGCTCGGTGAACAGCCCACCGGCGATGCGCTCGAACGCGCGCCGGTCGATCGCGACGCTGCGCTGCACGCCGTCGCGCGTGACCTCGTAGCTCGCGGCCACGCCCGCGACGATCTCCCGGTAGCGCGCGAACAGGGCGTCGAACGGAAGCGGCTGGAACCCCGTCCTGTCCACGAAGGCGTCGATCGCCGCCCTGGGCACGCTGACGTCACCGCGGTCGAGCAGCGGGCAGCCGATGGCCAGGTTGAGCGCCGGTACGTCGATCACCCTGGGCACGCTCGCGCGCGGGTTCTTCGG
>WRPF01000279.1:641-1039 GCA_009773335.1 Caulobacteraceae bacterium
TCACCCTGGGCACGCTCGCGCGCGGGTTCTTCGGCGGCCATTCGGCGCCGTCTTCGCGGAAGATGGCGCGCGTCACGCGCTCCAGGTGGGGCGCCAGCGCGGGCCCGCGCAGCATCGCGTCGAACAACGGGGCCAATCGCTGCTGCGCGAGATGGCGATACAGGTCGCGAAAGTCGACGCGCGCGTCGGCGCGAACGTCGAACACGTCCATGAACGATTGCCCGGGCGCGGCGACGTCCATGCCGAGCACGCGGTGAAACGCCGCCAACTCCGCGCGCTCGATGGCGCGACAGTCCAGGCGCCGATCGCTCGCGTGCAGCGCCGCGTGCAACGCATGGAAGTCCGGGCGCGGCGGTTGCGTGAACGACCACATCGGTCGCACTTCGCTGGTGAGGTAG
>WRPF01000051.1 GCA_009773335.1 Caulobacteraceae bacterium
CGCGGTGTTCGTCGATGATGCCGGCGAGGAGCGCCTTGCCGGCGGTGTCGAGCGCGGCGGCCGGTTCGTCGAGCAGCCATACGGCGCGCGGCGCCACGAGCAGCCGGGCGATCGAGAGCCGCCGCCCCTGTCCGGCCGAAAGCGCGCGGGCGGGAAGGTCGCAGATGTGCGAAAGCCCGACGCGCTTGAGCGCGGCATCGGCGTCGCCCGCGCCGCCCAGCAGGTCGCGCCAGAAGATCACGTGTTCGCGGACGTCGAGTGCGCCCTTGAGGCCGTCGCGGTGGCCGAGGAAGTGCGTGTGACGCGGGGCGTCCTCGCCGCAGTCGAAACGGATCGCGCCCGCGCTCGGCTTCAGAAATCCCGCGAGCGCGCGCAGGAGGCTCGTCTTTCCTGCGCCGTTGCGGCCGGTCAGCGCCACGTGCGCGCCCGGCTGCGCCATGAACGACAGGTTCGCGAACAGCTCCGTGCCGCCGCGTTCGATCGCGAGGCGCTCGACATCGACGCGGACGTTCAAGCGACGATCCGATGAGGTGCGTTGCAGGGGGCGTTGGAGAGCATGGCCCGCTAGTCCCCGCGCCGCGCATTGGTGTCAAGGCGGTCACGCGACGGATGAGAACGATTTGCAACTTGATGGCGCCGTCTTTTTCGGTCCGACGTCCCCGACTACTGATTGAACGTTGACCCGACGCGGCGTATCTCCCGTCTTGCCGCGCGCGCCGGTCCGAATCCGGCATGGGGCGCCCCCCGCCGCGCTTGCGATCACCAACCCCTTTTTTGAAGGACGATCGCTCATGACCAGCGTCGCCAAGACCTCACTTGATAGCTTCAAAGCCCGGCGGGAACTCACCGCGGGCGGCAAGACCTATGTCTACTATTCCCTCGAAGCAGCTTCGCAGAACGGCCTCGGCGACATCTCCCGCCTGCCGGTTTCGCTGAAAGTCCTGCTGGAGAACCTGCTGCGCAAGGAAGACGGCTGGGCGATCAAGAAGGAAGACATCCAGGCTGTCGCGAACTGGCTCGCGAACAAGGGCGGCGTCGAGCACGAGATCGGCTTCACGCCAGCGCGCGTGCTGATGCAGGATTTCACCGGCGTGCCCGCCGTCGTCGATCTCGCCGCGATGCGTGACGCGACGACGAAACTCGGCACGGACCCCAAGAAGATCAATCCGCTGGTGCCTGTCGATCTCGTGATCGACCACTCGGTGATGGTCGACTATTTCGGGCAGGGCGACAGCTTCCGGAAGAACGTCGAGGTCGAGTACCAGCGCAATCTTGAGCGCTACCAGTTCCTGCGCTGGGGCGCGTCGGCGTTCGACAATTTCCGCGTGGTGCCGCCCGGCACCGGCATCTGCCACCAGGTGAACCTCGAATATCTCGCGCAGACCGTGTGGACGGCGCAGGATGGCCCCGACACCGTCGCCTACCCCGACACCGTCGTCGGCACCGACAGTCACACGACGATGATCAACGGCCTTGCCGTGCTTGGCTGGGGCGTGGGCGGCATCGAGGCGGAAGCGGCCATGCTCGGCCAGCCGATCTCCATGCTCATTCCCGAAGTCATCGGCTTCAAGCTCACCGGCAAGATTCCCGCCGGCGCGACTGCGACGGACCTCGTTCTCACGGTCACGCAGATGCTGCGCAAGAAGGGCGTGGTCGGCAAGTTCGTGGAGTTCTACGGCCCCGGCCTCGATTCCATGTCGCTCGAAGACCGCGCGACCATCGCCAACATGGCGCCCGAATACGGCGCGACCTGCGGCTTCTTCCCGATCGACGGCGACACCATCGCGTTCCTGAAGACGTCCGGCCGTGCGGCCGATCGTGTTGCGCTCGTGGAAGCCTACGCCAAGGCCAACATGATGTGGCGCCCGGACCTGCCGGAACCGGTCTTCACCGACGCGCTCGAACTCGATCTCGCGATTGTCGTGCCGTCGCTCGCCGGCCCGAAGCGTCCGCAGGATCGCGTGCCGCTGTCGACGGCGGCGGAGGCGTTCACTGGCGGACTCGAGAAGGAATTCGGCGTCACCGCTGACAAGGCGGGCGTCACCGTGAAGGTCGATGGCAAGGACTTCTCGCTGAAGCATGGCTCCGTCGTGATCGCGGCGATCACGAGCTGCACGAACACGTCGAACCCGAGCGTGATGCTCGGCGCGGGACTGCTTGCGCGTAACGCCCGCAGGAAGGGCCTCACCGTGAAGCCGTGGGTGAAGACTTCGCTCGCGCCCGGGTCGCAGGTGGTCACGGACTATCTCGCGAAGGCGGGCGTGCAGGACGATCTCGATGCGCTCGGCTTCAACCTCGTGGGCTACGGGTGCACGACGTGCATCGGCAATTCGGGCCCGCTGGCCGATGAAATCACGGCGGCGATCAAGTCCGGCAATCTGGTTGCGACGTCAGTGCTCTCCGGCAATCGCAACTTCGAGGGCCGCGTGAATCCCGATACGCGCGCGAACTATCTCGCCTCGCCGCCGCTCGTGGTCGCCTACGCCATCGCCGGCGACATGAGCATCGACATCACCAAAGACCCGATCGGAACCGGCAGCGACGGCAAGCCCGTCTATCTCGCCGATATCTGGCCCTCGCCGCAGGACGTCGCGGAAGCGGTGCGCACATGCGTCACGCCGGAAATGTTCGCGAGCCGCTATGGCGACGTGTTCAAGGGCGATGTCCACTGGCAGGGTATCAAGACCAGCGGCGGGCAGACCTACGACTGGACGCCGGGCAGCACCTACGTGCAGAACCCGCCGTACTTCGAAGGCCTCTCGATGACGCCGACGCTGCCGACCGACATTGCGGGCGCGAATATCCTCGCGCTCTTCGGCGATTCCATCACCACCGATCACATCTCCCCGGCGGGTGACATCAAGGCGGCGTCACCGGCGGGCGAATACCTGCAGGCGCACCAGGTGCCGAAGTCGGAGTTCAATTCCTACGGCGCGCGGCGCGGCAATCACGAAGTGATGATGCGCGGCACGTTCGCCAACATCCGCATCAGGAACGCGATGCTCGGCGGCGCCGAGGGCGGCAACACGAAGCACATCCCGTCCGGCCAGACGATGCCGATCTACGACGCCGCGATGAAGTACATCGCCGAAAAGCGTCCGCTGGTGATCTTCGCCGGCAAGGAATACGGCACCGGCTCCTCGCGCGACTGGGCGGCGAAGGGCACGCGTCTGCTCGGCGTGCGCGCGGTGATCGCTGAGAGCTTCGAGCGCATCCATCGTTCGAACCTGATCGGCATGGGCGTCGTGCCGTTGCAGTTCCAGGACGGCGTGACGTGGGCGTCGCTTGGCCTGAAGGGCGATGAAGTCATCGACATCGCCGGCATCACCACCATCAAGCCGCGTCAGCGCATGACGGTGTCGATCAAGTCGGCGGACGGCTCGATGAAGACCGCGCCCGTCATGTGCCGCATCGATACCGAAAACGAGCTCGACTACTTCAACAACGGCGGCATTCTGCACTACGTGCTGCGAAATCTCGCCAAGGCGACGTAACGGGCGGCGCGGGCGCAGCGGCGGGCTCCGCCGCTGCGCCGCGTCAGCGCTTCAGTTTCTTGCGGTCGCGATTCTTGGCCTCTTCGGCCTTTTCGGTTTTTGACTTCTTGGGCTTCTTTCCCGACCGCTTCGCCGCGTGCGATTCAGCCTCGATGGCCGCAGCGTCGATCGCCGCCACGAGTGTTTCGAGCGTGCCGAGAAAGGCACGGCGTTTGTTGCGGGGCAATGCGTCCAGGAGCGCCGCGTCGGCGGCCATGGCGTGCGGCGCTGCCTCCGCCAGACGCGTCCGTCCCTTTCCGGTGAGCCGCACGGATTTGGCGCGTTTGTCGTCGGCTGACTTTTCGCGTGCGATCAGGCCCTTTTTTTCCAGACGCCCCATCATGTCGGCCAGCGTGGAGCGGTCGATTCCGGTCACGCGGACAAGATCGGTCTGCGTGCGGCCCGCTCGCTCGTCGACAGCGGCAAGAACGGCGAACTGACGCAAGGTTACATGGTTGTCGCGTAGGAGGGTGGCGAAGATCTCCTCGGCCCGCTGCTGGGCGCGATGCAGGAGGTGGCCGGGGGAGCGCGCAAGCTCGAACGGCGTCGATTCGATGGTCTCGCTCATGTCGCCCCGGACGAACTGCGCCGCCAGCCCGCGGCCTGTTGGCCGACAGCCTAACGTTTCGGCGACAGAACGACCACCGGCGTATTCAAATCGCCGGAGTTTTGACGCGCAGGTGTGTCCACGTCACAGTTCCGTCATGTCCGGCCCGCCCATCTCCCCCTCGTTTGTGTCCCGCGTCCCGGAGGGCGAGGACCGCCATCGAGCCGCAGCGCGGATTCTGGACGCGGCGTGCGGGCTTTATGGAGGAACGCGAGACTGCGGAGGAGGGCGCCGCGTGCGATTTGGCGCCGCGGATCAGCCAGGTGCGGCTCATGTATCGCGCGAGACTGCTCGATCCCGAAGTGGCGGCCGGGCCGGAGAGCACTGACGTGGCGCTGCCGACATGGGACGAGATCCCGTGGAGCGAGCTTGCGTTTCCGTCGGTCAAATGGGCGCTTGAACACTTCGCCGCGTGGCGCGCAGGCGCCGTTCGGCAACCCGCCGGGACAGATCCACCGCTAGCTCAGGTCTTCGGCTCTTCGTCCGGCGGCATGTGCTTCATCAGCAATGGGATGTTGGCGACGATAAACAGGGACACGATCGGCATCACGCCAAAGACCTTGAAATTCGCCCAGAACGCTTCGGTCTGCGTTCTCCAGATCACTTCGTTCAGACCGGCCATGAAAATGTAGAAGAGCCCCCAACGAAGCGCGTATTGCGTCCACACGTGGTCGGGTAGCGCCGGAAAGGCGCCTTGCAGCAACGCCTTCCAGACATTTTGCTTCACCGCCAGACTGCCCAGTATCACGCTCGCATAGAGCAGGTTCACGATGGTCGGTTTGATCTTGATGAAGACAGGATCGTGTAGTGCGAGCGTCAGTCCGCCAAACGTGGTGATCACCACCGCGGTCACGATCAGGAGCGGCGACAGACGCTTCTGGACGAACCAGGCGAAACCAAAGGCGAAAATCGTCGCCACCATGAACAACCCGGTCGCCCAGTAGACTTGCTCGCTCTCCGGGACCCGTCCTCGCGACAGGTTGTAGGTCAACATGAAGACAATGACTGGACCGAAATCGACCAGTAGCTGACTCCCGCCGCGCATCGCGGTCGGGTTTTTCTGGGTGGAAGGCGTGGATTGGGTATCGCTCATCGGCACCCTTTACGACATGCGCCGGGCGCCGGACCAGAGCCTGATGCTGTCAGGCGTATCAGGCGGACTTGCGGCGGCGGGCGCGTGTCACTGCGGCGTCGAGCGCGGAGAGAAAGCGGGAGCGGTCCTGCGGCGAGAAGGGCTTCGGGCCGCCCTGGCCCTCGCCGAAGGAGCGCAGGTGCTCCATCAGTTCGCGCTGCGCCAACGCCGAGCCGATCGATGAGGCCGTGAAGGGCTTCCCCGTGGGGGCGAGCACCTCGGAGCCGTTGTCGAGGCAGCGTGAGGCGAGCGGGATGTCGTTGGTCACGACGACGTCGCCCGCGCCCGCCCGTTCCGCGATCCAGTCGTCGGCCACATCGGGGCCGGCGTCGACGACGTTGATCTTGATCAGCGGGTGCTGCGGCACGCGCATGAAGCTGTTGGCGACGACGAACACCGGCAACGCGCAGCGCAGGGCGACGCGGTAGATCTCTTCCTTCACGGGGCAGGCGTCGGCGTCGATGTAGATCACCGGCGGCAGGAGCGCCCCGCTCACGCGCCCCTCTTGGCCGCTTCGAGCGCTTCGCTCGCTTCAAGCCAGCGCTCTTCTGCTTGCTGCAGATGCTGCGTCAGCGCCGCGCGGTCCTTGCTGAGTGCTGCGCCGCGCGCGGGATCACGTTCGAAGAGGCCGGGCGCTGCAATCGCAAGGTCGATGCGCGAGATGTCACGCTGGAACGTGTCCATCTCTTTTTCGAGCTCGGCGACCTTGTGCTTCAATGCGCCGAGGGATGCGCGTTTCGGTTCGTCGCCAGTCGCCGGCGCGAGCGGCTTGGTGGACAGGCCTTTTGCGGCGCCGCTTGTCGCCGGCCGGTCCGCGCTCAGCACCAGCGCGCGATAATCGGAGAGATCGCCGTCGTACTGCTTGGCGCGCCCGTTGTGGACGAGCCAGAGGCGGTCCGCGCACGCTTCAGCAAGATAGACGTCGTGGGTGATCAGCAGCACCGCGCCGTTGTAGTCGTTGAGCGCATGGATCAACGCCTCGCGACTGTCGATGTCGAGGTGGCTCGTCGGTTCGTCGAGAATGAGCACATGCGGCTTGGTGTAGGCCATGAGCCCGAGCAGCAGGCGCACCTTCTCGCCGCCGGAGAGCTTCTCCACAGGCGTCTGGATCTTTTCGTGGCCGAAGCCCATCTGCGCGGCGATGCTGCGATGCTGCGCGGGGCTCAGGTTCGGCGCGAGGTCGCGGATGTGATCGAGGGGGGTCTGTCCCGCGTGCAGTTCGTCGAGCTGGTCCTGGCTGAAATAGCCGATCTTCACCGCTTTTGCGGCGCGTCGCTGACCCTTGAGCAATTGAAGACGCGCGCCGATGGACTTCACCAGCGTCGTCTTGCCCTGACCGTTGGGACCGATGATGACTATGCGGTCGTCGTGGTCGAGGCGGAAATTCACGCCACGCAACACCGGCACGCCTTCGACGTAGCCGAGATCGGCGTCCTCGAGCTGCAGCAGCGGATCGGCGAGTTCCTGCGGATCCTCAAACTTGAAGGGCGTCGCGCGGTCCGCGAGCGGCACGCTGATGTCCTTCATCTTCTCGATCATCTTGATGCGGCTCTGCGCCTGGCGCGCCTTCGACGCCGTCGCACGGAAGCGGTCGACGAATTTCTGCAGATGTTCGCGCTCGGCGTCCTGCTTCACTTTCTGGGACGCTAGGTTCGCCACCTTCTCGGCGCGCTTGCGCAGGTATGTGTCGTAGCCGCCCGGATGAATTTCGAGCTTGAGGTCCGCAAGCGCGAGAATGTGCGTCACCGACCGGTTCAGCATTTCGCGGTCGTGGCTCACCACGACGACGGTGTTGGGATACTTGCGCAGGTAGGATTCAAGCCACGAGGCGCCTTCGAGATCGAGATAGTTCGTCGGTTCGTCGAGGATCAGCAGGTCCGGCGTCGAGAACAGCACGCCCGCGAGCGCCGCGCGCATGCGCCAGCCGCCGGAGAACTCGCGCGTCGCGCGGGTGAGATCGCCCTGCTCGAAGCCGAGACCGACGAGGATTTCCGCCGCCCGCGCCTCCGCCGAGTGCGCATCGATGTCGAAAAGGCGCATGTGGATTTCGGCGATGCGGTGCGGATCGGTGGCGGTTTCCGCTTCCTGCATCAGCGCGTGGCGTTCTTCGTCTGCAGCAAGCACCACCTCCAGCAGCGGCTCATCGGTCGCCGCAACTTCCTGCGCAACGAAGCCCATGCGCGCGCCGCGCTTGATGCGGATGGAGCCGTCGCCTTTTCCCGCTTCTTCGCGGATGAGGCGCAGCAGCGTGGACTTGCCCGTGCCGTTGCGCCCGATCAGGCCGACCTTCCAGCCATCGGCGATGAAGGCGCTGGCGCCGTCGAACAGCGGCCGGCCGCCGATGCGGTAGGAGAGGTCATTGAATTCGAGCATGGATCAGCTTTGAACGCCTGCGAGTGCGCGCCCGAAGGCCTGCGCGTTGAAGGGCTGAAGGTCTTCCGCAGATTCGCCGACGCCGATGAAATGGATCGGCAACGCGTGATGCTCCGCAATCGCCACGAGCACGCCGCCCTTGGCCGTACCGTCGAGCTTGGTCATCACGAGGCCGGTGACGTTGGCCGTCGTGCGGAACGCCTCAAGCTGCGAGAGCGCGTTCTGGCCGACGGTGGCGTCGAGCACGATGAGGGTTTCGTGCGGATACTCTTCGTCGACCTTGCGGATCGCGCGCATGATCTTGTCGAGTTCGCCCATCAGCTCCGCGCGATTTTGCAGGCGGCCCGCCGTATCGATGAGCACGACGTCGGCGTTTTCCTTCTTGCCGAGTGCGGCGGCTTCATAGGCGACGCCAGCGGCATCCGCGCCTTGCTCGCGCGCGACAAACTGCGCGCCGGAGCGTTGCGCCCAGACGCCGAGCTGTTCGATGGCCGCCGCGCGGAAAGTATCGGCTGCGCCCACAACGACCTTCGCGCCGCTCTGGGAGAGAAGCCAGCAGAGTTTGCCGATGGTGGTCGTCTTGCCTGAACCGTTGACGCCGACGACGAGCACCACGCGCGGCCGCGGACCGTCTGTGAGGTCGAGCGGTCGCTCGCGCGGCTTCATCACCGTGGCGACGGCGTCCGCCAGGGCGAGGCGGACCTCGTTGTCGCCCATCTCGCGGTTGAAGCGGTCCTTGGCGATCATGGCGACGATCTTGCCCGCCGCCTGCGGGCCCATGTCCGCGCGGATCAGCATTTCCTCGAGATCATCGAGCGTCTGCTGGTCCAGCAGCTTCCTGGTGAAAACGCCTGTGACGTCCTCGGTGAGTTTCGCCGAAGACTTCGCGAGACCGGTGAAGAGGCGCCCGAAGAAATCCTTTTCGCGCGTGGGCTCGGCGGCGAGCGTCGTCGCCGCTGCGGGAGCAGCTTCCTTCTTCTTCCCGAAGCCCCAGAAGCCAGACATTACAAAACGATCCCGTTCAGCGCTTCGCCGTCATGACATGACAGGCGCATGCGGATGTAGGCGCCGGCGTCGGCCGGTCCAGCGGGAAGATTGACGCGGGTGAAGTCCGCGAGGCGTGCGTGGCCGTCTTCCTCGATGAGCGCCGTCGCATCGCGACCCACCCAGCGATCGAGATGGCGCGTCAGCGCCGCCGTTCCCGCATCGCGCACGCGCGCCGCACGCGCCTTGATCACCGGGCGCGGCAGTTGCGGCATCCGCGCGGCGGGCGTGCCCTCGCGCGGGCTAAAGGGGAAGACATGGAGGAAAGAGAGGTGGCAGTCGTCGACGAGATCGATGGTCGCCTGCAGGTGTTCCTCCGTTTCCGTCGGAAAGCCGGCGATGACGTCGGCGCCCAGTGCGATCTCCGGCCGCGCAGCTTTCAGCCGCGCGCAGAGATCGACGGCGGCGGCGCGACTGTGGCGGCGCTTCATGCGCTTGAGGATCATGTCGTGGCCGTGCTGCAGAGACAGATGCAGATACGGCGCAATGCGCGTCTCGCCGGTCACGAGTTCGAACAGCGTCTCATCCATCTCGATCACGTCGAGCGAGGAGAGGCGCAGCATGCGCAGGTCCGGCGCGAGTCTGAGGATGCGTGCAACAAGGTTGCCGAGCTGCGGGCTTCCGGGCAGGTCCGCGCCCCACGACGTGAGATCGACGCCCGTCAGCACCACTTCCGGACAGCCACGCGTCACGAGCGCGTGGATCTGGTCGATCACCGCGCCCGCGGGCACGCTGCGGGAGTTGCCACGTCCGAACGGGATCACGCAGAACGTGCAGCGATGGTCGCAGCCGTTCTGCACCTGCACGTAGGCGCGGGTGCGCGAGGAGAAGCCGTCCGCCAGATGCGGCGCGGTTTCGCGAACGGTCATGATGTCGGCCACGCGCACGCGCTCGCCCCCGAGGGTATCAAGATCAGGCGCGAAGGCGGCTGCGGACATCTTCTCGGTATTGCCGATGACGCGGTCCACTTCCGGCATGGCGGCGAACGACGCAGGGTCGATCTGTGCGGCGCAGCCCGTGACGATGAGGGTGGCGTCCGGCCGTTCGCGGCGCGCGCGCCGGATCGCTTGCCGCGCCTGGCGCACCGCTTCGCCGGTCACGGCGCAGGTGTTGATGATCACGGCGTCCGTCAGCCCTGCGTCAGCCGCGTGCGTGCGCATGGCGTCGCTCTCGGCGCCGTTGAGGCGGCAACCGAGCGTGACGATCTCGACGGCGGCGGCCGTCGGCGCGTCAGGGCGTGAAGTGGCGAGCGTGTCGGACACGGGCCGTATTTCTCACAGAATGCGCGGGGCTGATAGGTTGTAACGGAGTCCGGAAAAGAATTCGGCCCCGACTTGCGTCAGGGCCGAACGGAAACTCGATATTGCGGAGCCGCGCTGATTATTCAGCGGCGGTTTCTTCCGGCGCGGGGGCTGCTTCGCCCTCGTAGCCTTCGCCGCGGGCGCCGCCCTTGCGCTCGGTGATGCGGGCCGATTTGCCGCGACGGTCGCGCAGGTAATAGAGCTTCGCGCGGCGCACCTTGCCCTGACGCACGACCTCGATGGAATCGAGCGACGGCGAGAACAGCGGGAACACCCGCTCGACGCCTTCGCCGAAGGAGATCTTGCGGACGGTGAAGCTCGCGTTCAGGTCCGAGCCGGAGCGCGCGATGCACACGCCTTCATAGGCCTGGACGCGCTCGCGCTCGCCTTCCTTGATCTTCACGTTCACGCGCAGCGTGTCGCCGGGCGAAAAGTGGGGGATCTTCTTGCCGACCGTGACGCGGGCGACTTCTTCTTTTTCGAGGGTCTGGATCAGATTCATGGGCCACGCGAGCGAGCCGGGTTTCCCCGCCGCTTCCGAAAGAGACTGCGTAAAGAGCGGGGCGTATAGGCGGAGACCGAGCCATTGTCCAGCGCCGGTAAGCCGTATCAGGGAATTCAGTCCCCGAGGAGGTCCGGCCGTCGCGCCCGGGTGATGCGGCGGCGCTCGGCCTTGCGCCAGGCCTCGACCTTGGCGTGATCTCCAGAGAGCAGTACTTCGGGCGTGTCACGCCCCTCCCAGACCCGCGGCTTGGTGAACTGGGGGTGCTCCAGGAGGCCGTCCTCGAAGCTCTCCTCGGTTGCGGACAGCTCATTGCCGAGCACGCCCGGCAGCAGCCGGACGGTGGCCTCTAGGATGAGCTGGGCGGCGACTTCCCCGCCCATGAGCACCGCATCGCCGACGCAGACCTCGATCATCTGGCGGGCCTCGATCACACGCTCGTCGAGGCCTTCGAAGCGCCCGCAGAAGATCACGAGGCCCGACCCGTGCGACCATTCCCGCGCCATCGCCTGCGTGAACGGCTTGCCGCGCGGCGACGGGAAAAGCAGAGGACGATCGTTTCGGGGCACGCTATCGATGGCGGCGGCCGCAACGTCCGGGCGCATCACGAGGCCCGCGCCGCCGCCCGCAGGCGCGTCATCGACCTTCCGGCGCGGACCGTCGCCGAAATCGCGGATCTGCACGGTGTCGAGCGACCAGCGCTTCTCCGCCAGCGCCTTGCCGATCAGCGACACGCCGAGTGGGCCGGGGAAGGCTTCTGGGTAGAGCGTGAGGACGGTGGCGGCGAAGGTCATTCGGCTTCGGGCTCGTCGTCTGGCTCACCCGCGGAATCCTCGATCGGCGAAATCACGACGCGCCTTCCGACGAGATCGACGTGGGGCACGGCTTCCTTCGTGAAAGACAGGAAGTGCGACTTGCCGTCCGCCTTGCGCATTTCCAGCAGATCGTCGGCGCCGAAATTATGCACGTCGATCACCTCGCCAACGGGCTCGCCCGCGAGCGTCTCCACGCGGCAGCCGATGAGATCGACATGGTAGAACTCGTCTTCCTCTGTGGGCGGCAGGAGATGACGCGGCACGTGCAGTGGCGTGCTCTTGAGCTTTTCCGCCGTCGTGCGGTCGGGGATTTCCGGGCCGGTGACGGCGAGACCGTCATTGATCGCCCGCCAGCGCTTCGGCGTCAGCACGACGCGACCGGCTGCGTCATAGAGCGGTCCGTAGGCAACGACGCCCTCCGGCGCCGCCGTGAAGCTGCGCACGCGCACCTCGCCCTTCACGCCGAACGCGCCTGAAATGGCGCCGACGAGGACGAGTGTGGCGGGATCGATTTCCGCAGTCTCATGTTCCCGAAAATCATACTGGCGTCGCCGCGAAGGCTTCCTCCCCTCCTCCGACGCAGTCGGGGGAGGGGCCGGGGGTGGGGGGCTGGCCGATCGGTCAAGCGACGGTTTTTCTCGCGATGCAGCTTCGAGACGCGCGCGCGCGAACGCCCTCAGCTCTTCGGCCACACGCTTGGCGTCATGCAGCACTTCTTCATTTCGTATGCGGCGAACCATGAAACCAAGTGCTTCCAGCTGCCCGGTCCTTTCGAGATCGCATCGTTCGGCGGCTGCATGATCGTGCGCGCCGCCATCCACTTCGACAATTAGCTTGGCGCGAAGGCACGCAAAGTCCGCAATGGCAGCGCCGATAGGTGCTTGCCGGCGCCAATGCATATCCGGCTGCGCGCGCAGTTCGCGCCAGAGCGCATGCTCGGCCGGAGTCGGGTCCGATCGCAGGCGTCGAGCACGACGCACGGTCCGGGGATCACGATTGGGCATGCGCGTCCGGTCTATCGAGCGGTCCCCCACCCCCGGCCCCTCCCCCGACTGCGTCGGAGGAGGGGAGGGATTCAAACACAAGCCTACTCATCACGGTGTCCGAACAGGCGGCGCACCCAGTGCGACTTCAGCAGCGACGGCGCGGCCAGCATCGCACCGACGGCGAACAGCGTTTCCCCGCCCAGCCACAGGAGGAACGCTGTGCCGACGCGTCGCCCTTCGAGGGCGGGCGCGAACGGCACAGCGATCAATGCAAGCCATGCCAGAATAGCCGTGGCCATGAGCGCCCATCCAATCAGGGAGAGGGCGCTCATCGGCGCATCAGCCTTCAGCGCCTTCGGCCGGCGCTGCGCTCGCCGCCGCAGCGGCGTCATAGCGTTCCTGCATCTTCTTGCCGGGGACGGCCTTGCCCGGATTGCTGCGCGCTTCGCGCTTCTTGATGCCGGCGACGTCGAGCATGCGCGCGACGCGATCGGTCGGCAACGCGCCCTTGGCGAGCCACTCGGTGATGCGCTCGGCCTTCAGCACCACGCGCTTTTCGTCGGTCGACGGCAGCACGGGATTGTAGGTGCCGACCTTCTCGATGAACTTGCCGTCACGCGGGCTGCGGCTGTCGGCGATCACGATCGAGTAGAACGGCTTCTTCTTGGCGCCGCCGCGGGCGAGACGGATCTTCAAACTCATTTATCGTCACTCACTTTCTGATGTCATCGCGGTGTTGATCTCGCTTGGCCGCGATGACGTGGGGCCGAAGCGTCGTTCAGTGGTGCAATTTTTCTCCGTCATTCCGGGGCGACCGAAGGTCGAACCCGGAACCCAGGGGTTCAAGCGAGCCCGGTCCCCTGGGTTCCGGATCGCGCTTTCAGCGCGTCCGGAATGACGGCGGCTAGGTCATCAATTCTCTTTCTTGCCTCCCGGAAGTCCAGGCAGACCGCCGGGCAGACCCGGCAAACCGCCGCCGGACTGCATCTGCGCCTGCATCGCCTTCATCTGCTCGGGCGAGGGCATCCGCATGCCGCCGCCGGGTTGCTGTCCGGCCATCGCGGCGAGCGCGCCGGGCATCTTTCCCTTGCCCATGGATTTCACCATGTCGGCCATGTTGCGGTGCATCTTCAGGAGGCGGTTCACGTCCGCCACGTCGACGCCGGCGCCTTTCGCGATGCGCTTGCGGCGCGAGGCGTTGAGCACGTCGGGCTTTTTCTTTTCGGCTTTCGTCATCGAGCGGATGACGGCGATCTGACGGCGCACCTGCGCGTCGTCGAGATTGGCGCCTTCCATCTGCTTCTTCATTTTCGCCACGCCCGGCAGCATGCCCATCAGGCCCTTCAGGCCGCCCATGGCGATCATCTGGCCGAGCTGCTTTTCGAGATCGTCGAGATCGAACTGACCCTTCGACAGCTTCTTGGCCATCTTCTCGGCGTCATCGCGATCGACGTTGGCCGCGGCCTTCTCGACGAGGCTGACGATGTCACCCTGACCCAGAATGCGGCCCGCCACGCGGCGCGCATCGAACGCTTCGAGCGCTTCGAGCTTTTCACCCGCGCCGAGAAACTTGATCGGCAGGCCGGTGACCGCGCGCATGGAGAGCGCAGCGCCGCCGCGCCCGTCGCCGTCGGCGCGCGTGAGCACGAGGCCGGTGAGCGGCAGGCGCTCATGGAAGCGCTTGGCGGTTTCCACCGCGTCCTGGCCGGTGAGGCTGTCGGCGACGAGGAGGACTTCGCCGGGCGTCGCGATCTTCGCGATCTCGGCGGCCTCGTTCATCATCTGCTCGTCGAGCGTCGTGCGGCCCGCGGTGTCGAGGATGAGAACGTCATGCCCGCCGAGCCTGGCGGCCTGGATGGCGCGTCGCGTGATTTCTGCGGGAGGCTGCCCGACCACGATCGGCAGCACATCCACGCCGATGGATTTGCCGAGCACCGCAAGCTGTTCCATCGCCGCCGGGCGGCGCACGTCGAGCGAGGCCATCAGCACGCGCTTCTTTTCGAGGCTCTTCAGCCTGAGCGCGATCTTGCCGGAGGTCGTGGTTTTGCCGGAGCCCTGCAGGCCGGCCATCATGATGACGTTGGGCGGCTCGCCGTCGATGCGGAGAAGACCCGGAAGATCGTTGCCGCCGAGCATGTCGACGAGCGCGTCATGGACGATCTTGACGATCATCTGGCCGGGCGTGATCGAACGGATCACCGCCTCGCCGACGGCCTCAGTGCGCACCTTGGCGATGAAGTCCTTCACCACCGGCAGGGCGACGTCGGCCTCCAGCAGCGCCACGCGCACCTCGCGCAGGGCCGCATCCACGTCGGCTTCGGACAGGGCGCCGCGACCGGTGAGCCGGTCGAAAACCCCTGAAAGCCTCTCCTGCAGCGTGTCGAACATGGCCTCTCCAGACACCCAAACGCAAAGCGCCCCGCCGGACGATCACGTCGGGCGGGGGACCTCGGCCTGCCTCCGGTCTGAAAGACGTGGGCCAGTCGAGGCGCGCTTCAAGTCTTGGCGCGATGGTGGGCTGCATATCCCGGGTGACGGAAGCCGTCAAACGCCATCCGGTCGCGCAGGGCTCGGAAAAGCGGTAGAACCCGCGCGGCGGGGAGCGACCGCACATGCATCACAAGCGCAAACGGCCTCGCAACGTGCGTGCGGGCTGCAAGGCCTGCAAGCCGTGGAAGGTCAACGGTTTTTGCACGGAACGGCTCGACGGCGAGAAGTTCGCCGATCACCGCCGTCGCGCAGCCGCCGCGCGCGCCTTGCGTGAGGAAGGCGGCTGTGAGGAAGGCGGCTGTGAGGAAGGCGGCTGTGAGGAAGGCGGCTGTGAGGAAGGCGGCGCTCGGTCCTGACGCGCCTCCCTCAGCGCGCGCTGTCGCGCACTTTCGGGCGCTTGTCCGGGTCCGCTTTCCACACGAACCAGGAATAGACCGCGCTGACCGCTGCGACGATGAGGATCGGACCAGTTACCGAAAAGGCGAGCGCGATCCCCTTCAACGTAAACGCCGCCACGATGGCCCAGAACCCGACCAGCACGAAGAGCCAACCGGCCAGCCGGTGCGTCTTCTGCCAGCTCAGGTCGCTCGAAAGCGTCCATGGCGTGCGCACGCCGACGAAGAAGTTCGGTCGCGTCTTCGGCATGGCGTCGCCGAGGAACACGAACAACACACCGACGCCGGCCATGATCCAGCGGACGAATTCGTTGTTCGCCGCCGCGCCGCCCGCGCCGCGCACGGTCACCAACGCCACGCCGATGCAGACAAGAGCGAGCAGCGCTTCCGCCCCGATCCACGCCGTCAGATAGGCGCGCCCGCCCCGGCGGATATTGTCCTTCATCGGATCGATGAACGGGATGATCGCGAAGAGCGCGGCCAGTCCGACGCCGAGCGCCGGTATCAGCGCATGCGTGCGCAACGCCTCGTCGCGGGGTAGAAAACGATCCGGCTGGCCCGTGACGCCCCAGTGCACTGGCAACAGAACGGCGTCGGCGGGGAGGTTCTGGTTCATCCAGATCCAGGCGCCCGCCATCACCGCCACGGCGGCTGCTGATACGATGAGACCCGTGCGGATCATGGCGCTTCTCCTTCGTCCTTGCCGGCGCCGATCAGCTCCATGAGCGCGGCGACCGCCTCCTCCATGACCGATGCGTTCACCCGGTAGCTGATGCTGGTCCCGTCCCGTTCAGCGGTGACGAGCCCGGCGTCCTTCAGGGCGTTGAGGTGCGCGGTCATGGTCGGCCACGCGACGTCGAACGCCTGAGCGATCTCACCCGAAGCCATCGGCCGCTCGCGCAACATGGCGAGCACCTTGCGGCGGGTAGGGTGAGAGAGCGCCTTGAACACCTCGTTCATAGGCGATCATCTAATTAGTTGAATGCCTAATTGCAAGCTCGACCGAACGGAATCCGTCGCGCCACCTCTTCGCCGATGGCGAGCGATGAGGTGAGGCCCGGGCTCTCGATGCCGAACAGGGCGACGAGATTGGGCGTGGCGTCGTCGATCGCGAAATCGCCCTGCGCCTCGCCGGGGCCATGCAGCTTGGGACGGATGCCGGCGTAGTCCGGCGTCAGTGCGCCGTCCGGGAGGCCCGGCCAGAAGCGGCGAATATAGCTTTCAAAGTTCGCCGCGCGGGCGGGGTCCACGCGATAGTCTTCCACATCCACGAACTCCAGATCGGGCCCGAACCGCGCCTGTCCACCGAGATCACGCCGGTAATGCGTGCCGAGCGCGCCGGGTATGGGCGGGGGATAGATCAGCCGCCTGAATGGCGCCGGGCCGCTCAGCGTGAAATAGCTGCCTTTGCCGAAGTGGAGTGCGGGGATGCGCGCAGCCGGAAAGCCCTCGACGAGCCGTGCGCAGCCTTGCGCGCCGAGACCGGCGGCGACGACGAGACGGCGCGTGGTGATGGTCGTCGGGTCGGCGCCGCCGACGCGCACGCTGTAGCCGCCGTCGATCGGGCTCGCGCCGAGGAACGGGGAGTCGAGGACCACCGCTCCGCCGTGCGCCTCGATCTCGCCGGCCAGCGCATCCATGTAACCATGCGCGTCAAAGACGCCGCTCTCGGCCGAATGCAGCGCCGCGACCGCCCGGAGCTTCGGCTCCATCGCCAGGGTCTGGCGGGCGTCGAGCCATGTCACGCCCTCCACATCGTTGGCTTCGCCGCGCGCCGCGAGCGCCTTCAGGGCGGGGATTTCGCTCTCCTCGGTGGCGACGATCAGCTTGCCGCACTTATCGAACGCGACCGAATGATCGGCGAGAAAACGGTAGAGCAGGCGACGGCCCTCGACACAGAGCCGCGCCTTCAGCGAACCGGGCGGATAGTGCAGGCCCGCGTGGATAACCTCGGAGTTCCGGGAAGAGACTCCCGCGCCGATGCGCTCCTCCTTTTCGATCACCAGTGTGGTGAATCCGCGCTGTGCAAGCGCGTAACCTGTGGCAAGTCCAACCGCCCCGGCGCCGACAATGCAGGCGTCGAAGTCGAATTCACCATGCGGGCTGGGCGGAGTTTTCATCGTCGCTGCGCAATATCGCCATTCGGCGCCGTCGTCTCGCCATGAAAAGAGGGTTCGGGAAACGCATGAAAGGCTTTGTCGTCACTCTCGCGGCGCTGGCGTGCCTGGCTGGTCCCGCGTCCGCCCAGCCCGCCCAGCCCGCCCAGCAGGACCCCGCGCAGGATGTTCCTCAGCTCCGCGCCTGCGCCGTGGCGGCCGGCCTGGGTGATCCCGAAAAGCTCGAAGCCTGCGAGAGGCCGATCCTGCGCTCCTGCAACGACGACTACGCCCTGTGCTACAATCGACTGTTCACGGCGTGGGACGGGCTGCTCAACGCGAGCTTCCGCGAGCTTTCCCGCACCGGCGTCCTCGAACGCCGCGACGCGCGCAACCTGCAATCGGCGCAGCGCGCCTGGATCAAGTTCCGCGACGAGGACTGCGACTTCTACGCGGGCGTCTGGCCGGGCTCGCGCCCGCCGGGCCAGCTTGCCGCCTGCCGCCATCGCGAAACGCGCGAACGCGCCGCGGTGCTGACGGTGCGGCTCGAAGCGGCGAAGAAGCTGCGGCCTTAGGTCAAGAAAGTGGAGACGGCTTTCGCCGCCTCCACCAACTTACTTGATTTTGATCGAGATACGGATTTTCAAAACACCGAACATCCATCTGATCAGCACGTGGGCTCGAAAAGGCATGGTAGCCTCCAAGCCGCGGCCACAGCTCCAAAAATGGGATGCCGAGCCAATGCATTGGCAGTTCGACCCGTGCGTGGGCTAGACGAAACGTCCGGGTTTAACGTGGTCGACGGCCCCACACGCTCATATCGTTGAGCGAAACGAATACGCCCGATTTTCAAGTAGTCGGCGGCACTACTCGCCCATACGTAGGACGGGACGAAAACGCCCGAAATCAGGTGCCCGGCGGCGTCACCCGTTCGTACGTGAACGACACGATCTAAAAAATACTGGAACAGAGGTTAATGATCGATGAAGCGCCGCTGAATTAGCTCGTCTCAGCCCGCAACACCGCCGCCGCCGCATTCATCACCGCGCCGATGCGCAGGCCCGCCTGTACGTGCGTCGCGGGCCAGTCGCGCTTTCGCAGTTCTTCCTCGTGCGCATCGAGGCACGCGCCGCAGCCGTTCAGCGCGGACACGACGAACGACCAGAACTCGAAATCACCCCTGTCCACGCCCGGATCGGCAAGAATGTTCATGCGCAGGCCGGTGCGCAGCGTCGTGTATTCGGCATTCTTCATGGCGTGCAGCGCGCGGTAGTAGACGTTGGTCATCGCCATGAGCGCCGCCGCAGACTTCGCGGCGGTTGCCGCCGCCGCCGAGAGCCTTCCTTCGGCGTCCGCAGCCGCCGCCCGGATGAGCGGCGCAAATCCCGTCGCGTGCGCCGCTGCGAGGATGGCGCCCCATTTCTGCTGCTCGGTGAGCAGGGTCTCGCTGACGATGGCGCTCAGGTTGATCCGGGTGTCCCTGGCGTAGTCCGGGATGGTGACGCGCAACGCCTCAAGGGACATGGTCTTCGTTTCCTGAACGTTTCGCCCCCAGTCCCGGATCGCGATCATGCCGCGATCCGGGGCCGGAAGGAACGTGAATGCGATAGATCAGGCGATGTCGAAGCGATCGAGGTTCATCACCTTGGTCCACGCCGCCACGAAGTCCTTCACGAACGCAGCTTTTGCGTCGTTGCTTGCATAGACTTCCGCGAGGGCCCGGAGCTGGGCGTTCGATCCGAAGACGAGATCGACGACTGTTCCCGACCACCTGATCTCGCCGGTCGCCCGGTCGCGCCCTTCCAGCAGGCCTTCCGCCTTGACCGATCTCTGCCAGACCGTGCTCATGTCGAGCAGGTTGACGAAGAAGTCATTCGTCAGCGCTCCCGGCCGTCCGGTGAAGACACCGCGCCCGGTCTGACCGGTGTTTGTGTTCAGGACGCGCAAGCCGCCAACGAGCACTGTCATCTCTGGCGCCGTGAGGGTCAGCAGGTTTGCGCGGTCCACCAGCAGTTCGGCCGGCGGCTGGGTCTGTCCTTTCTTGATGTAATTGCGGAATCCGTCCGATGTCGGCTCAAGAACGGCAAAGGAGTCCGTATCGGTCTGGTCTTGCGAGGCATCCATGCGCCCTGGCGTGAAGGGGACCGTCACCTCGTGACCGGCCTTCGCCGCCGCCGCTTCGATCGCCGCGTTCCCGCCGAGGACGATCAGGTCGGCCAGCGACACTTTCTTGCCGCCGGATTGCGTGCTGTTGAACGCCCCCTGGATCGCTTCCAGAGTCGAAAGGACGGCCGCCAGTTTCGCCGGCTCGTTGACTTCCCAATCCTTCTGGGGGCTGAGGCGAATGCGTGCGCCGTTGGCGCCGCCGCGCTTGTCGCTGCCGCGGAACGTGGACGCCGAGGCCCACGCCGTCGAGACCAGTTGCGGAATCGACAGGCCAGACGCGAGAATCCTCGCCTTCAGCGCGACGACGTCCTGCGCCCCGATCAGTGCGTGATCGACGTCGGGGAGCGGATCCTGCCACAACAGTTGCGTCTTAGGGACGAGCGGACCGAGGTACCGTGAGATCGGTCCCATGTCGCGATGGGTCAGTTTGTACCAGGCCTTGGCAAAGGCATCCGCGAACTCCTGCGGGTTCTGGTGGAAACGCCGCGAGATCTTCTCGTAGGCCGGGTCGAACCGGAGCGAGAGGTCGGTCGTCAGCATGGTCGGCGCGTGCCGTTTCGACGGGTCATGCGCGTCCGGAATATTTTCGGGCGCGCCCTTCGCCCGCCACTGTTGTGCGCCGGCGGGGCTCTTCGTCAGCTCGTATTCGTAGTTGAACAGGTTGTCGAAGAAGTGGTTGCTCCACTGCGTGGGCGTCTGGGTCCAGGTGACTTCGGGTCCGCCCGTGATCGTGTCGGCGCCTTTGCCCGTGCCGTACTTGCTCGTCCAGCCGAGGCCCTGCTCCTCGATGGGCGCCGCTTCAGGCTCCGGCCCCACCAGTGAAGCGTCGCCAGCGCCGTGGGCCTTGCCGAAGGTGTGTCCGCCGGCGATGAGCGCGACGGTTTCCTCGTCGTTCATCGCCATGCGCGCGAACGTCTCGCGAATGTCGCGCGCGGCGGCGACCGGATCGGGATTGCCGTTGGGTCCCTCCGGATTGACGTAGATGAGGCCCATCTGGACCGCGCCGAGATTGCCCTCAAGCTGGCGGTCGCCGCTGTAGCGCTCGTCGGCGAGCCATTTGCTCTCGGGACCCCAGTACACGTCCTCTTCCGGCTCCCAGACGTCCGCGCGCCCGCCGCCGAAACCGAACGTCCTGAAGCCCATCGACTCAAGCGCGACGTTGCCGGCGAGGATCATGAGATCGGCCCAGGAGATTTTCCGGCCGTATTTCTGCTTGATCGGCCAAAGCAGCCGCCGCGCCTTGTCGAGGTTGGCATTGTCCGGCCAGCTGTTGAGCGGCGCAAAACGCTGCTGGCCGGTTCCGCCGCCGCCGCGGCCGTCGCCGGTGCGGTAGGTGCCCGCGCTGTGCCACGCCATCCGGATGAAGAGCGGACCGTAGTGCCCGAAGTCGGCGGGCCACCAGTCCTGGGAGTCCGTCATCAGGGCGTGGAGGTCCATGACCACCGCGTCGAGATCCAGGGTCTTGAACTCAGCGGCGTAGTCGAACGCCTCCCCCATGGGATCGGAAAGCGGCGAGTTCTGGTTGAGAATCTTCAGGTTCAGCTGGTTCGGCCACCATCCCTGGTTGGATCTGGCCCCAATCGCTGTCGGCTTGAAAGAGCCGCCCGTCACCGGGCACTTGTTGTCGCCGTCCATGTCAGCTCCGATCGTGTTGCGCGTTGGCTGGTCTCTGTCGTCGGGGGACGATGCGACACCTTTACGCCTTGCGGGCGAGCTTCAGCCAATCAATATGAGCGCGGCATTGAATAGATTGGCTCTATGGAAGAACGCCTCCCCGCCTCCGCCTGGCCGACGCTGCGCCAGCTCCAGTTTCTCGCAGCTCTCGATGCGCACGGCTCCTTCGTGCGCGCCGCGGAGGCCGTCGGGGTGACGCAGCCGACGCTGTCGGCGGGGATCAAGGAGCTTGAGACTGCCCTGGGCGTCACCCTCGTCGAGCGCGCGCGGACGGGCGTGGTGCTGACTCCCGCCGGGAAGGAGGCCACCCATCGCGCGTCGATGGCGCTCGCCCAGGTGGAGGACCTCGTGCGCGCCGTGCGCAGCGCGGGGGCTCCGCTGACCGGGGTTTTCCGCCTCGGCGCCATACCGACCATCGCGCCATTCCTGCTGCCGCGGGCGCTCAAGCTGCTGCGGGCGAAGTTCCCGGAGCTTCAGCTCGTCCTTCGGGAGGACGTGACCGCGCGCCTTGTCGAAGGATTGCGCGCCCGCACGCTCGACGCAGCGTTGATAGCCCTTCCATATGGGGCCTCTGGCATCGAGGCGGAAGTGATCGCCGAGGACGAATTCCTGCTGATCTGTCCGAAGAGCCATTCCCTTGCGACGAAGAAGTCGCTGACGACGGCGGATCTTGTCGGCGAGGATCTGTTGCTGCTCGACGATGGCCACTGCCTGCGCGATCACGCGCTTTCGGTGTGCCGGCTTCCCCAGTCGCGGGCGGCTGCGGAGGTGGGCGCCACGAGCCTGCACACGCTGGTGCAGATGGTGGCTGGCGGCATGGGCGTGACGCTATTGCCGAAGCTCGCCGCCGACGGGGGCGCGGCGTCCGGAGCGGCGGTGGAGATGCGGCGCTTCGACCGCCCGATGATCGGGCGCTCCATCGGCATCGCGTGGCGGGCAGGCGGTCTGCGCGCCGACGAGGCGCGGCTGATCGCGAAGACGCTCCGGCGTTAAGCCGTCAGGGCTCCTGCAGGTCCGGCCGGTTCAGCCGGCGCGCGAGGCTCGGCAGGCGGATGATGAGCCATGCGGCGGTCCAGACATTGCCGACCACGAAGATTGGCGCCGCCCACAGGATCGCGTTGAGCCACGACCGCTCGGCGAGGAACACGATCACCGCGATCAGCGCGAATCCCACATAGAGATCGGCCAACGCGCCGATGCCCCAAGGCAGCGTCGTGATGACGCCGAACTGGTCGAGGAACGAACCGTGAAGCGCGCCCCCGGCGAAGGCCGCCCACAGGATCGCCAGGAGCAGCGCGCCGCCAAGGACGCCAACGAGTATGCGCAAAGCTGTCATGGGCGTTACTTAGCGGGCGATCCTGCGCGCGGCTACAGCGGCACGCCGCTTGGCGTGGCTTCGGGGGCGAGGGGATAGGTTGGCGCCGTGACGCCGTCCTCGTCGGCCGGGCCGTCCTTCAGTTCGCCTTCCCATTTTGCCGCCACCGCCGAGGCCACCGCGTTGCCGACGACGTTGGTGGCGCTGCGCCCCATGTCGAGGAACTGGTCGATGGCGAAGATCAGCAGCAGCCCCGCGCCGGGAATGCCGAACGTCGGCAGGGTCGCGGCGATGACGACGAGCGAGGCGCGCGGCACGCCGGCGATGCCCTTCGATGTCACCATCAGGAGGCCGAGCATGGTGATGATCTGCCCGGTGGAAAGCGTGATGCCGTAGATCTGTGCGATGAACAGCGTCGCGAAGGTGCAGTACATCATCGAGCCGTCCAGATTGAACGAATAGCCCAGCGGCAGCACGAAGCCGGAAATGCGCTTGGGCACGCCGAAGCGGCGCAGCGCCTCGATGGTGCGCGGGAAGGCCGCCTCCGAACTCGATGTCGAGAAGGCCAGCAGCACCGGCTCGCGGATTTCGGCGACGAGGCCGAACATGCGCGGGCCGATCATCACGAGGCCCGCAACCACGAGCAGCACCCACAGCAGGCCGAGCGACAGGTAAAAGGTTCCGACGAATTTGCCGTACGTCCACAGGATATCGAGACCGTGCTGCGCGACGGCCGCGGCGATGGCGGCGAACACCGCGAACGGCGCCACGAGCATCACATAGCCCGTCACCTTCAGCATCACTTCGACGACCTGCTCCATCACGTGGGTGATGAGTTTCGCCTTTTCGTTCAGCGACGCGATCGCCACGCCGATGAAGACCGAGAAGACGACGATCTGCAGGATCTCGTTCTTCGCCATGGCGTCGGCGATGGAGGTCGGCACGACATGGGTGATGAAGTCCTTGAGGTTGAGCGCGGCCGCCTTCACGCCGACGTCGGCGTCTTCGGGCGGCAGCGGCAGGTTCAGGCCGGCGCCAGGCTGGAACAGCGTCACCATGATCGCGCCGAGCGTCAGCGACACAATGGAGGCGGCGATGAACCACGCGAGCGTGCGCACGCCGATGCGGCCCACGCGTTCGGCCGACCCCATGTGCGCGATGCCCGCAACCAGCGTGGAAAACACCAGCGGTGCGATGATCATCTTGATCAGGCGCAGGAAGACATCGGTGACGATCTTCAGGTTTCCGGCGGTCTCTTCTGCGGCGGCCGCCGCCATGTTCGTGTTGATCCACCAGCCGGCGCCGACGCCGAGGATCATCGCGAGAAGAATGAACAGCGAGAAGTTGCGGGACATCAGTCGGAAACCTTTCGTGGCGCGGCGTTTCGGTTCTACCCATCCCCGGAATGCGCGCGGGGGGCAAGGGCGGCGGGGTTTTGGCCGTGCTCGGCTTTCGGAGACGAGGACCGCCGGCGCCCTCGCCGGCAAGGTGGATCGTTTTGAACGGCCGGCGCCTGTTTCAACGCCGTATGCCGGCGGGGGCGCCGGCGGTCCTCATCACATTCCTCCTGTGTTTGATCCAGACACACTCCCTCGTCCGCACAAGCATCACGCTTCGCGGCCTCGCT
>WRPF01000052.1 GCA_009773335.1 Caulobacteraceae bacterium
CCGCCGCCGCTGTAACCGCCGCCACCGCCGCCGCCACGGTATCCGCCGCCGCCGCCGCGATCACCGCCGCCGCCAAAGCCGCCGCCACGGAATCCACCGCCGCCAGCGCCGCCGCCGAAATCGCTCGGAGGCGTGTCGGTCTCGCTTGCCGATTTGTCACGCCGACCGCGGCCGTGATCCTTCTTCTTGTCGTCGTTCTCGTTGTCGTCGTTGCCGAACTCGTCGTCGTAACTCATCGTCCTCTTCCCCAAACGGGATCAAGCCGCGCGCGGTTTCCCGTACGCAGCGCCAAAGCGGTCGTCAGCATGTCCAGTTGGTTGCCCTGGAGGTTGCAATCGGTGGTGATCTTGTATCGCCGCACGTTGCGGAACGTCCGCACTCCGCCGGCGACATGCCAGCTTCAAACTCACATATGGTCGAAATACCGCTTGCCCGCAAGGCGAATCGGACCTCATTCCGCCGGCGCCAGAGCCGCCGCCCTGCGTTCCCGGCGCGCGATGACCAGCGCCACGACAGCCGCCCCGATCAGCTTCGAGATGATGCTGGTGACCAGCGTGCCCATGGCCAGCGACCCCGGCCGGGCGATGTTGGCGCCATAGAGGAACACGGCTGAATCGATCGGCGCGCCGAACAGGCTCGACACCATCACCCGCTCCGACAGCGGCCGCTTCGTCCAGGTGTAGACGGCCCAGTCGACGGTTTCCGAGACGAGAAACGCCGCCCCGCTCGCGAGCACGATGGCGATCGGCGTCGTCATCACCGAGAAGGCGAGGCCGAGCAGCATGGCGGCGAGCACCCGGTGGCCGATCTCGCGCTGCGCGAAGTCGCGCACGACGAGCACAAGGCCGGTGACGATGGCCAGCGGCTGGTAGGGCCCGATGAGCGGCAGCGGGATCAGCGGCACCGCCGAGAACGACCAGTTGATCAGCGGCATCAGCCCCACATAGACCGCCGTCGCCGGCTTCTTGGCGATGAGCAGCGCGAGCAGGGTGACGCCGATCACTGGCAGGTAGACGGCCGGCTGCGAGATGAGCGCGTGGTAGGCTTCAAGATTCATGGGGCCACATTAGGCGCCGATGCTCTCCAGCCGCCAGCCCGCACCATCGGAGAGCGCGAGCCGCGCCGCAAGCGCCGGCAGCGCCTCCGAGAGCGCCGGCGCCAGCGTGTAGGGCGGGTTGACGATGAGCACGCTCGACGCCACGAGCCGGCCTTCCGGCGTCACGCGGTCCACCGCGAGGTCCACGCGCAGCGCGTTCAGCGTGCGCCCGAGTACCAAGCCGTGCAGCAGTTCGGCGTCCGCCATGTCGGTCTCGCGCACGTCTTTCACGGGCCGCCACCACATGTAGATTCCGTGCCCGAAGCGATCGAGCGCGGCGCGGAGCGCGCGGATGGACTGGATCGTCTCGTGGTCGCGGTCCTCGTAGGGCGGGTCGATCAGCACGAGGCCGCGCCGCTCGGTGAACGGCAGCAGCGCGCCCATGGCTTCAAAGCCGTTGCGCTGATGGACCTGGGCGCGCGGGTCGCCGTCGAGGCGCCGCCGCAGCGCGCCGGCTTCCTCCGGATGCAGTTCGCAGGCGATGAGGCGGTCGTGTTCACGCATCCCCGCCAGCGCGATGACCGGCGAGCCCGGATAGGTGCGCAGCTCGCCGTCCTCGTTCACCGCCCGCAGCGCCGCGAGGTAGGGGGCGAGCGCCGCCGGCGCGTCCGTCCAGTCCCAGATGCGGCCGACGCCCTCGCGCCACTCGGGGCTGCGCTGCGCCTCCTGGCCGTCGAGCGCGTAGACGCCGCGCCCGCCGTGGGTGTCCATCACCGCGAAGGGCGCCGCCTTGTGCTTCAGGTGCTCGATGACCAGCGCGAGGCAGACGTGCTTGAGGATATCGGCATGGTTCCCGGCGTGGAAGGCGTGGCGGTAGTTCATCGGGTGTCTTGTAGCTTGTGGCGCAGGCGTCGGCGAGCAGGACCACCGGCGCCCTCGCCGGCAAAATGGATCGTCCTGTCCGGCTGCCGCCCGTTTCAGCACCGTATGCCGGCGAGGGCGCCGGCGGTCCTCATCATCAACACCTTCAACCGCACGGAACATCGGTTCCTGCGGGTTCGCTCAGTCAGTGTGCCCTCTACGGAGAGCCTTCTTGTTTCCGCTCTCCTTGACGGAGAGCCGGGGACGCGGGCTCGGCCCACGGTGGAAAAAAGTAGAGAGAATGCGAGCTTTCGCCCGCGTCCCCGCGATCGTTTCCCGTCGGGCCGGCTCCGGGCGGTTTTTCACACCATTGGACCAGTCTCCCGACGCGCGTGCAGGTCTGCGCTGTTCGACGCAAATCCCCGGATCTCCCGCATGTTCCCCCGTGCTCCTCACACAGGCATGCGCGCTTCCCACGCTCGATCGCATCGCCCCCGCGCCGTTGAACAGATGTACCGGCTGCTCTCCATGCGGATGCGATGGAGGGAGTTTAGATCGGCGCCGAACCCGGCCGGATAGATTCATGTGCGTTTGTTGGCGGTCATGGGCTGGAACGCCGAAAGTTGCGGTGACGAAGCCGGTCATTCCCCCAATCGGCCCCAACAACAGGCGCCGAAATCGGCGAGGGCGGACGGTGAAACTGGTTAATTCCGACGCCGTCTTTCGCGTGCTGCGCGAAACGGGCGAAGTGAGACGCCCGAGGCAATCACGGTGTTGTGAACGCTCCCGTTCCGCGTGCAAGGTTCTTGCAACGGGCGATGCGCAGATCAATGCAAGCGCGCCTGCGGGGAAGCACATGTTTCAGGATATGCGTGGCGCGCCCGATGGCGCGTCGCATGAGGCGGATCTTTGCATCATCGGCGGTGGCACGGCGGGTCTGGCGCTGGCGCGCCTGATGATCGGCAAGCCGTTCAAGGTGATTGTGCTCGAGAGCGGCGGCTTCAAGAGCGAGTGGCCCACACAGTCGCTCTACCAGGGTGAAAGCGTCGGCCAGCAGTACGAGGCGCTGGAAGCCAATCGCAGCCGTTTCCTGGGAGGCAGCTCCAACTGCTGGGGCGGCTGGTGCCGCATCTTCGACGAACAGGATTTCGAGGCGCGCGACTGGGTGCCCAACAGCGGCTGGCCGATCACCAAGGCGCAGCTCGATCCCTACTACGTGAAGGCGCGCGACGTGCTCGAGGTCGGCCAGGCGCCGTTCGACGAGGCCTACTGGCGCGAGAAGCTCGCGCCGGAAGGCATCGACCTGATGCAGCTCGCCGGTTCCGACGTGCAGACGGTGATCAACCAGTTCAGCCCGCCCACGCGCATGGGAATCCGCTATCGCAAGGAAATCGAGGCGGCGACAAACGTCCACGTGCATCTCAATGCAAACGTCGTCGACATCGCAACGGGCGCCGAGGCCAAAGGCGTCACGGAACTGAAAGTCGTCACGCTCGGCGGCAAGACCGCCACGGTGCGCGCGCGCGCCTACGTGCTCGCCTGCGGCGGCATCGAGAACGCGCGGCTGCTGCTGGCGTCCAACGGGACGCAGCCAGCCGGTCTCGGCAACGACAACGACGTCGTCGGACGCTACTTCATGGATCACCCGCGCATCAGCTCGCTGAGCTTTCGCATGCAGGACCAGAAGCGCTATCGCCGCGTGTACGATCACACGCTGGCGCTGACGCGCCGCCGCCTGAGCGTGGCGCACCTGAAGATGGCCGCGCACTTTGCGCCGACGCTGGAGGTGCAGCGCCAGAAGGGGCTGCTCAACTCACGCACCTATGTCACCGCGCACTATCACGGCGAACTGACGGGCGGATACGCACGCCTGCGCCGCATGCGCCAGATGCTGCGCGACGGCCGGCGGTTCGGCCTGCCGCTGCGGCGGCTGGCGAAGTACGCCATCGCCGGCGCGCCGGCGGCGATCGCGATGGCGCCGGACGCAGTGGTCGGCCTCTACGACAACATCATCAATCCCGAGCGCAAGGACCGCGAATTCACCTTCGAGACGGTGATCGAGCCCGTGCCCAATCCGCAGAGCCGGGTGACGCTCGGCGAGGCGAAGGACGCGCTGGGCATGAACGTGGCGCGCGTGGACTGGCGGCTGACCTCGCAGGATCGCGACAACTTCATCCAGTCGGTGTCGATGGTGAACGGCGCGCTCCGGGAGCGCGGCGTCGTCACGTCGATGAACAACGGCCGCAGCGGCGATCCGGCGGAGATGTGGGAAAAGGACGTGCAGTGGTGCTGGCACCACATGGGCACGACCCGCATGCACGAGAACCCGAAGCAGGGGGTCGTCGACCAGCACTGCAAGGTGCACGGCGTCGCAAACCTGTTCATCGCCGGAAGCTCGGTGTTCCCCACCGTGTCGAGCGACACGCCGACGCTGACCCTCGTCGCGCTTGCGCTGCGTCTCGGCGAACATCTGACCGGCGTGCTCGGCTCGGTTGCGCTTTAGGCTCGCGCTTCAGGCTATTGCGCGCTGGTCACCGTGAAGCGCGCGAGTTCCTGCTGCGGCAGCGCCCAGTCGGGTTTCAGTTCGACGGCGCGGCGGTAGTCGGCGTAGGCGGCGGGCAGGTCGTCGAGCTTTTCGTAGGCGATGGCGCGGTTGAAATAGGCCTCGTGCGGATCTTCCGCCCCGAGTTCGAGACCCCGGTTGATCGAGGCGATGGCGCCCTGGAAATCGCCGCTCAGGATCAGCGCCGCGCCGCGGTTGACGTAGGCTTCTCCAAGATCCGGCTGCCAGTCGATGGCGCGGTCGAAATCCTCCAGCGCCTTCGCGGCGTTCCGGCGCAGGAGATGGATGACGCCGCGGTTCACCACGGTGGCCGCCCGGTCGCGGGCGTTGAGTTCCTGACTGGAGATTGCGGCGTCGCAGTCGAGCAGCGCCGAGAGGTCCGCGCGACCGGCGTTGGCGGCCTCGAAGCAGACCCGCGCGGGGCCCGGGCCGATGACGCTCGACGCGGCGCGTGCGGGGCCCGGCAGGATGAAGACGAGCGCGGCGGCGGAGATTGAAACTGCGGCGAGCGTGCTGGTGAAAGAGTTCAGGCGCATGGAAGCCCTCCCTGACATGGGTCGCAAGGACGGGTCGTAAGGTACGCCGGTTCGCGCGCCGCGCGAAGGCCTATTCCGGGGCGCGGCGTTACCTCTTCGTCAGGCGGGGGATCAGGGCCGGCCGGTCTGCTCGGGCTGCTCGCCGAGCTGAGCGGCCAGACGCTCGCGGCGCCCGCGCACGAAGCGCGCCAGCTCCGCCTCAGCGGGCCCCCAGTCGGGCACGATCGTCAGCGCGGTGTTGTAGTCCTCGTAGGCGCCGCGGACGTCGCCGAGGGCCTCGCGGGCGGCGCCGCGGTTGAAATAGGCCTTGTGGGGATAGCGGACGCCGTATCCGAGGGCGGTGGTGATGGCCGCGACCGCGGGGCCGGGACGGCCGACCATCACGAGCGCCGCGCCGCGATTGAGGTGCGCCTCCGCGTTGCGCTGGTCGAGGGTGATCACGGCCTCGAAGTCGGTCAGGGCGAGATCCCCCGACCGGCGGCGCAGGTGGATCGCGCCGCGGTTGATCAGGGTAGCGATCTTGTTGGGGCGGCTGAGGCGCTCGGCGGCGATCGCGCGGTCGCAGGATGCGATCGCCTCATCGTCGAGCCGGCCGGCGGCCGCGGCGGCCGCGCATTCCACCGAGCCCGGCGCGCCGACCACGGTGCGGGCGCCCTTGTTGCGCTCCGAGCGCTCGCTGGCCGCGTCATCGCCGTCGCCGGTCGCGAATGCGGGGAGGGCGAACATCGCGGCGACCATCAGGACTCCCGCAAAAGAGCCCGTCACACTCTTCCCCAGACGCCTTGGAACGGCGCATCGGACCATGCTAGCACCCCTTGAAAACCGGGTTTGGGGAAACGGTGTTTCTGACATCGCGATTCTGAACTGCGACAAAACGGCATGGCGGATGGCCATGTCGGGCGACGATGTATATGCCCCGGACGAAACGCCCGCCAGTGCGCCGGGCGCGAGTTTCAGTTACAGGCGCTTTAGGAGTCTGGCGCGTGAAAATTGGTCGAATCGGGTCGGCGGTCGCGCAGGCTCTCATACTTACGGCGATTGGCTGCGGCTTTGCGGTAGCGCAAACGGTCACCGGTCCGGTCGATGGCCAGATCGGCCTGCAGCCTGCGGCGACCGAAGTCGCCGAGGATATCGTCAAGTTCCACACGCTGCTGCTGTGGATCATCACCCCGATCACGCTCTTCGTGCTCGCGCTGCTGCTCTATGTGGTGCTGCGCTACAACCGCGCCGCCAACCCGACGCCGCGGAAATTCACGCATAATGTCGCTGTGGAAGTGGTCTGGACGGTGGTTCCGGTCCTGATCCTGGTCTTCATCTCGCTGTTCTCGTTCCCGCTGCTGTTCAAGCAGGAACAGATCCCGCCGGCGCAATTGACCATCAAGGCGACCGGCAACGCCTGGCGCTGGGACTATTCCTATCCGGACCAGGGCGTGGATTTCGCCTCGTTGCCGCTCAGCGAGAAAGACGCGACCAGTCAGAACCGTCCGTTCCGCATGGCCGTCGACGAGCCGATGTACGTGCCTGCGGGCGTGAACGTGCGCATGCTGGTGACGTCGAACGACGTGATCCACGCGTTCTCGGTGCCGTCGTTCGGCATCAAGGAAGACGCCATGCCGGGCAAGGTCAACGAGACCTGGTTCAACGTGCCGAAGGAAGGCACGTACTACGGCTTCTGCCAGGAGCTTTGCGGCACCTATCACGGCTTCATGCCGATCGAGGTGCGCGTGGTGAGCCAGGCTGAGTTCGACCGCTGGATCACGTCGAAGGGCGGCGAGCTCGCCGCCGCGACGCCGGCTGCTGCGCCTGCAGCGCCCGAAACCGCCCCCGCTGAAACGCCTGCGCCCGCTGGCGCGCCCGGCCGATAGACCTCTCAGGACGCGACGATCATGGCGACTTCTCCTTCCGCGCACGCTGGCGAACATGCTGATGAGCATGGGCACGCCGATCACCGGCCGAGCCCGTACGATCCGCGCCGCTGGCTCTTCTCCACCAACCACAAGGACATCGGCACGATGTACCTCATCTTCGCGATCATCGCGGGGCTGGTGGGCGGGGCGATGTCGGGCCTGCTCCGCTGGGAGCTGGCGGAGCCGGGCCTTCAGGTGTTCAACGGCCAGAGCGTGCTCGGCATCGTGTTCGGCAACGAGCACAACTACAACGTGATCATGAGCGCCCATGGCCTGATCATGATCTTCTTCATGGTCATGCCGGCGCTGATCGGCGGGTTCGGCAACTGGTTCGTGCCGCTGATGATCGGCGCGCCGGACATGGCGTTCCCGCGCATGAACAACATCTCCTTCTGGCTGCTGCCGGTGGCGCTGTCGCTGGCGGTGCTGTCGATGATCGTGCCGGGCGGCTCGATGGGAACGGGGTTCGGCGGCGGCTGGACGCTCTACGCGCCGCTGTCGACCAGTCCGCAGCTGCATGGCGGGCCGTCGATGGACCTGCTGATCCTGTCGATTCACGTCGCCGGCATCAGCTCGATCCTCGGGTCGATCAACTTCATCGTCACGATCTTCAACATGCGCGCGCCGGGCATGACGCTGCACAGGATGCCGCTGTTCGTGTGGTCGATCCTGGTGACGGTCTGGCTGCTGCTGCTGTCGCTGCCGGTGCTCGCGGGCGCGATCACCATGCTGCTGACGGACCGCAATTTCGGCACCAATTTCTTCAACGCCGCCGGCGGCGGCGACCCGGCGATGTTCCAGCACCTGTTCTGGTTCTTCGGGCACCCGGAAGTGTACGTGCTGATCCTGCCGGGCTTCGGCATCATCAGCCAGATCGTGTCGACATTCTCGCGGAAGCCCGTGTTCGGCTACCTCGGCATGGCCTACGCGATGGTCTCCATCGGCGTCATCGGCTTCATCGTGTGGGCCCACCACATGTACACGACCGGCATGGGTCTCGAGCTCGAAGCCTACTTCGTGGCCGCGACCATGATCATCGCCGTGCCGACGGGCATCAAGATCTTCTCGTGGATCGCCACGATGTGGGGCGGCTCCATCGACCTGAAGGTGCCCATGCTGTGGGCGATCGGGTTCATCTTCCTGTTCACGCTGGGCGGCGTCACCGGCGTCGTGCTGGCCAACTCCGGCATCGATACGGTGCTGCACGACACCTACTATGTGGTCGCGCACTTCCACTACACGATGTCGCTCGGCGCGACGTTCGCGGTGTTCGCGGGCTTCTACTACTGGCTGCCGAAGATGAGCGGCCTGAAGTACTCGGGCTTCCTCGGCGGGCTGCACTTCTGGCTGATGTTCGTCGGCGTGAACGCGGTCTTCTTCCCGCAGCACTTCCTGGGCCTGCAGGGCATGCCGCGTCGCTACGCCGACTACCCGGCGGGCTTCGCCCACTGGAACCTGATCTCGAGCTACGGTTACGTGATCACCGCCGTCGGCGTGCTGGTCTTCCTCGCGATGTTGCTGGACATGTTCGTGCTGCGTCGGCGCAAGCTGAACGCAGCAGAGAACGCCAGCCCGTGGGGCGAAGGCGCCACGACCCTCGAATGGACGCTTTCCTCGCCGCCGCCGTTCCACCAGTTCTCGGAACTGCCGGTGATCGCGGAAGAGAAGCATCACTGACGTTGAAAGACCCGTCTCCACCGTGAGGGGGAGAAGGTGGCCCCCAGGGTGATTTGGGGCCGGATGAGGGGGCGAGGCGCAGGGTTTGACCCGTCGCCGGCGTCGCGCTCCATTCTGCCCGGCTCCCCCGCATCCGTCGGCTTCGCCGACACCTTCTCCCCCGCGCGGGGGAGAAGGGTAAGGAGAAGAACTTGACCATCGCGCACGACGCCACGCGCTACGCCACCGCCGGCGATTATTTCGCGCTGATGAAGCCGCGCGTGATGTCGCTTGTGGTGTTCACGGCGCTGGCTGGGTGGTTTGCAGCGCCCGGCGCCAATGATCCCGTGCTGGTGTTCGCGGCGGTGCTCGCCATCGCTGCCGGCGCAGGCGCGGCCGGCGCGCTGAACATGTGGTACGACGCCGACATCGACGCCAAGATGAGCCGGACGCGCACGCGCCCCGTGCCGTCGGGCCGGGTTGCGGCGTCCGAGGCGCTGGCGACGGGCATTGTCGTCTCCGTGCTGTCCGTCGTGCTGATGGCGCTTGCGGGCGGCGCGCTCGCCGCAGGCCTGCTCGCGTTCACGATCTTCTTCTACGCCGTCGTTTACACGATGGGCCTGAAGCGGCGCACGTCGCAGAACATCGTCATCGGCGGTCTCTCGGGCGCGCTGCCGCCGGCGATCGCGTGGGCGGCCAAGACCGGAAGCCTCGGGCTCGATCCAGCGCTGCTCGTGCTGATCATCTTCATGTGGACGCCGGCGCACTTCTGGGCGCTGTGCCTCTACCAGCGCGGCGATTACGCGGCCGCTGGCGTGCCCATGCTGCCCGTGACGCACGGCGCGGCGGCGACGCGCACGCAGATCCTGATCTATGCTCTGCTGCTCGCGCCGCTCGGCCTTGCGCCCGTGTTCACTGGCCTCGGCGGCTGGATCTACGCGGCGGTGGCGGGCCTCGGCGGCCTCATGTTCGTGACGCTGGCGGTGCGCGTCGCGCGTTCGCGGGCGGGTGATGCGGAGGGCGAGGGCGGGGCGGTCTATGACGCGCGCGCGGAGAACCGCCCGGCGCTGCATCTCTTCGCGTTCTCGATCCTCTATCTCTTCGCGCTGTTCGGCGCGCTGCTCGCCGAGCATGCGTTCGGTCTGCACTGGCCAGTGGTTATGGGGCCGGTGGTTATGGGGCGGGTGATTTCGTGACGCCGGAAGCCGAACGCGCACGCAACCGGCGCAACCTCATGCTGGCGCTCGCCATCGGGGCCCTGGTGCTGCTTGTCTTCCTCGTGACCATCGTAAAGATGAAGGCCGGCGTCATGGAGCGTTCGTTCTGAAATGACCGCGCCCGCATCCCCGAAACGCCGCAACCGGATGGCGCTCACGGCCTCGATCTGCGTCGGCGTGGTCGTGGCGATGCTCGCGCTCGCGCTGAACGCGGCGCCGCTTTACGCGGCCTTCTGCAAGGTGACGGGCTACGGCGGCGCCACCCAGACCGCCACCAAGGCGCCCGGCAAGGTGCTCGATCGCACCATTGAAGTACGCTTCGACGCCAACGTACCCCCTGACACGCCGCTGGAGTTCAGGGCGAGCCAGTTGAGCGAGACGCTGCGCATCGGCGAGACGGGGCTGGCCTTCTTCACGGTCAAGAACACGTCCGACAAGCCGGTGACGGCCGTCGCCAGCTACAACGTCACTCCGCACACCACGGGCATCTACTTCCAGAAGCTGCAGTGCTTCTGCTTCAACGACACCGTCTTCCAGCCTGGCCAGACCGCCCAGCTCCCGGTGATCTACTTCGTGGATCCCGAGATCGTGGAGAACCGCGACACCCGGTCCGTCCGGACGATCACCCTCAGCTACACCTACTACCAGAAGGACGGCGGCTAGGGCCGGCAAGCCAAACTGACGCAACCGCGTGATTTGTCCCGGCGCTTGGCGGGGCTGGCGACGCGGGCTAAAGCAACCCCAAACCTGAAGCTGCAAGAGCACGGACAAGACACGATGGCATCCCACGGCGACGTCAAGCACGACTACCACCTTGTGGACCCGAGCCCCTGGCCGTTCGTCGGTTCTCTTTCACTGTTCCTCCTCGCGGTCGGGGCCGTGGTGCTGATGAAGGGCATCGAGGTCCAGGGGCCGCTGAAGGGCCTTCTCGCGCACGGTTCGCCGGCGATCTTCGGCGTCGGCGCCATCGGCATCCTGGCCACGATGGCCGGCTGGTGGGGCGACGTGATCAAGGAAGGCCAGAAGGGCCACCACACCCCGGTCGTCGACATCCATCTGCGCTACGGGATGATCCTCTTCATCGCGTCGGAAGTGATGTTCTTCGTGGCGTGGTTCTGGGCCTACTTCGAGCTCGCCATTTTCCACGGCGTGCGCGCCGACTGGATCATCCAGGGCGATGCGGACGTGATGAAGGCGTGGGCGCACTGGCCGCCGCCGAACGTCGAGACGTTCGACCCCTTCCACCTGCCGCTGATGAACACGCTGATCCTGCTGCTGTCGGGCACCACGGTGACGTGGGCGCACCACGCGCTGCAGAAGGGTGATCGCAACGGCGCCATGTGGGGCCTCATCCTCACGGTCGCGCTCGGTTCGCTGTTCACCTTCATCCAGTTCGGCATGGAGTATCCGGAAGCCGGATTCATGTACGGCAACCAGGGCGACGTCACGACCGCCAACCTCTACGGCTCGACCTTCTTCATGGCGACGGGCTTCCACGGCGCGCACGTGATCATCGGCACCATCTTCCTGACCGTGTGCCTGATCCGCCTGCTGGCCGGCCAGTTCACGCCGCAGAAGCACTTCGGCTTCGAGGCGGCCGCCTGGTACTGGCACTTCGTCGACGTGGTGTGGCTCTTCCTCTTCGCGTTCGTCTACGTGACGCCGAAGCTGGCGATGGAAGGCTAGGCATATGGCGGACGTCGGCGCGGCCCTGCGCGCGGGCGTTCTCGGCCGCTGCCCGAAGTGCGGGCGGGGCAAGCTCTACGCGAAGTATCTGCGCATCGCCGACACGTGCGGCGCCTGCGGCGCAGATTTCACCATGGCCGACAGCGGCGACGGGCCGACGGTCTTCGTGATCCTCGTCGTCGGCGCACTGGCCGTGCCGTTCGTGCTGGTGCTGCAACTGGCGTTCGGCCTGCCGCTCTGGCTGGTCGCCACCGCAGGTTTGCTGTTCACGGCCGGCCTCTCCTTCGTGCTCCTGCCGGTGTTCAAGGGCGTGCTGTTCGCGCTGCAGTGGGCCCACGGCGCGCGCGAGGGACGGCTGGAAAAGTGAGTGCGCGGCTCAAACCCCCTCTCCCTTGCGGGGAGGGTGACTGATGCGGGTGCGCCTGAATCCGCTGCCTGTGATGAGTGCGTTCGCGATCGCGGCGTTCGCGCTGATGATCGTCCTCGGCGTCTGGCAGTTGGGGCGTTATCGCGACAAGCACCTGCTCGCAGTCGCGCCGGTCGATGAAGTGGCGCTGAGCCCGTTCACGCCCATCAACAACGCCGTCCAGGTCGTCTACGGCGTCCGCGACGGCGCGCCGGGATGGCGGGTATTCACGCCGGTCCGCTACGGCGACGACGTGGTGTTCGTGGACGTGGCGCATGCGCCGGGCGTCGCGCCGCCGGACTGGCGCACGATCGAACCGCCGAAGGCGCTTGCATCGGCGCGTGCGGTCACCGGGATTGCCGTGACGCCGCGCGCGCGCAGCGCTTTCGCCGCGAAGGGCGATGCCGAAACCCACGTCTGGTATCAGATCGACCTGCCGGCCATGGCTGCAGCGTCCGGCCTCGGGGCGATCGCGCCGTATTATGTCGCCATGCCCTACGTGACCGCCGCCGGCCGCTCCGAACCGAACCCCTTCGCCGGCGCCGGCGCGCGCGATCCGCTGCCGCCAGAGCGCCATCTCGGCTACGCGATCACATGGTGGGGGTTGGCGGCGGCGCTCGTGGGCGTTTACTTGGCGTTCCACGCCCGTGCGGGGCGCCTCGTCGTCACTCGCTGAAAGTCTAGATGCGTTACATTTCCACCCGCGGGGAAGCGCCGCCGGTCTCGTTCCTGGAAGCGATCCTGAAGGGGCTCGCGCCGGACGGCGGTCTGTATGTCCCCGAAAGCTGGCCGGCGCTGCGGCCCTATCTGCGCGAGAACCGCGGCGCGATGGGCCATGCGGGCGCAGCGGCGGAGGCGCTTTATCTCTTCGCGGACGATGATCTCAGTTTTGCGGGCGCCGCGGCGCTGGCGAACGAAGCCTATGGGGCCGAGTCCCGCTTTGCCCATCCGGCGGTGGCGCCGCTGAAGCAGCTCGATGGCCGCACGTGGTTGATGGAGCTGTTCCACGGGCCGTCGCTCGCGTTCAAGGACGTGGCGATGCAACTCATCGGCGCGCTCTACGCCGAGGCGCTGGCGCGCAGCGGCGAACGTCTCACCGTGGTGTGCGCGACATCGGGCGATACGGGCGGCGCGGCGGTGGAGGCGCTGAAGGGCGCCGACGCGGTCGATCTCTTCGTGATGCTGCCGAAGGGGCGCGTGTCGGAAGTGCAGCGGCGCTTCATGACGGCCTCGGGCGCGGCGAACGTCCATCCCATCCTCATCGACGGCGACTTCGACGATTGCCAGGCGATCCTGAAGACGCTGTTCGCCGACAAGGCCTTTGCAGCGTCGGCGTCGCTGTCGGGCGTCAACTCGATCTCGTGGGCGCGCATCGTCGCGCAGGCGGCGTATTTCATCACCGCGTCCTACGCGCTCGGCGGCGACGGTGTGGTGAATTTCGTCGTGCCCACAGGCAATTTCGGCGATGCGTTCGCGGGCTATGTTGCAAAGCGGATGGGCGCGCCGGTGGGCCGCATCCTGCTCGCCACCAATACGAACGACATTCTCGCGCGCGCCATCGCCACGGGCCGCTACGAACGCGCCGCGCACTCCAGCGCCACCATCTCGCCGGCGATGGACATCCAGGTCGCCAGCAATTTTGAACGCCTCGTGTTTGAAGCGACAGGCCGCGGCGCCGACACCACACGCGCGCTCTACGCGGCGTTCGCGCAGTCCGGCGGCTTCGACATTCCCGCGCCGGCGCTTGCCGCCATGCGCGAGATCTTCTCGGCCGTCGCCGTCAACGACGACGAAACCCGCGCAGCCATGCGCGCCGTGCACCAGCGCACCGGCGATCTCCTGTGCCCGCACTCCGCCATCGCTGCGGCCGCCGCCATGAAGGGCGCCAACGGCTGGGCGCCTGATGGCCCCGTCGTGCTGCTCGCCACCGCGCATCCCGCAAAGTTCCCCGACACGGTGGAAGCCGCCACGGGTGTCACGCCGCCGCTGCCCGGCCATTGCGCGACGCTCTACGACCGCCCCGAAAAGGCCGATGCGCTGTCCAACGATGCGGAGGCGGTGAAGAAATACGTCCGTGAAAGGACACGCGCATGGCGGTGAGCGAGATGGAACTCGTCACGCTGGAGAATGGCGTGCGCCTCGCGCTCGATCCCATGCCGGGACTGGAGACGGCTGCGCTGGGCGTCTGGGTCCGTGTCGGCGCGCGGCAGGAAACGCCCGAACAGAACGGCATTGCGCATCTTTTCGAGCACATGGCCTTCAAGGGCGCCGGTGGGCGCGATGCGAAGGCCTTCGCCGAAGCCATCGAGAATGTCGGCGGCTATCTCAACGCCGGCACTGGCTACGAGCGCACCTCCTACACCGCGCGCGTCACGAAGGAGCATGCAACCTTCGCGCTCGACATGGTCTCCGACATGATCCTCGATCCGCACTGGGAAGCCGGGGATCTGGAGAAGGAGAAGGGCGTCGTCGCGCAGGAACGCGGCGAGGCCTACGACCAGCCGGATGATCGCGTGTTTGAAGTGCATCAGGCGACGGTGTTTGCGGGCCAGTCGCTCGGGCGTCCGATCCTCGGTCTTGAAGAGACGGTCGGCGCGGTCACCGTCGATGCGTTGCGCGCATTTCGCGATGCGTACACGACGCCCGACAACATCGTGATCTGCGTCGCCGGCGGCTATGATCGCGACGCCATCGTCGACGGCGCGACGAAACGCTTCGGCGGACTCGCGAAGCGGAATGCGCCGGCGGACGCAATCTCGGCGCCCACGCGCGGCGAAAGCATCGAGCAACGCAAGCTCGAACAGGCGCACCTCGTGTTCTCCACCACCGGCCCGAAAGCCGGCGCCGACGAAGCGGCGGCCGCGTGGATCATGTCGGAAATCTTCGGCGGCGGCATGGCCTCGCGCCTCTTCCAGGAGGTGCGCGAGACGCGCGGCCTCGTCTATGCGATCCACTCCTTCATGGACACCTACGAGGATGCGGGCCGCATCGGGGTCTACGCCGGCTGCGAGGCGAAGAAGGGCAAGGAAGTCGCGGGATGCGTCGTCGATGCGCTCGAGGCGCTGGCGAAGGATGGACCGACGCAGGCGGAAATCGCGCGCGCGAAGGCGGTTGTTTCCGCGCAGTTGCTCATGGGCGCCGAGGCGCCGCTGGCGCGGGCGGAATCGCGGGCAGCGCAGGTGTTCCTGCGCAATCGTCTCATCCCGTTCTCCGAACTGCGCGCGCGCATCGAGGCGGTGACGGCCGACCATGTGCGCGACATCGCGCGCGCGTGTCTCACAGGTCCCGCGGCGGCGACGGTGGTCGGTCCGAAGGCGGGGCTCGCAGCGGCGGTCGCGTTCACGGCGCGGATGAGCTGATGTCGTTTCTCAAACCCGACGACGGCCTGCGGCGCATCGACGGCAAGGGCGTCTATCTGCGCCACCCGGAACCGCGCGACTATCAGGAATGGTCCGAGCTGCGCGAAGCGAGCCGCGCCTTCCTGACGCCGTGGGAGCCGACCTGGCCCGACGACGATCTCTCGCGCGGTTCGTTCCGCTACAAGCTGCGCCGCTACGCGGAAGACGCGCGCGACGGCCGCGCCTACGCCTTCTTCATCTTCAACGCGGAGGACAACGCGCTCGTCGGCGGCGCCACCCTGAGCCGCGTGCAGCGGGGCGTCGCGCTCTCGTGCTCGCTGGGCTACTGGGTGGGCGCGCCGCACCAGCGCCGCGGCTATACGAGCGCCGGCGTCCGTGTGCTCGCGCGCTATGCCTTCGACGATCTGGCGCTCCACCGCGTCGAGGCTGCATGTCAGCCAGATAACGAACCGTCGCGATCGTTGCTGAAAAAGGTGGGGTTCACCGAAGAGGGCTTCGCGCGCGCCTACCTGCGCATCAACGGCGACTGGCGCGACCACGTGCTGTTCGGGTTGGTGGCGGGCGATCCGATCCGGTGACGGGAGCGCGGGCCTTCAGGCCCGCCACGGTGGCGCAAATCCATGCGGGCCTGAAGGCCCGCGCTCCCGTCTTCCTCTGGCTGTCTCAACCAAACGGCGCCAGACTCATCCCCATGACCGATCACGCCCACCCCGACGCGCTGTTCCGCGATCTTGAGATCGCGCTGGACACCGACGCCTTCGAGCCGGCGTTCCAGCCAGTGGCGCATCTGTCCGACGGCGCGATCGCGGGATTTGAATCGCTCGCCCGCTGGCGGCGCGCGCCGGAAGTGCTCATCGAGCCCGCGCATTTCATGGAAGAGGCGATGGCGCGCGATCTCGTCGGTCGCATTTCGCAACGCATCATGCGGGTGGCGTGCGCGACGATGGCGCGCTGGCGTGCGGACGGCGTCGATGGCGTCTTTCTTTCCGTGAACGTCGCGGGCCGCGACCTCGAACGACCGGACTTCGTCGACGAGGTGTTCGGCGTGATCGCGGCGGCGGGCATTCCCGCAACGTCGATCAAGATCGAAGTCACCGAACAGCAGGTGCTGCACGATCCCACGCTCGTCGGCCGCCAGCTCGCGCGCCTGCGCGAGGCGGGCGTGAAGATCCTGTTCGACGATTTCGGCTCGGGCTTTTCCTCCTTTACCTGGCTCACGCGCCTGCCGGCGGACGCGCTCAAGTTCGACCAGACAATCGTCGGCCCCATCACGGAGCGTGGCGCGCATTTCAAGATCATTTCTGCGATGATCGCGCTGGCGCATGATCTGGGCCTTGAGACCATCGCCGAGGGTGTGGAGACCGAGGCGCAGCGCGACATGCTCGCGGGCCTCGGTTGTGACTTCGCGCAGGGGCATCTGTATGCGCGTGCGCTGGGCGAAGCTGGCGCGCGGGCGATGATCGGCCGGAAAAGTTGAGAGAGGGGCGCCAGCCTTGCCGATGACGACACGACCATCACGCCGCATTGCGCCGGGCGGCGTCTGCCCCCACAAGCGCGCCCAGTCATGACCGCAGCCGCAACCACTCCGGAGAAGAAGACAGGCGGCGCGCTGCTGGCGCTCTTTTTCGTCGTATTCGTCTCGATGACGGGCTTCGGCGTGCTGGTGCCGATCACGCCGTTCTTCGGGCTGCATCTCGGCGCCGACGCCGGCCAGATCACCATTGCGATGGGCGTGTACTCGCTGGGGCAGCTGATCGCTGCGCCCTTGTGGGGCAGGGTTTCCGACAGGTACGGACGCAAGCCCGTGCTGTTCGCCACGCTCATCCTGACCGCCGTCGGCTATCTCGTGCTGGCGCGCGTGGAGACGATCCTTGCGTTCGGCCTCGTGCGCTTCGCGACGGGACTTGCGGCGGGCAATGTCGGTGCGGCGTTCGCCGCCGCGACGGACATCTCGACGCCGCAGACGCGCGCGCGCGCCATGGGCGTCGTCGGCGCGGGCTTCGGGCTCGGCTTCATCGTCGGCCCCGCGATCGGCGGGCTGATTGCGGGCCAGAATCCGGACGCGGCCGATTTCGCGCGCGTGTGTTTCGTTTCGTTCGGGTTCGCGGCGGCGGCGGCGCTGGCGGCGATTTTCCTGCTGCCGGAAACGCGGCCCGATGATCTGCCGCCACGCACCTCGGGGCAGACGCGCGCGCTGTTCGGGCGTCCGGTGCTCATGCAGCTCGTTGCGGCGACGCTGCTCGGCGTGACGGCGCAGGCGGCGCTCGAAACATCCTTCGGCCTGTGGGCGGACAAGCAGCTCGGCTGGGGACCGCCGGAAATCGGCATGAATCTCGGCGTCATCGGCCTGATCGCGGCGATGCTGCAGGGCGTGGGCGCGGGGCCGCTCGCGAAACGGATCGGCGAACAGCGACTGCTCACAGGCGGTTACGCGATCTACACGGTGGGATTCATCCTGCTGGCGCTGGCGGCGGATGCGACTCTTGCGGTCACGGCGGTCTGTCTCATCGGCGTCGGCGCGGGCCTCATCGGGCCGAGCGCGCAATCGCTCATCAGCCAGCAGGCAGGTGCGGACGAACGCGGCGCGGTGCTTGGCTTCCAGCAGTCGGCGTCATCGCTGGGCCGCGTGATCGGGCCGATGATGGCGGGGCCGCTCTTTCACCACTTCGGGCACGCTTCGCCGTACATCTTTGCGAGCGCTCTGTGCGCAGGTGCGCTGGCGTTCGCGTGGAATGCGCTGCGCACGCGGGCTTAAGCCTTCATCTGCGCGGGATCGTAGTAGAAGCGCTCCGTCTGGATGCGGTCGCCGCGCCAGACCTGGAACGCAAGCTCCTCGATGCGCATCACCATGTCGTCCATCCGCGTGAATTCGAAAATCCAGTGGATGACGACCTTGTCGCCGTCGATGAAAAAATCCGAAACGGGATGCGTGTGAACGTGTCTGTTGCGCGCCAGCGCCGCGCGTTCGTGTGCGGCCAGCAGGTCGCGGCCGACGCGCGGGGGATGCATGTTCTCCTGCATCGAGGCGTCCGCGTGGTAGAACTCCTCGATCGCCTCTGCGTGCGCGCCGGAGACGACGCGGGCGATGAAGGCTTCGACGCGTTCGCGGGTGGGCATGGAATGTCCTAGCGGTTGAGGATTTCGGCGGCCCACTTGCCGGCCTCGGCGATGGCCTCGCGCGCGCCGCCGGATATCGCGGTCATGTTGAAGAAGCCGTGCAGCTGCGAGGCGTAGTTCCTGTGCGTCACGGCCACGCCGCACGCTTCGAGCTTTTCCTTGTAGGCGACGCCCTCGTCCAGCAGCGGATCGAAGCCGGCGGTGACCAGATACGTCGGCGGCAGGCCGCCGAGATCGTTCTCGAGGATCGGCGAGCAGCGCGTGTCGAGCGCGTCCTCGCGCGTGCGCAGATACTTGTCGCGGAAGAAATCCTGCGCGGCCTGCGTCAGGAAATAGCCTTCCTTCAGGCGGATCTGCGAGGGCGTGAGCTGGATGAACTGCGTACAGGGATAGATCAGCATCTGCGCGCGCAACGCGGCGCCGCCGCGCTTCTTCGTCTCCTGCGCCACCACGGCGGAAAGGCATCCGCCCGCACTGTCTCCCGCAACCATCATGCGCGCGGGATCGAAGCCGATGGACGCCGCGTTTGCCGCCGCCCATTGCGTGGCCGCGTAGGCGTCCTCCGGCGCTGCGGGAAATTTGTGCTCCGGCGCGAGGCGATAGGCCACCGACAGCACGCGCAAGCGGCCTGCGTCCGCGAGACGGCGGCAGAGCATTTCATGGCTGTCGAGGTCGCCCACGGTGAAGCCGCCGCCGTGGAAATAGACGATGCCCGGCCCGGCCTCGGCGCCCACGGCGTAGGGCACATAGAGGCGCGCATCGAGCGGGCCATCGGCGCCCGCGACGGTCACCGCGCGGGTCTCCAGCATCACCGGCGCATCGGATTCCATCGCGTGCGCCTGTTTCCAGAACATGCGCCGCGCGTCTTCCACGGAACTGCGCCAGTCGAAGCCGGGCTTTTCGCGCAGCTTGTCGAGATAGCTCTGGAGGCGGGGGTCGAGGGAGATCATGGTCCCAGTCTATCGCGGTTGTCCGGGCGGCGCGATGGCGGAAACGCGGGGAAAGCGTGGGGGAAGGGATCAGCGTCATGCGTGCATGGACGGCCATGATTGCGCTAACGTGTATGCTGCTGCTGGGAGGCCCCGCCATGGCCCGCGAAACGCTGGACGAGAGGATTGCGGCGCTGATGCCGCACGCCGACATCGTGAAGCCCGACAGGCCGGGGCCGTTTCCCGTCGTCGTGCAGATGCACGGCTGCGGCGGCAAGAAATCCTTCCAGGCGACATGGGCGCAAGAGGCGCGCGCCGCGGGGTGGGCCGCCATCGTGCTCGACAGCTACGGCCATCGCGGCATCTCGCGTCTCGAAGCCTACGCCACCGTCTGCACGGGAACGCGCCTGTGGGGACGCGAGCGCGCGGGCGATCTCTATGCGGCGCTGGAGTGGGCGCGTCGCCAGCCGTGGGCGGATGGCAACCGCATGGTCGCGGCGGGGTGGAGCCATGGCGGATGGGCCGTGCTCGATGCGCTCGCGCTCGCGCCCGGCGCAGAGATGGCGGACGCCACGAAACTCGACGGCCTGCCGGACGAACCGCTCGCGGGCGTCGCCGGCGCATTTCTCGTCTATCCCTATTGCGGTTTCGGTTGCGTGGCGCGACGGCGGGGCCTGCGCTTTGACGCACGACCGCTCGCGCTGCTCGGCTCGAAGGATCTCATCGTCGGCGCGGATGGATTGCGCGCAACGCTTGCGGCGCTACCGGCGCCGACGCCGCTGCGCATCGAATGGCTCGACGGCGCCACGCACGCGTTTGACGAGCCCGATGCGAAGGATCTCCGCGTGCGCTACGACCCCGTCATCACCGTGCGTGCGCACGGGCTCTACAGGGACTATCTGCGCGCGCGCTGAGCGCTCAACCAATCTTCCGGGCGGTCTCGGCCGGTGATGGTTTTGCGGGTGCGATCTCCGCCTCCGGCGCGCGCCGCAGCGCATAGCGCATGGCCGCAGCCACGAGCCTGTCGCGGTCGACCGGCTTGACCATGTGATCGCACGCGCCCAGCGCCATCGCGCGCGCGCGGTCATCCTCGATGGTGACGACGAGCACCGGAATGTCGCGAGTAGTGGGCGACGCCTTGATGCGTTCCAGCACGGTCCACCCGGAGACGTCGGGCAGATTGATGTCCAGCACCACGAGTGCGGGCGCCGCCGCTGCGATGCGCGCCAGTCCTTGCTCGCCGTTCGCAACGCACTCGACGGTCATGAACAGGCGTTCGAGCGCGCGGCAGGTGAGGTCGTGTGCGGCGACATCGTCCTCGATGACCAGCACCTGGGCGCCGGCGTGCGTCGTCGCGGCGCCTGTCGCGGTCTGCGGCGCCGCTGGCGCCTTTTCCTGCGCGCGCGCATCGGTGATCGCGCGGGCGGGGAGGGAAAGGGTGAAGGTCGACCCGATGCCCGGCGTGCTGACGAGCGAGACGTCGCCGCCCATCGCCTGGGCGAGCTTGCGGGTGATGACGAGGCCGAGACCGGTACCGTCCTGGTTGCGGGTCTCGGTGCCGTCGACCTGCACGAAAGGCTGGAAGAGTTTCGCCTGGTCTTCGCGACTGATGCCGATCCCGGTGTCGATGACCGCAATCTCGAGCACGCGCACGCCCGCACGATTCTCGATCGCCGCCCGGATGGTGACGCGGCCGTCGCTGGTGAACTTGCAGGCGTTCGTCGCGAGATTGATGAGGCACTGCTTCAGGCGCGCGCCGTCGGTTTCGAGGATCGGTACGCGGCCGGCGATGTCGAGCACGACCTTGTTGCCGTTGCCGGCGCCGATCGGGCGGACGGTTTCCTCGACGTCGCGCAGGAGTGCTGCGACATCGACGGGGCCGCTGATGATTTCAAGGCGCCCGGCCTCGATCTTGGAAAGATCCAGCACCTCGTTGATCAGCGTCAGGAGGTGGCGCGCGGCGCGGCGCACCCGGCGCGCATCGTCGGCGCTGGTCGTCGCCTCCGATCCCTCGTGGTCTTCCTCGATGATCTCGGCGTAGCCGATGATGGCGTTGAGCGGCGTGCGCAGCTCGTGGCTCATGGTGGTCAGGAACTGCGATTTCGCAACGCTGGCTTCTTCTGCAAGCTCCCGCGCCGCGCGATCGCGCCGGGCCACTTCCGCCAGCGACTGCCGGTCGCGCGCCGCCAATACGACGATCACAAGCGTTTGCGCCGACGCATAGAGCATGAACCATGGCCCGAACCCGCCGACATCCATGAAGAAGGGCGCGGCGGCGACCGCTATGACCTGCGCGGCGCATGTCGCGATGAAGATCGCCCGGGTGCGGGAGAAATAGGTGAGATTGTGAACGACGCTGCCCCAGAGCCACGAGGCGGCGATGAAGACGCCGGCGAGAGTTCCTTTCAGCATCAGCGGCAACCAGAGCGCGCAGTAGAACATGCCGCCGACCGCCAGCAACCCGTACACGACCGCTTCCGCGAGGCGCGGGTTGGTCGCCGTCTGCGGCTTGACGATACGGCGATAGACGAACGGAAAGAGCACGAGTTCGTGAATCGCGAGCGCCACCATGGCGCACAGCGGATAGACCCAGCCGAGCCAGACCATCGAGAGCGTGCCGGTCATCACGACCGGGACGACGCGATAAAGGAACCCGCGCCGCGCGGAGCGCGACATGTCGCGCAGGACCACGGTGAGCGAATCTTCCCCCGCGGGCGGGGCGGCTGCTGCCGGTGCAGTGGCGGATTTGGTCATGGCGGGGCCTGTCCCAATCTGGAGCAGGGCAGTATTGTCGCACCTTCCTGAAGATTTGCTTGTGCGCGGACAGGAAAAGGGTTGCCGGAAGCCTAACGCACGCCCTTCCGCCGGGGGGCGGCGCGCGCTACATCAGCGCCAAATCCCACCCCCCAGAACGGCAGGCATCCCCATGGCGGCTCAACCCGCGCAGTACATCTTTTCGATGCAGGGTCTCTCCAAGACCTATCCCGGCGGCAAGAAGGTGTTCGAGAACATCTGGCTGTCGTTCTTCCCGGACGCCAAGATCGGCGTCGTCGGGGTCAACGGCTCGGGCAAGTCGACGCTGCTGAAGATCATGGCGGGCATGGACAAGGACTTCACCGGCGAGGCCATGCCGCTCGCCGGGACGAAGATGGGCTATCTAGAGCAGGAGCCGCACCTCGATCCCAAGCTGAACGTCTGGGAGAATGTCGTCGCGTGGTGCGAGGAGAAGAAGCTCGTCGACCGTTTCAACGAGGTCTCCGCGAAGATGGCGGAGGACTACACCGACGCGCTGATGGAGGAGATGACCGCCCTTCAGGAGAAGATCGACGCGGCGGACGCGTGGGACATCGACTCCAAGATCGAGATGGCCATGGGCGCGCTGCGCTGTGCGCCGAATGACTCGAGCGTGGAGAAACTGTCCGGCGGGGAGCGCCGCCGCATCGCGCTGTGCCGCCTGCTGCTCGCCAAGCCCGACATGCTGCTGCTCGACGAGCCCACCAACCACCTCGACGCGGAATCCGTCGCCTGGCTCCAGCACCACCTCGAGGCCTTCCCCGGCTGCGTGATCCTCGTCACCCACGACCGCTACTTCCTCGACCAGGTCACCAAGTGGACGCTCGAACTCGACCGCGGCAAGGGCAACCCCTACGAGGGCAACTACTCCGCCTGGCTGGAGCAGAAATCCAAGCGCGCCGAGCAGGAGCAGAGCGAGAGCGAAGCCCGCCGCAAGGCCATGGCGCGCGAGCTTGAATGGGTGCGCTCCTCGCCGAAGGCGCGGCAGGCGAAGTCCAAGGCCCGCCTCAGCCGCTACGAGGAAATGGCCAACGAGGCCGAGCGCGAGAAGCAGACCTTCGCGACCATCCAGATTCCGCCGGGCCCGCGCCTCGGCCAGAACGTCATCGCGTTCGACGGCCTCAAGAAGGCGTTCGGCGACAAGCTCCTCATCGACGGGCTCACGTTCAAGCTGCCGCCGGGCGGCATCGTCGGCGTCATCGGCCCCAACGGGGCGGGGAAGTCGACGCTGTTCAAGATGATCACGGGCGTCGAAAAGCCCGACGCCGGCACGATCACCATCGGGGACTCCGTAAAACTCGGCTTCGTCGATCAATCCCGCGACAGCCTCGACGACAAGAAGAACGTCTGGGAGGAAATCTCCGGCGGGCTGGATATCCTTTCCATCAACGGCCGCGACGTGCCGAGCCGCGCCTACGTCTCGTCCTTCAACTTCAAGGGCGGGGACCAGCAGAAGAAGATCGGGCTGCTCTCAGGCGGCGAACGCAACCGCGTGCATCTGGCCAAGACGCTGCTCACCGGCGCCAATGTGCTGCTGCTCGACGAACCGACCAACGATCTCGACGTGGAAACCCTGCAGGCGCTCGAGCTCGCGCTCGAAAGCTTCGCCGGCTGCGCCGTGGTCATCTCCCACGACCGCTGGTTCCTCAACCGCCTCGCCACGCACATCCTCGCCTTCGAGGGCGACAGCCACGTGGAATGGTTCGAAGGCGACTTCGACAGCTACGAGGAAGACAAGAAGCGGCGTCTGGGCGCGGACAGCCTGATCCCGACGCGGATCAAGTTCCAGAAGTTTGGGCGTTAGCCGCCGCTTCCGTCCTTCCCCGTGAGGGGAAGGTGGCTCGCGAAGCGAGACGGATGGGGCGGCGGCTCCGTTTCGCAAAACTGAGCTTACCGCCCCATCAGTCAGCGCGGGAAGCACGGCATAATCCCCGAAGGGGGACGCCATGGCCGACGAGATCGCACGCACGCTGCGCAAGCGCATGAACGAGGCCGAGATGCGCCTCTGGTTCCGGCTGCGCCCATTGCGCCGCGAAGGGCTGCATTTCCGACGCCAGTCGCCAATCGGCCGCTACATCGTCGATTTCGAGTGCCGCCGCGCGAAACTCGTCGTCGAACTCGACGGCTCACAGCATCGCGAACCCGAACACGCCGCGCGGGATCGCGAACGCGACGCCTGGCTTTCAGCGCGCGGCTACACAGTGTTGCGCTTCGACAGCGGCGCCGCCCTCCAGCACACCGACCAGATCGTCCACGACATCGTCACCGCCGCGCGATGGGCGCTGGAAGCCCTCAACCACCCCGAAGACTGAGCGCAACTCTCTCAACCGCCGTGCTTCCCCGAGAGGGGAAGCTGTCAGCGCGGAGCGCTGACTGATGGGGCGGTAAGCTCGATCTTTCCGGACGGACCAGCGCCCCATCCGTCACGCCGCTGTCGCGGCGCGCCACCTTCCCCTCACGGGGAAGGACGGACAGCCTGATCCCGACGCGGATCAAGTTCCAGAAGTTTGGGCGTTAACGCTCCCTGCCATGCTTCCCCGAGAGGGGAAGCTGTCAGCGCGCATGCGCTGACTGATGGGGCGGCAAGCTCAGTGTTTCAGGACGAACCAGCGCCCCATCCGTCATTCGCTGCACGAATGCCACCTTCACTTCACGAGGAAGGACGGAGACATTCATTCCGAAGCGGATCAAGTTTCGGCAGTATGGGCTGCGAGGGACGTATCAAAGGTTACCCTTTTGGCGCGGGTATTGGTGGGCTAAATGGCAATGTCGCGACCTTCGATCCGTTTTTCCAGTATCCGACCGTCAAAATCGTTCCATCAGGTTTCCATTGAACTGCGTAGCCGTCCAATTTTCCGTGTTGCCATCTTCCCTCTGTTCGAAATCCCTGGGCACTCCAAAGCGTTCCATGGTTGTGCCGGTCCTCGCCCATAAATCCGCCAGCATAAAAGGAACCATCTGCATGGGATTGCGTTCCAAAGCCACACTCCCCGGGGCGCAAGTTGAATCCTTCGAATACCGACGGAAATGGCGAGGAGGGATTCCCACTGTCACGCCACTCGTAGACCCCAGGTCCGTAAAATTCTCCTGCTGCCAAGAAGCCTGAATACTTATTGCCAGCATGCTCTCCGGCCTTAAATTCAAACACGCCGAGGCCTGCATTGAGGCCGTTATTAGTCTCATTCCATTGTGAGTACTCTTCTGCGTCCTCGGTGAATATTTCGACTCCAGGTAGGGGGTCGATTTTCCTGCGAAGAGCCTCACTCGCTGCAAGTCGCGCACGGAGAGCCTCAATCTGCCCCTCGATGGAGGCGTGGATGGCAGAAAAAACGGAGCTTTTCACCGCGCCGTGAAGTCGAGCAACGCTGAATACGCCATCAGCGTCTCGAACTCGAACTTGTTGAGCGAAGAGCGCGCTGATGTCCGTCTCAGGAATCGCCAATGCTCCCGCGAGCTTGCGGACAAGTTTGTAGTTTTCCTCGCTAACTTCGCCGGGATCGCTATCGGCGATCGCCGACTTCGTATTGCGTTCGACTAACTCACTGGTAGGAGCGCTCGTCGTGAGGGGCGCAATTGCGATCCGTCCAAATGCCTGCCACGTGGATCTAATGGAACTTGTTCGCCCGCTAGGGCGCAGCTTCCTATCGAGTTTTGTCTCAAGGTCATTGAGCAATGCTCGGATCGACGGGTGTTCCGGGTTGCAATCCCATTCGACGAGGCTTCGAAGGTGCCCTTGGCGTAGACCAATTGGAGGCATGACATCTTCGATTGTCGTTGGAACCAGCTTGCCAAGTCCATATGCGACGGTCGCTTCATCGATCACCCATGGGGCGTCAATGGAAAGGGAGCACCATAGAACAATAGTGGCTTTGGCTGCCCTTATTTCGCTTTCAATCTTTCGGCGGAACTCTTCGCCTGCCAGTAGCTGGTAGTCCCACCAAACATCAACTCCGTACGAGCTCAACACCTCGGCGAGGTGTTGCACCAACGCCAAACGTTCGCGTTTGTATGAGATAACAACGTCTGCCATTTCAATACCGAGGCCTCATGGATTGGAACACCTTTACGGATCGGCGAAATTGGCCAGCCCAATCGTAAAGCGTTCACAATGGATTTTATCTGGATTCGCGACTTGGCCTTAGGCTTCTCGACAACCCTCCATTAACCATACCTCCCGCATCCTCCGCTCCCGTCAGTCCCACCACGGAGCACATGACGCCATGCGCAAATACGCCCCCCTTCGGCAGCACCTCGAACGCCGCAACGGGCGGCCCGAGCTTCTGACGTTCGAGGACATCGAGGCGATCCTCGGGGCGGGGTTGCCGCCCAGCGCCTCGCGGCACCGGTCCTTCTGGGCCAACGACAACGAAGGCCACCACTCCCACGCCCGCGCCTGGTCCGACGCCGGCTACCGTGTCGCCTGGGTCGACCGCGCCGACCGCGTCGTCCGCTTCGAACGCACGCGGTAGGGGCCGTCTTCTTCATCCACCCGCTCAGGAAAAGTCCGATCACGCCGCCGCGGCTCGATCCCGGCGAAAGCCGGGACCCATTTTCGTCGGACCTCAAGGGCCGCGCGGCAACGGTCGAAGTGGAATGGGCCCCGGCCTTCGCCGGGGCCGAGCGGCTTGCGTTTCGCGGGGGTTTCCCTCCAAGGGGAGGAAAGTGTACGCGCCGCGTTGAATCTCCGACGCGATCGCGCGAATGCTGGGGCCATGACGCTCCCGCCAAAGACCCCTTGGGCCGAACTCCACCTCCACCTTGAAGGCTCGCTGGAGCCGGAAATGCTGTTCGCGCTGGCGCAGCGCAACAAGGTCGACATTCCGTTCAGGTCCGTGGAGGCGGTGCGCGCGGCGTACAGCTTCTCCAACCTGCAGGACTTCCTCGACATCTACTATCAGGGCGCCAACGTCCTCCTCGCCGAGGAGGACTTCCACGATCTCACCGCCGCCTACCTCGACCGCGCCGCCGCCGACGGCGTGACGCATGTGGAGGTGTTCTTCGATCCGCAGACCCACACCGATCGCGGCGTGCCGTTCGATACGGTGATCAAAGGCGTGCTCGGCGGGCTCGAGGCGGGGAAGGCGAAACACGGGGTTTCGAGCGGCCTGATCCTGTGCCTCCTGCGCCACCTCGATGAAGAAGCGGGCCTCGCAACGTTGAAAGAGGCCGAGCCGTGGTTTGATCGCCTCCTCGGCGTCGGCCTCGATTCCTCGGAGGTCGGCCATCCGCCGTCGAAGTTCGCGCGCGCCTTCGCGCTCGCCGGCGAAGCCGGGTTGAAGCGCGTGGCGCACGCCGGCGAGGAGGGGCCGCCCGAATACGTGTGGGAAGCGCTCGACGTGCTGAAGGTCGACCGCATCGACCACGGCAACCGCGCGCTGGAGGATGCGCGCCTCGTCGATCGGCTGCGGGAGGAGCAGATGACGCTGACCGTGTGCCCGCTCTCGAACCTCTCGCTGTGCGTGGTGAAATCGCTGGAGAACCACCCGCTGCAACGGATGCTCGATCTCGGCCTGCGCGCCACCATCAACTCCGACGACCCCGCCTATTTCGGCGGCTACATCGGCGCCAACATCGCCGCGCTGAAGCTCTCCGACGAGGACCGGGCGACGCTCGCCCGCAACAGCTTCCTCGGGTCCTTCCTGCCGGAGGCGGAAAAACAGAAACGCCTCGCCGTTCTGTGACCGCGCCGCGGTCTGGACTTCGCCCGATTCAGTGGCCTTCTAGGCGCGGGACAATTCCTCGGGAGGACTGAACATGCGGAAATTCCTGCTCGCGGCCGCACTCGCTGCGGCGACCCTCGGCGCCGGCGCCGTGATGCCCGCGCAGACCGCGCAGGCGCAGGTCGGCACGGCCATTCCCGCCGCCGGCCTCACCGGCGACTGGGCCGGCGGCTACGTCTCGGCGGACGGCGCGGACGTGAACACCTTCACCGTGAAGCTGCGCCAGGCGGGCGGGACGATCTCGGGCACGATCTACGAGACGAACGTCTTCGGCGACCAGTCGCGCGCGCTGTTCCTCACCTCCACCTTCGCCGGCACGATCGCCAACCGGCAGGTGCGCTTCACCAAGACCTACGACGGCTCTGGCGGCGTCTCGCACTCGGTGGTCTACACCGGCGCGCTCGAACCCAACGGCCGCCGCATCCGCGGGACCTTCAACGCCGGCGGCGCCGCGGGTACGTTCGAGATGGTGCGTTAGGGGAGACTTGAAGCCATGGTGAAATTCACAAGGGCGGCGATGGCCGCATGCGCGCTGCTGTTCGCGGCGCCGGCCTTCGCGCAGCAGGCCTATCCGCTCGCCTGTCGGGGCGGCGGAGACATGCGCATCACCATATCGCCGCGCACCGCGTATGGCGGCCTCGTGCGGAGCCCGGCCGATTGCGAGCGGCGTGCGGGAGCGCCGCTGGATTGCAGGCTGACGCGGATGACCTGGCTTGAGGCCACGGATGTCACGATCCATTTCGCGCATGCGCCGCAAGCCGGAGCAGTCGCCAGTCCCGGCCCCGGCCAATGCGCGTGGCTTGACCGTCCGATGCACGCCAACGAAGCGTCGATCCTCGCCTTCGAACTTCCCGGACAGTCGCCGAACCAGGAGCTGGCGCCGGTGTTCACCGCGCGCGGCAATGCAAACTTCCGGCTTGAGCGCCTCAATGGCGCAACGCGCGATAACGATCCCTGGGTGCTGCAGCTGAACACGATCCTCGACGCGATGGACCGTGGGGAACGCTTCACCGTCTACGCCCATTCGCTGGACTCCGGGACGCTGCGCCTGACCGCCGTGTCCCTGAACGCCGACGGGCCGAACTAGGGCTGCGCGTTCGCCTCAAGATAGCGGATCGCCGACAGCACGTGCGTGCGCACGCCGAGCGGCAGGACTTTCTCGTTGACGTCGAACTGCGGCGAGTGGTTGGGCGGCGAGGTCGAAGGATCGACGCCGTCCGCACTTGCGCCGAGATGGTAGAAGACGCCGGGGATCTTTTCCTGGAAGGCGGAGAAATCCTCCGACACCATCGTCGGCCGGCTCGCCGCGTTCACGTTCGCAGCCCCCGCCGCCTCCTGCAGTGCCGGCAGCACCGCAGCCGAGAGCGCCGGGTCGTTGAACGTCACCGCGCCCGACGAACGGAACGTCACTTCCGCGCGCGCGCCGTAGCTCGCCGCGAGGTTCATCACCGTCGCCTCGATGCGCTTCTTGATGGTCTCGCGCTGCGCCGCATCGAACGTGCGCAGCGTGCCGGTCATCGTCACGTCCTGGGGGATGATGTTGTAGCGCACGCCGCCGTTGATGGTGGCGATGGTCACGATGGTCGGCGTCGCGGTGACGTCCACGGTGCGCGCGGCCACCGTGTTGAGTTCGCTGACGATCGCGCTCGACAGCGAGATCACGTCGATGCCCTGCCAGGGCCACGCGCCGTGCGTCTGCCTGCCGTGCAGCGCGATGTTGATCTGGTCGGCCGCGGCCATGAAGCCTTCCGGGCGGTAGAACACCGTGCCCGGCACGCCCGGCACCACGTGCAGCCCGAAGATCGCCGCCGGCGCCGGGTTCGCCAGCGCGCCTTCCGCGATCATCATCGGCGCGCCGCCCTCTTGCCCCGCAGGCGGGCCTTCCTCGGCGGGCTGGAAGATGAACACGATCGTGCCGCGGATCTGCGCCTTCATGCCGGCAAGCACTTCGGCCGCGCCCATCAGCATCGCGATGTGCGCGTCGTGGCCGCACGCGTGCGTCACCGGCGTCGATGCGCCGTTGAACGTGCCGGTCGCGCGCGATGCGAAGGGCAGCCCCGTCGCCTCCAGCACCGGCAGCGCGTCCATGTCCGTGCGCAGCGCCACCACTGGACCGGGCAACCCACCACGCAACACCCCGACCACGCCCGTATGCGCCACACGCTCGCGCACCTCGATGCCGAGCCGCCGCAGATGCGCCGCCACCAGCCGCGCCGTGCGCACCTCGCTGTTGGCGAGTTCCGGGTTTGCGTGGATGTCGCGCCGCCACTGCACCACCTTCGGCGTCACCGCGTCCACGCGCTGCGTGACGTTCGCGAGCGGGATGGGGTCCGCGTGCGCGGCCAGCGGGCTGAGCGCGAGTGCGGCGGCGAAGAAAGAAGCGAGGGCTTTCAAGGCGATCTCCTGAGACGGTCGCCGCCACGATGCAGGCGGGCGATGGCGCTGTCCATGCGCGCTTTGCGTGCGATCGCCTCCGGGCGTATGGTCAGGCCATGAAGCGCCGCACCCTCCATCTGACCCTGCTTGCCCTCGGGTCGGCGTGCGCGCTCGCAGCGGTGGCGCAGCCAGTTCTGGAAAAGCCCAAGGACAAGCCCGCAGAACCGCCGCGCGTGGTCCATGGCGGCAGCGAAGGTCTTCCGGTCTTCGAGGGCGTCGTGAAACCGGGCGATACGAAGTACACGATGTTCCTGCCGGACGGCACGCCGGTGCGGGCCGCGACGTCGCCCGCGCCAAAGACCAAGGGCGGCGATCCGAAGTCCGCCAAGAAGAAGACCCCCTGAGCGGATCGACCCGGCGCACACCGCTATAGTCCGCGCTCGATTCGGAGCCCCACCCATGTCCGCCCCCCGTTACGCGCGCCTGCGCGCCTATCTCGCCGGCCTCGAAGGCGATCCCGCGACCCTGACCTTCGAGACCATCGAGGAAATCGTCGGCGGCGAACTCCCGGAGGCTGCGCGGGCCGACGAGGACTGGTGGTCCAACGAACCCGGCCAGATCGTGCGCCGCCAGACCGAGGGCTGGCTCGACGCCGGCTACATCGTCGCCGACGTGGATCTCGAGCGGGGCGTTGCGCGGTTCGTCGAGGACTGAGCGGATGCGCCTGCGCTTCTTCTTCGATCCGGGCGCGGGCGTGTGCTTCTGGTCCGGCGACGACGAGGCCCGGGCGCGGTTCGGCGACTATCCCGTCGACATCGCGGCGCTGGGCCTCGACCCGGCGCTGGCGGCTCGCGGGGAGGCGCTCATCGCCCGCCACGACCTGTCGCTCGACTGGAACGATCCGGGCGGGCCGTCGCCATGGACCGGGGCCGAACGGGCCGCGTTCGCAGCCGATGCACGCGCCTTCCTCGCGGACATGCGCGGCGCGCTGCCTTCGATTAGGATTGACGACGAGACCGTGTCGCCCTGACCGATGCGCCGTGGTGCATCTGTTTGCCGGCGCGGCGGCATCCTTCCGGATGCAGGGCGCGCAGAGGCGCAGACGGAGAATGCTGATGATGGTGCGTTTCGGACTTGCGGCGCTGGCGCTGATCGGGCTCGCGGCCTGCTCCCAGGGCAAGGTCGAGGTGACCGGCGACAACGGCCAGAAGGTCGTCGTGAACGGCCGGGGTGGTTACACGCTGCAGGTCGTCGGCGACGACGGCGCGCAGGTCTATATCGTCACCGCGCCGGACGGGCGCACGGCTGCGGCAAAGGTCGAGGACGGGGTCTCCGCGCTGTTTGGACCGGCGGAAGCGCAGAACATGGTCGCCCGTCAGCAGGCGGTGATGGCCGCCGCCAGCGCCGAGCGCGACGAGGGTCAGGGCGATGAGGTCAACATCTCCGTGCCGGGCTTTTCGCTACAGGTGTCGGGCGACGACTCCAGCGGCGACCGCGGCACGGTGCGGATGAAGGCTGCCGGGTTCGATCTCGACGTGAACGCCGACGACGACGGCGCCGGCAATGAACGCGCTGTGGTGCGGATCGGCGGTGTGGATGCGGACTCCGCGCGCGAGTTCATCGACGGCACGGACGGCATGTCCGAAGAGACCAAGGCGCAGATGCGCGAGAAGCTCGGCCTGTAGAGACGGCCGCCGAAACGCTTTAGAAGCGGGCCATGCGCGTCGATGTGCTCGCCCTGCAGAGATTCTACGCATCCAGCCTGGGCGCGGCGGCGCGGGCCGCCGCAGCCGGGCGTATGGAAACGCTGTGGCCGGGGTGCGCGGGGCTGGATGTGCTGGGACTCGGCTACGCTGGTCCGTTGATTGAACCGTGGCGCGGGACCGCGCGGCGCGTCATTTCCTTCATGCCCGCCGAGCAAGGGGCTGAGCGGTGGCCCGAGACCGGCCCCTCGGCGGTGGTGCTCGGCGACGAGTTGCGCCTGCCGTTCGCTGACGCGGTGTTCGACCGCGTCATCCTCGTGCATGCCCTTGAGGAAGCCGCTGCGCCGCAGCAGTTCCTGCGCGAGGTCTGGCGCGTGATGGCGCCGGAAGGCCGGATCGTCGTCATCGCCGCCAACCGGGCGGGGCTCTGGGCGCTGGGCGACGCCACGCCTTTCGGTCACGGCCGTCCGTTCTCGCGCCGTCAGCTCGGCCGGCTGATGGCCGACGCCATGTTCGAGCCGACCGCTTCGGCGGTGGCGCTGCATGCGCCGCCCTGGAGCTGGACGGCCCCGTTGGCGGACGGGCTGGAGCGTGCGGGCCGGCTGCTGCGATCCCCGTTCGGCGGCATCGTGATGATGGAGGCGGTCAAGCGTCTCTACGCTGCAACAGCGAAGGAGGGTCGCGAAGTCCTTCTCGCCAAAGCCCCGGCGCATGCTGCACCGCACTTGCACAAAACTGACGCATCGGATTGACTGGCGTTCATGAAACTTGTAACAGCCATCATCAAGCCGAGCCGTCTCGATCCGGTCCTTGAGGCGCTCAAGGAAGCCGGGGCCACGGGGCTGACCGTCACCGAAGTGCGCGGGTTTGGGCGCCAGAAGGGCAAGACGGAGGTCTATCGCGGCGCCGAATACGCCGTGAAGCTCCTGCCGAAGATGAAGCTTGAGGTCGTCTGTCCGGCCGATCGCGCCGAGCGCATCGTCGACGCGATCATGGACGCCGCCAAGAGCGGCAAGATCGGCGACGGCAAGATCTGGGTGGCGGATCTTGAGTCTGTCGTGCGCATCCGCACCGGCGAGCGCGACGAGCAGGCTGTGCTGGATTAGGGCGGATCCCTTAGCAAGGTTAGCGGGATGCGCTGGCCGCCCTGCACCCAGAAGCCGACAAGTCGCCCATTCTCGCCTGCATCACCTTCGAAACGGCCGCCAACTGCGGGTGCCTCGATCACGACATTCTGCACCCGCGCTGAACCCACGCGGATCGCGAACCCGTCTTCTCCGCCGGGATCGAGCATGCGGGCAGAGCCGGCGCCGTCGATGGCAATCGAAAACACGAGATCCACGCCCTCCTTGTTTTTGAGAGGCCCCAAACGTCCACGCCAAACGCCTTCGAGCGCGACGCGCTCATCTCCCAGGGCTGCCGCCGGAACGGCTACGAAGGTTCCCGCAAGGATGGCTGTGAGCGCGCGACGAGAGATCATGGATGGCCATTGCATGGGAAAAGCGACTAGGGCATGGCGGCGGCCTCACGCCCGCAGCTTCACCACTTCCGCCGCCGGCTTCACCGCGACGTCCGTGGCTGTCACCGCGAACACCACGTCCTCGGCGAACCAGTTCGCGCGCCACAGCACCTTCGCGAACGGCGAACCGGAGTGTCCGCCGCTGATCGGCACGCCGCGTTCGATCATCAGGCCGAGGCCTGCACACAGCTCCGCGAAGTCGCGCACGGTGCACAGGTGGATGTTGCCCGTCTCGTGCCAGCTCGACGGCAGGGACGGGTTCACCGGCATGCGGCCGCTGAACATGAGCGCCATGCGCGTCTTCCAGTGGCCGAAGTTCGGCAGCGAGACGATCACGCGGTCGCCGATGCGCGCGAGTTCCGCGAGCACCTCGCCGGGGCGATGCACCGCCTGGATGGTCTTGGACAGAATGACGTAGTCGAAGGAGCGGTCGGGGAAGAAATGCAGGTCGCGGTCGGCGTCGCCCTGCACGACCGCGAGGCCCTTGGTCACGCACGCGTTCACGCCCGCCTGCGAGAGCTCCATGCCGCGGCCCTTCACGCGCTTCTCGCGGATGAGCTTTTCCAGCAAAGCGCCGTCGCCGCAGCCGACGTCGAGCACGCGCGCGCCTTCGCGCACGAGCGCCGAGATCACTTCATAGTCTGCGCGGGCGGATTTCACGGCGTCGTTCCCTTCACCAGTCCGCGCGCCTGCGCCGCCGCGTCGATGAAGCCGGCCAGCGCGTGCTCGAACGCGGGTTCTTCCAGCAGGAACGCGTCGTGGCCCTTGTCGCTTTCCACTTCCACATAGGACGCCTCGCACCCCGCCGCGATCAGCGCGCGCACGGCGTCTTTCATGCCCTCGGGCGGGTAGTGCCAGTCCGATGAGAACGCGAACGCACAGAAGCGCGCGGGGCAATCCTTGAAGGCGCGGGCGAGCGCGCCGCCGAAATCGCCGGCGAGATCGAAGTAGTCCACTGCGCGGGTGATGTAGAGGTAGGAGTTGGCGTCGAAGCGGTCGACGAAGCTCTGGCCCTGGTGTCGCAGATAGCTTTCCACCTGGAAGTCCGCGTCGAAACCGAAGGAAACCTGCTCGCGCTCCTGCAGCGCGCGGTCGAACTTCCGGTGCAGCGCCTGTTCGGAGAGATAGGTGATGTGCGCCGCCATGCGCGCGACGGCGAGGCCTTTGGACGGTCGCACGCCATGGAAAAGATAATCGCCCTCGCGCCATTCGGGATCGGCCATGATCGCCTGCCGGCCGACTTCATAGAACGCGATGTTCTGCGCGGAGTGCCGCGCCGCCGTGGCGATGGGCACGCAGGAGAACACCCGGTTGGGATAGGCCGCCGCCCATTGCAGCGCCTGCATCCCGCCGATCGAGCCGCCGATCACGCAGAAGAGCTCCGAGATGCCGAGCGCCTCCACCAGCATCGCCTGCGCGCGGACCATGTCGGCGACCGTGAACACCGGAAAGCGCAGGCCCCAGGGCCTGCCGTCCGGATGTATCGAGGCGGGCCCAGAGGTGCCCATGCAGCCGCCGAGCACGTTGGCGCAGATGACGAAGAAGCGGTTGGTGTCGATCGGCTTGCCCGGCCCGACGATTCGCGGCCACCAGCCGGCGCGACCGGTCACGGGGTTGGCCCCCGCCACGAACTGGTCGCCCGTCAGCGCATGGCACACGAGCACGGCGTTCGATTTGTCCGGCGCCAATTCCCCATAAGTTTCATAGCCGATCGTCATCGGCGAGAGCTTTTCCCCGCTCGACAGGTGCAGCGGTTGGTCGTCGCCGAATGTGATGGTGCGCAGGCCGCCGGAGGACGACCAGTTGCGCAGGGGGGATGTCGCTCGACTCATTGTGTTTACGATACCCTGCGTCGCGCCCGGCGTATTCTGGGAATTGGGTATTCCGGGAATTGGCGCATCCTCCTGAAGCGAATGCGGTGACGCCGGACACGGGACGGCTGTTCCGGGTTGGCGCAGCCTGAATTGCTGCTCTAGGGTCCTCCATCATGTCCGTTCACGATCCCGTCAATCCCGAAGACGCGCCGCCGGCCTCGCAGGGTCGCACGCCGCTCGACGAGGCGCGCGCCGCCATCGACGCCGTCGACGACCAGCTGCTCGCGCTCGTTGCGGAGCGCGCGCGGCTTGCCGACACCATCGCCGCCGCGAAGACGGGCGCCGCCGCGGGAGCCGCCATGCGTCCCGCACGGGAAGCGGCTCTCATCCGCCGCCTCATCGCCAGCGCGCCGAAGGACGTGGATGCCTCGATCATCGTGGAAGTCTGGCGCGCGCTCATCGCTGGCAACCTGCGCCGCCAGAAGCCGCTTGAGGTGTTCGCGGGCGGCGCGCCGGACGTGACGCGCCACTTCGATCTCGCGCGCCGCCACTTCGGCGTATTCACCCGCATCGTGCGCGCCGACGATGCGCGCGTGACGTTGACGCGGATGATGGAGACGCCGGGCGCCGCCGCCGTGCTGCCGTTCCCGAGCAGTTCGGGGCCCGGCATGTGGTGGCCGATTCTTGCGGAATCGAAGTTCCACGGCGCGGCCATCGTCGCGGCGCTGCCGGCGCTCGGCCTGCCGGGCGGGCCGGAAGGCGCGGTGGTGATGCAGGGCGCCGTGCTCGAACCGTCCGGGCAGGACACCACGCTCGCGCTTGCGTTCGACCCGCACCACAAGTTCGTGCGCGGCATGAACGAGTCCGGGCTCAAGGGCCGCGAGGTCGCCCGCGCGCGCACGCTGCTGATGATCGAATTTGAAGGCTTCGTCGCCGACGACGACCGGCGTCTTGTCGCGCTGGGCAAGGCGGGCCTTGACGGGGTGCGGATCGTCGGCGTCTACGCGCGCATCTGATCTCCGAAAGTTCACCAGAATGGCGCCCAGGCCGCTTCCCGGCATTCTCGACATCGAGCCCTACAAGGGCGGCGAGTCCGCGCTGCCAGGCTTCGCAAAGCCGATCAAGCTCGCGTCGAACGAAAACCCCCTCGGCGCCAGCGCTGCGGCGCGCAAGGCGTTCGCCGACGCCAGCGCGAAGCTGCATCTCTACCCGGACGGCGGCGCCGCCGCCCTGCGTCGCGCCATCGGTGCGCGCTACGGCCTCGATCCCGACCGTCTCGTCTGCGGCGCGGGCTCCGACGAGATCTTCCAGTTCCTCGGCCGCGCCTATCTCGCGCCGGGCGACGAGATCGTGCAGTCGCAATACGCGTTCCTTGTCTACAAGCTCGTCGCGCAGGCGGCGGGCGCTGTCGTGAAGACGGCGCCGGATCGTGACTTCACGGTCGACGTCGATGCGATGCTCGCGCGCGTCACGGCGAAGACGAAGATCGTCTTCCTCGCCAATCCCAACAACCCGACAGGCACGTATCTCCCGTTCTCCGAAGTGCGCCGCCTGCACGCGGGGCTGCCTGAACAAGTGCTGTTCGTGATTGACGCGGCCTACGCGGAGTATGTGCGCCGCAACGACTACGACAGCGGCGTGTCGCTCGTGTCGGAATTCGACAACGTGCTGATGACGCGCACCTTCTCCAAGGTGCACGGCCTCGCTGCCGCGCGTCTCGGCTGGGCGTACGGACCGGCGCAGGTGATCGACGTGCTCAACCGCGTGCGTGGGCCGTTCAACGTCTCCACCGCCGCACAGGCGGCCGGCGTCGCCGCCATCGAGGACGCGGCGTTCGTCGATGCGTCGGTGGAGCACAACGCGCGCGAACTCGATCGTCTTTCGGCGACCATTGAAGGGCTGGGGTTCAAGATCACGCCAAGCGTCGGCAATTTCATCCTCGCGCACTTCGGCAAGGAGAAGGGACGCACGGCGAAGGACGCCGATGCGTTCCTGCGGTCGCGTGGCCTCATCGTGCGCGCGGTGGCGGGCTACGGGCTTCCGGACGCGCTGCGCATCTCCGTCGGCGCGACGGCGGAGAACGATGCGCTGCTCGCGGCGCTGACGGACTTCGCGAAATCATGAGCTTTCAACGGATAGCGATCATCGGCGTGGGGCTCATCGGCTCGTCGCTCGCGCGCGCGGTCCGCGCGCATGCGCCGACAACGGACGTGCGCCTCTACGACGCCTCGCCCGACGTGCGCGTCCGCGCCGCCGCGCTCGACATCGGCGCGGTCGCAGCGACCGCCGAAGACGCCGTGCGCGACGCCGACCTCGTCATTCTCGCCACACCTGTCGGCGCGATGGCCGCCGCGACCGCCGGTTTCGCCACAGCGCTCGCGCCGGGCGCAGTGCTGACGGACGTGGGCTCTACCAAGCGCGCCGTCGTCGATGCGCTGGGCAAGCTGACGCCGGAACACGCCTTCTTCATCGCCGGCCACCCGATCGCGGGCACCGAGCAGTCAGGGCCCGAGGCGGGCTTTGCATCGTTGTTTGAAAAGCGCTGGACGATCCTTACACCGCAGGAAGATTCACGCCCCGGCTACGCGGATGCGCTCGCGAGACTGTCGGCGTTCTGGACCATGCTCGGCGCGCGCGTGGAGATCATGGATCCCGACCGTCACGACCTGGTGCTCGCGATCACCAGCCACGTGCCGCATCTCATCGCCTTCAACATCGTCGCCACGGCCGAAGACCTCGAGACGGTGACGGAATCGGAAATCGTCAAATACTCCGCGGGCGGCTTTCGCGACTTCACGCGACTTGCTGCTTCCGATCCGGTGATGTGGCGCGATGTGTTCCTTGCGAACAAGGACGCCGTGCTCGAAATTCTCGGGCGCTTCACGGAAGATCTGGCGGCCTTGCAGCGCGCGATCCGCTGGGGCGACGGCGACACGTTGCACGAAATCTTCACGCGCGCGCGGCGCGTGCGGCGCGAAGTCATCGAGGCGGGGCAGGACAGCGCGGCGCCCAACTGGGGCCGCGATCAGTCCGCCGAGGCGGGCGGAGAAGACAAGGGATAGAGCGGGCGCGCCGGCGCGCTGATGTCGCCGAGACGCCACGTTCCGTCCTGCGCGCGCAATGTGGCCGCGCCGCTGGATTTCAGGCTCTGCCCGCCGAACAGCGCCATGAGGCCGTCCGCGCCGCCAGTGATCTGCAGCTCGATGGCGCCCTCAGGGCGGCGCAGCGCATCCAGGCGCAACGCCCCCGCGCCGGTCACCTTCGATCCGTGCCAGTCGAGATCGAGCGCCTCGACGTTGGCGTGTCCGCCCGCGTCGACCCAGGGACCGAGCGGATCGCCCGCGCGGGTCTGCGCCAACGCCGATGTGTGATCGAGCACGACGCCAATACGCACGCGTTCGGCGAGATCGGTTTCGTGTCCCGAAATGTCGACGGCCACCTGCCAGGCGTCCGGCGTGCGCGCGTCGGGGCGGATGTGCACCAGCATGCGCGGCGCCGGCGCGCCTTCCAGATCGATCGAGACGCGCGTCATCGTGCGGCCCTTCCAGTGCACGCTCATCGCGCCGCGCGTGGGATCGATCTCGTGGGATGCGCCGTCGCGGCCGGTCCAGCGCACGCCGTCCTTCAGGTCGACGATGAGATGGAACGGATCGACGAGGTTCACGCTGACGGGAAGTTTCTTCGCCTCAAACCGCGGCAAGGGCGACGCCTGCAGGTGCGCGCCGGTGAGCGTCAGCGTGAGGTGCAGCGGAAAGCCGCTCGCGCGCACGGCGCCATAGCCCGCGTCGATCCCGCGCGCCTTGGCGCTGACGATCGCCGCGTCGAGCCGCCTGATCGCCTGATCTTTCGCCACGAACCAGAACGCCGTCCAGCCGAGGCACGCGAGCGCAAACAGCGCCCAGGGAATGTAGAGGCCGAGGCGCTGGCGATGGATGCTCATGCGCGCGGATTTTCAGCGAGCAGTTCGTTGGTGCGTTTCTCGATGCGCGTTTCCAGCTCGCGCATGAAGTCCTCGCGCGAGAGGCCCGGCGGGATCGGCGCCAGGAATTCGATGGTGGCGACGCCCGCGCGCGTCTTCACGCCCTTCGCCGACCAGATGCGGCCCGTGTCCAGCGCCACCGGCACGCAGGGCACGCCGAGATCGCGGTAGATCGCGGCGACGCCGGGCTTGTAGTCGCCCGCCACGCCCGGTTCCTGACGGGTGCCTTCGGGAAAGATCACGATCTGGCGGCCTGCATCGCGCGCGGGTCGCGACGCGCGCAGCAGCTTCTTCAGCGCCGAAGCGTGGGCCTCACGATCGATCGGGATCATGCCCATCGACTTCGCGTACCAGCCGAGCACGGGGGCATCGAGCAGTTCGGCCTTCAACACGAACGCGGGGCTCGACAGCATGATGAAGGGCAGGACTGTTTCGAGATTGGACTGGTGTTTGGCGGCGACGATCGCCGCACCCTTCGGCGCGTATTCGAGCCCGGTGAAACGCACGCGCGCGCCGACAATCCAGCGCAGGCCGAACAGCGTCATGCGCGCCCACATGCGGCCAGCCGCCATGTTGTGACCGCGCGTGACGATCATCGCCGGCAGGCAGACGAGCCCGGAGATGGCCAGCGACAGATAGAACCAGCCGGCGAAAAGTAGTGAACGAGCGAACGTCATGCAGCGGGCGGGGTCTCTGTCGGCGTGTCGGCGGCCAGAAACGCTCCGCGCGCGCGGATGGCAAGGTACTTGAGGTATTCCCCGCCCAGCGACATGGCGACAGCAGGGTCGCGCTGCCAGGCGCCCGGCGCCGAGAGCGGTGTCTCGACAGGATAGGGGATCAGCCGCGCCCGGGGCATCGCCACGCGCAACTCTGCAAGACTGCGCGGCATGTGGAAGTCGTCGGTGACGACGATGAGTCGCGAGAAGCCATTGCGGCCGGCCCACGCAGCGGTCTCGCTGGCGTTGCCGAGCGTGTCCGCCGCCTGACGGCCGAGATCGACGCAGCAGGCGATGAGTTCGGGCGCTCCGCCGAGGGCGGCGTAGACGTCGGCGTCCTCCACCTTCGGATTTACGCCGGACACCAGCAACCGCCGGCCGCGGCCTTCTTGCAGAAGACGCATCGCGGTGATCAGCCGGCCGGACTCTCCGCCCGTCAGCGCAACGATGGCGTCCGCTTCGGGCAAGGGCGTCTGCGGGCGCGTGCTCGCGACGCTATTGGCGAAGTTCACGTAGCCGAGCCCGAACGCGACGATCATCGCGGTGGCCACCGCGAGGAGGGCGCCGCGCAGCCAGCTCATCCGAGCCGGTCCGCCGCATCGTAAGCGGAAGCTGCGCCGATCCGCGCGCCGATCATGCCGGCCGCGCCCGCGATCAGGGGTGCGCCCAGGCCGATCAGCACATCCCACGGGGAGAGCGAGGCGATCATTGACTCGAAGGATATGGCCTCGCCCGCAGCGGCGCGCATCCCCGGCGCGACGATCAGCGCCAGAAACACCGCCACGGCGCCCGCGAGAAAGGCGACTTCGGCGCCCGCGCGTCCAAATGCGGCAAGGGTCGCGCGGCGCGTGGCCCCATGATCGGCCCAGAGCGTGGCGCGGGTGCGTTCGGCGCGCGCAGCGGCGGCCAGCGCGATCACCAGGGCGAGCGCGAGTGCGGCAGCGATCGAGACGCCAGCTGCGGCGGCGAGGCGCGCGGGCGCGGCGCCTGCGGGGTCTGCGGG
>WRPF01000128.1 GCA_009773335.1 Caulobacteraceae bacterium
GCCGCGCGGCCCGGTCCGAAGAGGCGCATCGCCAGCGCCGGCGCGATGAGCAGGGTCGCGCTGACAGGGGACGCGGCGCCTCCGGTGAGGGCGACGGCGGCGGAGGCCGCTGCGACCCAACTGCCGATGAGGCTTGCCGCCGCCCAGTTTTCGCCTGATCGGGGCGCCAGCAGGAGTGTGACAAAGGCCGGCGCGAGCGCGATCGCTGCGGTCAGGCCGCTCGCACGGACCGGAGCGCCCAGCAGGGAGGCGAACACGCACACGATCACGACGGCGGCCATCCAGCCCCACAGGGCGAGGACGACGAGCCTCGGCAGGCGGGCGTTAACGGCCTGTTCGTCCTGCGCGTTGCGCGTTGCAGCGATTACCAAATACTCACCCCCCTCGATCAGGGAATCCGTTTAACACCCTAGCGGCCCGATACCTTAGAGACTCAGGCCGCGCGACAGAACCGATCACGGCGATCAAGCGAACTATGAAACCTACCAGGGAATGCAGGGAGCGATCCGAATGAAGGCGTGGACAGCGTTTGCGGCGGCGATCGCCACGATCATCCTGGCGGGCGCCGTTGAGGCCCAGCCGCGCACCAAGGCCAAGGCCCCCCAGCCGGCGGTCACGGCGCCCGTGGCGCCGGTGGTCGATCCGGGCCCGCCGGCCGAACCGCTCGCGCAGGCCGTGAAGGCCTACGCCTCTTACCAGAACGAGATCAACGACCTGCAGGGCGCGACGCTGGCGAACGCCGACGACCTCGAACGCGCGCTCGACCGCGCGGCGGGCGTCAATCGCGCAGCGCTGACCCGCGGCTGGATCGCCTATGGCGCGATGACGGCCGCCCAGGCGCCGGAGTTCGTGCGCGGCGTGCGCGACACCGCCACCCACTACGGCCGCGACGTCATGATCCGCGGGCTCACGCTCGATCCCGCCTACGCCGAGCGGCTGAAGGGCGGGGCGGAGGCCGCACGTCTGGCGATGATGTCGGCGCGCGCCGACGGCCTGCGGGTCTATTCGGTCGGCGAGCGCTACAAGGAAATGGCGTATTCGCTGCAGAGCCAGCGCTGGGCCAACCAGATCGCGCCCGCGCAACCGGCCCGGGTCACGCGCATGCGCACGCTCGCCGCCGGCGCATCGACCCGCGACGTGCCCGCCGAATTCGCGCCACGACTGGTGGTCCCCGCCGGGTCGCTCACGCCGTGGACGGACCCCAACCAGTTTGGCGGCGCGACCTTCTGGGACAATTTCCGTCTTGCGCAGGCCCCCCCGATCGCAGCGCCGCTGCCGGCCCCGGTCCTGCAGGCGCACCACGACCGCGTGTCCACCATCAACCGCATGACGACGCTGGCGGCGCTCTACGTGATGGACGCCACGCTCGATCCTGCAGCCCAGGCCGACCGCATGCTCAACGAGGGCTCCACCGAACGCTGCCTCGAGCTCGCGCAGGTGCAGTTCTACCAGTGCATGTCGGCGGCGCGCTTCCGCTATGAGAACGCCTTCTGCCTCGGCGAACATGCGCTGAAGGAAATGGGCTCGTGCATCCGCAACGCGACCGTCGAGGCGCCGATGACGCCGATCGTCGCCGAGCTGCCGCCCGCGCCCGTCGCGCCGGTCGAACCCGCGCCGAGCCGCCGCAAGAAGCGCTAGGAACCGGCCCGCGCGCGCGCCTATGTAGGGCGCATGACGCAGTCCATTGAATCCGCCATCGCGGACCTCGAAGACGAACTCGCGCTCTTCCCGGACTGGGAGGAGCGCTTTTCGTACCTCATCGATCTCGGCAGGCAGATGGCGCCGCTGGCGGAGGCCGAGCGCAACGAGGCGACCAAAGTGCGCGGCTGCGCGAGCCAGGTCTGGCTTGTGCCGGAGCGCCGCGACGGACGGCTCTTCTTTCGCGGCGAGTCCGATGCGTTCCTCGTGAAAGGGCTGATCGCGGTGCTGCTGCGTGTCTATTCGGGCCGCACGCCGGAGGAGATCCTTTCGCTCGATCCCAAGACGCTCGCCGCGCGGCTCGGGCTCTCCGACGCCCTCACCGCGCAGCGTTCCAACGGGCTTTTCTCGATGATGCAGCGCATCCGCGAGACCGCTGCTCAACCTTTCACTTAGTGTTCGGCTGCTTCGTAGTGATTGGCGAGCAGCTCCAGCGCGAGTTTCAGCACCAGCTTTCCCGAGCGCGCGGGCCAGCGCCGCGTAAGTTCGATATCCGCGAAGCTGCATCCCTCCAGACACGCCGCGCGCACCGCGCCGCTCAAGCTTAACGGCAATGCGCCGAGCGCCGCATCCACGCGCCGGCGCGCATCTATGGCGCCGTTGGCGGCGGTCTCCTGCGCGCCGCCG
>WRPF01000129.1 GCA_009773335.1 Caulobacteraceae bacterium
GCGCGAATCGACTACCATCGCGCCGATGAGCAACGTCCGTGCGGTGATGATCGATCTCTCGGCGGGCTGCCCCAGGTGCAAGCAGCCGTTCCTCCGTGGCTCGGCGCCGTGAGCCCGCTGTGTGGATGAAGCGGATCGTCCACGCGCCGATCGCGAAGCGGCTTCGCGCGATGCAGCTCGAGGCTTCGCGCTAGCCGCCACCGTACCCGCCGTCGTCACGGATCAGGCCCGGCCCAGCAATCGACGACACCGGCCGTCGCGCGCATGCAGCTCCGGTATCGATACGTGCTGAACGACATCTGCCCGGAGCCCGCCGTGACGTTGAGGACGCCGGTCGCGCCGAGCACGACGACGGGCTCGTCGCGAAGCGTCGTGGTTCCGTCACCGAGCTGCCCGCTGTCGTTCTAGGATGAAGCGGCCTGTCAAGTCTTGAGGGGGCGTGTCCTTCGATCGCTGTTGTCCTCTCCTGCTCCGTCGGTCGGCGCGTCTGTGCGGTGCCGCGCGAACAGCGGCCGAGAAGTGCGCGACGGTGGGTCACTCTAGGATGCGCGGGTTGCAGAGCAGAGCCGCATGACAGTGAGCCGTCGGGAGCTGCCTCGGTCTGAGATCGCGAGTCTTGGCTTTCGCCGCGTCGCCCAGAACGGCCGAGGGTTTCTCCATCCGTGTGGCCCTCGGCCGCTGATCGCGCGGCACCGCGTGCTCGTCGTCGTGATCAGTTCTTCACCTCCGGCTCGCGGCCGAGCGCCCAGATGAAGCCGCACAGCTCGCGTGCGACCGCCGTGCACGCGACGGGCGCGGGCTTGCCGCGCGCGATCATGCGCGCGTAGCGGCGCCCCAGGCGTTGCGTGGCCTTGGTCGCGATCGCGGTGACCTCGGCGGGCTGCTCCTGGAGCTGTACACGCACGCGCGGCGAGAGGGACGTTCGTCCGTGCCGGTACGCCCACGAGCTCTCGACGAGCACACGCCGCACGTGGGTGTTGCCGGTCTTGGTGATCGAGCCGCGCTTCTTGTCCTCGCCGCTCGAGTTCTCGCTCGGCACGAGCCCGACGTAGGCCATCAGCTGCCGCGGGTGCTCGAAGCGCCGCAGGTCGCCGAGCTCCGCGAGGAGCACCATCGCAGTGAGCGTTCGGATGCCGTGCAGGCACGTGAGCCGGTCGACTCTGCTTGCGAACCGCTCCGTGCGCGCGAGCTTGTCGATCTCCTTCTCGAGGCGCACGAGCGTGACGTCGAGGCGTTCGACCTCGGCGACGTAGTGCTCGAAGGTGAACTGCGCGCTCGCCTGCTCGAAGCTCTGCCGGCGAATCCACTCCCAGTGGCCCTTCGTCCAGCCGCTCTTGCCAGCGCCGAAGTGCAGCCCGTGCCGCAGCAGGAACTTCCCGAGTCGATGCCGAGCTGCAGTGCGATCACGGCGCGTGTCCTCACGAGCACGTACGAGGTCGCGATCGGCCTCCTGCGCGGGGCCCGGCACGACGATGGGCGTGAGCTCGCCGGCGCGGTAGTAGCGCGCGAGCTTGATCGCGTCGCGGCGGTCCGTCTTGATCCGCTCGCCGGGCTTGCGGGGAATCAGCGACGGGGCGATCACGTCGCAATCGACGCCGAGAGCGCGCAGCTGGCGGTAGAGCGCGAAGCCGCAGGGGCCCGCCTCGTAGCAGACGTGCACGACGCCGCGCTCGCCGAGACCGCGAACCAGGCGTTCGATCTTGTCCACACGGTTGGGGATCTCGCTGGTCTCGGGCTCCTTGGCCCCGACCGAGAGCACCGCAACCGAGATCATCTTCGCGTGGACGTCGAGCCCAACCCAGATGGTATTGTTCTGCATGGCCGGCACCTCCGCTTTGCGGCTCTGGCCGCGTTGTAGGTCCTTCGAGGCTAACCCGCGTTCTTGCGCAGGTTGCCGGCCGCTTCATCCTGTCTGACCCCAGCAGCGCGCGGTCGCGTCCGCGAGCGCAGAGCAGGTGTAGTGCCACCCGCCGTCGAGATCGGTGACTCCGGAGAGGCCGAGCACGGCGACCGGCGACCAGCGAGCGCTCACCGTCGTGCCGTCGCCGAGCGCACCGTAGTTGCGACCCCAGCACCGCGCCGTCCCGTCCGCGAGCCGCGCGCACGTGTGGTCGGTCCCGGCCGTCACCTGCTCGGCGGTCGTGATTCCGACGACCGTGACAGGCGACAGTCGGTCCCCGAGCCACGAGGAGTCTGCGTCGCCACATTGCCCGGCCCCGCAGCTGCCCCAGCATGCGATCGATCGATCGGCCCGTCGCGCGCACGCGTGCCCCCCGCCGAGCGCGATGTCGCGCGCAGTTCCCAAAAGGCCGACGACGTC
>WRPF01000053.1 GCA_009773335.1 Caulobacteraceae bacterium
CAGCGCCGCGCGGCGCGCCTCGCCGCCGGAAAGGCCCACGGGCGCGCGGCCGGGATCGAGGCCGTAGGCCTCCAGCAGCGCTTCGGCGCGATGATGCGGGGTCGGGGCCATGTCGCCGAACGGCGCCTCGACGTAGTCGCGCAACGTGGCGAACCCGTCGAGGTCGGGCTCCTGCGCGACATACGCTAGCGAGACCCCTGAGGCGAACGTCAACGAGCCGCGATCCGGCTCGATGCGTCGCGCGAGGATGCGCATGAGCGTGGATTTTCCCGCGCCGTTGTCGCCGACGAGCGTCGCGCGCTCGCCCTTGATGAGCGCCATGTCGACGCCCTCGAACAGCGGCGCGCCGCCGAGCGAAAGCCGCACGTCCTTCAGTTGCGCGAGATCACGGCTCATTGGAGGAGGTCCGACCGGTCCTTCTCACGTCCCGGATTGATGATCTTGCCGAAGGCTTCCGCGAGCGAGCGGTAGAATGACGACATTTCCTGGCGCGCGCGCGAGACGGGCGGAGGATTGACGCCGGGAATGGGCTGCGGTTCGAGATCGCGCTCGGCGACGCGCATGAAGTTCATCCAGATGTCGGCCGGCGCGCCGCCGCCGGTGATGCGCGGCATAGGCGAGAAGTCATCGTAGCCGACCCAGACGCCCGTCGTGTAGTCGGCGGTGTAGCCGATGAACCAGGCGTCGCGCCAATCCTGGCTGGTGCCGGTCTTGCCCGCCACATCGCGATCGCCGAGGCGTGCATGTGTGCCGGTGCCCGTCTGCACCACGCGGCCGAGCATGCCGTTCATGGTGTGCGTGTATTCGGGATCGTAGATCTGCAGCGGGCTGACGACGGGACGCCGGTAGAGCGCGTCGCCCTTCGAGTTTTCCGCGCTTTCCACAAGGAAGGCGTCGAGCCGCTGGCCCTCGCGCATGAAGGTGGAGAAGGCCTGTGTCATCTCCAGCAGCGTCACTTCCATCGAGCCGAGTGCGATGGACGGCGGGATCGGCGTCTTGCGGCGCGCCTCGTCGGTGCAGGGGATGGACTGGACGCCGAACCGGCAGGCGAGATCGGCCACGCGGTTGATGCCCACTTCGTCGGCGACCTCGGCGGCGACCGTGTTCAGCGACAGCGCGAACGCCGAACGCAGCGTCACTGCGCCGGTGTAGCTCTCGTCGTAGTTTTGCGGCTTCCAGCCCTGGATGGTCACCGGCTCATCGTAGCGGATGGTGTCGGGATCGAGCCCTTGTTCCACGGCGGCGGCATAGACGAAGGTCTTGAACGAAGAGCCGGGTTGGCGCTTTGCCTGCACCGCGCGGTTGAACTTGCTTTCCTCGTAACTCGATCCGCCGACCAGCGCCCTGATGCCGCCGCGATGATCCACCATCACCAGCGCACCCTGAAGCTTGCGGCACGTCGTGCGTTTCGGCCGCGCGCCGGGTTTTGTCGCCGCCGACGCCGGACAGCGCACGCGGCCGAGGGGGCCGAGGCCGGAGCGCACCGTCTGCACGGCCGCATCCTGCAGCGCGACGTCCACTGTCAGCCGCAACACGAGATCGGGCGAGAGTTCTCCCGAGCGCTTGCGCGCCTCGTCCACCGCCATGTCGAAGATGTAGCCGAGTTCGCCTTCACCCGGCGGGCGGCTCGCCAGCACGATCGGCGCCTCGGCGGCTTCTGCGCGCTGTGCGGCGGTGATGAAGCCTGCGTCCTGCATTGCTTCCAGCACGACGAGCTGGCGCGCCTTTGCGCGCGCAAGGTTGCGCGTCGGGGAAAGATCGGTCGGGGCTTTCGGCAGGCCCGCAATCATCGCGGCTTCCGCCAGCGACAGCTGCGCGGCGGCCTTTCCGAAGTACCGGCGTCCCGCAGCATCCACGCCGAACGCCTGCGAGCCGAGGTCGACGCGGTTCAGATAGAGATCGAGAATTTCGTCCTTCGTCAGCCGGCTCTCGATGCGGCCCGCGAGGATCATTTCCTGCAGCTTGCGCTGGATGGTGCGTTCCGGTTTCAGGAAGAGGTTTTTCACCAGCTGCTGCGTGATCGTCGAGCCGCCCTGCACGGTGCCGCCGGCGCTCAGGTTTGCGAGCATCGCGCGCACCATGCCCTGACGGTCGACGCCGCGGTGTTCAAAGAAGCGCCGGTCCTCGATCGCGATGAAGGACTGCCAGACGTGCGGCGGCAGTTCCTTGTAGGCGACGCTGCGGCCGTAGAAAGCGCCGCGGATGCCGATGGTGCGGCCTTCGGCGTCGATGAACGTCACGCCGGGCTGGCGGTTGAGCACCCAGAGCGACGCCGAGTCCGGCATGCGCGGCAGATCCTTGATCGCCCACGCCCAGAACCCGATGAACGCCACCAGCACCACCAGCAGGCCCGCGCCGCCCGCCCACAGAAAGCTCGTGCGCGACCGTTCCGCGAGGATGCGCTCCATGTAGCTGGCGGCCGTGGAGGCGCGCAGCCGCGCCCAGTCGAGACCGCGCACGTCGCCCGGTCCGCCGGCCTGGGGGCCGTTTCCCTCTGGTCCGGCTCCGTGGGGTCCGGGTGTGGGTTCGGTCACTGCGTCATCCTCATGGGCTGGGGTCTTACTAGAGCGCGAACCGGGCAGGAATAGGGGGAACGGAGGGGGTCCGTTCCCCCACTTTTTTCGTCCTGCTTTCATGCGCCCCAAGGGGTGAACGCTTTCCGTACATGAATCTATCCGACCGGTACGGCGGCCGGGTCATGATCAGGCATCGTCGGAAACGTGGGCGAGGCGGCAAGCGCCTCCCGCGTCCGCCCATTTTGAAGGAGCTGTCATGTTGAACTGGCTTCGCCGGCTTGCGCCGGCGGAAACGAAAACCGCGCGCGCCGTCGTCGCCTGGCACGCGCCGGGCCGGCCGGTGTGGTCGGGGCGCGACCATGTCGCGTTCGCGCGGGAAGGGTATGCGCGCAATGCGGTGGCCCATCGGTGTGTGCGTCTGATCGCGGAATCCGCCGCCAGCGCGCCGCTGAAGGTGACGCCCGGCGATCACCCGCTCGCGCAATTGCTGGCGCGGCCCAATCCCGAGCAGACTGGCATCGAGCTGTTCGAGGCGTTCTTCGGTCACCTGCAGGTGGCGGGCAACGCCTACCTCGAAGCCGCGTCCTTCGACGAGGAGCCGCCACATGAACTCTACGCGCTACGTCCCGACCGCATGGCCGTCATTCCCGGCGTGAAGGGCTGGCCCGTTGGCTGGGAGTATCGGGTCGACGCATCGGTCCGGCGCTACGCGCGCAATCCGCTCACCGATGAAGCGCCCATCCTGCACCTGAAGACATTTCATCCACTCGACGACTGGTACGGCCAGTCGCCGATGGAGGCGGCGGCCTGCGCCATCGACATCCACAACGCCGGCGGCGCCTGGAACAAGGCGCTGATCGACAATTCCGCGCGGCCCTCCGGCGCGCTTGTGTTCGCCAACGGCGGCCGCGCGACGGAGGAGCAGTTCGCGCGCCTGCGCGCCGAGATCGACGCGACGATCGCCGGCGCAGCCAACGCCGGGCGCCCGATGCTTCTGGAAGGCGGGCTTGAGTGGCGTCCGATGAGCCTCACGCCGTCGGACATGGACTTCATCGAAGCGCGCAACGCCGCCGCGCGCGAAATCGCGCTCGCCTTCGGCGCGCCGCCCATGCTGCTCGGCATTCCCGGCGACAACACGTACGCGAACTACCGCGAGGCTAATCTCGCGTTCTGGCGGCAGGTCGCACTGCCGCTGGCGCAGAAGGCGGCGCGGGCGCTGGAGAACTGGCTTGGCGGACGCTGGCGCGAGGCGGGGCAGGCGCACGTGACTGTCGATCTCGACGCCATCCCCGCGCTTGCGGCGGAAAGCGAAGCGACATGGGCGCGGCTTGAGTCCGCGAGTTTCCTCACGCGTGATGAAAAGCGCGGTCTTGCCGGCATCGCGGGAGAGGCGCCATGAAGGTCGACAACCGCATCGGCATCGCGCTGATCTTCACCATCGCCTTGGAAACCGCCGGCGCCTTCATCTGGGCCGGCGCCGCTGCTGCGCGTCTCGAAGAGGTCGAACGCCGCATCGAGGACCAGCGTCCCGTCAGCGAGCGTCTCGCGCGGCTGGAAGTGCGCGCCGAGGAAACCCACGCCGCGCTCGACCGCATCGAGCGGCGTCTCGAAAAGCGCCGCTGAGATGATCGATCACAACGCGTGGCCCGTCGAGGGCTACGCCGCGCTCTTCGGGGTCGCCGACCTCGAGGGCGATGTCGTGCGCGCCGGCGCGTTTCGCGACAGTCTCGCCCGCGCGTCCTCCATTCCCATGCTCGTAGGTCACGACCCCCGCCTCGTTGCGGGCGCGTGGAGCGGGTTCGAGGAGGACGCGCGGGGGCTGCATGTGCAGGGACGCATCCTGCGGTCTGCGCCCGCCGGCGGACTCGCCATGCGTCTCGTGCAGCGCGGCGTCGATGGCCTCTCCATCGGCTTCCGCACGCGCGCGTCGCGGGCGCTCACCGCAGGTCGCGAGCTCGTCGCCGTCGACCTCATCGAAATCTCCATCGTGCCGACGCCGATGGCGCCCCGCGCGCGGTTTGCGCGCTCCAACACCGAAAGCGCGCGTTTCGCGCGCATCAACACCACTGAAAGGACCATGACATGAGAAAAGAAACCAAGATGGCGCGCGACGGCGCGTCGCCGAACGACCAGCTGCTGGAGGCGTTCGCCGCCTTCCGCGAGACCAACGATGCACGGCTCTCCGCCATCGAATCCGGACGCGCCGACGTGCTGCTCGAAGAGAAGGTCGATCGCATCGACCGCGCGCTCGTCGAACAGAAGTCCGCACTCGAGCGCATCGCGCGGGGCCAGAACCGGCCGGGCATCGGCGAGCCCGCATTGTCGGAACACAAGAGCGCCTGGGGCGCCTATCTGCGGCGCGGGGATGAAACCGCGCTGTCGCGTCTCGAAACGAAGGCGCTTTCCGTCGGCTCCGGTCCGGACGGCGGTTATCTCGCGCCGCCCGAACTTGATCGCATGATCGAGCAGCGGCTGCACGCGGTGTCGCCGATGCGCGCCATCGCCACCGTGCGCACCACGAGCGCCACGGTGTTCAGGAAGCCGGTCAGCACCGCGCAGGCCGCCACCGGCTGGGCTGCCGAGACCGGCGCGCGTACCGCGACCGCCACGCCGACGCTTGCCTCGCTCGAATTCCCGACAGCCGAACTCTACGCCAACATCGCCGCCACGCAGACCTTGCTCGACGACGCCTACGTGAATGTCGAGGCGTGGATCGCTGAGGAAGTGGAGCAGGCGTTCGCGGCGCAGGAGCGCGCGGCGTTCGTCAGTGGCGACGGGACGAACAAGCCCAAAGGCTTTCTCGCCTACGACACGATCGCCGAGGCGAGCCATGCCTGGGACAAGATCGGCTTCGTGCTCTCGGGCGCGGCGGGCGCGTTTGCGGCGACGAACCCGGTCGATCGCCTGCTCGATCTCGCCTACGCGCCGCGCACGGAGTTCCGCCAGAACGGCCGCTTCGCGATGAACAGGAAGACGGTCGCCGCCGTGCGCAAGCTGAAGGACGCCGACGGCCGCTACATCTGGCAGCCGGAGTCGCAAGGCGCGGGCGCGACGATTCTCGGCTATCCGGTGACGGAGATCGAGGAAATGCCCGACCTCGCGGCGGATGCGTTCGCCGTCGCCTTCGGCGATTTCGCCCGCGGTTATCTCATCGTCGACCGCGCGGGCGTGAACGTGCTGCGCGATCCCTACACCAACAAGCCGTACGTGCTCTTCTACGTCACCAAGCGCGTCGGCGGCGGGGTGCAGAACTTCGACGCGATCAAGCTGATGAAGTTCGCGGCCAGCTGATGGGCGCCCACATCGTGACGCCGCCCGCGATCGAGCCCGTCTCGCTCGCGGCGGCGAAGCTCTTCCTCCGCGTTGCTCATGACGCGGAGGACGGGCTCATCGCCCGCCTCGTCACGGCGGCGCGTGAACTGGTGGAGCAATCCACCGGCCGCGCGCTGTTGACGCGGCGTATCCGGGAAACACGGGACCAAAGCGCGGCGGAGATTTTCCGCTGCGCCTTCGCGCCGGTTTCTGCAGTTCATGACGTCAAACGAAAGGGAACACCACTCAGCGCCGATTCCTGGCGCCTGTCCGCCGAAGAGGATCGCATCGTCCTTCTCGCGGAAAGCGCCGATGAGGTCGAATACAGCGCCGGCTATGGCGAAGGCGCCGACGACGCGCCGGAGCCCTTGCGGCATGCGGTGCTTCTCACGGTCGCCGCGCTCTACGAAGCCCGCGCCGTCGAGGGCGCCATGCCCGCCGCCGCCCAGGCGCTTGCAGCGCCCTACGTGCGGCTGAAACTTTAACGCCAACACTTTCATTTCAGGAGAAATCAACATGACAACCTCGCCCGAAGGGGCGCTGGTCGCGGCCGCGTGCGCGGCGGCGGCCGGTGACGCCGGCGTGCGCGCCGTGCTCGGCGATCCCGCGCGCATCTACGACGACCGACCAGAACACGCGGCCTTTCCCTACGCAACGATCGCACGCGTGGTGTCGCGCGCCTCCGAAAGGAACGCACCGCGCACGCTCGAAACGACGATCACGCTGCACGTTTCCTCCCGCTGGGGCGCCCGCACCGAGGCGCTCGACGTCGTCAACGCCCTGCGCGACGCGCTGCACGGCGCAGCGCTGGACGTGGAGGGCCGTCGCCTCGTGCTGCTGTACGCCAGCTACGCCGACGTGGTGCGCGCCGAAGACCGCGTGACGGCGCTCGGCGTGCTCGACCTCCACGCCGTCACCGAACCCGCAGGAGAAACGCCATGACCTCTTTCCACGAAGGTTTGCCGCCGCTCGCCACGGCCATCGGATCGCGCGGCGGTCCGGAGCGGCGCACGGAGGTCGTCACGCTCGGCAGCGGACGCGAGGAGCGCAACACGCCATGGGCCCATGGTCGCCGTCGCTACGATATTGGCGGCGCGCTCGCGACGCTCGACGACCTGCAGGCGCTGCAGACGTTTTTCGAGGCGCGGCGCGGGCGGTTGCAGGCGTTTCGTTTCCGCGATTTCGCAGACTGGAAATCCTGCCCGCCGCTGCAAGATGTAGTGCCCACTGACCAGCCGCTCGGAACCGGCGACGGCGCCGCAACGACATTCCAGCTCGTGAAGGTCTATGGCGAAGCGGAGGACGCCTACGTCAGGCCGATCCGCAAGCCTGTCGCGGGCGCGGTGCGCGTCGCCGTCAACGGCCTGGAGACCGGAGCGATCTCGGTTTCGCATTCCGATGGATTGGTGACGTTCGCTTCGACCCCACCCGAAGGCGCGGTACTGACGGCGGGCTTCCACTTCGACACGCCGGTGCGGTTCGACACAGACCGTCTTGACGTAACGCTGGAAGCCATTGGCGCCGGTCGTGCGGCCGCCGTACCCCTCGTCGAGGTTCTGGTCTGATGCGCGCGGTTCCTGAAGCGCTTCGCGCGCGGCTCGCTGCGGGCGTCACCACGCTTGCGCATGTGTGGCGGCTTACCCGCAGGGACGGCGCCGTGTTCGGCTTCACCGATCATGACCGCGATCTCGTCGTCGACGGCGTGACCTGCGCCGCATCGACCGGGTTTCGCGCCGGCGCCTTCGAGAAGGATCTCGATGCAGGCGCCGACGCCGGCCGCATCGAAGGCGCGCTGTCGGCGTCGGCGATCACGACGGAGGATCTCGCGCGTGGTCTGTGGGATGGGGCGCGGGTGGGCGTATTTCGTGTCGATTGGACCGATCCGTCGCTGCGCGTTCACCTGTTCGCCGGGCGCCTGGGCGCGGTGCGACAGGGGCCTGCGGCCTTCCTTGCGGAATTGCGCAGCCTCGACGCGGCGCTCGACGCCTCGTTCGGACGTGTCTATGCGCGGTTCTGCGACGCCGATGTCGGCGATGCGCGCTGCGGCGTCGATCTTTCGACGTCGACCACCCGTGCGGAGGGCGTGGTCGCCGCCGTTCTGGACGCGCGCACGTTCCGCGTGGATGGCCTCGCCGCGTTTGCGGACGGCTGGTTTGCGCGCGGACGCATTGCGTGGTCGGACGGCGGCGGCGGCGAGATCGCTGCGCATCGCGTTGCGGGCGTCCACGTGACGCTGGAGCTGTCCGCCGTCAGTGGAGCGATCGCGGCGGGGGATACGTTCGCCGTCACCGCCGGTTGCGACAAGCGCGCCGGGACCTGCCGTGCGAAGTTCGCCAACACCCTCAACTTTCGCGGCTTTCCGCACATGCCGGGCGTCGACGCCGTGATCGCGGGGCCAGACCAGCGCACGCCGATGGACGGCGGGTCGCGCAACGCCGACCGATGAGCATTTCCCGTGCAGCGATCATCGCGGAGGCGCGTGCGTGGCTTGGCACGCCGTACCGGCATCAGGCAAGCACGCGCGGCGCAGGCTGCGATTGCCTCGGCCTTGTGCGCGGCGTCTGGCGCGCAGTGTGCGGCGCAGAGCCCGAAGCGGCGCCGCCGTACACGCCGGACTGGGCGGAATGCGACGGGCGCGAGACGCTGCGCGATGCGGCGGCGCGTCATCTCGTATCCGTTCCTCTCGTCGCTGCGACGCCCGGCGACGTGCTGCTGTTCCGCATGCGTGCTGACGCGCCGATGAAACACGCCGCGATCCTTTCCGCGCCCGATCGCATCATTCACGCGTACTGGGGCCGCGCCGTCGTCGAGAACCGGCTCGCGCCGTTCTGGCGCGCGCGCCTGGCCGCCGCATTTTCCTTTCCTGGAGCAAAACCGTGGCAGACCTGATCTTCACCCGCGCCGGCGGCGCGTTCGGCAGTCGCATCGCGCCGGCGGCGTTTCAATCCTGGGGCCGCGCGCTCGGCCGCACCGCCGGCGCCTACGTTGGATCGCGCATCGAGGACGCGCTCTTTGCGCGCACGCGGCGTATCGAAGGCCCGCGCATGGCGGGGCTGCACATCCAGTCGTCCGAGGAAGGCGCCTCGATTCCGTTGATCCACGGACGCATCCGCATCAGCGGACAGGTGATCTGGGCGGCGCGCCTGCGCGAACGGCGCGAGACCGTGCGTAGCGGCGGCGGAAAGTCCGGCGGCGGAACGCGCACGACGGCCTATCGTTACACGCTGTCTTTTGCGGTCGGGCTCTGTGAAGGCCCTGTTGCGCGGATCGAACGCGCGTGGGCGAACGGTCAGCCGTTCGATCTCGCGGACGTGGCGCATCGTCTGCATCCCGGAACCGAGGGGCAGACGCCTGATCCGGTGATCGAAGCGGTGGAGGGCGCCGACCACGCGCCCGCGTATCGCGGGCTCGCCTACCTCGTTTTCGAAGATCTGCCGCTCGATGACTTCGGCGATGTTCTGCCGCAGCTTTCGTTCGAAGTGGTGCGTGGGCCTGCGGCTGACGGGGAACGTCTGGAGACAATGGCGCGCGGCGTGTGCCTCATTCCAGGCTCCGGCGAGTTCGCGTGCGCGACCACGCCTGTGCGCCGCGTCATCGCTGCGGGGCAGGAAACGAGCGAGAACGTGCACGCCGATCCTGATCGCGCGAACATTCTTGTTTCACTCGATCAGCTGCAGGCGGACATGCCTCGCGTGGAGACCGTCTCGCTCGTGTCCTCGTGGTTCGGCGATGATTTGCGCTGCGGCGTCTGCACGATCCGGCCGGGCGTGGAAATCGCTGCGAAAGAGACGCGACCGCTCGTGTGGCGCGCGGGCGGCGTGGAGCGCGCGGGCGCCCGGGTCGTCAGCCAGATCGATGGCGCGCCTGCGTTCGGCGGCACGCCGGCCGATGAGAGCATCGTGCAAGCGATAGGTGACCTTAAGGCGCGGGGCTTGCGCGTCGGTCTCAATCCGTTCCTGCTCATGGATGTGCCGCCCGACAATGCGCTGCCCGATCCGCACGGCGGCGCTACGCAGCCGGCGTTTCCGTGGCGGGGACGGATCACCTGCACGCCGGCGCCGGGCGTTGCGGGAACCGTCGACAAGACCGCCGCCGCCACAGCGCAGGTCGCGGCGTTCTTCGGCGCAGAGACGGACTGGGGCTATCGCCGATTCATCCTGCATCACGCGCATCTTGCGGTGCTCGCAGGCGGCGTGGATTTCTTCCTGATTGGCTCGGAGCTGCGCGGTCTCACGATCGTGCGCGACAGCGCCACGCATTTTCCGGCGGTGCAGGCATTGAGGGCGCTTGCGGCTCATGTGCGCGCGATCCTCGGACCCTCGACGAAGATCACCTATGCGGCGGACTGGTCAGAGTACGGCGGTCATCGCCCGGCGGACGGTTCGGGCGATGTCTTCTTCCATCTCGACCCGCTGTGGGCGGACACGGCGATCGATGCGATCGGCATCGACTGGTATCCGCCGCTGACGGACTGGCGCGACGGCGATACGCACGCCGATCGCGCGCTCGCGACGCGCATCCATGACCCCGCCTATCTCGCCGCGCGCATCGAGGCGGGGGAGATCTTCGACTGGTACTACGCGTCGGACGCTGATCGTTCTGCGCAGATCCGCACGCCGATCACGGACGGCGCGTACGGCAAGCCCTGGATCTACCGCGCCAAGGACGTGCGCCGTTTCTGGAGCGAGGCGCACCATGATCGCCCGGGCGGCGTTGAAAGCGCGACGCCCACGGCGTGGATTCCGCAATCGAAACCGGTCTGGTTCCTCGAACTCGGCGCGCCGGCGATCGACAAGGGCTCGAACGCGCCGAATCTCTTCATCGACGCGCGCAGCGGCGAAAGCGCCGCCCCGCCATTCTCGGACCGTGCGCGCGATGATCTCATCCAGCGGCGCACGCTTGAGGCATACCTGTCGTACTGGGCCGACGATGCGCGCAACCCGGACTCGAATGTCTACGCTGGCCGGATGTTCGATCTCGATCACATGTGCCTGTGGGCCTGGGACGCGCGGCCATTCCCGCAGTTTCCCGCGCGCACCGACATCTGGTCCGACGGCGCATCGTGGCGGCTCGGGCACTGGCTCAACGGACGGGCAGGTGCGGCGTCTCTCGCGGAGACTGTGGAGGACATATGCGCGCGTGCGGGCATGACCGATGTCGACGTCTCGGACCTTGGCGGCGTCGTCACCGGCATGGCGGTGGATTCGCCTACGACGGCGCGCGCGGCGCTTGCGCCGCTGCAGGCCGCGTATCGCTTCGACGTGCGCGAGCATGAAGGGCGGCTGGTCTTCGCGCACGGGGAGGATGCGCCTGTCGCTGCGCTCGGGCCGGACGATCTTGTGGATGCGGACCCACGCATCTGGCTTGCGCGCGCCGACATCGCGGCACGACCTGTCGAAGCGCGCGTGCGATTCATCGACGGCGCGCAGTCCTATGAAATCGGCGCCGCGTCTGCGCGCCAGAAAGATGCTGCTGGCGAAGGCGTGATCGATCTCGATGCGCCGCTGGTGATGGACGACGGTCAGGCGGCGGCGCTCGTGGAAAACCTGCTCAGCGATGCGCTGGCCGCCGCCGAGACGGCAGACATCGCCGTGCCGCCATCGCGCCTTGATCTGGAGCCGGGCGACAGGCTCGATCTGTCCGCACTCGGCGCAGGTCCCGGCGCGTTCCGCATCGTCCGCATCGAGGACGAAGGCGTGCGCAAGCTCAGCCTCGTGCGCGACGCTTCGGGACACAGGCTCGGATCGGCGGGCGCAGCGATTGGCGCAGCGCCCGCGCGTCCGGTCGCGTCGCGACCGCAGTTCTTCTTTCTCGATCTCCCGCCGCTGCCCGGCCGCGAGGACGACGACCGCCCGCTCGCGGCTGTCGCTGCAACGCCCTGGACGGGGCCGGTGCGCATCCATGCGGGAGCCGCGCGCAATACCGCCGCTTCGCGCGCGATCGCGCTTGCTCCCGCCGAGATTGGCGAACTCGTCGACGCGTTGTGGCCGGGGCCTGTCGGGCGGTGGGATCGCGCGGGCGTCATGCGCGTGCGGATGCCAGGTGTGGCGCTTTCGAGCGTGACGGACGCCGCGCTTTTTCGCCGGCGCCAACAGCTTGGCGGTCCGTGACGCCGACGGCGAATGGGAAATCGTGCAGGCGCGGGACGTGACGCTCGTGGCGCCTGACGTGTTCGACCTGCGCATGTTGCTGCGCGGTCTGCAGGGTACTGAAACAGAGGCCGTACAGGTCGCAGGGTCGACGGTGGTGCGGCTCGACGATGCGCTGTCGCGGCTCGACATGGACCCCAACGAACGCGGCGCAAGTCTCGTGTTCGTCGCGCCGACGCCCGGCATGCCGGTCTCGGACGTTAACGCGGCTGTTGTCGATGCGGTGTTCGCGGATGTCTGGGCGCGCCCCTTTGCCCCGGTCCATGTTCGCGGCGCGCGCGCGGCCGCAGGGGACGTGGCGATTCGCTGGACGCCCCGGACACGGCTTGGCGGGGACGCCTGGCAGGGCGAGCCCGCGTCCGGGGAAGCCGTCGCCGCGTGGCGGACCGAGTTCCTCGACGGCGCCGGGGCGGTGCGCCGGGTGATTTCCTCTGAAATCCCGGAGGCTATCTACCCGGCGGCGGACCAGATCGCAGACTTTGGGGCGCTTCCGGCCGAGCTTGCCGTCAGGGTCCGGCAGGTCTCCAGTCGCTACGGACCCGGCAGGGGACGCGACTCGCTCGTGCGGCTATAACGCCTTGTGTTCGCGTGCGGGGCTTCTACCTGAAGGAGTCCATACGGGAGCCTTATTTTCCACGTGTGAGTCGTCCGTGACCGTTTCCTCCCGTCAGTATCTCCCATGAGAGCCGCCCTTTGAGCTGGGACCCCTACGCCGCCCTCGGAGTGACGCGCAGTTCCAGCGCCGACGAGATCCGCAGCGCCTACCGCAAGCTCGCCAAGGAGCTGCACCCCGACGTGCGCCCGAACGACAAGGCGGCCGAGGAGCGTTTCAAGCGGGCGACCGCCGCCTTCAACCTGCTCGGCGATCCGGGCATGAAGGCCCGGTTCGATCGCGGCGAGATCGACGCGGAGGGCAACGAGAAAGCGCAGTATTCCTATCGCGCGGGCCCGGGGCGCACCCAGAACAGCTATGGCGGCGCCGGCGAAAGCGTCTTCGACCTCGGCGACATCTTCTCCGACCTGTTCGGGTCTGCCGGCGCCGGCGCCGGGGCGGGTCGACAGAACTTCGGCAAGATGCGCGGCCGCGACATCCGGCTGCCGCTCGATGTCGATTTCCTCGATGCGATCCGCGGCGGGCGCAAGCGCGTGCAGATGAGCGACGGGCGGACGCTTGATGTCGCCATTCCGCCGGGCGTCACGGACGGTCAGGTGCTGCGGCTGAAATCCCAGGGCGGCGCGGGGGTGCAGGGCGGGCCGCCGGGCGACGCCCTCGTCGAGCTCAAGATCCGCCCCCACATGTTCTTCCGCCGCGAAGGCGACGACATCCACCTCGACCTGCAGATCTCCATCGTCGAAGCGGTCGAGGGCGCCAGGATCCAGGTGCCGACGGCGTCGGGGCCGGTCACGCTGACCATCCCGGAGGGCGCGAACACTGGCAAGGTGCTCAGGCTCAAGGGCAAGGGCGTAGCGGAGAAGGGCGACCAGTTCGTGCGCCTGCTGGTCATGCTGCCCGAGGCGCCGGACGACGACCTCAAGCGTTTCGTCAAGAAGTGGAACAAGCGGGACTACACGCCTCCGCGCCCTCAGGGATAATGGCCGCAGGGCTGAAAGCCGTCAGGCCCGATATGTGCACGACTTCCCCATTCAGCAGACATTCAGGGCGCCGCCGGTATTCCGTCACCATGCAGTTGCGTTTCCTCCTCGCCGCCCTCGCCATGGGCCTTGCCGCCGCCGCGCCTGCGGAAGCGTTCCAGCGCGGCAGGGATCGTCCCGATCTGGGCCAGAGCTTCTCGCCGAACGAGGCGCGCGACGCCGTGGAGCAGGGCCGGCACGTGCCCCTGCGCCAGATCCTGTCGCAGATCGAGAGCCGGTACCCCGGGCGCCTGCTGGGCGCCAGACTGCAGGGCGGCAATCCCTCGATCTACGTGATCGACTGGCTGACGCCGGACGGTCGCAAGCTCACCATCCGGGCGAATGCAGAGACCGGCGACATCATCGGCGTTTCGGGGTAAACTTCATGCGCATTCTTGTGGTCGAGGACGAACCGGACCTGCGTCGCCAGCTGGAGAAGGCGATGATTGAGGCGGGCTATGCGGTCGATACCGCGGCGGACGGCGAGGAAGGGCAATTTCTCGGCGAAACCGAGCCTTACGACGCGGTCGTGCTCGACCTCGGCCTGCCGAAGATCGACGGCGTGACCGTGCTCAAAGGCTGGCGCGACTCGGGCAAGGTCTTCCCGGTTCTGATCCTCACTGCGCGCGGTCGCTGGTCGGAGAAGGTCGAGGGCTTCGACGCCGGCGCCGACGACTATCTCACGAAGCCCTTTCACGTCGAGGAACTGCTTGCGCGCATGCGTGCGCTGCTGCGGCGTGCGGCGGGCCACGCCACATCGTCGCTCGATTGCGGCGATCTCCGCGTCGACACCCGCGCGGCCCGCGCGACGGTCGGCGGCGAACCGATCCGCCTGACCTCGCACGAGTACAAGGTGCTCGCCTATCTCATGCACCATCGCGGCCGCGTGGTGGCGCGCACGGAACTGATCGAACACATCTACGATCAGGACTTCGATCGCGACTCCAACACCATCGAGGTGTTCATCGGGCGCCTGCGCCGCAAGATCGGCAATGACCGCATCCAGACCGAGCGCGGTCTCGGCTATCGTCTCATCGATCCTGTCGAGATGCAGGCGACGTGAACCGACTGATCGGCTTCGGTCGATCTCTCGCCGCACGCCTCGTGATCGGGGCGGTGGCGTGGTCCCTGCTCATCCTGGTGATCGGCGGCGTGCTGCTGTCCCAGCAGTATCGCGACAGCGCGATGCGCAGCCTGGACGGCGATCTGCGCGTGGTGCTCGATGGCCTGATCGCCTCGGCCGATGTGGGCGCTGACGGCGCGCTGGCGCTGCGCCAGACGCCCAATGACCAGCGCTTCCAGACACCGAGTTCCGGTCGCTACTGGCAGATCGCGCCGCTGACTCAGGGGATTGCGCCCACGCCGGTCCAGCAATCCCAGTCCCTGTGGGATGAAGCCTCGCTGCCGTGGCCGACGGGGGGCGCTGCGCCATTGGCCGACCGCAAGGGCGAGACCCGCTACGCCAACGTCACCGGACCGTTCGACCAGCCGGTGCGCCTCGCAGTGCAGGTCGTGACGCTGCCCGGCGCCGAGACTCCCTACGCTTTCTTCGCCGCCGCAGACCGGCGCCCCGCGCTGATCGATGCGCGCCGTTTCACCACGACGCTCGCGCTTGCGCTCGCGGTGATGGCGGCGGGTTTGATCGCCATGGTGGTGCTGCAGGTGCGGGTGGGGCTTGCACCGCTCAACCGCCTGCGGGGCGATGTCGCCGAGGTGCGTCGCGGCAAGCGCGCGCGGCTCGATGGCGAATACCCCACGGAAGTCGCCCCGCTTACCGACGAACTCAATGCGCTGCTCGATCACAATCGCGCCGTTGTGGATCGCGCGCGCACGCATGTCGGCAATCTCGCGCACGCGCTGAAGACGCCGATCTCGGTAATGCTCAACGAGGCGCGCGCCGAGAAGGGCCCGCTCGCGGAACTCGTGACGCGCCAGAGCGAAGCGATGCGCCGCAATGTCGATCACTATCTGCAGCGCGCACAGGCCGCCGCGCGCGCGGAGACAATGGGCGCGCGCACCGAGGTGCAGCCCGTCATCGACGACATCGCGCGCACGCTCGAGCGCCTGTTCGGCCGCCAGAAGGACATGGACATCCACGTCGCGCCGGGCCCCGCCCTCGTCTTCCGCGGCGAGCGGCAGGATCTGGAGGAGATGGCGGGCAATCTCATGGAGAACGCCTGCAAGTACGGCGGCGGCGCGGTGCATGTGGCGGTTCGCGAGGGGCAGGCGCCGCACACGCTGGAAATCGCCATCGGCGACGACGGCCCGGGTCTCGCCCCGGAGGCGCGCGAAGCGGCGCTGACGCGAGGCGTGCGCCTCGACGAAACCGCGCCGGGACAAGGGCTGGGGCTTTCCATCGTGGCGGAGTTCGCGCGGCTCTATGGCGGCGCGCTGGTCCTCGGCGAAAGTTCGCTCGGGGGGCTTGAGGCCACCCTGCGGCTTCCCGCCACGGATTGAGGCGCCGGGCGGTTCGCGTTAAGTCCCGCCCGGCATGGACAGCTTCGGGCAGATGCTCCCCCTCATCGGATTTGCGGCACTCATCGGGCTCGGCGCCGTGCTCTGGCCCCTGCGCGCCTTTCTGCGCGGGGGCGGAGGCGGCGCCCGCGCCAAGGCGCTTGCCGCTGCGCTCGCGACGGTCGCCTGCGCATTCGGGGTCTATCTCTCGGCCGGCAAGCCGGCGATGGCGGACAATCCGTTCGCGGCGCGGATCGCGGCGCTGGAAGCCATCGCGAAGGACACGCCGCAAGCCCTCGACAACGAACAGATGCTGGCCATCCTCGCCGCGCGCGCGCGGCGTTCGCCAAAGGAGCCGCAGCCGCATTTCTTTTCCGGCATGATCTACGCGTCCGAAGGCCGTTTCGACGAAGCCGCACGCGCCTACGACGCCGCGCTGCGCCGTGACCCGGCAAACGCGGCCACGATGATCGAACTGGGCGCGGCCATGGTGGCGATGGACGGGCGCATCGTCTCGCCGGAGGCGCTTGCGCTGTTCCAGGAGGCGGGACGCCTGCGGCCGGACGACGTGCGTCCCGTATTCTATCAGGCGCTTGCGGCAAGTCAGAACGGACGCAAGGCCGATGCGCTACAGCTGTGGCCGCGTGTGCTCTCGATGCTGGCGCCGGACGATCCGCGCAGGCAGATGGCGAACATGATGCTGGAACAGGCGAGGAGCTGAGCATGCGCAAGAGCAGTCGCAGACTGATCGTGATCGGCGCCGCCGGCGTGTTGCTGGCGCTCGCCGCCGGGCTCACGCTCTACGGGTTGAAGGATTCCGTTGCGTATTTCTATGCGCCATCGGACGTCGTCGTGCAGGCCAAGGCCGGCGAACGCGTGCGGATCGGCGGGCTCGTCGAAACCGGCAGCGTGGCGCGGGGCGGCGGCGTCATCAGCTTCAAGGTCACCGATGGCGTCGGCGCGGTGGCGGTAAGCTACCAGGGCGATCCGCCGGACCTCTTCGCAGAGGGGCAGGGCGTGGTAGCCGAGGGCGTCTGGCGCGGCGGCGACACGTTCGCCGCCGAACGCATCCTCGCCAAGCACGACGAAAAATACATGCCGCGCGAAGTCGTCGAGGCGCTCAAGGCCAAGGGCGAGTGGAAGGGGACGCCGTGACGGCGGAACTCGGCGCGTTCCTTCTGTCCCTCGCACTCGCGATGTCGCTGGCGCAGGGCGCGCTAGGTATTTTCGCCGGCTGGCGCAACGATGCGCGTCTCGCGGCGGCCGCCGCCGGAACCGCACAGAGCGCCGCGCTCGTGCTGCTTGGCGCGTTCGCGATCCTGATCTCGCTCTTCCTGCGCTCGGATTTCAGCGTCGCCGTGGTCACCGCCAATTCCCACGTCGCCAAGCCGCTGCTCTACAAGATCGCCGGAACGTGGGGGAACCACGAAGGTTCGATGCTGCTGTGGTGTCTTGTGTCGGCGACATTCGCCGCGCTGCTGGCGACGTTTCGCGGCGCGATGACGCAATCGCTCTGGAGCCGCGCCATCGGCGTGCAGGGCGTCGTCACCGCCATCGCCATCGCCTACACGCTGTTCCTGTCGAGCCCGTTCGCGCGTCTCGATCCCGCGCCGCTCGTGGGCCGCGATCTCAACCCGCTGCTGCAGGACCCTGCGCTCGCGATCCATCCGCCGCTGCTATATTTTGGGTATGTCGGCATGTCCGTGCCGTTTTCGCTGGCCATCGCCGCGCTGATGGAAGGCAAGATCGACGCCGCATGGGCGCGCGCGCTGCGGCCGTGGACGCTGCTGGCGTGGACCATGCTCACCGGCGGAATCACGCTCGGCAGCTACTGGGCCTATTACGAACTCGGCTGGGGCGGCTGGTGGTTCTGGGACCCGGTGGAGAACGCGAGCTTCATGCCGTGGCTCGCCGCAGCTGCGCTGCTGCACTCCGCCATCGTCACCGAGCGTCGCGGATCGCTCGCGGCGTGGACGATCCTGCTCGCCATCGTGGGTTTCGGTCTCGCGCTGCTCGGCACATTCCTCGTGCGCTCGGGCGTGCTGACATCGGTGCATGCGTTCGCCGTCGATCCCAAGCGCGGGTACGCGATCCTCGCCATGCTCAGCTTCTTCGTCGGCGGCGGGCTGATGCTCTACGCGTGGCGCGCGCCGCGACTGTCAGAGCCTTCGGGCTTCGTGCTGGTGAGCCGCGAGAGCGCGATGGTGCTCAACAATGTGGGTCTTGCGGTGGCGATGGGCACGGTGCTGATCGGCACGCTTTATCCCTTGCTGCTTGAGGCGCTGACCGGGCGACTCATTTCCGTCGGCCCGCCCTTCTTCAACATCACCTTCGGTCCGTTGATGGCGCTGCTCTTCTTCGCGCTGCCGGTCGCGCCGCTGCTGGCGTGGCGACGCGGCGATCTCGTCGGCGCGTGGCGTCTGCTGCACTGGGCGGCGTTTGCGGCGGCGGGCGCTGCGGTCGTGGTGCTGGCGATCGTGCGCGGGCCCTTGTGGGCGGCGTTCGGCATCGCGGTCGGCGTGTGGGTGCTTGCGGGCGTGGCGCTCTATGTGTGGAAGCGCGCAGGATCGTTCGGCCGCGTCGCGGCATTGCCGCTGGCGGTGTGGGCCATGGTCGCGGCGCACGCGGGCGCCGGCCTCTTCACCATCGGCGCAGTGGCTGAGACGTCGTTCCGCAAGGAACAGTCCGTGCAGATGCTGCCGGGGCAGACCGTGACGTTCGCCGGGCGCAACGTGACGCTTCTCGACATCACGCCGCGCGAGGGCCCGAACTATTCCGCGCAGCGCGGCGCGTTTCGCGTCGATGATCGCGCGGTTTCTGCGGAACGCCGCTTCTACGCCGTGTCCGGCATGCCGACGACGGAGGTGGGCATCCTCAGCGGCTTCGCCGGCGACTTCTACATCGCGCTCGGTTCGCCGGGTGAGGGTACGGTCGGCCCGCAGGCGTGGACCGTGCGCCTCTACTTCAACCCGCTGGTGCAGCTGATCTTCATCGGCGCAGGCCTGATGGGGCTCGGAGGGGCGCTCGGTCTCGTCGTGCTCGCGCGCCGGCGACTTGCGGCGCCAGCCGCCGCGGCCTCTGCGGTTCCCGCCGCATGATCCGCGCGCTCGCCTCGCTCGCGTTCCTCGCCGCCACAGGCGCGCCGGCCGCGCTGGACCCGCAGGCGGAGGCCCGCGCGCAGGCGCTCGATGGCGAGATCCGCTGCGTGGTCTGCGAGAACGAGCCGATCTCCCAGTCCACGGCCTCCATCGCCGCCGACATGCGCGCGCTGGTGCGCGAGCGGATCGCGGCAGGCGATACCGACGCCCAGATCCGCGCCTTCTTCGCCGACCGCTACGGCGACTTCGTCCTCCTGCGACCGCGCGCCTCCTCGCTGACGTGGCCGCTGTGGGCCGCCCCCTTGCTCCTGCTGTTGCTCGGCGGTCTGGCCGCCGCGCCATTGCTGCGCCGCCGCGCCTCCGGCGCCGGGGAGGCCGATCCGGCTCCCGATCCGGAAGATGACCGTTAGGACAGGGACAGCCGCGCCTCTTGCGCGGGGCGCTGTAATGATCGCAACTTCGCCCCAAATGGCGCTTATCCGGCCTGTCGACGCGCAGGCAGGCGAACGTCGCCCGTGTCCGCGGCAATCTGAGGAACTTCATGTCCGACAAGACGTCCGAGACCAATCCGGCGAAGATGATGAAGAGCATGCTGGTCGCCGGCGCCGCCGCCGTGACCGCCTTCGCCGGTTTCGCCGCCGCGCCGACGCTGCTCGCCGAACGGGCCGAGGCCCAGCGCATAGCGGTCCCGGCCGTCGCCGCGCCGGGCGGCGCGCCCGCCAGTTTCGCCGACCTCATCCAGCGGGTGAGCCCGGCGGTCGTGTCGATCTCGGTGCGCCAGAAGGCCAGCGCAAACCAGCGGACCGACGTCGAGAACCTGCCGCCGGGCCTTGAGGAGTTTATGCGCCGCTTCCCGGAACGGGGGCCAAGCCGCGCGCCGACGGCGCTGGGCTCGGGCTTCATCGTCGCCGAGACCGGCACGGTCGTGACCAACAACCACGTGGTCGAAGACGCCGAGGACATCACCATCCGCCTGTCGGACGGCCGTGAACTGAAGGCCGAGCTCGTCGGCACCGACCCGGGCACCGATCTCGCGGTGCTCAAGATCCAGGGCGGCGGCCGCTTTCCCTACGTGACGTTCGACCGCAACCCGTCGGTGCGCGTCGGCGACTGGGTCGTGGCGGTCGGCAACCCCTTCGGTCTCGACGGCACCGCGACAGCGGGCATCATTTCCGCCAAGGGCCGCCGCGACTACGGCAACTCCTCCTATGTCGACTTCATCCAGATCGACGCGCCCATCAACCGCGGCAATTCCGGCGGTCCGGCGTTCGACCTGAAGGGCAATGTCGTCGGCGTGAACTCGGCGATCTTCTCGCCCACCGGCGGCAACGTCGGCATCGGCTTCGCCATTCCGTCGGACACCGCTGCGCGGATCGTCGACCAGCTCGTGTCCTCGGGCCGCGTGACGCGCGGCTGGCTCGGCGTACAGGTGCAGCCGGTCGATCGTGAGATCGCCGCCAGCATCGGCCTGCGCGACGCCAAGGGCGCCATCATCGGCAGCGTGACGCCCGGCAGCCCCGCCGCCGCAGCCGGCCTGCAGCAGGGCGACGTGATCCTGACGTTCAACGGCCAGGCCATCGAGGACAGCCGCGACCTGACGCAGAAGGTCGGCCAGTCGCCGATCGGCCGCGACGCGCGCGTGGAATACCAGCGAGACGGCCAGCGCCGCACGGCGATGGTGCGGCTCGGCGAACGCCCCAGCGAACGCCAGCTCGCGAGCGCGGTGGAAACCCCGAACCCCGACGTGGGCGCCGCGGCTCCGTCGGCGACGCAGATGAACGCGCTCGGGTTGGCGGTGCGCACCATCACCGCAGACGATCGCCGCCGCCTGAGCCTCGATGGCGTCGAAGGCGGTCTCGTCATCACCGGCATCGAGGACAATTCCGCGATGGCCGAGCGCGCCGGCATCGGCGAAGTGATCATCACCGCCGGTCCGGAGCGCAAGCCCGTCCGCACGGCGGAAGATCTCAACCTCGCGATCGAAACAGCGCAGCGCCAGAACCGTCCGGTGCTGCTGCAGGTGCAGGGCCGCAACGGCCCGGCGCGTTTCATCGCGGTGGAACCGAAGCGGGGCTGATTCCGGCAACAGCGCGAAGGATCAAAATGGCCGACAGCGGAGCAAAACCCATGCGCGTCCTCGTCGTGGAAGACGATATCGATCTCCAGCGCACGCTGCGACGTGCGCTGGAAGAGGACGGCCACACCGTGGATGTGGCCAACGACGGCCTGACGGGCGAGTCCATGGCCGGGGACGTCTCCTACGATGTCCTCGTCCTCGACCGGATGCTGCCGCACAAGGAAGGGCAGGACGTGGTCCGCGCCCTGCGGCTCGCGGGGGTCTCCACGCCGGTGCTGATCCTTTCGGCGAAGGCCGAGACGCACCAGCGCATCGAAGGCCTCAACGCCGGCGCCAACGACTATCTGGGCAAGCCGTTCGAGAAGGACGAGCTGCTGGCGCGCGTTCGCGCGTTGTGGCACGGACGTGATCGCAACGGTCCGGTGACGCGGTTGCAGGTCGGGGATCTCGAAATGGATCTCCTGGCGCGCACCGTCCATCGCGCGGGCGGCAAGATCGACCTTCAGCCCCGCGAGTTCAGGCTGCTGGAATATCTCATGCGCCATGCCGGACAGGTCGTCACGCGGACCATGTTGTTGGAGAAGGTGTGGGATTACCATTTCGACCCGCAGACGAACGTGATCGACGTGCACATCTCGAGGCTGCGCGCGAAGATCGATCGCGATTTCGGGACGCAGTTGCTGCATACCGTGCGCGGCTCCGGGTATCGCTTGGAGGCCTGAGAGCCCGGCTTCCGGCATTCGCCAGGACGACAACGTTCGCGCTTGCCCTCGGGCAGGCGGCGGTCTTTCTCGTGCTCGTCCTGGCGCTCTTTTTCTATGTCTACTACTCGACCGCCATCGAGGTGGCGCGCGAGGCCGACCAGGCCGTCCGGCGCGAGTACGAGTTGCTCGCCGCTTCCTATGAGAGCGGGGGGCTGCGCGAACTCAACCAGCAGGTGATCGAACGGTCCGCCACCGACGGGCCGCTGCAGTACATGCTCGCCGACCAGTCCGGAAAGATCATCGCCGGCGATTTCGAGCGCCTGCCGGATCACGCGCTCGTCGGCGATACGCCGCAGATGTTCGACTTCCCGTACGCCGTGCGCACCGGCGAACGGCTACAGAACGAAGAAGCGCGCGCCTACATGGGCCGCCTGCTCAACGGTCCGATCCTGATGATCTCGCGCGATCACCGCGAGACGCGCGCTGCGGCCGCGCGCATGACCAAGGCGCTCTCCTGGGCGGTCGGCATCGCCATCGCGTTCTCGATCATCGCCGGTCTCATCGCTGCATGGTTCGCCTCGCGGCGGATCGAACATTTCACCGAGACGATGAAGCAGGTGATGGCCGGCGACCTCACCCGTCGCGTCGGCGTCATCGGCTGGAACGACGAACACGACATCCTCGCAAAAAATCTCAACGAGATGCTCGACCGGCTCGAGAAGCTCGTCCACGCGCAGCGCGACGCCGGCGACGCCATCGCCCACGACCTGCGCACGCCGCTCGCGCGCCTGCGCCAGAATCTGGAGGAGGCGCTCGGCGAGGCGCCCGACGAGACCGCCGATCGCGACGCCTTGCGCAAGGCGCAGGAAGAGACCGACCGCGTGCTGAAGACGTTCAACTCCGTGCTGCAGCTCGCCCGTCTGAATTCCGCAGAGACGTGGCGGTTCAGCCGCGTGGAGCTGCACACGATCGTCGCCGAGATGGTGGAATTCTACGACCCGGCGGCGGAAGCGGCCAGCGTCACGCTCTCAAGCCAGTGCTCGCCCTATCTCGTGGTGATGGGCGATGCGCGTCTCGTGGCGCAGGCATTGGCGAACCTTCTCGACAACGCGTTGAAGTACACGCCGGAAGGCGGACGGGTGATGGTGTCGACAGCCGCGCGCGCCGACGGTCGCGTGGAGATCCGCGTGGCGGATTCCGGCCCCGGCGTGCCGCCTGAAAAGCGCGAGCAGGTCAAGGAACGCTTCGTGCGGCTGGAAAAGCACCGCAGCTCGCCGGGCGTCGGGCTTGGGCTCTCGCTGGTCGCGGCGGTCGCGGAACTGCACGGCGGGGAACTGATGCTCGAGGACGGTCTCACGCAGGGAACCGCGCGCGGCCTTTCGGCGGTGCTCGTGCTGCCGGCTGCGCCGCCGCCGCGACGGGGCCCGGGTCTGTGAGGGACGCGTCTGTGAGCGACGCGTTCGTGTGCGGCCGGCGTCCTGCGCGCATTTTCAACGAGAGCGGCGCCTTCGGCGCCATCGCGCCCGGCGCCTGGGACCAAGCGCTTGCGGCGGCTTGTGCCGGCGCGCCCTACCTCGCCCGGCTTGCTGAGCGCGACGCCGACATCGCCGCGCGCATCGCACGCG
>WRPF01000054.1 GCA_009773335.1 Caulobacteraceae bacterium
CATCGCGCGCGCGCGCCGGCATCGGACCCGCTTCGGCGATGTCGATGCGGTTGCGGCGGAAATCCACAGTAAGCCGCGTGCCGGCGAGATTGTCGGCGCCGAGCATGCCGTCGGCCGCGGCGTGGATGCGGCTCGACACCACCGGCATCTCGACGTCGCGGCGCACGATGCGCCCGACGCGCAGTTCGCGCACCCGCGCCAGCGGCGCCGATTCCGATCCCGTCACGCCGTGCACGACGGCGCGCGCCGCGCCATTGGCGTCGATCCCGAGGGCGCGCGCGGTCTCGGGCGCAAGCACCGTGCGGTTGGCGCCGGTATCGACGATGAACAGGAACGGCCCCTGCCCGTTGAGCCAGACCGGCGCCATGATGCGGCCGATGCCGTCCCGGGTGGTGGGCGCGGCATAGATCACCGGATCGGTCGCGGGCGCGCCGGGCGGTCGTGAACGCTCCGCAGCGCCCGCCTCCGCGCACGCCAGCAAAAGCACGGCCCACAGCACAGTCACGATCCGGCGCATCTTGCGGCTCCGCTCCCTGAAGGCACCTTGCACCCAGCGGGCGGGTGCGCAAAGCGCTGTTCGACAAAGCGCCGCCGCCTCTCGCCAAGGACCGAACGGCTGGCTAGATTTCGGCTTTCTGGTGGGGGGACATCATGACACGATCGATCATTCTCGCGAGCGCCGCCGCGTCGGCGCTTCTCCTGTGGACGCCGATCGGCGCCGAAGCGCAGACGCCCGAGGCGACACAGTCGGCGCCTGCAGAAGACGCGACGTCGGCTATCGACGCCGCAACCGCCGCCCCTTCGCCTTCCGACGCCGAACGGCTCGCAGCGGCGAAGGCGTTCTATGACAGCCTCGACCGCAAGATCGGCCGTATCGAAATCGTTGGCGGCAAGGTGGCGCTGACGGTGCCGGAAACGCACTACTTCATCGGCAAGGAAGATGCGCGCCGCGTGATCGTGGACACGTGGGGCAATCCGCCGGAGGCCGTCACCGGCGTAGAAGGCATGATCTTCGAGCGCGACGGCAATCCGATGCTCGACAGCTGGGGCGCGGTGGTCGAGTACAGCGCGGACGGCCATGTCGCCGACAACGACGCCGCCACGATCGACTACGCCAAGCTCCTCGCCGACATGCAGCGCGATACCCGGGACGGGAACAAGGCGCGCGCCGATGCGGGTTACGACGCCATCGAACTCGTCGGCTGGGCCGAGACGCCGCGCTACGATCAGGCCTCGCACAAACTCTACTGGGCCAAGGCGCTGCAGTTCGCGGGCGCCTCGTCCCAGACACTGAACTACGACATCCGCGCGCTCGGCCGCGACGGCGTGCTGGTGATCAGCTTCATTTCCGGGATCGACGCCCTGCCGTCGATCCGCGCGGCGGCGCCGGCGGTGCTCGCCATGCCGCAGTTCGCCGCCGGCGCGCGCTACGAGGATTACAAGGAAGGCGTCGACAAGAAAGCCGCCTACGGAATCGCCGGCCTGATCGCCGGCGGGGCCGCCGTGGCGCTGGTGAAGAAGGCCGGACTCCTCGGGCTGATCCTCGCGTTCGGCAAGAAGTTCATTGTGCTCGCCATCGCTGGCGCGGCGGGACTGTTCGGCGTGATCGGGCGCATGTTCGGCAAGAAGAAGGAGCCTGTCGAATAAGCCGTCCCTTCCGCAACGAAACCCTCCATTTCCGTTCGACAGGCGCGCGCCCGACGCCGTAACCTCGCGAAAACAGGAGGAACCCATGAAACTCGAAGGCGGATGCTATTGCGGAAACCTGCGCTACGAGGCGGAAGGCGAGCCGATGATGAAGGCCCAGTGCCATTGCCGCGAGTGCCAGTACATCACCGGCGGCTCGCCGAACGTCTTCATCGCCATGCCGATTCCGGGCTTCAAGTATACGAAAGGCGCGCCGAAGGCCTTCACCCGCACCGACATCCCCCGCCCGGTGACGCGCGAGTTCTGCCCGGACTGCGGCACGCATGTGGTCGCGCGTTCACAAGGCTTTCCTGCGGTGATCCTCAAGGCTGGATCGCTCGACGACCCCAGGCAGTTCGACGGGCCGCAGATGGCGATCTTCACCTGCGATGCGCAGTCCTTCCATCGCATCCCCGAAGGCATCCCGACGTTCGACAAGCTGCCGGGCTGAGCCCATGGCTATGATGTGACGAACTTCCATTCTCCCTCGCGCGATCTCGCGATGGAGCGCATGATCGCGTTCTTCGCACAGCATGGAGGCCCATCATGAGTCTCGACCACGTCTCCGTCGGCGTCGCCGACATGCAGCGCTCCAAGGCGTTCTACGACGCCGTGCTCGCCAGGCTCGGGATCGGGCCGGTGATGCCGGTCGAAATGGGCGGTCAGCTTGTCGGGGTCGGCTATGGCGACACGCCGGCGAAGCCTGACTTCTGGATCCAGTTTCCGGTCAACGGTCAGCCCGCCACGCAGGGCAACGGCGTGCACGTCGCCTTTCACGCCGATACGCGCGCGAAGGTCGATGCGTTCCACGCGGCGGCGATGAAGCTGGGCGGCCTCGACGAAGGCGCGCCCGGCCTGCGCCCCCACTACCACCCGTCGTACTACGGCGCCTTCGTGCGCGACCCCGACGGCAACAAGATCGAGGCCTGCTGCCACGCGCCGGAATAGCCCGGCGGCTGGGACAGAACCTGCATGAGCCCGCCCATGATGACAGGGCCCGCCATGCGCAACCAGACAGCAATGATCCAGAATGAGACGGTTCGCGGACGCCGGTCGCCGGTCGCCGGTCCGACGAGGTTCAACCTGACGGTGGCGGGCTGCCTCGCCCTCGCAGCCGCGCTCGCCTTTGCGTCCATGCGCGAGCCGCTCTTCACCTCGCGCATCGCCCTCTTCGTGCTCGCCGCGCTGTCGGCTGGCGCGCCGTTCCTCTTCCTGGCGATCAGCCGGGCCCGCGAGCGCCGCGAACGGATCGCCAGCGAGACCGCCCGCGCGAAACGGCAGGACCAGACCCGTCGCGAAATCCGCCGCACGGTGGAGGCGAACCTGTCCCAGCTCAACGAGCATCGCGCCGCCAACGACGACGCGTTGGCCTGGCGCAACGCCGTCGCACGCTTCGCGGCCGCAACCATCTTTCCGAACGTCTCGCACGAAATTCCCGCGTCCGAACGGGAGATGTGGGTGATGGAGATCCTGGTTTTCGCCGAAGCGCTCACCGTGAAGCCGGCGACGTCGGCCGCGCCGCTATCCGACGTTGCGCGCGCCTTCATCGACGACTGTGCGCAACAGATCGCCGGCGCAGGATGGGAAGTCTCCGCGAGCGGCGACCGTTTGACCGGGCGCCTCGGCGAGAGCCGCGCCCTCTTCCAGTGCCTGCATGGGCAGGCGCCGGTCGACGAAGACGCTGTCGACGCCTTTCTCGCCTGCCTTGACGCCGTCGCGAGCCGCGGCGCCATCGTCGCCAACCAGCCCTTTACGCCTGCGGCCCTGCAGAAGGCGCGCGCCAGCGGCATCGGCCTGATCAGGCCCGAGCATGTCCCGGCATTCCTGGAGTGGGCGTCCGGCGCCACGGACGCGCCGGGCCGCGCCGCCGGCTGAGGGCGGCGGCCAGTCGAAGCCTTAGCGCAGCTGGTCCATGCTGGTGATGATGGAGCCGACAAGGCCGTAGTCCTTGGCCTCGTCCGCCATCATCCAGTAGTCGCGATCGGTGTCGGCCTTGATGCGCTCCAGCGTCTGGCCCGTGGCCGCCGCGAAGATCTTGTTCAGACGCTCGCGCATGCGCAGGATTTCCCGCGCCTGGATCGCGACGTCCGACGCCGCGCCGCCCACGCCGCCGCGCGGTTCGTGCAGCAGGAAGCGGGTGTTGGTCAGCGCGTAGCGATCCTGACGATCCGCCGCGCAATAGATGAGCGCGCCTGCGGAAGCGGCCCAGCCGGTGGCGAGCATGCGCACCTTCGGCTTCACGAACCTGATCATGTCGTGGATCATGTCGCCGCTCTCGACGTGGCCGCCGGGCGAGGAGATCACGAAGGTGATCGGGTCGTCCTTGTCGGCGGCGAGCGCCAGCAGCGAGTCACAGACCCGCTTGGCCTGGCGGTCGTTGATCTCGCCGGTCAGCGTGATGATGCGGGCGCTGAACAGCGCCTTTTCCGCGGCGATCCCCGGCAGGGCCGGCATTTCTTCGGGCTTGGGTTCGTCTTCGAGACGGATGGACATGGGAGCCTTTCCGGAGGGCTTTGGCCGGGCGTTGGAAGGTTCTGAGATGGACGGCTGCGGGGGTCTGCGCAAGAGGGACCCCGTGCATTGATTTTCGCATCATATGATGCCATTTATGATGCATGCGCACAACGGTCACCCTCGACGACGACCTCCTCGCTACGGCGGAAGCCTATACCGGCATCAAGGAGCGCAGCGCCCTCATTCGAGAGGCGCTTCGACGCCTTGTGCAGCAGGAAGCCGCACGCCGGCTCGTGTTGCTCGGCGGGAGCGACCCGAACGCCACCATGCCGCCCCGCCGACGTTGGCCGTCCGATGCTTCCGACACGTGATCCTCATCGACAGTTCTGTCTGGATTGATCACCTGCGACGCGCTGAGAAAGGCGTGCTTGCCCTGGCCCGCGACGAGAGCATGCTGACTCACCCCTTCATCATCGGCGAACTCGCGCTCGGGTCGATCAAGGATAGGGGCGCCGTGATCGCCGCCTTGCAGAAATTCCCACAAGCGCCGGTCGCCACCGACGACGAAGTGCTGTCGCTGATCGAGACCCACGCGCTGCATGGAACCGGCGTCGGTTTCGTAGACGCCCATCTGCTCGCCGCAACACTGCTCGCGCAGGCGACGATCTGGACTTCGGACAAGCGCCTCGCTGCGGCGGCGCGGCGCCTTGGCGTCGCTGCGCCGATGGCCTGATCCTCAGCCCGCCAGACGGCTCTCGTCGAGACCGTATTCGCGCAGCTTCCGGTAGAGCGTGGAGCGGCCGATGCCGAGACGGCGCGCGATCTCGCTCATGTGGCCGGCGTAGTGCTCGATGGCGAAGGCGATGAGGTCGCGCTCGACTTCCTCAAGACGGCGCAGATGTCCGCCCTCGTCGAAGATCGGCACCGGCGGGGCGTGCTGCTCGATGATCGTCACCGTCATCGGCGCGGACGGCGCTGCGTCGTTGGCAGGCTCGTGGGCGCCCATCGGCAGGGCGTCGTTCGCCGCCGTCAGCGCACGCGGCTTGACGCCCGCGATCTGCGGGAAATCTTCCGGCTGCAACAGTTCGCCTTCGCAGAGCACCACCGCGCGAAACACGGAGTTCTCCAGCTGGCGCACGTTGCCCGGCCAGTCGAAGCCGTAGAGCATGTCGAGCGTTTCCTGCGCGCAGCCACGCACGGCGCGGCCTTCCTCGGCGTTGAACCGCGCGACGAAGCGCGTGACCATCGCCGGAATATCCTCGCGGCGATCGCGCAGCGGCGGCGCCTCGATGGGGAACACGTTGAGGCGGTAGTAGAGATCTTCGCGGAAGCGGCCTTCGGCGACGAGCTTCGCGAGATCCTTGTTGGTCGCCGAGACGATGCGCACATCGACCTTCACCGGCCGCTTGCCGCCGACAGCGTCCACTTCGCCTTCCTGCAGCACGCGCAGCAGTTTCACCTGCATGTCGAGCGGCAGTTCGCCGACTTCATCGAGGAACAGCGTGCCGCCGTGGGCTTCCACGAACTTGCCGGGATGCTTTTCCACCGCGCCCGTGAAGGCGCCCTTCTCGTGGCCGAAAAGGATGGATTCCACGAGATTTTCCGGGATGGCGCCGCAGTTCACCGCGATGAACGCACGGCCCGCGCGTTCCGATGAGCCATGCACGGCGCGCGCGAGCAGTTCCTTGCCGACGCCGCTTTCGCCCGTGACCAGCACCGGGATGTTTGAGCGCGCCGCACGCTCGCCCATGCGCACGACCTGCTTCATCGCCGGCGCATCGGCGACCATGTCCGTAAAGGTGAGAGCGCCCGCAGCCTTCTTCTTCAGGCGCGTGACTTCAACCTTCAGGGTGGAGAGTTCGAGCGCATTGCGGATCGAGACCATGATGCGTTCGGGGCTTGCGGGCTTCACGAAGAAGTCCGTCGCGCCCGCCTGCATCGCCTGCACGACCGTGTCGATGCCGCCCGTCGCGGTCAGCACGATGCACGGCAGGCCCGGACGGCGCATCCGGATTTCCTTCAGCGCCTCAAGCCCGTTCAGGCCCGGCATCACGAGATCGAGCAGCACGAGATCGACGGACGGATCGTCCTCGATCACCTGCACGGCCTTGCGCCCGTCTGCGGCGGTCTTCGTGTTCAGGCCGTTGCGCTCGACCACCGCCTGCAGCATGCGACGCTGCGCGGGATCATCGTCGGCGATGAGGATCGTCTTGGCCATGGTCCACCATATCTGTCGTGGGCGCCTCTGATGGGCGCCGTTGTCAGCTTTCTTAAACGGAGGTTCCAAAGGTCGCGTTAAAATGGGACAGAAAAAACCAATTCTTTTCGTTGGTTAACGCCCGTGAACGCTTTGCCACGGCGATCCCGCGGGACGCAGGCCCGCCGCCGCCCTATCTAGTCGGCATGAGTGAAGACACGCCCAAGGACCCCGAACGCAACCGCCTCGCCGCCCGCGCCGGGCGCTTTGCGAGCGTGGGCGCAAATACGGCGGGGGCTGTCGCCTCGGCGGGGTTTTCGGCGCTGTTCGGCGGCGATGCGGCGGACAGGCAGATCGCCATGGCGCTGAAGGCCGCCCTCGGGCGCACCAAGGGCCCGCTCATGAAGGTCGCGCAGATGATGGCGACCATCCCGGACTTCCTGCCCCCCGAATACGCCGAGGAATTCGCGCAGCTGCAGATGAACGCGCCGTCCATGGGTTGGCCCTTCGTGCAGCGGCGCATGCGCGGCGAGCTCGGCGCGGACTGGGAGGCGAAGTTCTCAAGCTTCACCCGCGAAGCCGCCGCCGCAGCGTCCCTTGGCCAGGTCCACCGCGCAGTCACCGCCGACGGTCGCGATGTCGCGTGCAAGCTTCAGTATCCCGAGATGGCGAGCGCGGTGGAAAGCGACATCGGCCAGATGCAGGGCATCATCGGCCTCGTGAAGCGGATGAACCGCCTCGTCGATCCCACGGAAATGGGCCTAGAGATCGCCGATCGCCTCCGCGAGGAACTCGACTACGAACGCGAGGCCAAACACATCGCGCTCTACCGGCTGATGCTGGAGGGCGACGACACGATTGTCCCGCCCGCGCCCGTGCCGGAGCTGTCGACGAAGCGCCTGCTGACGATGACGTGGCTCGAAGGCCGTCCGCTGAAGAGCTTCCTCGACGCCGATCAGGACACCCGCAACCGCATCGCGACGCTTCTCTTCCGCGCCTGGTGGGGGCCGATGTCGCGCTACGGCGTGATCCACGGCGACCCGCACCTCGGCAACTACACCTTCACCGACGACGCGCGCGCGCTGAACCTCCTCGACTTCGGCTGCGTGCGCATCTTCCCGCCGCGCTTCGTGCAGGGCGTGGTGAACCTCTACCGCGCGCTCGACGCAAATGATCAGGACGCCATCCGCCAGGCCTATGCGGACTGGGGTTTCGGCGACTTGAGCGACGGTGCGGTCGAGGCGCTCACCATCTGGGCGCGCTTCATCTACGGGCCAATGCTGGACGACCGCGTGCGCCGCGTGGCCGAAGGCGTGAGCCCCGGCATGTACGGCCGCGCGGAAGTCATGGACGTGAAGCGCCGGCTCATGGAGCACGGTCCGGTCGCGATCCCGCGCGAGTTCGTGTTCATGGACCGCGCCGCCATCGGCCTCGGCGCGGCGTTCCTGCATCTGGATGCCGAGATGAATTTCCGGGCGCTGTTTGAAGCGCAGATCGAGCAGTTCGAATTGGAGGCCGTGGGAGTGAGACAGGCGGAAGCGCTTGCGACGGTGGGGCTGGCCTGATCGACACGGGAGCGTTATTGGCCCAATCCAGACATTCGGACCATTCATGCGAGGGCCGCGCGCGAGGTTAGGATGCAACCTAGAAGCCGACGTTGGGTCGTTTGGTTCTTGGCAATCGGCGAAAACCAGACTTACGCGAGGCGCTCCACCCCAACCTCACAAAACTCAGTCATTCCGGGGCGGCCGGAGGCCGAACCCGGAACCCAGGGGACTGGGTTTTAGTGTTTCGACTTGTGCGTTCGTTTCACGCTTGAACCCCTGGGTTCCGGCTCTCCGCGAAGCTGCGCTTCGCTCCGGCCGGAATGACTGAGTCTTGTTGTCCCCGCGGATTTCCTATTGGCCCCAGACATCGTCGTCGCGCAGATCGCGCGGCAGCATGAGGTCGCGCTCCAGGTCGAGCCATTGCGGATTGGCTTTTTCGATCAGCGCGATTTTCCACGCGCGCCGCCAGCCCTTGATCTGTTTCTCCCGCGCGATGGCGACATTGATATCGTCGTGCCGCTCGAACCACACGAGCCGCCTGCAACCGTACTTGGCGGAAAAGCCCGAGAATTCGCGGCGTCGATGCTGCCCGGCGCGCGTGAGGAGATCGCTGGTGACGCCGAGATAGAGCGTGCCGTTGCGTTCGCTCGCGACGAGATACACCGCTATGAAGTCGTAGCGAGCCAACTCAAATCCCCCGCCACATTTAACGCTGTCATTCCGGCCGGAGCAACGCGGAGCGTTGCGCAGAGCCGGAACCCAGGGGTTCAAGCGCTCTATCTCGCCCAGTCCCCTGGGTTCCGGATCAGCGCTTCGCGCTGTCCGGAATGACAGAGATATTTGATGTGGCGCCATTGACTTTTGTCCTATGTTCATGTTTTATTTCCTCATCGCTTCCGCATGGAGGGCGGCCGGCCACCGTTCGACGGCGCGGGAGCGATGTGAGCGAGCGTGACGAGCCTGCGGGACTAAGGGGTCACATGATCCCCCAACCGCAGGGGTCCGGGGCTCCGGCGACGAACGCGCCGGTCCCGCACGCCGCCGGCCAGCCGCCTGGGGGTTGAAAATCCAGACCCGATCGCGGCCGTCGGCGCCCAACGCCCACGGGGACGCGGAGCGGACTGCGATCTCTCATGACCCCTGCCGCCGAAAGGCGGATGCGCGGAACGATCCGCGTCCCCTGCCCTCCATTCTGGGCATGAAGTGCGAACCCGCATCGGCGGACGCTGATGCATGGGTGGAGCGCCTTTTCACCGTCCGCCCTTGCGCATCAACAGCCGAACGGCTATCAGCCCCGCCTTCACCGAGACCGCGAGCGCCCCATGAAGTCCGAAGGCCACCCCGACTACCACTTCATCACTGTCCAGATGACGGACGGGACGACCTACAAGACCCGCTCGACCTACGGGGCCGAGGGCGCGACGCTGGCGCTCGACATCGATCCCAAGACCCACCCGGCGTGGACCGGCGGCAACGCCCAGATGATGGACCGCGCGGGCCGCGTCTCGAAGTTCAACGACAAGTTCGGCGGCTTCATGCGCAAGAAATGACCGCCGACGGCGGTCATTCCGGACGGCGAAGCCGATCCGGGATCTCGTGACACAGCATCCCCACCGAACGCCGCTCCCTATGGGGGCGGCGTTTTTCGTTTGCGCCTCCCGCGTTGCGCCCGATCGGCCGAAGTGCGATCTCACGACGATCGGAGGGTTCCATGAAACGGTTTCTGACTGTCGCCGCAGCGCTTGGCTTGGCCGCGTGCGCAACGGCCCCCGCCGCCCCGGTCGCGACGGCGCCGAAGACCACCGCCGAGATCCTCGCCGCGAGCCCCGCCGCCGACTGGCGCACGCTCGATCTCCCCGCCACGCTTGTGATGACCCTCGCGGGCGGACGCACGGTGGTGATCGAACTCAACACGACGTTCGCGCCAAAGACCGCCGCCAACATCCTCACGCTCGCGCGCCAGCAGTATTTCGACGGCCTCGCTGTGCTGCGCGTGCAGGACAACTTCGTCACCCAGTGGGGCGATCCCGACGGCGAGACCGATCACCCGAAACCGCTCGGCGCGGCGGCCGCGCGCATTCCGGCGGAATTCTCGCGCGATCGCGCGGCAGGCCCGTTCGTGAAGCTGCCCGACGGCGACGGCTTTGCGCCGGAAGTGGGTTTCGTCGGCGGCTTTCCCGTCGCGCGCGATCGCAACGCCGCCTGGCTCACGCACTGCTATGCGATGGTCGGCGCCGGGCGGAACAACGACCCCGACAGCGGGCCGGGCTCGGAGCTCTACGTCGTCATCGGCCACAGCCCCCGCCAGCTCGACCGCAACATCACGCTTGTCGGCCGCGTCGTGCAGGGCATGGAGCATCTCGCGGCGCTGCCGCGCGGCACAGGCCCCCTCGGCTTCTACGAACAGCCCGCGCAGCGCACGGCCATCGAGAGCCTGCGCATCGCCTCCGAGCTCCCCAGCGGCGGCGCTGCGGGGCGGCTTGAAGCGCTGAGCACGACGAGTGCGACCTTCACCGCCCTTATCGAGGCGCGCCGCAACCGTCGCGACGACTGGTACAAGGTTCCCGCCGGCCACATCGACCTGTGCAGCGTGCCGCTGCCGGTGCGCGCGAAGCCCTGATCTTCCGGCTCCCTTACGGCAAGTCGACAGCGCCGGAACAGTTCGCCAAAGTCCCTCCAAAGCACCGGAGGAACCACGCGCATGATCAAGACCCGCTTCACCGAACTGTTCGGCGTCCAGCATCCGATCGCCCAGGGCGGCATGCAGTGGGTGGGCAAGGCCGAGCTTGTCGCCGCCGTCGCCAACGCGGGTGGGCTGGGCTTCATCACCGCGCTGACGCAGCCGACGCCGGAAGATCTGGCGAAGGAAATCCAGCGCACGAAGGACATGACCGACAAGCCATTCGGCGTGAACCTCACGATCCTGCCGGCGATCAAGCCGCCGCCCTACGCGGAATATCGCGCGGCGATCATCGAGAGCGGCGTCAAGGCGGTCGAGACCGCCGGCTACAAGCCGCAGGAACACGTCGACGATTTCAAGAAGCACGGCATCAAAGTGATCCACAAATGCACCGCCGTCCGCCACGCGCTGTCGGCTGAACGCATGGGCGTGGACGCCATCTCCATCGACGGTTTTGAATGCGCGGGTCACCCCGGCGAGGACGACATTCCGGGGCTCGTTCTCATTCCCGCCGCAGCGGACAAGGTGAAAATCCCGATGCTGGCCTCGGGCGGCTTCGGCGACGCGCGCGGGCTTGTCGCGGCGCTCGCGCTCGGCGCGGACGGCATCAACATGGGCACGCGCTTCTGCGCCACGAAGGAAGCGCCCATCCACGACGCGTTCAAGCAGCAGATGGTCGCCAACGACGAACGCGCCACCGACCTCATCTTCCGCACCCTGCACAACACGGCGCGCGTGGCGAAGAACGCGATCAGCCAGAAGGTCGTGGCCATCGAGAAGCAGGGCGGCGCGACGTTCGAGGACGTGAAGGATCTCGTCGCCGGCGTGCGCGGCCGCGAAGCGCTGGGCACGGGCGACGTGGACGCCGGCATCTGGTCGGCGGGCATGATCCAGGGCCTCATCCACGACGTGCCGACGGTCAAGGAACTGATCGACCGGATCATGAGCGAGGCGGAGGCCATCATCAAAGGCCGCCTGAAGAACATGGTCGTCTGAGACGAAGGGCGCCGCCCCGTGCGGGAGCGCGCTTGACGCTCCCGCCGGTTTCCGCCTGAAAGACGTTACATTTCTTGAGCTTGACGCCGCCTCGCGCGGCAGGAGAACGGCATGGCGTTTCATCGGTTTGCACGGGCGCTCGCGGGCGCGGCCTTTCTCGCGCTCGCAGTCCCGGCAAGCGCTGTGGCGCAACATGCACTTCCGGCGATCCCCGCCCCGCGCGATGTCGCATATCCGGGCACGGTGACGCTGGCGGTCGATGCGACCGACGTGACGCGCGGCATCTTCCGCGTGTCCGAGACGCTGCCCGTCGCCGGCCCCGGCCCGCTGACGCTGCTCTATCCGGAATGGCTACCCGGCAACCATTCGCCGCGCGGGCCGATCGACAAGGTCGCGGGGCTTACCATCACCGCAGGCGGACGCGCACTGCCGTGGCTGCGCGACCCGGTGAACGTCTTTGCGTATCACGTGGACGTGCCGGCCGGCGTCTCGTCGCTCGACATCCGCTTCCAGTTCGTCTCCCCGGTCGCCACGGCGCAAGGCCGGGTCGTCGCGACGCCGGTGATGCTCAACCTGCAATGGAACGCCGTTGCGCTTTATCCCGCCGGCTACAACACGGCGCGCATTCCGTTCGCCGCGCGCGTCACGCTGCCCGACGGCTGGAAGCAGGCCTCCGGCCTCGACGTGAAAGCGACGACCGGCGCCACGACGACCTTCGAGACGACGGACTTCACCACGCTTGTCGATTCTCCGATGTTTGCGGGCAAGTATTTCCGCCAGATCGATCTCGATCCCGGCGCGCGCGCGCCGTTCCGGCTGAGCATGATCGCCGACCGGCCCGACCAGCTTGAGGCGACCGACGCGCAGATCGCGCCGCACCGCAATCTTGTAAAGCAGGCCTATGCACTCTTCGGCCCCGGCCGTTTCGCGCACTACGATCTGCTGCTCACCCTGAGCGAAACGATGGGCGGGATCGGGCTGGAACACCTGCGCTCGAGCGAGAACGGACGCGGCGCAAATTACTTCACCGAATGGGACGCAACGCCCGCCGGACGCGATCTGCTCGCGCACGAACTCACGCACTCGTGGAACGGCAAGTGGCGCCGCCCTGCCGGCCTCGCGACGCCGGATTTCGCCACGCCGATGCAGAACCACCTGCTGTGGGTCTACGAAGGCCAGACGCAATACTGGGGCAACGTGCTGACCGCGCGTTCCGGCCTGCACACGAAGGAGCAGGCGCTGCAGTCGCTGGCGCTGGTCGCTGCGACCTACGACAACCGTGTCGGCCGCGCGTGGCGCTCGCTTGAAGACACCACGCATGAGCCGATCATCTCCAGCCGCCGCCCGCAGCCGTGGCGCTCGTGGCAGCGCCCGGAAGACTATTATTCTGAAGCCCAGCTCATCTGGCTCGACGCCGACACGCTGATCCGCGAACGCACGCGCGGCGCACGCTCGCTCGACGACTTCGCCAGGCGCTTCTTCCGCGCACCGGAGCCCGGCCTTACGGAATCTCCTTACACATTCGAGGATGTCGTCGCGGCGCTGAATGCGGTCATGCCCTACGACTGGGCGAGCTTCCTGCGCACGCGCATCGATGCGGTGGGCGGCCCTGCGCCGCTCGATGGCCTCGCGCGCGGCGGCTGGCGCCTCGTCTATGCGGAAGAGCGCACGGATTTCCAGAAGGCCTCGGAGAAGCGCGCAAAGAACGCCGACTTCATCTACTCGCTCGGCTTCGTCGTCGGCGAGGACAAGAAGCTCACCGAAGTGCTCTGGGACAGCCCGGCGTTCAACGCTGGTCTCACCGTGGGCGTGGAGATCGCGGCGGTGAACGGCACGGCTTACGACGCCGACGGCCTGCGCCGCGCGATTACGGCGGCCAAGGCCGACGGCAAGCCTGTAGAGCTGCTGGTGAAGGCGGGTGACCGCTATCGCACGGTCTCGATCGCCTACGCGGGCGGCCTGCGCTATCCGCGCCTCGAACGGATCCCCGGCACGGCGGACCGTCTGAGCGCGATCCTCGCCGCGCGGCGATAATTCTTCGACGATCCGGCGCAAGCTCTTGCTTGCGCTCGGAAAAAGCCCTGAGATGGCTCCAAGGGCGATACAGCTTCGGGGTGAAACCGTGCGTGCATTCCTTCCGGCCGTGACGGCCATCCTTGCGAGCCTCGCGCTCGCGGCTTGCGCCACGACGGGCGCGAGTGAAACGCCGAAGCCCGAAACGGCGGCGACGCCGGCGCCTTTTGCGTCCACCTATGTGGCGAAGCCCTCGACGCCCACGATCATTCGCGGCGGCACCGTTCTCGACGGCGACGGCAATGAACTCGCCAACGCCGACGTGCTAATTGTTGACGGCAAGGTCGCCGGCGTCGGCACGAACCTGACGGCGCCCGCCGGCGCTACTGAGATCGACGCGCGCGGCAGGTTCGTCACGCCGGGCATCATCGACGCGCACTCGCACCTCGGCGTCTATCCCTCGCCTGGCCTCGACGCGACGTCTGACGGCAACGAACTCACGCATCCAAACTCCGCGGAAGTGTGGGCCGAACACTCTGTGTGGCCGCAGGATCCCGGCTTCACCCGCGCGGTCGCCGGCGGCATCACCACGCTCCACATCCTGCCTGGCTCCGGCAATCTCTTCGGCGGTCGCGGCGTGACCCTGCGTCCCGTGCTCGGCGCGCGCACGATGCAGGAAATGAAATTTCCGGGCGCGCCCTACTCACTGAAGATGGCGTGCGGTGAAAACCCGTCGCGCGTCTATGGCGAGCGCGACCAATCGCCGGCCACGGGCATGGGCAATGTCGCGGGCTATCGGCAGGCGTTCGCAGAGGCGCAAGCCTACGACCGCAAGTGGAAGGAATATCGCCGCAAGCTCGCCGAACGCGCTGAAGCCAAGGAGCCGGAAGGCGACCCGCCGGAACCGCCGGACCGCGATCTCGCGCTGGAAACGCTTGCGGGCGTGCTGAACGGCGAGATCCGGCTGCAGTGGCACTGCTACCGCGCCGATGAAATGGCCGTGGCGCTGGATGTAGCGCGTGAGTTCGGCTTCCACGTTTCGGCATTCCATCACGCGGTGGAAGCCTACAAGATCGCCGATCTGCTGGCGCGCGAGAACGTGTGCGCCGCCATGTGGGCCGACTGGTGGGGCTTCAAGCTGGAAGCCTACGACGGCATCCGCGAAAACATTCCCTTCGTGCACGCGCGCGGCGCCTGCGCGATCGTGCATTCCGACAGCGAAGTGGGCATCCAGCGCCTGAACCAGGAAGCCGCGAAGGCGCTGGCCGACGGGCGGCGCGCGGGCGTGCAGCTTTCGCGCGGCGTCGCGTGGACGTGGCTGTCGCGCAATCCGGCGCGCGCACTAGGCATTGACGACAAGACAGGCACGCTCGCCGTCGGCAAGGCGGGCGACGTGGTCGTGTGGTCCGCCGATCCGCTGACGAGCTATGCGGTTGCAGAGCGCGTCTACATGGACGGCGCGCTTGTCCTTGAACGTGGACGACCGCGCGATCCACCGTCCGACTTTGAACTTGGCCAGACCTACCGGGAGCGCGCGCAATGAACCTCCGCAACGCACTCCTCGCAGCGCTCGCAGCTCTGGCTGTCGCCACTCCTGCATCGGCGCAATCCATCCTGATCAAGGGCGGCCGCGTCGTCACCAACGCCGGCGCGATCCTCGAACGTGGCGATGTACTCATCACGAATGGCCGCATCGCATCGGTCGGCGTCAGCATCACGGCCCCGCGCGACGCCCGCGTGATCGACGCGACGGGCAAGTGGGTGACGCCGGGCGCCTTCGCGGCCATGAGCGAAGTGGGCCTGAGCGAAATCTCGGGCTCCGGTGCGCCGAACGACGCCAACATCGAAGGCGACAAGATTTCCGCCGCCGCGGACGCAGGCCGCGCCTTCGATCCCACCGTCACCGCCGTCGCGGTCACGCGGCTTGAAGGCGTCACGCGCGCAGCGATCGCACCGACGGCGTCGGGTTCCATGTTTTCGGGACGCGGCGCACTGGTGTCCCTCGACGGCGGGCGCGACAGCGTCTTCCGGCAACGGGCCTTCCAGGTGCTTGAACTCGGCGAAACCGGCGCAGGCCGCACCGGCGGCTCGCGCGCGGCGCTGTGGCCGATGCTCGAAGCCGCGCTCCGCGATGCGCGGGAGTATCCGGCGCGGTATCGCTCGGGTCAGGGTGGCGCAGTGCTCAACGAGATCGATGCTGCGGCGCTGCAGCCCTTCGCGCGCGGAGAAGGCCTCTTCCTCGTCCACATCGAGAGCGCCTCCGACATCCGTGAGCTCATCCGCTTCAAGCGCGCCAATCCGGCGCTGAAGTTCGTCATCCACGGCGGCGCCGAAGCGTGGCTTGTCGCCGACGAACTCGCGCGCGCGAAGATCGCGGTCATTCTCGATCCGCTCGTCAACCTGCCCGACCGCATGGAACGGCTGGCCGCGCGCGCCGACAACGCCGCCCTGCTCCACCGCGCCGGCGTCATGTTCGCCATCGCGCCGGGACCGGGCACGGTCGATGCCCATCAGGCGCGGCTGGTGCTGCAGCTCGCAGGCAACGCCGTCGCCAACGGCCTGCCATGGGACGCGGCGTTCGCTGCAGTCTCGAAGGCGCCTGCGGACATCTTCGGCGTGGGCGGGCAACTGGGCTCGCTGTCGGCAGGCCGCACGGCGGATGTCGTCGTCTGGGACGGCGACCCTCTCGAAGTGGCCAGCGCGCCGACGGCGGTGTTCATCGCCGGTCGCGACATGCCGCTCGTCTCGCGCCAGACGCGCCTGCGCGACCGCTACAACCCCGCTGCGCGCTGACCGCGCGAATCGGCGCGAGCCGCGACGGGCTTGACGACACACGTCGGGGCCTTCAGCACGCATTGGCGGACGACCATGCCTCTTGCCAGGTCGGGAACTGCACCGGGGAAGACACATGTCCATCGCGCGCTTCGCATCGTGGGTTCACAAGTGGCTGGCGCTGCTGGTCGGGGTACAGATCCTGTTCTGGGTAGCGAGCGGGCTCTTCTTCACGCTCTACCCGATCGAACAGATCCGCAGCGAAAACCTGATCCACAAGGTCTCGCCCCGGGCGCTCGACATCGCCGCGATCGGATCGCTTGAGACAATGCGCGACGCGAGCGGCCGACCGCCGATCAAACTCGCCATCGAACAACGCGACATGGGCCAGGTCATCGTCGCGGAATTCGCCGACGGCCCGCCTGCCCTCTTCGACGCCGCGAGCATGAAGGCGCTTTCTCCGGTCGACGCGCAGACGGCTACGCGCATCGCACGAGGGCATGTCACCGTGAAATCCGCGCCGACGTCGGTCACGCGCATCGAGGCGGAAACACCGGAGTATCGAGGGGCCCTGCCCGCGTGGCGGCTCCAGTTCCGCGAAGGCGGTCTTGCCGTCTATGTCGCCGTCAACACTGGGGCGGTCACGGCGCGGCGCTCGGACCTCTGGCGGCTCTACGATACGCTGTGGGCGCTTCACATCATGGACTGGCGCGACCACGAGAACTTCAATCACCCGCTGATCATCATCACGGCGGCGCTGACGCTGATCTCGACAATCGCCGGGATCGTCCTGCTGCCGTTCCGGATCCGGTTTCGCCGGCGCGCGGAACGCGGCGCCTGAAGCGGATAGCGATGCTTTCGGGTTCTGGAAAAGCCCTTCGCGTCCCATGGAGCGCAGGAGCAGACGTCCGCGCTGAAATTGCGTCCGACCGGAACGCGCCTCAGGCGGCGATGCGTCCGCGCCCGATCGGACAGACCCGCCAACCTTCATCTGGAAGCCGCCATTTCCGACCTCTGCCATCATCCACAGCGATGATTGAACTCACGCTGCGAGCGAAGCGGCGACACATCGTTTGAAACACTCCCGAAGCCAGGCGAGCTCGGCATCGGCCTCCCTGCGACGGTTCCAGATCATCACGAGTTCGAGGTCCGGCACCGGCAACGGCGACGGTCCGATATGTCATGCGCAAGCCGGCGATCAGGAAAGCCCGACCGACCGGAGCATCGCAACCGCCCTGCCCCATAAGCCTCCACCAATACCGGCGACCACTTCTATCCCGCCGCCTTGTCCAAAAATCGGACTTCAGCTCTCCCTCTCTCAAGCGGACATTGCGGGACCCATGCTTCGCTCCACGCCGATCGCAGGTTTCGCTTTTCTCCTCCGACACGCGCGTCAGATATCGAAGATGAAGGCGACACGATGAGTTAGCGCTTCGCGTCGAGCGGGTGGGCGACACCCCGCACTTTCGGCGCACCGGCGAGCCGTTTTGCGACGATGCCAATGCGGCCGGCGAGCGCGGTCGCATCATGATGTCGCAGGAATTCCGCGAGACGGCGCGGCTGGTTCGCTGTCGTTGAAAATGCGCCGTAGGCGCGGCGCAGCGGCGCGCGGAATGCGCCGGCCTGCCCGGCTTCCATGTGCGCACCGATTTTCGCGGCCCAGCGGAGCTTTTCGGTCGCCCACCATTCCAGGACTTCTTTCTGCAGCGCATCGAGCGCATCGAAATCCTCACCCATGCGCGCGATGAATTCCCGGGCTTCACGCCAGGTGCGGAAGCCGGGGATCGGATGTGGGCCGAGCAGCGCGCGATAATAGTCGAAGCCGTTCGGGTGCGGTGCAATCGGGATCGCGCCGTATTCGAGCGCTTCCCAGAACCGCCAGGTCTCGATCACCACATTCCCCATCGGCGCCGGCGCGAAGGATGCGTCGCGCATCACCTCAACATAGCGCTCGCGTGGAAGAAGCGGCTCGCCGCGGTGCGCATCGGGTATGGCGAGGAAGCCGCGCGGCGTCTCACCCATCTCGCGCGCAAGCGCCGCGCGCGCCGCATTGCGCAGGCCGATGAAGGCCCACAAATGCGCGCGCTTCGATGCGGGCTTCACCGTGTCCGCACGGTTGAGCCCCGGCGGAAAGCCGAGCGGAAAGGTGAGTACGCCGGGCGTGTCGAGCCACGGCGCGTGGTAGTTGCGAAGCACCCAGCCGAATGACGCATAGAGCCGGTAGTTCCCGCGCAGGAACTCGTCGCCGAGATGCGCCATCCCGCAATCGCCCGCGCGCTCCACGGCCTCAAGCCATGCCGCTGGCGGCGCTGCCGTGCCGAGCGCGCCGGCGAAGACATAGAGTGCGCCGGACGTGACGCGCACGAAGGCAGGATCGTCGCGCCAGCTAAGCGGACGCCCTCCGAGCAGCGTCGTCAGCCACTCTTCCTCGACAAGGCGGCCCTCATAGCAGCGCACGATTTCAAGAGGTTGCATGCGTCGCCCGTATACGTGGCGCAGGCGCCCGGAATCAAGGCGCATCGCCAACGAGACAATGGCGGTTCGCGCAATCGGGGCGCCTGACTGGGGAAGTCTGTTGTTGCGGATGACACGGTGTGCCGTTTACGCGACAGCGGCGCGACCGCGTGGGGAGACAGGCATGGCGAACTGCAAGCGAGTGCTGGTGACGGGCGGCGCCGGTTTCATCGGATCGCACCTCTGCGAACGCCTCATCGCCCGCGGCGATGCCGTCATGTGTCTGGACAATCTCTACACAGGCGCGGAAGCGAATATTGCGCATCTGCGCGATCATCCTGCGTTCGCATTCCTGCACCAGGATGTCTGCCAGCCGACGACGATAGAGGTCGACCGGATCTACAATCTCGCCTGTCCTGCCTCTCCCGTGCACTACCAGCGCCATCCCGTGCAGACGACACGCACGAGTGTGCTCGGCGCAATCAACATGCTCGATCTTGCGCTCGCGGCAGGCGCACGCGTGCTGCAGGCCTCGACGTCGGAAGTGTACGGCGATCCCGCCGTGCATCCGCAGCCGGAAACATACTGGGGCAACGTCAACACGATCGGCCCACGCGCCTGTTATGACGAGGGCAAACGCTGCGCCGAGACGCTCTTCTTCGACTATCGCCGGCAGCACGGCCTGGAGATCCGCGTGGCGCGAATCTTCAACACTTACGGACCCCGCATGCAGCCCAACGACGGTCGCGTCGTGTCGAACTTCATCGTGCAGGCCCTGCGCGGCGCGCCGATCACCATCTATGGCGACGGCCGCCAGACGCGGGCCTTCTGCTATGTGGACGACATGGTCGATGGCCTTCTGCGTCTCATGGAGACGCCTGAGCCGGAGACCGGCCCAATCAATCTCGGCAATCCCGTCGAGACTACGATGCTCGAACTCGCCGAACTCGTGATCGAACTCACCGGCGCGCGCAGCAAGCTCGTCCACCTGCCCTCGCCCGAGGACGATCCGCGACAGCGCATGCCCGTCATCGACAGGGCGCGCGATGCGTTGGGCTGGACTCCGTCCACGCCGCTGCACACGGGCCTTGAGCGCACGGTCGCGCATTTCGACGCGATGCTGAGAAGCGGACCGCCCGTACTGTGAACTGTCAGGAATTCAGCCCTGAGGATTGCTTTCCGCCATCTGAACCGGCTTTCTGACGCTTCACAATTTCTGCCGGTCGGGCTGCACCCGGTTTCACGGACATCGAGTCAGGTGTTTCGCGGGATCGCAGACACGATACGGGACGGCGAAGGCGTTCACACGCGCGTTCAGGCCTGAGGCGGTGCGGAACCCCGCCAATCCTTCAAACGTTAACCTCTCGAATGGCCGGATCGGCCAACGATGTCGAAGGAGGCGGGCATGTTTCATCGGATCATTGCGGCAGCGATCGCCGTCGGCGCTATGGGCGGCGCTACTCTCGCGTTTGGGCGCAATCAGCACCTGACGTCGCATGAACTGGCGCAAACACCGCACCCGGCTGACTCCGGCGCCTTCGTCAGGTGCCAGCCCGTCACTTTCCGGATCTACTTCGAGCCTGGCTCTTCACACCTAAATCGCGAGGCAGGCGACGTGATCGACAGCGCGTCGCGCCACGTCGCGGCGTGCGACGGCGTTCAATTCCAGCTCGCCGCCGATCCCCATCAGATAGCCAGCCCAGCAGACAGACGTCGCGCATCCGCGCGCAGCGTCGTCATACTTTCCGCTTTGCGGAGCAAGGGCGTCTTCGGCGAAGTCTATGTCGCGCCTCTCGGCAAGGCGACGACCGGGATCGACGAAACTGCGGGTCCAGACTTTGTGGAGGTCGGCATCACCCCAACCCGCGCGCCGCTGTTGATATCGAGCAAAGCGCGCCAAACCGAGATCTAGGGCCGCCAGCAGGCAATCTCCGCTCAGGGGTCGCGAAGATTCCATCTCTCAAACGCCCTCCAGTGTCTTGAGCAACCTCGCGATAGGTATGGTCGCGAAGTTCGAGAACGTGTCGGACACTGCATAGGGCAGAATGATCCGCCCGTTGTGGCGCATGGCGCCGCAGGTATACACCACATTGGGCACGTACCCTTCGCGCTCGGACGGGATTGGGCGCACAAGCGGCTCGCGTGACCGCGCGAGAACCTTCGCAGGATCCCTCTTGTCGAGCAGCACTGCGCCAATCGAATATCTGCGCACCGGGCCAACGCCGTGGGTCAGCAGCAGCCAGCCTTCATCCAGTTCGATCGGCGCGCCGCAGTTACCGATCTGCATGAACTCCCATGGGAATTTCGGTTGCAGGAAAACCTGGCCGCCCTCCCAGTGATCCATGCGGTCGGAGGTGATCAGGTGAAGGTTTTCATTGTCCTGCCGGCCAACCATGACGTACGCGCCGTTCAGACGCCTTGGAAACAGCGCCATGCCCTTGTTGCGCGAGGCGCTTCCCGAGAGCGGCGTCATCCGGAACGAGACGAAATCGGTTGTCTCGATCAGCTCCGAGCGGATCGCCCTGCCACTGTAGGCGGTGAATGTCGCGTAGTAGATCCGTTTGCCGTCGTCATCGAACTCCACAAAGCGCGCGTCCTCGATGCCGTTGGACTGCGCGTCAGTGATCGGAAAGATCACATGCTCGCTGATGTCCTGCCCGGGATGGAACGCAAGGTCGATGGTGTCTCCCGCCGGTCCGGACGTGCGCGACACGACCCGCGGGATCCATGCGAAGCGGGTCGTGGGGTCCACAGACACCTGCCCCTCTGCGGTGATGACGCCTGACCGGAAGGTGAGCGACGACACATGACCTTCGCCGACCGCCCGGAGACTCAAGATAAAGCGGCGCCCGCCCGCGGGCGCGCCGGACTGATCTGGATGCGCCACGATGCTTGGATTGAAGAGAGCCGCAGCCTCGAAAGAATACTCGTGCATGAAATATGCGCCGACAAGTTGGCGCTGCACCTGCGAAAACTTCTTGTGCGCCTGAAGCGCCTCCTCCATTTCGCCCGCCCGCGCCTCAAACACCGCCAGAAGGTCGCGGTGCCTGCCGACAAAGTTCTCAACCACATCCGCGAGCAAGCTTGCGGCGGTCACATCGTCAAGCGCCAACACGCGATCCACGACATGGTTTGCGCGATTTTTATCCGTTGGATTTAGATCACGCGGCTCGGTCGTCGGCTTGAACGGACGCACGACGACACGGGCAGGATCAGGCCGCAGATAAAGCGCCTGGCGTTTCAGGAAGGTTGCGTCGGACAATTTCGCCTCGTTTTAAAAAAAGTGCGACGCTCAGGCGCGCTGTAAGGATGCCAATGGCTCATGGAGAGGACGATCATCGCTGACGCGCACGAGTTGCCGGATCTCGGCGAGGCTGAACAGGTAAGAGACAACTGACTCTCCGCCCCGGTTTTCGTTGGCGCGATCGGGATGCAAGCCATCACGGCAGCTGCCCGTGCCCGGATCGACGAGTGAGATGCCCAGATCGTTGGCGCCCAGGAACCAGTCGAAGGCGCGTTTGGCCTCGGTCTTCCAGGCGACATCGCCATCGGCGCGCCACGCGGCAAGGCACGCGGAGATCGTTGCGGTCGCCTCAAGCGGTTGTTGATCGAACGCCCTCGGTGCGGCGCGGCTATCGCCGAAGCTCCCCGATCCGACAGGTCGAAATTGCCCCTCGGGATTCTTCTGCATCGACATGAGCCAGCGTAGCGATCGAAGACCTGCATCGACATAGGCAGGCCGTCTACACGCCAAACCCGTCACGAGCAACGCCTGCGGCAACCGGGCGTTGTCGTACGAAAGCCCTTCCTCGAACCAGGTCCAGTCCCCGCTCTCAACCGCCGCGAGGACGACCATCAGCCTGTCAGCCAGACGAGTGCGAAGTCGCTGGGCATCCAGGTCGTCGGCGTGCGCGCCGCAATAGGCGTCGAGGCCCAGCAACGCGAAGGCCAACGCCCGGGGGGATTGGAAACTGTCCACGACCGGCGACGCTTCCGCGAACAGCGCGCTTGCCCAGCCTCGACGCGATACACTCACGTCATCGCGGGCGCATACGCCCAATGCCCACACGGTCCGCCCGTGACTGTCTTCCGACCCGCAGTCCTCGAGCCAGCGCCGGTCGAACGACATGAAGTTGCGGAACCGCCTGCGATCGGGATTCCAGGCGTGCTGAACAAACGCGGAAAACTGCGCACTGAGCTTTTCCGGAAGGTGCTGTTCACCGGAAACGCCAAGCGCGCACGCGAGCAGCAACGCGCGCGCATTGTCATCGACGCAATACCCGTGCGCACGATCAGGTACGCAATGCACAGCGTGCTGATACAGCCCCACGCTGTCACACATGGACAGCAAGTGGTTGAAGCGCATCTCGGGAGGCTCCGCCGTGGCGCGGACAGGCGCCTTTCGCCACGATCTCGCGAGCACACGCAGGCGGCTTTTGTCGATCACATCCGAGAAAGTCGCTGCATAGGCATCCGCCGTGCGCGCCCAGGTCATGGAACGACTGCACTGATAGGCGCGCGCGCGCATCGCTTCGCGACGCGCGGGGTCGATCAGCAGGTCACGTATCTCCTTGCCGATCGCCGCCGAGTCACCGAAAGGCACCAGAATCCCTCGTCCATCCGCCAGCAATTCCCGGGCATGCCAGTATGGCGTCGACACCACAGCCTTGCCGAGCCCGAAACTGTAGGCCAGCGTGCCTGACGTCATCTGCGCCTCGGAAAGGTAAGGCGTCACGTACACATCGCACATCGAAATGAAGTCGAGAAGGGTTTCGCGATCGACGAACTGATCGAGAAATATCACCTGATCACGAACGCCGAGTTCCTTTGCGCGCGCAACAAGACGTTCGCGGTAGGCCTCGCCCTCACGACGCACGAGATTGGGATGCGTCGCACCCAGCACCACGTAGATTGCATCCGGGCAATCGGCGATGATCGACGGCATCGCATCGATCATGACTTCGATACCCTTGTTGGGCGACAGGAGACCAAACGTCAGGATGACGGACTTTCCTGCGAAGCCGCGACGCACCTTCGCCTCGTGTGGTTCTGCATACGCCACATCCGGGATGCCGTGTGGAATGACTTCAATCTTGTCGGTCGGCGTCTGGTAGACCGTCTGCATCAACTGGCGGCCCTTTTCCGCCATCAGGACGATCCCGGACGACGCGGTCGATATCTGCTCCACCATGTCCCGCTGCAGCGAGGACGGATCCGCGAGCACGGTGTGAAAGGTCGTGACAATCGGCATTTTCAGTCGCGACAGCAACGCAAGCACGTTGCGCCCCGCCTCGCCTCCAAAGATGCCGAACTCATGCTGCAGGCAGACGATGTCGAACTTCCCCCGGTTCAGCCAATCCGCTGCGTCGACATAGTCGGACAAGATGTCGTCCCGCACCTGGCGGCCCACGCTCTTCGGGTACGCGTATGTCTGCCCATGATCGGTCATGGCGAGGACGGACGTTTCGATATCGGGCCGCGACTGGGACACGGCCTGTTGAAGATCAGTTGTGAATGTCGCGATCCCGCATCGACGGGGAAGCGAGTTCCCGATGAATGCAATGCGATTCAAATTGTTCATCGACGTGACTCCGCGCAACCGTGTGTCGAAGCGATCGACTGCGGCAGCAGAGGCCACAATCCGCAAGTGGGGCGTCACGAGCGCAAGTGCAACCGTCCGTCGTCGAATGCGAGGGCGCTGCATACGAGATGCAGCGCCCTTCGTCTGATCCAGGCGGAAGGCGTCAGCTGTGGCGCCCGATGAACTCGTCAAACTGTTTTTCGGCGTCTTCCTTGACCAGCCCGTAGCGCTCCTTCAGGCGGCCGACAAACTCGTCGCGACCGCCACGCGCCACGGCGATGTCATCGTCGGTCAGGAGGCCCCACTGCTTTTGCGCGGCTCCCTTGACCTGATCCCATTTTCCTTCGACCTGCGTCCAGTTCATGAAAATCTCCATGTAAAAAATAGGGGGCGATCGGCTCCCGGTCTGGAAACGATTCAGCGCCCAGACCAGTTCCGCGAAAGCGTCATCCTTGCACAGCTCCTTCACGGTCTGCGGCAGGCAGGGTGAGGCGTGTCGTCAGGGGCTGATCGGGATCCTGAGACACGGTCGCGCCGAGTTCTCGCGCCAGATCAAGGATCAGGCGGCGTCCTGAGAGGGACGCCACTCGCGTGTCGCCCGCATCCGAGGATGAAATCGACAAGACCACCATGCCATCATCCTGCTCCAGCAAGGACAAGGCAATCGTCGTCCGCGTATCTGCGCGCGCGCGCTCCACGGTGGCCGTCAGGCACTCGGCGATAAGAAACGCCATGGGCGCCGCAAGATCTACAGAGACACGGACCGGCGCCAGCGCGAGCGCAAGGTCGATGATCTCGCCGCGCGCGCCGATCGCTGCGCGTCCGATTTCGGCGACAAGCTGATCGAGGCGGACGTCATGCACCTCCCCCGAGGCGTAGATCTGGCTTTGAGTCAGCGCCAGGAGCTGGACGCGCGCCCTCGCGCGGGCCAAGGCCAATTTTTGATCTTCATTGTCCGAGTCGCGCGCCTGAATGGACAGGATGCTCAGCACAACCTGCAGATTGTTCATCACCCGGTGATTGACCTCACGCAGCAACACACGCTGCTCCTTGAGTGCCAGGGCGACGCGTTCCTCCCGGCCGCGGATCGCGCCGGCCATCACCAGAAGCGAATTTCGCAGGGAAACGAGTTCCGACGGCGGGTCGTCGGACGCCTCGACGATCTGGGGCGTCTCACCGCGCGCGTAGGCGTTGGCGGCGCCCTCAAGCGACAGCAGCGGACGGGCTACAAATACGTGTGCGCTCGCCGACGCGGCGATCGCCGCAACCAGCCACAGCGTGACCGGTGTGACTTCGCCGGCATGAAGGGCCTGCAACCCGCTGGGCGCCAGCGTTGCGCCAAGAATCAGCGCCACGCGCCCGCGCAACGAGCGCCAGGGCATGAGATTTCGACGGGCCTTCGCCGCCTTCCAGCGCGTCACCAGACGCGGGCCACAGGCTCGCCGGACTGCCGCCCGGAATCCGAGTCATCTCCCTCGGGCGCATCGTTTCCATCAAATACGGCCTGCAGGCGGCGACGTCCCCGGTTGACCCTGCTTTTGATCGTTCCGACGGCGCAGCCGCAGACGCTGGCCGCTTCGATGTAAGAGCAGCCAGACGCACCCACCAGGGTCAGCGCCTCGCGCTGTTCCAGCGGCAATTTCGCAAAGGCGACCTTGAAGTCCTCGAAATCGAGCTTGCCGTTCTGCCGGGGCGGATCGCTCAGCCGGGCGGCGTACGCGCCGTCCACGTCCTCGACCTCCCGACGACGCTTGCGAATGTCGGAGTAAAACGTGTTGCGAAGGATGGTGAACAACCACGGTCTCAGGCGCGTTTCAGGGTCGAAGCGGTGAATGTTCGCCAGCGCCTTGACGATGCAGTCCTGGACCAGATCGTCGGCGCGCGCCGGATTGCGCGCCAGAGACCGGGCGAAGTTCCGAAGATGCGGAAGCATGGCGACGAGGTCTCGCTTGAAGTCAAACGCGACCGGCGCTGCGGGCGTCTGCGCGATGTCATGCATCTGGATCGCGCTCCTTCAGACCTTCCAGCTCATCGAGGAGCTGCTTCAGATCGGCAGGAATGGGCTCGGCGGCGACCTCGTCGTAGACGCGCCGCAAGTTTCGCGTGATGGGGTCGGGATTGTATTCGACGTGCGCGGAAAAGTTGCGCCCGCCCTGTCCGCGATCGCGGGTTGGTTTGTCTCCCAAAATCGAGATCTCCGGATTGACGTTGCGCGGGTCCATGACATGCGCCCTTTATGCGACTGGGAATAGCTGCAATCGTCGAAACGCGCGCTCAAGCGAATTTGTTCCCTCTCGATGGAACCTTTGTGTTGTGCTCGGGGTTGAACGCATTGAGCACAATCGCCGGGGACACTACGCCGCCGCCGCTCCCTATGTTCCGGCAGGTCACGCCGCCTTGCGCTTCACGGAGTCCAGCATGACGACACCTCACTCCATCGCCGCGCATCTGCCGCTGCTGCGCCGCTATGCCCGCGCATTGACCGGCTCCCAGACGAGCGGCGACGCCTACGTGGCCGCCACACTGCGGGCGCTGATCGCCAGCGACGAAGCGCTCGACCCCGACCTTCCCGAGCGTGTGGCGCTCTATCACGTCTTCTACACAATATGGACGAACGGACATGTGGAGCCGGGGCCAAGCGACGAGACCGGCGCTGCGGCCAAGGCCCAGGAACGTCTGGCGGCGCTCACGCCGCGCGGGCGCCAGGCTCTGCTGCTGACAACCGTTGAGGGTTTCAGCACGGCGGAAGCGGCAAGAATTTTCGGCGCCGATGTTGCCGCGATCGAGGCGCTTGTCACCGAAGCGCGGGCGGAAATCGCGCGACAGACACACGCCCGCGTGCTGATCATCGAGGACGAAGTGCTGATCGCCATGGATCTGCGCGATATCGTCTCCCAGCTCGGGCATACCGTCGTCGCCACAGCAGATACCGCCGCACGGGCGGTCGCGGCGGCTGGAGTTCACGGACCGGACCTCATCCTTGCCGACATCCATCTCGCCGACGGGTCTTCCGGGATCGAAGCGGTGAGCGAAATCCTGTCGCGCGTCTCCGTGCCCGTGATTTTCATCACAGCGTTCCCCGACCGCCTGCTGACCGGCGAGCGCCCGGAGCCCACATTCCTCATCGCCAAGCCCTATGCGGAGGATACCGTGCGCGCGGCGGTCAGCCAGGCGCTCTTCTTCAGTTCAACCGCCGCGATGTAGACCACGTCAGGCGCTGAAACGGCCCTCCGCAACATCAAAGTGTTTCTTCGCAGGGATTTCCGCCGGCTCAAGCCGCCGCGAGCACGCCACCAAACTCCGCGTGCGTGATGGCGACGGACGTGCCGTTTGCGTTGGCGACGGTCTCGATGCGCGCCTGCATCTGCTCGGCGAGCGCGGCGACGATGCTGGTGCCAAGGCCGACTTTCACGGGTGTCGCGCTGCCGTTGGGCTTGCCGATCCCGTTGTCGGAGACCGTCAGGCGCCAGTCCGGTCCGATCGTCTCGTAGACCACCGCAACGAAGCTTCCCTTGTGGTCGACGGGAAACGCATGCTTCAGCGCATTGATCATCAGTTCCGTGACGATCAGCCCGATGCTGACGGCGTCGGTGGAACTCATCCGTCCCTCGCTCGCACGCACGTCCACCCGGATCGCCTGCCCTTCGCCGATCATCGAGTCACCGAGGCTCGTACACAGCTGTGTAAGGTAGGAACGCAGCTCGATCGTCGCGACGCCAAGCGTCGCCTGGAGATGCTGCTGGACCGCCGCAACCGCAAGTACGCGCTTGTGGGCGTCGCGCAGATGCTCGCGCGTTTCCTCCGACGTGACGCTGCGGGCCTTCAGCAACAGGATGCTGGCGATGATCTGCAGGCTGTTGGCCACCCGATGCTGCATCTCCTGCAACAGCAGGTCTTTTTCCACGAGCAGCTGGTCCCTGTGCCGCTCCACCGCGCGGCGCTCGGTGATGTCTTCGATGGCCAGCAGGATCGAGGTATGGCGCCCCTCCGCGTAGAACACCTTGCGCGCGTTCAGGATCATGTCGCGCCGACTGAGGTCCGGCCAGTTCAGTTCGACGTTGAACGCCTCCATCGGAGCCTGCCCGCCCGTGATCCCCGTCAACAGCGTGCGCAGCGCGGGAATGTCCCACTGGCCATCGCCGAGCGTGAAGAGCGAATGGCCCGTCGTGTCAAGGTGATCGCCGCCAAAGTGCGTGTAGTAGGAGCGGCTGGCGGCGATCACGCACTAGTCTGCGTCCAGCACCAGAAGCGGTTCCCGGATCGTATCGACGATCGCCTGCGCCAGATCATGGTCGAACTCGACGCTTCTGGTCATCCCGCCTGCCGACACCTCACATAATTTCGGATTGGTCGGCACCTTGCGCTCTATCCGATGCAATAGCGAATCATCACGCATCGACGGGTCCGCGGCAATTCAAACAGCAGGCGGTGGGTCGAGGAGGCCCTGCGCCAACGCAACCTCGCGCAAACGCGACGGCTCTCCGCCCGCCATCCCCTCGTTGGCTGCCTCCGCGAGCCCTTCGGCGTCGCGCCGCCAGGCGTCGAGCACCCGGCGCTTCTCGTCCGTGGACAGGGCGTTGTCGTGAACGACCTGAAGCGGCGTTTCGTAGGCCGTCTCCGGACTACGCAACTTTTCATCGAAGTTCGGCATTTTCATCGGCGTCCACCGCAACGAGATTGAAAGTCCGGGACCCGGAGAACGCATCCGGTCTGTCGTCATGTTTCAGCACTGGTATCGAGGAGCCCGTCGCCTCAAGGATCGTCGACACGGCCAGACCGCAGGCACGGTGCTCCGTGATCGCGTCAGCGGCCTCATTGTCCACGCTTGGCCCGTGAATAATTCTGCTCAGCCAGTTCATATGCGATCTCCCTGTTGCGCGGAACAGGAAGCCAGTGACCCGGTCGAAAGTTCCCCGTCGACGCCGAACCCGTGAACCAGGCGGCGACTTCGGGACGTTTTGGAACCGAGCGCCATCGCCGGCGTTGGTTCCACAACGGTCCCGCAGACACGGTTCTGCAGGATCATCGGGAGACCTGAAATGCTGCGCTACACACTCGTCTTCCTGGTGATCGCCATCATCGCTGGCGTTCTCGGTTTCGGCGGCATCGCCGCTGCGTCGGCCGGCATCGCCAGGGTCATCTTCATGGTGTTCATCGTGCTGTTCGCGGCGAGCGTGCTGTTGAGTGTCGTCCGGAAAAGCCCGCCGGCAGTCTGATTTCGCATTGTCGTAGCATCCCCGGAACCTCCCACGTGGTCGGGCGTTCCGTCCTTGGAAGGGGCGCCTGTCCTCCCCGGAGATCCAGATGAAAACATACATCGCAATATTCGCGCTCGCGGCGTTGACCGTCGCCTGCGGCACAAATCCCGGGACGCGCGCAGCGACCGGCGCCGTCATCGGCGGGGTTGCAGGCGCCGCCATCGGCAACAATGTCGGCGATGGCGATGCCGGCCGCGGCGCGGCCATCGGCGCCATCGGCGGCGCTGTCGTCGGCGCGGCGACAACGCCCTCGACGCAGGCGCCGAACAATCGCCGCGAACGCTACGACGAACGCAGCCGGCGTTATTACTTCTACGATCCAGGCACTGGACGGTACTTTTACGAAAACGGCCAGCCCTACCCGTAGCCGTCCCTGACGCCCCCGGAAACCCGCCTTCAGGGGCCTCGACAATCGTCGGGGCCCTTGTCTTTCAGGCGGGCCTGCGCGGCACGCTTGGTCTTATGGGCCGGGCGACCCGCGCGCGCGAGGACACCCGGGCCCGCGTCAAGATATTTCATCAAAGCCGGGCGGCGTACACGCCCATTGGACACCGTACACGGTGTCCTTTATCTTGCCCTACACCGTGCTTTTGCTCTCAAGGCGAATTTTGTTTGGGATTTCTGTTTATAGGCGAGCGATCAGGACCAAATGCGAAGACGCAGCGCTCTATTCCGCTGCACTGGCTCGGCCGACATAATATTCGCGGCCCCCGCCTCACCGAAATAAGCGCTTATTCCCCGGCCAGATCGTCGAGCGTCGGCAGGATGCGCACCGGTTGCGGTTTGCCTTGACGGTCCGCCACCGCTTGCGCCTGCGTCAGGATTTCCGCCGTCTTCGCCGGATCGCCGCCGGCCAGATGCGCGGCGATGACCGCAGCCACCTCCGGCGCACCATGCAGCAGCGCGAAATTCGCGACGTTCTTGCCGTTGGCGTATTCGATGGTCGCGTCCAGACCATGATCCAGGAGCAGCCGCGCGACCGCCGGCGATTTGCTGCGGATGGTCGCGAACATCGGATTGGAGGATTCGTTTGGACCGCGAAGATCCGCCCGCGCGCCATGTTCGAGCAGGTAGGCCACCACGGCGGGATCGCCGCTGTCGGCCGCACAGCAGATCGGAAAGTTATCATGATGGTTGAGCCGATTGACGTCCAGCCCTTGCTCCACCAGATGGCGGACGATCTCCAACCGCCCTTCGCTCGCCGCCAGATCGAGCCAGCTGCCAAACGGCGTTTCATAGTGCAGCGTTTCAGGGTGTTCGGCGAGCAGGGTTGTTACCGCGCCCAAATCTCCGTCCATGATGGCGTCACCAAGCGCCGGAAAGAACGTTATCTCCATCGCTATTTCGCTCCTCAAATTCTAGCTACTGCCCCGCATACAGGCTGCGCCCCTGCGCCTCGCCCCCGTGCTTGCTCAAGACTGTGACAACTTGGCGGTAGGTTGGATTTGGCCCCAACGCCCGCAAGTCTGTCACCACCGCCCGCAGGGGCGCCGTCGTGTGCATGCCCGTGAAGGGATTGGAAGCCCAGGTGAGATTTTCGACGCCGCCTATGGGATCAATGTCGACGCTCTGCAGGATGTCAAATGGGGACGGTCGCTTTTTGCAGCGATACCGGTGAGGTGATACTGTGGCCAATCGAAAGAAGCTGGTGTCGGCAACGAAAATGGTGACCGTCCCCGCGCGCCCATACCGGAACCCCGCCGTCGGCCGCGCGTTCAGATCCCGCGCCAGCGCCTGCGCGTAGTCGGCCCGCGACGGCCCGTCATTGCCCACATCGCCGATGCGGTGGCCGTTGAAATAATAATAGAGCTGGCGCGGCCCGAGCGTCTCCCGCGGCGTGCCCGGCCGCAGCGCCTCCTCGCGCACCATCACCTGACCGTAGGCGTCGTTGGTGTAGGTCAGCGTGCGCGGCTGCGCGTCCTGCGTCTCTGCCTTCAGCAGCTATGTGGAAATCTTTTTTACAGGCGATAGCGTGCGATGACAGGCGTTGGCGTGCCTCAGCAGGCGATGACAGGCGTCAGCGTCACTTCATGGCCACTGCACGGGCGGTGAAGGTCTCCGCGTCGATTTTGAATGGGCGATCGTTGTCATTGCCTGCGTCTCCGGTGTGATGGGACGTCCAGTATAAACCGAGATCAGACCCAGCCGGATTGATTTCACCGCCGTTCATGGCGCGCATGGGCGCGCGGCGCGCGACGTGGGGGAAAGCAGGCGCGGCTTTCCCCCTATTCCGCGCGGCGGTGACTCGTGGCGGGGATAACAAGCACTTAGGGTGCCGCGCACGGTGCCCTTTATCTTGCACTACACAGTGTCTTCTTTTTTCGGGGCGAACTTCTTCAATTGGAGTTCATCGAAGGCCTAGCGATCCTGCTCAGTCTTCATCCACTGATCGTAGCCGAGTTCTTCGGTCATCCCGTCTGCCCGTACGGTCTCGACTTTCGTCTGCGCCGGATCAAACGCGGACCAGGTATAGCCCTCTTCGTTGATCAGCCGCGCAGCGCCCGGACCCATGAAGTCGAATTGATTGATCGGCTCCCAATGCGCTTTCAGCCAAGCCTTGATCTGCGTGAAGGCCTTGCCGATCTCGGCGTACTCAGGCCCCTTCTTCAGCATGTAGGCATGGTATCGGAGGTGGGCAGCGATCAAAACCTTTCCATTGAGCTTTGGAGGCTCCCATTCGATCAGCGGTTGAGCAGCAGGCGAATAGTGGGGATAGGGGAGCGTGTCCGACGCCACTACCTGTTCAATCGGTCGCAGTGAAAGCAACCTAAGATGATCGGCATTGATGGCACTTGGCGAAAGACTGACCTGACCACCCGGCCTTTCCGGTAGCACGCAAAGCCCAATGCGCCACAGTTCGGATCGAAAGTTCTCTTCGTCCTCAATGTTCGCTACGTAGTAGATATCTTCGTACATGCGCTTAACCCTATCAGCGGCACCCATTAATGCCCAGCTCTAACTACCGGCACAATCTCGACGGGAATTCCGGTGCTCTGCTGAAGTCTTTGCTGCCGTGAAAGCACGAGCCGATCCGTCGGCTTCGTCTCAAATTCGAAGATTCGTCGCTCACTGCCTCGAGTTGCCAAAATATCTGCCCAACGGTACTTGCCTTTGTACGATCCTGGGAAACGGGCTTCAAACGCTACTCGATAGCCTGCACGCTCTAACTCCATCGCCTTGGTTATCGTAGCCACCCGCGTTTCCAATACACCCCATTTTTTGAAGGCCATCCCTGAATCAGCTACGAACAAATCCCCGAAACGGATAGTAGTGCTAGGCGAAGCTCCTTGCATGACGGCCGGATCGAACCCGGCGGCAAGCATCCTCTCCCTAAGGGCAGCATCTGTAACGCCCTCAAATGGGGACGGTCGCTTTTTGCAGCGATACCGGTGAGGTGATACTGTGGCCAATCGAAAGAAGCTGGTGTCGGCAACGAAAATGGTGACCGTCCCC
>WRPF01000130.1 GCA_009773335.1 Caulobacteraceae bacterium
GGGCGGGGCCGACGATCCCATCCAGCGCCGTCGCCTTATCGCTCTCGCCCGCCAATATCGCACGCATGGCGATGGGCGTCAGCACATGATTGCAGAAGACGGAGAAATTGCGCAGCCCTTTCGCCTTGGCTTGCTTGATCGCGAGCGCCGTCGGCGGCGTCGTGGTCTCGAAGCCAATGGCGAGAAACACCACTTCGCGGTCGGGCTCCGCCTCGGCAATGCGCAGAGTGTCGAGCGTGGAATAGACCATGCGGATGTCGGCGCCCGCCGCGCGCGCTTTCAATAGACTCGCGCCGCGAGACGCCGGCACGCGCATCAGATCGGCGTAAGTGCAAAGCGTCACGCGCGGATCGGACGCGAGCCTGATCGCGTCGTCAATGCGCCCCACCGGCAGGACGCAGACCGGGCATCCCGGACCATGGATCATCGCCACGTTTGGCGGGAGCAAATCCTCGACGCCATAGCGCGAGATCGCATGCGTGTGGCCGCCGCAAAATTCCATGAAACGGTAGCTTCTCGCCGCATCGACCTCGGCGGCGATCCTCGCCGCGACGCCCTTCGCGAGTTCGGGATCGCGATATTCATCCACATATCTCATGACGGCGTCTCCATCGCCGCGGCCTCGCGCAAAAGCGCCAGGGTGAGTTCGGCCTCCTCTGCATCGATCCTCGACAGGGCGTAGCCGACGTGAACAACGACGAAGTCGCCGATCTTCACGCGTTCGACGAGCGCGATGCTGATGGCCTTGGACACGCCGCCCATATCGACGCGGGCCATGCCGTCGCCGAGAAGCTCCATCACTTGCGCGGGAATCGCTAGACACATTGGGCGAGATCCTGGAAATTGCCGGATTGCGCGCGGGCGCGCGCGATCGCCGCCTGCCCCAGCGAGAGGCCGCCGTCGTTCGGCGGCAGCTTTCGTGCGAGCAGAGGCCGTAGACCGAGGCTTTTCAGCCGTTCCATCAGCCCTTCGGCAAGAACATGATTCATCATGCAGCCGCCGCCAAGCGCGATCATATCGAGCCGCCGCTCTGTCGAGAACTTCACGACGAATTGCGCAAGCCCTTCGATCAGCGCGCCGTGAAAAAACTCCGCGCCTTCGCGAAGGCTCATGCGCCGGTCGGCGAGCGCGCCAAGAAGCGGCAGAAAGTCGAGTTGATCGCCGTTAATGAGGAAGCCCTCCTCCATCGCGCGCGGCGTGATGACAAGCGCCTCCATCTCCATCGCCGCCTGCGCTTCATAATGCTGCCGCGTCGAGAGTCCCAGGAGAGCCGCAGCGGCGTCGAAAAGGCGGCCCATGCTGCTCGTCACGGGCGGCGCATATCCTTGCGCGATAAGGCTCGCCATCTCCAGCGCGCGCGGCTCATGCGCGAAGAGTCGCGCCGCGGCGTCGAGACGTCCGAGCTTCGCGAGCGCGCCGAGTCCCATCCGCCAGGGCTCGCGCGCGGCGCGGTCGCCGCCCGGCGCAGGCAACGGCGCGAGTCCTCCCAGACGTCGCCAGGACGCGCCCTCGATGCGCATCAATTCGCCGCCCCAGGATTGCCCGGCGTCGCCAAGCCCATGTCCGTCGAGCGCGAGACCGAGCGCGGGCGCCTCGATGCGATGCTCCGCGAGAATGGCGGCGAGATGCGCCGCGTGATGTTGCGCGCGAACGAGCGGCAATCCCAACTCTTCGGCCCAGCGCGTCGAATGATAATCGGGATGGAGATCGCAGGCGACAAGCTGCGGCGTCACGTCAAGAAGCTCGATGAGCCGCTGCGCCGTCTCGCGATAGAAACGCCCCGTCGCGGCGTTCGAGAGATCGCCGATATGCTGCGAGACGAAAGCCTCGCGGCCGCGCGTCACCGTGATCGTCGCCTTAAGATGCGCGCCAGCGGCCACAACACAGGGGCCGTCTCCGCTAAGTTCGATCGGCTCGGGCGCGAAGCCGCGCGCGCGGCGCAAAAAGGCCGGCGCGCCAGCGACGACGCTCATGACCGAATCGTCGATGCGCGTCACAATCTCGCGATCATGCGTCACGATCAGATCGGCGATGGCGGCGAGGCGCTCCTGCGCCTCCTCATTGTCCGTCACCAGCGGATCGCCGCCGGAATTGGCGCTTGTCGCGACGAGCACGAGTTCCTGCGGCGCGTCGCGCCATGAGCACGCCCCGGGCGCGCCCGCCGCCGCATGGAAAAGAAGATGATGAAGCGGCGTATAGGGCAGCATGACGCCGATGCGATTGAGGCGCGGGGCGACGGCCTCCGCCAGGACGCCTCTACCTTGCATCAGCACGATGGGCC
>WRPF01000280.1:0-597 GCA_009773335.1 Caulobacteraceae bacterium
CGCACCACTACAGAAATAGCCCGCAAATACAGCCGCTGCCGCGTTGGGCGAAAGGCGACGCCCGTGCGCAAGACCGGCGGCAAGACGAGTTTGGCGACGCGTTTGGCGACGCGCTTGGCGGCGCGGGTGACGCGCAGTTTTTCGCCGGCGCAGGGCTCGCGTTGCTCGACCAGATTTTGCGCGCCGGCGCGGGCGGCGCCGAGCCAGCCTTCGCCGGATGCTTGCGCCAACGTCTCGCCCTCAAAGCCGCCGCGACCTGCGCGCGTCTCGCGCGGCTGCGCGAAGATGAAGGGGCGCTGCGTGACGCCGAGCATCTCGCCGGTTTTGACGCCGCGCCGACGCCGGGCGGACGCCTGCATTGCCTTTGGCGTCTGTTCGCAACACGCTCAGCTCGGTTCGATGCGCGCTTTATTCGCGCCGCCGCCGAGTGTCTCGATCTGCCGCCGGACATCGATTGCGAAGCGCTCGCCGTTCTTGTGCGCGCGCGTTCGACAGCTGGAAATCCGCTCGATTCCGCGGCGCATGTGAGCGCAGCGTCGCTACATATTCTCGACGAGGCGCCGCACATCGACGCGGAAATCTTTGCGTTGTGGCTCG
>WRPF01000280.1:621-1178 GCA_009773335.1 Caulobacteraceae bacterium
CGCTGTTGGCGACGACGATCACGCATCCGTCGATGCGCGTCGCAAGTGGTCGCCGACCGCACCCCGGCGATCCCGATTGGTCTTTGAGCGTCGCGCGCGCCTATGCACGGGCCGCGCAAGAGGCTTACGCGCTGGCGGCAGAACTGTCGCGGCGTTCCAATATACTGTCGAGCGTCGCGCCAAAATTGCGCGCCAAAAAGGCCGCGCGAGTCGTCGACCTGTTACTTGCGGATGATTGCGTTTCGCCGGCGCGCGCGGCCAAGGCGGCGGGTCTTTCCGATCGCGCGTCGCGTCGTTTGTTCGACCGGCTTGTTGAGCTTGGCGCCGTGCGCGAACTCTCCGGTCGCGCCAATTTTCGGCTCTACGGACTGTGACATGAAAAGGATGCCGACATGCCGTCGATGAAGGCGCATCGACAGGACAGTGCGTCGCCAAACCGTCGTGTGCCGCGGCGCGACGGGGATTTGCTGTTCGACGCCGATCTTTCCGATCTGCCACAGGCGATGCGCTGGCGCGAATGGATGGGGCGCGTCGAAGCGGCGATCTTCGCCGCGCCG
>WRPF01000131.1 GCA_009773335.1 Caulobacteraceae bacterium
CTAGAATTTGACGTTGAGCGAGGCCCCCCATGTTCTTGGCGGGCGTGTTGTGACGGCGGCTCCGAAGGCCTGCAGTCCGGTGATGGGTCCCGCGCCGATGGCGCCTTGGGCCCATTGCAGGTGCTGTGCGGCGCTGGGGATGAAGGTGGCGACGAGGGCGGAGTCTTCTTCGGTGACGTTGTTGGCGAAGAGCCGCACGGAGACGTTTTTGAAATCGATCCCGGTGCGCAGGTTGAGGATGGAGGCGGCGCCGGTGAAGGCGTCGGCGGTCTGCACCGAGCTCTGGTCGGACTGGTAGGCGAAGTCGGCCCTGGAAAACCAGTCGACGCCGTTGGCGACGGGCACGGTGTACTGCACGGCGAGGTTGGACTGCCACTCCGACACATACTGCAGGCGGCGTCCGTCGAGCACGGGGCTCATGCCGAGAAGCGCGAGCGTGCCGAAGGTGTACTTGTCGTAGTGGGAGTCAGTGTAGGCGACGCCGGCGCTGATCTCGAGACCGTCTGCGGGCCTGGCGCGCATTTCCAGTTCGACGCCCTTGACGGTGGTCTGGCCCGCATTGGTGTTCAGCGTCGCGAAGGTGGCGCCGAGGGCGCGCACGATCTGGTCGGACCAGTCGATGTAATAGGCCGCGCCGTTGAGCACGAGACGCCCGTCGTACCAGGAGGTCTTGGCGCCGACTTCATAGTTCCACGCCGATTCCGGATTGTACGTGCGTTCGCCTGGCAGGATGGCTCCGGCGACGGTGACGACGTTGAAGCCGCCGACCTTCTCGCCCTGCGCCGCGCTCGCATAGAGCAGGATGTCGTCGGTGGCCTGGTAGTCGAGCGTGAAGCGCGGCAGGACATTGTCGAAATCGCGTGAATTGACATAGGTTCCCGTGACAAGGCCCGTCAGCTGGCTGGCGTCGGTGGAGCTGACGCGCTTGGTCTCGTTGTTCCAGCGCGCTTCCGCCGAGGCGCGCAGGCGGTCGGTGATGTTGTAGCTGACCTGGGCGAAGACCGAGGTGCTCTCGGTTTCCTCGGTCAGGTCGTTGATCAGCCCGCCAAGCAGCTGGCGACGCACGCCGTTGGGGATCGCGAGGTTCGAGGCGATCGGAAGCGCGTCGGCGGCCCAGCGGTCCTCCAGGTGCGTGTCGCTGTGCAGCAGGAAGTAATAGGCGCCCGCCATCCACTGGAAGCGTCCCTCGCCGGTGGAAGCGAGGCGGATTTCCTGGCTGACCTCGTAGAGATCGGCCACCGAGGTCGCATAACGCGCGCGCACCGCCGAATAGTCGTTGTCGACGGCGCTATCGAGGGTGAGGTCGTTGAAGCCCGAGATCGAGGTGAAAGCGACCTTGTCGAAATCCCAGTTCACCGTCAGCGACGAGGCGGTGAGCTGGCGGTCGTTGTGGCCAGGCGTCACCGCAAAGGCGCCCGGCGCCGTCAGTTCGCCGCGGAAGATCTGGTTGGTCGCGGGAAACGGCGGGCCCGTGAGATTGGCGGGCGCGGCGTTGTTGGCGGCAAAACGGATCGGGTCGTCGCCGTCGTGGGTGTTTTCATGGGCGACCCTGAGGCGGATGTTGATGTTTTCCGTCGGGCGCGCTTCCAGCATGCCCGCGATGACCGTCGTTTCGCGGGTGTCGAGATCGCCGCCCGTCAGGCCGTTATTGAAATAGCCGTCGCTCGTGCGATGCGTCGCGCCGATGCGGAAATGGAGGCTGTCGCCGGCGATCGGGCCGCTCATCGAGCCGCGCAGGCTCATGGTGTTGAAATCGCCGTAGCTCGCCTCGATGTGGCCCTCAAGCGCATCTGCGGGCGCGCGTGAAATGATGTTGACCGCCCCGCCAAACGTGTTGCGGCCGTAAAGCGCGCTCTGCGGGCCCTTCACGATCTCCACCCGCGCCACGTCGTCGCCGAGAGAGGCATCCATGATCGCGCGCGAGGACTGGTACACCCCGTCCACGAAGAAGCCGACGTTCGGCTCCCCGATCGTGGTCGACTGGCCGCGGATCACCGGCGTCGCCGCAGCCCCCCCGAACAGCGGCGCAAACGTGAAGCCCGGCGTCATCTGGGCGATGTCCTCGATATTGTCGATCCCCGCCGCCTCGATCGTCCGCTCGGTGAACGCCGTGATCGACAACGGCACAGACTGCAGCGACTCCTCGCGCTTGCGCGCCGTCACGATGATCTCGTCGGACGCACCATCGCCAATCGCACCCGAGGACTCCTGCGCAAACGCCGGAAACAACGGAGCCACAAACACAACAGCCAATGCTGTCGCACCTATAAGAC
>WRPF01000055.1:0-22727 GCA_009773335.1 Caulobacteraceae bacterium
TTGCGCTCGCCGCATTCAACGCCTTCGCGCTGGATCGCATCGCGCTTGCCGTCGGCGGCGCCTCAAAGGCGCCGGTGGCGACCGGAGCGTTCGCGCTCGCCGCAGCCGCGTGCGCCGCGATGGCGGGGTTTTTTGCGCTCGATCAGGTGCGCCTCGCGGCTGGCGTCGCCGCCCTGCTCATCCCGCTCGCCTGGCTCGACAAGCGGCTGACGCTGCCGCCGACGCGGATGACCGCGATGGTTCTCGCCGTCGTGACGGCGGCGCTCCTGTCGCCGTTTGCGCTGATGCAGGCGCCTGTTGAACCGACGCCATTGCTCAACACGCTCGCGCCCACATTCATCGTCGCGATCATCTCGGTGTGGCTCGGCGCGCGGCTCTTCGCTGGCGGGCCGGCCGGCTATCTGGGGCAGGTGACCGTCGTGCTGCGCGTCACGCTCGTCGCGCTCGTGCTGGCGTTCCTGTGGGCCGAGATCCGGCATCTCGCGAACGGCGGCATTCTCGGCGCGCCCTACACGTCGCTCTGGGAAGCCGGCGCGCATACGGGCGTCTGGATGCTCATCGCCATTGCTTCGGCGTGGCGGTTCGGCGGACAGGCACGACCGCTGCTGCACTGGACCGAACGTCTCACATTCCTTGCCGCGCTCGTGCACTTCGCACTCGCGGGGCTGGTGCTTCTGGCGCCATGGTGGGGCTCGGCCGCCGCGAACATCGTCGGACCGCCGGTCTTCAACACGCTCCTGCTCGCGTACGCTCTCCCTGCGGCGCTGTTTGCGGGATACGCGGCGCTGCGCAGCCGCATGGGTTCATCATTCGTGGCGCAGGCCGCAGGCGCCGCCTCGATCGTGGCGACCGTGAGCTGGGCGGTCCTCGCCGTGCGCCACACGTTCCACCCGGTCGCAATCGCCGGCGCGCCGATCCTCGCGCCGGAACATGCCGCCTACTCCGCCGTTCTCGCGGTCGCTGCAGCAGCCGTCCTCGCCATCGCCTATTTCCGGCAAGCGACCACGTTGCGCTACGCGTCCGCGGCGCTGGCGACCGCGGGCTTCGGCAAGGCGCTGCTGATCGACGCCGCACAGATCGACGGGCTGGTGAAGTACGCGGCGTATGCGCTGCTCGCGGCTGGCGCGGCGGCGACGTTCATCGGCTTCCAGCGCTACGTGTTTCCACGCGGGCCCGTCCGGCCGCACGCGGGGACGGGTTCTTCCAGCGACGCCACTCTGCTACCACCGCGTCCATGACCATCAGGATCGCGATCGCCGGCGCGGCCGGCCGCATGGGAACCGCGCTCGTTCAGGCGGTTTCGCAGCACGCCGACGTTTCCATCGTCGGCGCCAGCGCGCGGGCCGGCTCCGAAGCCGTCGGTACGGACATCGCGCCCGGCGTGACGATCGTCGACGACGTGGCGCGCGCCGCCGGGAACGCCGACGTCTGGATCGATTTCTCGACCCCCGACGCCACGCGCGCCGCCCTGGCCGCGCTCGATGGAACGAGCGTCCGCGCCGCCATCATCGGCACCACCGGCATGACAGCCGAAACCGAAGCCGCCATTGCAGAGGCAGGCAAGCGCCTCGCCATCGTGCGCTCCGGCAATTTCAGCCTGGGAGTGAACATCCTCGCCGGCCTCGTGCGTCAGACCGCCGAGCGGCTCGGCCCCGCCTGGGACATCGAGATCATTGAGGCCCACCATCGCCGCAAGGTCGATGCACCGTCCGGGACGGCGCTGATGCTCGGCGAGGCCGCAGCGGCCGGGCGCGGAAAATCCCTGCACGACCTGCGGCTGGAGCCGCGCGAAGGCGTGACGGGCTCTCGCACCGAAGGCGGCATCGGCTTCGCCGTCGTGCGTGGCGGCGGCATTGTCGGTGAACACGAGGTGATCTTCGCTGCGGAATCGGAATCGCTGCGCTTCACGCATGTGGCGGGCGACCGTTCGCTGTTTGCGCATGGCGCAGTGCATGCGGCGCTGTGGGCGGCGACGCAGAAGCCCGGCCTCTATTCGATGCAGGACGTGCTCGGGCTTTAGCCCCGAGGCCTGCCGTTCCGCGCGCGCGCAATCGCGTCGCGCAGCGCGATCGCGAGGTCTCCCCTCTCCGGCGGCGACAGGAATGCGCCCACCAGCATGGCGCGATCTCCGGCGGCGATGCGCACCGCGTCCGGACGATCTTCCACCCGCGCCCATGCCGGGCTCACCACCCAGTGCCGCGCCGCGCCATGCGCGGGCTGGCGCGTCACGTGCAGAACGTCCGCCGCCACGCGCACACGCTCGAACGCCCGCGACGCGCGGTAGTTCACGTGAAAGGCAACGCAGAACAGCGCGACGTCCAGCACCAGAAATCCCAGCACCGGCCACGCGCCGCGCAGCGTCCAGTAGATCGCCACCGCCAGGTTCATCGCCGAAAACACGCACAGCACGCGCAGGAACGCCCTGCCCGAGAGCGAGCGATGCGGCGTCAGGACGGCGTCGATGTACGCCGGACCTGTATCCTTGGGCGGGATGGCCACGGTTTCCCAGCGTGCGCTCATCGCCCTATGATGGATCGAAATACGTCTGGCGCAAGCGGGTGCGTCAGCCATCGGGGCGAGAAGCAATGAAGAAGGCGTTTGAACACATGCTCTGGGTGCTGGGCGCACTTTTGTCCGCCCCTGCCCTCATCAGCCTCGTGCAGCGGATGTTCGACGTCGGTCTCGTGTCGCAGTTCGCCGATTTCGTCGCCTTCTACAGGGAGCTCCTGCGGCCGGTTTTCGAGACGCTCTATGCGCCGCTCAGGATGCTGTTCCACTGGTCGGTTCCGCAGTGGGTGAGCGATCTGCAGTTGCTGGCGTTCATCGGCGCCGGCGCGCTCATGCGCGGCGCGATGGCCACCGACACCGAAGAGGACAAGGGTCTCGGCGCCACGCTCGGATACGGCCTCTTCCTCGTGTTCGCAGGCCTGACGTTCTTCGGGCTCACGGCATTCCTGCTGCCGGTGATCTTCCTGAACTGGAAGAGGCTGCGGGAGGATCAACGTCGCCAACAGCTTGGCGTCGCCGGCAGCATGGCCGCGTCGCTCGCCGCCGTGATCGCCTTCTACGTGTCCAACCATCTCGCCTCGAACTGATGGCGCGCACGCTTACCCGCGCTGCGGCGACGGAACTCTACGCGCGTCTCGCGGAAGCACGCCCGGAACCGAAGACGGAACTCGACTACCTCAATCCGTTCACGCTGGTCGTGGCGGTCGCGCTGTCGGCGCAGGCGACGGACAAGGGCGTGAACCGCGCGACGGGGCCGCTGTTCCAGATCGCCGACACGCCGCAGAAGATGCTCGCGCTCGGCGAAGAGGGCGTTGCTAACCACATCAAGACCATCGGCCTGTGGCGCAACAAGGCAAAGAACGTCATCGCACTCTCGCAACAGCTCATCGAAAAGCACGGCGGCGAGGTTCCTCATGATCGCGCGGCGCTTGAGGCCCTGCCCGGCGTCGGGCGCAAGACGGCGAACGTCGTTCTGGCCGAGGCGTTTGGCGAGGCGACTATCGCCGTCGATACACACGTGTTCCGCGTCGCCAACCGCACGGGCCTCGCATCGGGGAAAACGCCCGACGCCGTCGAGAAGCAGCTCATGAAGATCACGCCGCCGGACTACCTGCACGGCGCGCATCACTGGCTGATCCTGCATGGCCGCTATGTGTGCGTCGCGCGCACGCCGAAATGCCTCGTGTGCCCTGTGAAGGACATCTGCCTGTTCAAGGAAAAGACCGGCGCTCAGCGCAAGGCGGCGACAAGCGCGTCGGCGAAAAAGCCCGCCCCTTCCGGCGCGAAGGCGAAGAAGAGATAGGGCTCGATCGCCTCGAGTTCGATCAACCTCGGGCGTCCGTCCGGACCATCGACGAGATCGACCCGCGCGTAGAGCAGCCCCTCCGGCGCCAGCGACAGCACTTGCTCAGCGGCCTCGCGATCCGCAGGCGTCGCCTCGCTGCGTTCAAACCGCGCGCCATCGACGTTCGCATACCACTTGCCCTCGGCCGGGAGCTTGCGGATCGCGTGCGCGGGCTTGCCGCCGAAATAGAACAATGACCGCTCGCCCGTCGTCTCGATGCCTGGGAGGAACGGCTGGATCATCACCGCGCCGCGCGGCGCGAGCGCGAGGTCGGACGCGCTCCAGCCATTGCGCCTGAGGCGGATGGTGTCGCGGCTGCCGGCGCCGAGTTGCGGCTTCACGACGAGCTCCACGGCCTCGAACGCATCGAACGCGCGGCCGACGATGGTCGCGTCGACCGTATCGGACCAGATTGTCGGGATGGTCGGCGCGCCCTTGGCGCCAAGCTCTTCGAGATAGGTCTTGCGCGCATTCCAGCGCAGCGCGCTCGGCGGATTGAACACCCGCAGCCCGCTGCAATCGAGCGCGTCCAGGCGGTCGAGAAATTCGCCTGCGCGATCGGCGTAGTCCCACGTCGAGCGCACGATCGCCGCGTCGAACCCTTCGTCGCCAAGTCCGGGCGCGTCCCAACGGCGGATTTCCAGCGTGATCCCCCGCTTCGCCGCAACGGGCGCGAGGATGGCGAAATCCGGCGCATCGAGACCCGGCAGTTCGCCGTCCGGCACGAAGCCGCCGCGCCAGCGCGAACTGGTGAGATAGGCGACACGCCGGCTCACGGGGCGGGCCGCGCGCGCAGTTCGGCGAGGCACTCGGGCACGCTCGGCGCACGGTCCCCCGTCCGGCGCGGGCCTGGCTCCACGATCTTCAGTCTGTCGTTGGCGAATCCGAGCGCGAAGGCGCATCCCGGCGTGGTCCAGACCATCATCGCGCCCGCGCCGTCGTGGCGTTCCACATCGGGTGCGCCGAACAGCGCGCGCGCCTGCGCGGTGGTGATCGCGTTCGACGCGCCGGCGCTGGCGAGCGCATTGGCGACATCGAGGCGCCCCGAGGGGGCCGGCCGGCCGTGTACGCGCGGGCCTGACGTCCCGGACGATATCGGCGCGGGGCCCGAACTGGCGCAGGCCGCGAGAAGAATGGCGAGAATCGGTGCGAAGGTCTGTCGCATGGCGGCGGACCATGCCCGCCCCGTCCGTCTGGCGCAATTGCTTGCGCGAAGCGCCGCCGCGCGCCAGAAGGCGCGGTCTTTGAAGGAAACCGCATGACCCGAGCCGCCTACGACGTCGTCGCCGTCGGAAACGCCATCGTCGACGTCCTCGCGCAGGTCGACTTCCCGTTCATCGAGCGCCACGGCCTCGTGCCGGCGTCCATGACGCTGATCGACGAGGAGCGCGCCGTCGCGCTGACGGACCTGTTCCCGAACAAGGTCATCGCGCCCGGCGGTTCGGCGGCGAACACCATGACGGGCGTCGCCAGCTTCGGCGGCCGCGCAGGCTACATGGGCAAGGTGGCCGACGACCGGCTCGGCGCCGAGTTCACGAACGCCTTCCGCGCCGACGGCGTCCGCTACGAGACCCCGCCCCGCCCCGGCCAGCCTGCGACGGCGCGTTGCCTCATCGCCGTCACGCCCGACGGCCAGCGCGCCATGAACACCTTTCTCGGCGCTTCGACGCTGCTGGACGTCAACGATGTGGACCGCGCCCTGATCGAAAGCGCCTCAGTGCTTTTCCTCGAGGGCTATCTGTTCGACCGCGACGAGGCCAAGGCCGCGTTCGTGCACGCCTCGGAGATCGCCAAAGGCGCCGGCCGCAAGGTCTCGGTCACGCTGTCGGACGTGTTCTGCGTCGAACGCCACCGCGAGAGCTTCCGCCATCTCGTCGAGCATCACATCGACATCCTGTTCGCCAACGAGAACGAGATCATCAATCTCTACCAGACCGCTGACCTCGACAGCGCGCTCGCCGAAGCGCGCAAGGTCTGCCCCTACGTGGCGGTCACGCGTTCGGAAAAGGGCTCCGTTATCGCCGCCGGCGAGACGACGCACGTGATCAAGCCCGAGCCCGTCGCGCGCGTGCTCGACACCACGGGCGCCGGCGACCAGTACGCGGCGGGCTTCCTGTTCGGATTCGCCACGAACCGTCCGCTGCCCGAGTGCGGACGCCTCGGCTCCGTCGCGGCGGCGGAAGTGATTTCGCACATGGGCCCGCGCCCGGAGACGAACCTGAAGGTGCTGGCGGGGATTTGAGGGGCGCCGGGAAGCGCGGGCCTTCAGGCCCGCATTCGGTGACTCGGCTTCCGGACGAACCACCTTGCGGGCCTGAAGGCCCGCGCTCCCGCTACCTCAGCCCCTCGTTGATCTTCGCCAGCGCGGCGGCGCCCGGCGTCAGATCCTTCGTGCCGAGCGTGTTCAGCGGCCTTTCCATCGTGCCGAGACGGTCGTGCAGGTCGGTCGCGTCGGGATCGACGAACAGGAGGCCGGTGACGATCTCGCCGGCGGCGTGGCGTTCCTGCAGATAGTTCATCGCGCCGATGCGGTTGGTGGCGTCGTAACTTTCCTCAAGTTTCCTGAGGCGCAGCGTCGAGCCGTCGTGCTGGATCACTTCCGTCACCGTACCGGGTGCGTAGTCCGCCGTGATCGGCGCGCGGCCGAGGATCACGTCGAGGCGGTTCACGGCGTCGTTGTGCTCGCGCACATAATCGAAGCTCTTCGTGGAGCCAGCGTGATTGTTGAACGCCACGCACGGGCTGACCACGTCGAGCACCGCAGGGCCGTGGTGCGAGAGCGCGCCCTTGATGAGCGGAACGAGCTGCGCCTTGTCGCCGGAGAAGCTGCGGCCGACGTAGGTCGCGCCGAGCTGCAGCGCGAGCGCCACGAGATCGATGCCGCTCTCGGTGTTCTCCACGCCCTTCTTGGATTTCGAACCCTTGTCCGACGTCGCCGAGAACTGGCCTTTCGTCAGGCCGTACACGCCGTTGTTCTCGACAATGTAGCACATGTTCACGCCGCGACGGATCGAGTGCGCGAACTGCCCCAGGCCGATGGAGGCGCTATCGCCATCCCCCGACACGCCGAGATAGATGAGATCGCGGTTGGCGAGATTGGCGCCGGTGAGCACCGACGGCATGCGCCCGTGCACCGAGTTGAAGCCGTGCGACTGGCCGAGGAAATAGTCCGGCGTCTTCGATGAGCAGCCGATGCCGGACATCTTCGCCAGCCGATGCGGCTCGATATCGAGCTCGAATGCGGCCTGCACGATGGCAGCGCTGATGGAATCGTGACCGCAGCCGGCGCACAGTGTCGAGACGCGGCCTTCGTAGTCGCGCCGGGTGAAGCCACGCGCGTTCGCGGGCAACTCCGGGTGATGCATCTTCGGCTTGAGGATGTAGGTCATTCGGCCATCTCCCGGATCGGGTTCGCAGCACTCATGCGCTTGCCGATCGCGTCGATCAGGAAACGCGCCGTGATCGGCGCGCCGTCGTAGTGCAGCACGGGCACGAGTTTCGCCGGGTCGATCCCGCCTTCCGTGACCACCAGCGTGCGCAGTTGCGCGTCGCGGTTCTGTTCGACGAGGAAGACCTCGTCGTGCGCGTGGATGAAGTCGAACACCTCCTGCGGGAACGGGAAGGCGCGCACCCGCATGGCGTCGAGATGGTGGCCGTTGGCCTCCAGCGCTTCAAGCGCCTCGTGCATCGCGGGCGTCGTCGAGCCGAAATAGATCACGCCCTTCTTCGTCTTCTTCTTTGCAGGCCGCATGACCGGCGCGGGCACGGCGCGCGCGGCGGTCGCGAATTTCGCGAGCAGGCGCTCCATGTTGTACTGGTAATCGACGCCCTTCTCGGAATAGCCGGCGGCGCGGTTGCGCGAGGTGCCGCGCGTGAAGAAAGCGCCGCGCGTGGGGTGCGTGCCCGGATAGGTGCGGTACGGGATGCCGTCGTGGTCGACGTCCATGTAGCGGCCGAACTCCTTGCCGGCCTCCAGCTCCTCGTAGGTCATGACCTTGCCGCGATCGATCTGGCGCTTGTCATCCCACTTGAACGGCTCGACGAGCCATTCCTGCATGCCGATATCGAGATCGAGCATGACGAAGACGGTGGTCTGGAAGCGGTCTGCGAGATCGAACGCCGTGGCGCCCATCTCGAAGCATTCGCCGGGATCGGCCGGCAGCAGCATGATGTGCTTGGTGTCGCCATGCGAAGCGTAGGCCGCGAGCAGGAGATCCGACTGCTGCGTGCGCGTGGGCATGCCGGTGGACGGGCCTCCGCGCTGCACGTCGAAGATCACCGCCGGAATTTCCGCGAAATACGAGAGCCCGATGAACTCGTTCATCAGCGAGATGCCCGGCCCCGACGTGCAGGTGAACGAGCGCGCGCCGTTCCACCCTGCCCCCACCACGATGCCGATGGAGGCGATCTCGTCCTCCGCCTGCACGATGGCGTAGCGCTTGGAGCCATCTTCGTTGGTGCGCAGGTCCTCGCAGTAGGACATGAACGCTTCGGCGACTGAGGTGGATGGCGTGATCGGATACCAGGCGCACACGGTCGCGCCGCCATAGACGGCGCCGAGGGCAGCCGCGTTGTTGCCTTCCACGAAGATGCGATTGCCCACGGCGTCGGCGTGGCGCAGCTGCAGCCCGATGGGTTTGAGGTTTTCCTTCGCCCAGTTGCGCCCGAGATTGAACGCCTGGACGTTGGCGCCGATGAGCTTGGCCTTGGAGGCGAACTCTTCCGCCAGCACCTTCTCGACGACTTCGGTGTCGATGCCGATCAGCCACGACAGCGCGCCGACATAGGCGATGTTCTTGAACAGCTGCCGCTCGCGCGGGAGCTTGTAGGCCACGTTGCAGATCGTCGTCAGCGGCACGCCGATGACGGTGATGTCGGTGCGGAACTTCGACGCCGGCATCGGCCGCGTGCTGTCGTAGAAGAGATAACCGCCCGGCACGATCTCGGCGACGTCATCGTCCCAGGTCTGCGGGTTGAGCGCCACCGCGATATCGACTCCGCCGCGGCGCCCGAGATGGCCCGCCTCGCTGACGCGCACCTCGTACCACGTGGGCAGGCCCTGGATGTTCGACGGGAAGATGTTGCGCGCCGCCACCGGCACGCCCATGCGGATGATCGCCTTGGCGAACAGGCCGTTCGCGCTCGCCGAGCCCGAACCGTTCACGTTGGCGAACTTGACGACGAAATCGTTCGTTGCGCTCAGCGGCGCCGCCTTCACTTGCTCCGGCATGCCGACCCCGCGTGCGTGATGTCGATGAGCGTCTTCTGCATGTCCCACGCGCCCGTCGGGCAACGCTCGGCGCACAGGCCGCAATGCAGGCAGACGTCTTCGTCCTTGGCCATGATGCGGCCGGTCTTCAGGCCGTCCGCGATATAGATGTCCTGCGTGAGATTGAGCGCGGGCGCCTTCAGGTGATGGCGCAGGTCCGCTTCATCCTCGTTGTCGGTGAAGGTGATGCAGTCCATCGGGCAGATGTCGACGCAGGCGTCGCACTCGATGCACACGGGTGCGGAGAAGACCGTCTGGACATCGCAGTTGAGGCAGCGCTGCGCTTCCTTGAAGCCGAGCAGCGGATCGAAGCCGAGCTCCACTTCCGTCGACACGCTCTTCAGCGCGATCGCCTTTTCCTGCTGCGGGACCTTGTAGCGCTGGTCGTTGGCGATGTCGTTGTCGTAGCTCCACTCGTGGATGCCCATCTTCTGGCTGACCACGCTGACGCCCGGCGGCGGGCGATCCTCCACGTCTTCGCCGCTCAGGAACTTCTCGATGGAGACCGCCGCATCGTGGCCGTGCGCGACGGCCCATATGATGTTCTTGGGGCCGAACGCCGCGTCGCCGCCGAAAAACACCTTCGGGTTCGAGGACTGCATCGTCTTTGCCGAGACGGCCGGCATGCCCCACTTGTCGAATTCGATGCCGGCGTCACGCTCGATCCACGGAAAGGAATTCTCCTGGCCCACGGCGACGAGCACGTCATCGCACGCGATGTGCTGGTCGGGTTCGCCCGTCGGCACCAGCGACCGCCTGCCCTTGTCGTCGTATTTCGGCGCGACCTTCTCGAACACCACGCCCGTGAGCTTGCCGTTCTTGTGCGTGAATTCCTTCGGCACGAGGAAGTTGAGGATCGGGATATCCTCGTGCATCGCGTCTTCCTTCTCCCAGGGAGACGCCTTCATCTCGTCGAAGCCGGAGCGGACGACGACCTTCACGTCCTGCCCGCCGAGGCGGCGCGCGGTGCGGCAGCAGTCCATCGCGGTGTTGCCGCCGCCGAGCACGACGACGCGCTTGCCGACCTTCTCGATGTGGCCGAACGAGACGCTGGCGAGCCAGTCGATGCCGACGTGGATGTTGGCGGCGCCTTCCTTGCGGCCGGGCACGTCGAGATCGCGACCGCGCGGCGCGCCGCAGCCGACGAAGATCGCGTCATAGTCCTTCGCGAGCAACGCCTTGAGGCTTTCGACCCTTTCGCCAAGGCGCATCACTGGCCCGAGCGCCGTGATGTAGCCCACCTCCTCGTCGATCACTTCTTCCGGCAGACGGAACCGCGGGATCTGGGTGCGGATGAACCCGCCGGCCTTCGCCTCGCCGTCATAGACGTGGACCTCGTAGCCCAGCGGCGCGAGATCGCGCGCGACGGTGAGCGAGGCGGGCCCCGCCCCGACGCAGGCGATCTTCCTGCCGTTGCGCGGCGCGAGCTTCGGCAGCAGCGCGGCGATATCGCCCTTGTTGTCCGCCGCGACCCGTTTCAGGCGGCAGATCGCCACCGGCTCGTCCTCCACGCGTCCCCGCCGGCAGGCGGGCTCGCAAGGCCTGTCGCACGTGCGCCCGAGCACGCCCGGGAACACATTGGACTTCCAGTTGATCATGTAGGCGTCGGTGTACCGGCCAGCCGCGATCTGCCGGATGTACTCCGGCACCGGCGTGTGCGCCGGACAGGCATACTGGCAATCGACGACCTTGTGAAAATAGTCCGGACCGCTGATGTCCGTGGCCTTCAAGGCGCATCCCCTCTGGTGGGCGCGTCCATGAAGCCGACGCGCAACATTATTGCGCGCACTTTAGGGCCGGGCGGATCGGAGCGGCAATGCCTTTCGGGGCGTCAAGCAGTCAGTTCGTGATCGCCCGCTTCAGCGGTTTGACCACCAGGATCTTGTGATACGCTTCGTGATTGGCGCCCGACAGGAGCACCATGCCGAGACCCGCGAGAATCAGCACGAACACGACGATCTCCACGCGCGACCGACCGCGAGCAAACCGTTCGGCGGACCGCCGCTTCCTGCGGCTCCGGCCGTTGGTGTCGGCGCGGGAGATTCCGATCATGGGCGTCCAGTCCTGGCCTGCGGGCGGACCATGCTGCGCCAGCCGCCACCGCTTGACCATCTCCACGCAAGTCGCGGGCCACGGAGTTGAGAGCGGGTCGCAAAAGGGCGACGGCAGCGGCTACAAGATGTAGCGGCTGAGGTCGGCGTTCTTCGCGAGATCGCCCACCTGCGCGCGGACGAAATCGCCCGTCACCGATACGGTCTCCCCGCCCCTGTCGGGCGCGGTGAAGCTGATGTCGTCGAGCACGCGCTCCAGCACGGTCATCAGCCGCCGCGCGCCGATGTTCTCGACCGAGGCGTTCACGTCCGCCGCGATCTCCGCGATGGCGTCGATGGCGCCGGCGTCGAAGTCGAGCGTCATGCCCTCGGTGGCGAGGAGCGCCACGTACTGCTTGATGAGGCTCGCCTCGGGCTCGGTGAGAATGCGCCGGAAATCCTCCCGCGTGAGCGGCTTCAGCTCGACGCGGATCGGCAGGCGGCCCTGCAGCTCCGGCAGCAGGTCGGAGGGCTTCGACACGTGGAACGCGCCGGAGGCGATAAACAGGATGTGATCGGTCTTCACGGGACCATGCTTCGTCGCGACCGTCGTGCCTTCGATCAGCGGGAGCAGATCGCGCTGCACGCCTTCGCGGCTGACGTCTGCGCCGCCGCGTTCGCTTTTCGAGGCGATCTTGTCGATCTCGTCGAGGAAGACGATGCCGTCCTCCTCCGCCGCGCGCACGGCTTCCTTGGTGACGGCCTCGTTGTCGAGCAGCTTGTCGCTCTCTTCCTGGATCAGCGGCGCGCGCGCATCCGCCACGGTCGTGCGCACCCGCTTCGAGCGCGCGCCGAACGCCTTGCCGAAAATGTCTCCGAGATTGATCGGGCCGCCGGATCCCCCCCCAAAACCCCCCGGGCCCCCTGCGCCCGTGGGCAGTTCGAGCATGGCGGCCGGCGCGGCTTCGGTGAGTTCGATTTCGATCTCGCTGGCTTCCATCTCGCCGTTGCGGAGCTTCTTGCGGAACGAGTCCTTGGTCGTCTCCGAAGCGGAGGCGCCGACCATCGCGACCACCAGCCGTTCCTCGGCGGCCACTTCCGCCCGCGCGCGCACTTCCTTGCGGCGCTTCTCGCGCGTCATCGCGATGGCGATCTCCACGAGATCGCGGACGATGGAGTCCACGTCGCGGCCGACATAACCGACCTCGGTGAACTTCGTCGCTTCCACCTTGAGGAACGGCGCGCCCGCGAGCTTCGCCAGCCGCCGCGAGATCTCGGTCTTGCCAACGCCGGTGGGCCCGATCATCAGGATGTTCTTCGGCGTCACCTCCTCGCGCAGCCCTTCCGGCAGGCGGCGGCGGCGCCAGCGATTGCGCAGCGCAATGGCGACTGCGCGTTTGGCGTCGCCCTGACCGACGATGTAGCGATCGAGTTCGGAAACGATTTCACGGGGCGAGAAATCCGTCATTCGGTCAGCATTTCCACGGTGAGGTTCCGGTTCGTATAGACGCAGATGTCCGCCGCGATGCTCATGGCTTCGCGGGCGATGGTCTCGGCGTCTTCGAGATGAGGGTAGAGCGCGCGCGCCGCAGCCAGCGCGTAGTTGCCGCCGGACCCGACGGCGACGACGGCGTGCTCGGGATCGAGCACGTCGCCCGCGCCGGTGATGACGAAGGTCTCCCTGGCGTCGGCGACGATGATCATCGCCTCCAGCCGCCGCAGGAAGCGGTCCGTGCGCCAGTCCTTGGCGAGATCGACCGCCGCGCGGGCGAGCTGGCCGGGAAACCGCTCCAGTTTCTGTTCAAGCCGCTCGAACAGGGTCAGCGCGTCGGCGGTCGCGCCAGCGAACCCCGCGATCACCTTGCCGTCGCCGAGCGGGCGCACCTTGCGGGCGTTGCCTTTCATGATGGTGGGGCCGATGGACACCTGCCCGTCGCCCGCGATGATGACCTTGCCGCCCTTGCGGACCGCCAGGATCGTCGTGCCGTGCCAGATCTCTGAGGAACTCATGCGCCCTGAGGTGGCGCCTCACCGGCGGCCGATCAAGCCACCCCGCGCTGGGCGACATTGGCGCGCTCGGCGTTGAAGCGCAGGAACTCCGGCGCGGGCATGGCCGCTCCCCACAGGAACCCCTGCCCGATCTGGCAGCCGCGACGGCGCAGGAAGTCGGCTTCCTGCTCGGTCTCGATGCCTTCCGCGACGACCGTGTAGTCGAGGGACGCCGCCATCGCGAGGATCATCTCGATGATCGCCGGAGCATGGCGGTCCTTCGCCAGCGCGCGGACGAACTGCTGGTCGATCTTGATGATGTCGAACGGAAGTCTCGTCAACGAGGCGAGCGAGGAGTGCCCGCAGCCGAAGTCGTCGAGCGAGACCTTCACGCCGAGGCTGCGCAACGGCTCAAGAAGCCGGAGCGCGCGTTCGGGGTTTTCAAGCGCGACGGATTCCGTGATTTCGAGTTCCATCCTGTCCGGAGAGAGGCCGGCGTCCGCCATCGCCCGCAGGATCTTGTCGGTGAACCGCTCGTCGGCGAATTGCAGCGGCGAAATGTTGACTGCGACCGACAGCGGAAAGCCTTCCCGCGCCCAGTCCGCCGCCTTCCAGCACGCGTCACGCAGGATGACCTCGGAAATCGAACCGATGAGGCCGTTCTCTTCAGCGGCGGGAATGAAACGGCCAGGCGACACCATGGTGCGGTCCGGCTTCACCCAGCGCGCGAGCGCCTCCGCGCCGATGACGCGGCCCGACAGCAGATCGACCTTCGGCTGGAAATAAGCCTTGAACTCGTTGCGTTCCAGCGCTGCGCGCATTTCGCGCTCGAATGCGAGCTGTGCGTGCGCCTCGCGATCAAGCGCTTTCGTGAAGAACTTCATGCGCCCGTTGTCCGCGCGCGCGGCGCTGAGCGCGAGCATGGCGTGGCGGATGGCTGTATCGGCGTCGTCGGCGTCCTGTGGCAGGATCGCCGCGCCGATCGCTGCGCCGAGCACCAGCTTGTGTTCGCGCCAGTCGAACGGCTGGTTGAGCGCGGACGCCAGCAACTGCGCGAAACGCGCGGCGTCTTCCGGGCCACGGAAGCTGGAAGCGAGAATAGCGAAATCGCCCCCGCGCAGGCGCGCGAGCTGGCTCGGCAATGTGACGCAATGTTCGGTGCGCACCATGCGGTCGATGGCGCGGACGGCCGAGGCGAAACGGTTGACGATCCGCGCCAGCAGTTCATCGCCGGCGTCATGACCGACGGCGTCGAAGATGCGGTCGAGACGGTCGAGACGCACCACGAACAGCCCGCCGGTCTCGCCCTGGCGCGTGTTCAGGAACTCCGTGACATCGCGCGTGAAGCGCTCGTGGTTGGGCAGGCCGGTGGCGATGTCGCTGTAGGCCATCCGCTGCAGCCGGCGAATCGTCGCCTGGACGCGTTCGCCCATCTGGTTGACCGCCCGGCCGAGCGTCTCCAGCTCATCGCCCGTCTTGAACTCGACGGGCGCCGCCGAGAACGTCTCGCCGAACGTCTCGGCGAACGCCGTCAGGCGGCTCAGTGGATCGGAGATCGAGCGCGCCATGAACCAGGCGATAAGCGCCGCCAGCGCGCCAAACCCGAAAAAAAGGCTCGCGACGAACGCGGCCGTGCCCATCGATCCATGCCGGAGCACTCGCCGCTCCGCCGCGACGTAGACCTGCCCGCCCTTCATCGGCGCTGCGGCCACGAGGATTTCCCCGCCGGCGCCCGCGCCCCGGACGAACTCCCCTATCGCCTTCCGGAAGGCCGGCGCCCCGTGATCCGCCAGAACGCGGTCGGCGGCGACAATACGCAGTCCCCGCGGTTCGGCGGCCGGATCGCTCACAACGAGCTCAAGGGAATAAGCGGTGTCGATCTGCTGGGAGTCGCGCTCGGCGATGTCCATCTGCGCCGCGATCGACCGCGCCTCCCTGCGCAGTACATCGGTCGCATGTCTGTCGGCGTTCTGCCGGTCATTGTTCCAGACCGTGAAGACAACGCCCGAACCGAACACGAGGAACAGGCCGCAGAAGGCGAGCACGAACCGGGCGGCAAGCCCTGGTCCTTTGCGCTCGCTTGCGATCGGCTGCTGCCCCTCGGACATCGCGTCTGCACTTCCCGGATGCGTGGGCGCACTTCCGTCTCCGCATCCAGGAAACGGCGCCTTGCATACCGTTGTGGTGTGCAAAGATTTAGGATGACCTAAATCTTGCCGTCATCATTGCAGGGGCGTATGATTTACTGCAGTTGATCAGTTCATTTCTTGTTAGGTCGAGTGAAGAAGATGCGAACGGCAAAGATAGTGCGCACGACGAAGGAAACGTCCATCACGGTCAGCCTCGGGCTCGACGGCGACGGGACCGCGCGGATCGCCACCGGCGTCGGCTTCTTCGACCACATGCTGGAAAGTTTCGCCAAGCACGGCGCGTTCGATCTCACGGTCGAGGCCAAGGGCGACCTGCACGTCGACATGCACCACACCGTCGAGGACGTGGGCATCTGCATGGGTCAGGCATTCAAGGAAGCGCTGGGCGACCACAGGGGCATCCGCCGCTTCGGCCACGCCTACATCCCGATGGACGAGACGCTCTCGCGCGCCGCGATCGATTTCGCCAACCGCCCGTACCTCGTCTGGCGCGTCGAGCTGCCGCGCCCGAAGCTGGGCGAGATGGACACCGAGCTGTTCAAGGAGTGGTTCCAGGCCTTCGCCATGCACTCCGGCGCCTGCCTGCACGTGGAAAACCTCTACGGCGAGAACACGCACCACATCGTGGAGTCGTGCTACAAGGCGCTTGCCCGCGCCGCGCGCGCAGCCGCGGAGATCGACCCCCGCCTCTCCGGCGCAACGCCCTCCACGAAAGGCGTTCTCTAATATCGTGCAGAAGATCGCGCTGATCGACTACGGCTCCGGCAACGTGCGCTCCGTGGAGCGCGCGCTGGTTGCTGCGGCCGAGCAGAGCGGTCGCGTCTGCGACGTGCGCCTCACGCGCGATCCCGATTTCATCGCCGACGCGGAGTCCATCGTACTTCCGGGACAGGGCGCGTTCGCCGCCTGCATGCACGCGCTTCAGGTGGACGCTCCCCTTCTCGCGGCGATGACCGAGGCCGTGCAGATCCGCCGCGCGCCCTTCCTCGGCATCTGCGTCGGCATGCAGCTCCTGATGACCACCGGCCTTGAGCACGGCGAGCACCGGGGCCTCGGCTGGATCGACGGCGTCTGCCGCGTGCTGGAAACCACCGAGCGCCTCCCGCACATGGGCTGGAACGAAGTGACGCCGGTGCGGCCGCATCCCGTCCTCGACGGACTGGCTCCGCATCGCCATATGGTCTTCATGCACTCCTATGTCGTGGAACCCGCAAATTCCGAAGCCGTCGCCGCCGTGTCGCACTATGGCGCCAGATTCGCTTGCGCGATCGCAAGAGACAACATGATCGGCGTCCAGTTCCACCCCGAGAAAAGCCAGACAGCGGGGCTCGATCTGCTCGCGCGCTTCCTTGCATGGAGGCCCGCATGATCCTTTTCCCCGCCATCGACCTGAAGGACGGCCAGTGCGTGCGTCTGCGCGAGGGCCGCATGGACCGCGCCACCATCTTCAACCGCGATCCCGGCGCGCAGGCGCGCGCGTTCGAGGAACAGGGCTTCAAGTGGATCCACGTCGTCGATCTCGACGGCGCCTTTGCCGGCAAGACCGCCAACGCCGGCGCCGTGGCGCGTATCCTCTCGTCGGTGCGCGTTCCGGTGCAGATCGGCGGCGGCGTGCGCAATCTTGAATCCATCGCTTACTGGCTCGACGCCGGCGCGACGCGGGTGATCCTCGGCACCGCCGCCGTACGCGATCCCGCTTTTGTGCGCGAGGCCGCGCGCGAATATCCCGAACGCATCGCCGTCGGCATCGATGCGCGCGAGGGCCGTGTCGCTGTGGCCGGCTGGGCCGAGCAGACCGAGATCGACGCCGTGGAGCTGGCGAAGAAGTTCGAAGGCGCCGGCATCGCCGCGCTGATCGTCACTGACATCGGCCGCGACGGCCTGAAGAAAGGCGTCAACGTCGACTTCACCGGCGCCATGGCGGACGCGGTGAGCATTCCCGTCATCGCGTCAGGCGGCGTACGCGACGTCAACGACATCCACGCCCTGCGCGAACGGCGCGGCCGCGCGATCCACGGCGCCATTCTCGGGCGCGCGCTCTATGACGGCGACATCCGCCCCGACGAGGCGCTCGCCGCCGCTGCGAGCGCATGACGCTCCCAAAATGACTTTGGCCGCACGCATCATCCCCTGCCTCGACGTGAAGGACGGACGCGTCGTGAAGGGCGTGAACTTCGTCGGCCTGCGCGACGCCGGCGACCCGGCGGAACTCGCCGCGCTCTACGATGCGCAGGGCGCCGACGAGATCTGCTTTCTCGACATCTCGGCCTCCGTCGAAGGCCGCGGCGCGCTGCTCGACGCCGTGCGGCGGACGGCCGAGCGCTGTTTCACACCCCTCACCGTCGGCGGCGGCGTGCGCACGCCCGAGGACGTGCGCGCCCTGCTCGCAGCCGGCGCGGACAAGGTGTCCATCAACACCGCCGCCGTGATGACGCCCGACGTGATCGACGCGGCCTCAAGCGCTTTCGGCGCGCAGTGCATCGTGGTGGCCATCGACGCCAAACAGACCGGGCCGGGGCGCTGGGAGGTCTTCACCCATGGCGGGCGCACGCCGACGGGCAAGGACGCCGTCGCCTTCGCCCGGGAAGCCTCCGAACGCGGCGCCGGCGAACTCCTCGTCACGTCCATGGACCGCGACGGCGCAAAATCCGGCTACGATCTCGACTTGCTGTCACAAATCGCTGACAATGTCCGTGTACCGATCATTGCGTCCGGCGGAGCCGGAACGCTGCAACATCTGGTCGAGGCGATCACGGTCGGACGCGCGAGCGCCGCGCTGGCCGCTTCGATCTTCCATTTCGGAACGCACACCTTGGGCGAAGCGCGCGCTGCGCTCGCCGCGGCGGGCGTTCCCGTGAGGACCGTATGAACAACGTGACGCCCCTCCCCGACCGGGCCCCCGAAGGCCGCACGCTCGGCGCGGTGATCGACGACCTCGTCGACATCATCGCCTCGCGCGTCGGCGCGGATCCGAAGCAGTCCTACACCGCTTCCCTGCTGAGCGGCGGGCCCGGCAAGTGCGCCAAGAAGCTCGGCGAGGAGGGCGTGGAAGCCGCGCTCGCGGCCGTCTCCGGCGACAAGGCGGCGCTTGCAGGCGAAGCGGCGGACGTGCTGTTTCACCTGCTCGTGACGCTGCAGGTCTGCGGCGTCACGGCGGACGAAGCGGCGGCCGCGCTCAACGCGCGCAAGGGCGTGTCCGGTCACGACGAGAAGAAGCAGCGCGGCGTGACGGTCACGCAGAGCGAGGGCTGAGGCCCCTACTCTCCCGCCCGCAGGAACACGTAGTAAGCGCCGCCGCCGCCGTGGCGCTGGTGGGCTTCCGCATATCCTGACACCAAAGGGCGCAGATCGCCGCCGGCGAGCCAGTCAGGCAGGCGCTGCTTGAGCACGCCCGGCGCGGTTTCGCCCGAGCGCAGGCGCCCGCCCTTTCCCGTCACCACCAGCGCCACACGCACGCCGTCCGCGCGCGCGTGAAGGAGGAAGCGCATCAGCGCGCCGCGCGCTTCGTCCTGCGTAAAGCCGTGCAGGTCGAGCTTGGCGCCGACATCGAGCTTGCCGCGCCGCACGCGCTTTTCTGGAGACCGGTCCGCGAGCGGGCGAGCCGTGGTCTTTCGCGCGCTCTCCGGGCTCGGCCCCGGCGTAAGCCGGGGTCTATGTGGCGGCGGTGGCGGCGGTTGGGCCCCGGCTTTCGCCGGGGTCGAGCGAACTGGAGGTTGAGCGATGGTTTTGTTCACCAGCGCTTCACGCCGCGCAAGCGGGCGCACGGTGCGCGTCACCTTGCGCCAGAGATCTTCCTCATCGGGGGAGAGACCGCCCTTTTTCGGCGGGCGGCTCATCGTGATGTCTCAGGCTTGCGCCACGCCGGCGAGACGCCAGTTCGGATCGCGCGAGCGGGTGTCGCGCTCGAAGGTCCAGCGTTCCTTGGTCTCGCGGATGCCGTGGGCGCCTTCCGCAAGTTCGGCTTCGAAGCGCACCGCGATCCGGGCCATGCTGTCCTCGACGCGGGCTTCGGTGATCTCGGCGGTCTTCAGGCGGACAAGCTCCGGCCCCTTCCCGCCCTCGGCCTCGCGGACCGTGATCGCGTTCGCATAGCTCTCGAACACCCGGGGGCTGAGCAGCGGCCCGAGGGCCGCGCGGTCGCCGGCGGCGAAAGCGGTGACAATCAGTTCATAAGCAGACCGCGCGCCCGCGACGAAGGCGGCGGGATTGAACGCAGGGTCCACCGCCAGAATCGAGGCGACGCCGACGGAGGCCGCCGGCGGCAGCGTCACAGACGGTTGAGACGGAATTGGCTGCGGGACAAGGCCTGCATCGACGGTGGCGGGCTGCGGCGCCTGTTGCGGCGCCTCTGGCCGGTCCGAGCCGCGCCGCTGCCCGAGCACGCTGAAAAAGCGGCCGATCACGACCACGGCCACCGCCGCGAGGATCAGGACTTCGATCAGCTCCCTGGACACCGACATTTCTCCAACGGTTCGCGGGCCTCAACCCCGGCCGGACTGACCAGAGATAGTGCGCGCCGCACGCCAACGCCAGCCCGTGTGCGGCATCGGGGAAATGGTTGCGCCCGCTTGCCGCGTCGTCGTCGTCGTCCGCCCCCGCGGGGCCCCGCAGGGGCCTCAGGGACCAAGTGTTGCGACCCCGGCTGACGCATGTTAGCCCGCGCCATCACTTCAACCCTTTCCAGCATCGAGAGCAAGCGCATGTCGCAACCGGGCGCACCCGACAGCGGTCAACCCGTGCAGGATTCCCCGCATCTCCGCGTTCTGGCCCAGTACGTGAAGGACCTGTCCTTCGAGAACCCCACCGCCGCCGCCGGCGTGCGGGCGGGTGAAGCGGCGCCGGCCATCGACATGGGCATCGACGTGAACGCGCGGCCGCTGCAGGACGGCGAGGCCTACGAGGTGGACCTGCGCATCGGCGCCAAGGCCATGCGCGGCGACGACGTGATGTTCATCACCGAGCTCGTGTATTCGGGCGTCTTCCAGTTCGTGAACGTGCCGCAGGAAGACATCGAGCCGCTGCTGCTGATCGAATGCCCGCGCCTGCTGTTTCCGTTCAGCCGCCGGCTGCTTGCGGAAGTCACGCGCGAAGGCGGCTACCCGCCCCTGCTGATCGACCCGATCGATTTCGCCGCGCTCTACCGCGCGCAGCTGCGCGATCGCCAGACCGGCGGCCAACCGCCGGCGAACTGAAGCAACTCAGCCCGGAAGCTTTTTCCAGATTGCGACTTCGCCGATCTCGGCGATGAACGCATCGTGCGCGGCGCGCTCATCCGCATGGACGACGCGCGTGAGCGGTGTCGGTCGCTGCGGGCGGCGCTCGAACTTCGGCAGCGGCGCGCCATCGGCGTCCACGGTCGGCGCTGCTTCGGTGAAGGAGAGCTTGTGCTCCCGCCCACCGCGCAGCTGCAGATAGACCTCCGCCAGGATCTTCGTGTCGATCAGCGCGCCGTGGCCGCCGGCGCCTTTGCGCTTGGCGAGGTCGAAGCCGAGGCGATCGAGCTGGAAGCGCTTGCTCAGGGCGTCGAGGGAATTGGCGGCGCCGGGAAACAGCGCGCGTGCGATCTTCAGGCTGTCGGTGAAGCGGTCCATCCCGAGCGCCGGGCGCGCGACGCGGACCAGTTCGGCGTTGAGGAACTTGCGGTCGAACTCCGCATTGTGCGCGACGATCGGGCTGTCCTCGAAGAAATCGAACAGCGCATCGACGATGTCGGGATCGCCGAACAGCTTCTTGTCGCGCAGGAACGCGCCGGTGAGCCCGTGCACTTTCACGACTTCCTCGGGAACGTCGCGCTGCGGGTTGATGTAGCGGTGGAACGTCCGCCCCGTGGGCAGGAGGTTGCGCAGCTCCACGCAGGCGAGTTCGACGATGCGGTCGCCCGTATCGGGGTCGCGGCCGGTGGTTTCGGTATCGAAGACGACTTCGCGCATCGGCTTCAAGTATTAAGATTTGCGGATGGCGTCCAGCACGGCCCGGACCTGGGCGCGGGCGCGCTCGAACCCCTGCCCGGTATCGATCACGTGATGGGCGCGGGCGCGCTTTTCGGCGTCTGGGCTCTGCTTGGCGAGGATCGCCTCGAACTTCTCCGCGGTCATGCCGGGCCGGTCGAGCACGCGGGCGCGCTGCACGTCCGCCGGCGCGGACACCACCACGACGATATCCACGCGCCTGTCGCCGCCCTTCTCGAACAGCAGCGGAATGTCGAGCACCACGAGGTCGGCGCCGGCCTCGCGCGACGCGACGAGAAAGTCGAGCTGCGCTGCGCCGACGAGCGGATGGACGATGGACTCCAGTTTCTTCAGCGCCTCGGCGTCGTTCAGCACCGCTTTTGAAAGGAGATCGCGATTGATCGCGCCGTCGACGACCACGCCCGGAAACGCCGCACCTACGGGCTCCACCGCGGCGCCGCCCTTCCCGTAGATCGCATGCACGGCGGCGTCCGCGTCGTACACGCGGACGCCTTCCTCGCGGAACATCTGCGCCGTCGCGCTCTTGCCCATGCCGATGGAGCCGGTGAGGCCGATGAGTTTCACGCGCGCTCCGCGAGAATGGCGAGCAGCCGCTCGCGCGCTTTCGCCGTGTCCGGCGCGATCTCGAACCAGCGCTCGAACGCCAGCGCGCCCTGGTGGATGAGCATCGCCAGTCCATCCACCGTTGCGAGGCCGCGCGCGCGCGCGGCGATCAGCAGATCCGTTTCCAGCGGCGCATAGACGGCGTCCGCGACGATCGCGGTTTCCTTGGCGCCTGCGAGCGGCCAGTCGAACGCATCCTTGCCGGTCATGCCGAGCGTGGTGGCGTTGGCGATGAGATCGGCCTCGGCGATGGCGTCCTCAAGCTCGCTCCACGGCCGCGCGGCGACTGCCACGGCAGACGGCGCGATCGCGGTCGCGGTTTCCGCGCCGCGTGCGGTTGAGCGGTTGACGATGTCGATATGCGCGACGCCGGCCTTCGCGAGCCCGTAAGCGATGGCTTTCGCCGCGCCGCCTGCGCCGACGACGAGCGCGCGTTTCACACTCACCTTCCACGCCGGCGCCTGCTCATCGAGCGCAGCGACGAAGCCAGGCGCGTCCGTATTGCCGGCGTAAAGCTCGCCCTCATGCCAGCGCAGCGTGTTCGCCGCGCCGAGATCGAGCACTGCCTGGTCGTGCCAGTCGGCGGCCCTCGCAGCGGCGTCCTTGAACGGCACCGTGATGTTGGCGCCGTGAAAACCCACGCCGCGCAGCGCGCGCAATGTGGCCTCGACGCCCTTCCCCTCCAGCGGCAACGCCACATAGGTCGCGTCGAGCCCGTGATCGGCGATCCATCCCGCGTGCATCTGCGGCGACAGCGAATGCGTCACCGGACTGCCGAACAGCGCGAGCACCTTTGTCTTGCCGGTGATGGTCATGGCGCGATTCCTCTCCCTCCCCTCAATGGGGAGGGTGGCGCGACGCAGT
>WRPF01000055.1:22760-30615 GCA_009773335.1 Caulobacteraceae bacterium
GCCACCCTCCCCATTGAGGGGAGGGAAAGACCAGACGAGCGAAGTCATCTCCCCAACACTCCCTGATCTCGCAGGAACGCCAGCAGCGGCAGCAACGGCAGGCCGAGCACGGCGAAGAAGTCCCCCTCCACGCTTTCAAACAGCTGTGCGCCGAGGCCTTCGAGCTGATAGGCGCCGACGCTCTGTGTCGCGGCCTCGCCGATGCGCGCGAGATAATCGTCGATGAACGCATCCGACAGCACGCGCATCCGGAGGCGCGGCGACATGACATGACGCCAGACCGGCACGCCGTCGCGAGCGACAACGGCGGCTGAAATCAGCGTATGCGTCTGACCACTCATCGCCTTGAGATGCCCGCGCGCCTCGTCGCGCGAGGCCGGCTTGTCCAGCACCTTGTCCCCAAGCGCGACCATCGAATCCGCACCGATCACGAGGCCAGGCCTGCGGTTGGACACCGACAGCGCCTTCACTTCCGCCAGCGCATCCGCCTGGTCGCGGGGCTTCAAGCCTTCCACGCGGAGGCCGAGCTTGACCGCCTCTTCGTCCACGCGCGGCTTGTCGACCTCAAAGGAAACGCCCGCGTCTTGAAGCATGCGCGCGCGTACGGCGCTGCCTGAAGCCAGGATAACTCCAGGGATGGTGTCAGACATCGCGCTTGCGCTCCGCGATGAGATTGAGCACGGCGGCGGCGGTTTCCTCCACGGAGCGCCTCGTCACATCGATCACCGGCCACCCTTCCCGTTCAAACACCTTCTGCGCATGGATGATTTCCGCGCGCACCGACGCTTCGTCCACATAGGACGTCTCGCGCGTCTCCTTCATTGTCGCGAGGCGATTGCGGCGCACGTTGATGAGACGATCCGCCGACACCATCAGCCCGACGATCAGCGGCGCGTCCTCGCGGAAGAGCGCGTCCGGCAGCGGGATGTGCGGCACGATCGGCACGTTCGCGGCCTTCACGCCGCGGTTGGCGAGATAGACGCATGTCGGCGTCTTCGAGGTGCGACTGACGCCGACGAGCACGACATCGGAGTCCGTGAACTCCCGCTGCAGCTGGCCGTCATCGTGCGCCATCGCGTAGTTCAGCGCGTCGATGCGGCGGAAATAGTCGGCGTCCAGCACGCGGCCCGCGCCGATGCGGTGGTTGAGTTCCTGGCCGAGATAGCGGCTGAGCGAATCAAGCACGGGGTCAAGCACGGCGACGCAGGCCATGCCAAGCTCCTTGCAGCGTGATTCGAGCCGCTCGCGCATCTCGTCGTTCGAGAGGGTGAACATGACGACGCCCGGCGCATTCTCGATCTCGCGCAACACGCGTTCGAGCTGCCGCGTGGAGCGCACGAGATAATAAGAGTGTTCGATGGGCAGGATATGGTCGAACTGCGCGCAAGACGCCCGCATGACGCCGGCCAGCGTCTCGCCGGTGGAGTCGGAGACGAGGTGGACGTTGAAATAGGTGCCGAACTTCGGGGTCATCAGTGTCTTATGCGCGTCTGTGAATAGGGAGTCAGCAAGGCATGAAATCGACCCTGCGCGGACGTGGCGAACTCGCCGGAATGCGGATTATTCCATATCGGCGCCTGCCCGCCGCACATTTTGCTCAAAGGCCCGGATGTGGATCGCCCGAAATGGAAAAAACCGAACAACCGCTCCCTCCCCTTGCCGATCATGCCGCATTGCGCCACGCGACCCTGAACAGTCCATTGGACAGCCTGTGGAGGAGCCGATCACTATGGTTACCGACTCCCTAACAACCATCATCTCCTTACAAGTAGATTCATGACGATTGATTCTTCCTTAGGTGAAGCGAAGCCGCTTCTGCGGGTTCTCGCTGGGGAACGGCTTGGAACGCCGCCTATCTGGTTCATGCGTCAGGCTGGCCGTTACCTGCCCGAATACCGGGAGCTGCGGACCCGGGCGAAGACCTTCCTCGACTTCTGCTACGCGCCGGCGCTGGCCACAGAGGCGGTGATGCAGCCGCTGCGCCGGTTCGACCTGGACGCCGCCATCCTCTTCTCGGACATCCTCGTGGTCCCCCATGCCCTTGGCCGGGACGTCTCCTTCGTCGAGGGCGAGGGTCCCCGCCTTCCGCCCCTGCTGGACGAGACCGGCTGGCGCTTCGAGGACGCGGAACGGGCCATCCAGCGGCTGGCGCCGGTCTACGAGACCGTCGAGCGGATTGCGAAGGCCCTGCCCCCGAAGGTGGCGTTGATCGGCTTCTGCGGGGCGCCCTGGACGGTGGCGACCTACATGCTGCAGGGCCGCGGCGGCGAGAAGGACGTCTCCCGGCGCGGCGCCTACGAGCGTCCGGGCGAGGTCGATGCTTTGCTGGACGTGCTGGTCGAGACGACCGCCCGGCATCTCGTGGCGCAGGCCCAGGCGGGCGCGGAGGTATTGCAGATCTTCGAGAGCTGGGCCGAGGGGCTGTCGGAGCCCCTGTTCGAGCGCCTGGTTCTGCGACCGAATGCGGCGCTCGTCGCCCGGGTCCGGGCGCTGGGCGTGACCGCGCCGATCATCGGCTTTCCCCGGGGGGCCGGCCATCACCTCGCCCGCTACGCCGCAGAGACGGGCGTGACCGCCGTGGGCGTCGACACCAGCGTGCCGGTCGCGCGGGTGCGCGGGACCCTCCCCGCCCGGATGGCGCTGCAGGGCAATCTCGATCCGCAGCTTCTTATCGTCGGCGGCGAGCCGTTGAAGACTGGCGTCGCGCAGGTGCTCAAATCCTTCGGCGACAGCCCCCACATCTTCAACCTCGGCCATGGCGTCACGCCAGACGCGAAGCCCGAGCACGTGACCGAGATGATCGCCGCGGTGCGCGAGGGCGTACAATGACGGCCCGCAAGATCGCCGTGGTGCTCTTCAATCTCGGCGGCCCGGACAATCAGGACGCGGTGCGGCCGTTCCTGTTCAACCTCTTCAACGATCGCCGCATCATCGGCGCGCCGGCGCCGATCCGTCTCGCGATTGCTGCGCTGATCTCGACCACGCGCGCGGCTTCGGCGCGGAAAAACTACGCGCTGATGGGCGGCGGATCGCCCATCGTGCCCGAGACGCAGGCGCAGCTGGACGCGTTGCAGAAACGCCTGCCGAAAACCGATGCGCACGAGTTCCGCGTGTTCATGGGCATGCGCTACTGGAAGCCGTTCGCGAAGGACGCCGCCGCCGCCGTGCGCGCATGGGGCGCCGATGAAGCCATTCTCCTGCCGCTCTATCCGCAGTTTTCCACCACGACGACGGCCACCGCACATGAAGCGTGGACCAAGGCGTATGCCGGCAAGAGCCGCACGATCTGCTGCTACCCCGCGAGCGACGCCTTCGCGCGCGCGCATGCCGATGCGATCTTGGATGCGTGGAAGACAGGCGGTTCGCCGCCAGCACCGCGCGTGCTGTTCTCCGCGCACGGCCTGCCGCAGCGTGTGGTCGATGCCGGCGATTCCTATCAGTGGCAGGTGGAAAAGACGGTCGCGGCCGTGCGCGTGCTGCTGCCGCAGGACTGGGATTTTCGCACCTGCTACCAGTCCCGTGTCGGCCCGCTGAAGTGGATCGGCCCATCGACGGCGGAGGAAATCGAGCGCGCCGGCCGGGACAAGCGCGGCGTCATCGTCTCGCCGATCGCGTTTGTATCCGAGCACATCGAAACGCTTGTGGAACTCGACATCGAGTACGCCGAACGCGCGCACGCAAAATCCCTGCCCTTCTATCTGCGCGCCAAGGCGCTTGGCGCCGCTGACGGTTTCATCGAAACGCTGGCCGCGGTCGTTCGCCGCGCGCTCGGCGATCCGCAGGCCATCGCGAGCGAGACCGGCGCGCGCATCTGCCCGCATTCTTTTGGCGAATGCCTCATGCCCAACATGTCGGGGCCCGCCGCAACACGAAAGGACGCCGCATGACCGACATCACCGCGTGGCTCGATCCCGAATGGATGCGGGCGCTGCACATCATCTCCGTCATCGCGTTGATGGCCGGCCTGCTGATGCTGCCGCGCCTCTACGCCTACCAGACCGGCGCCGAAGCGGGCGGCGAACTCGAGAAGAAGATGATCGAGGCGTCGTCGAAACTGCGCACGATCATCGTCAATCCAGCGCTGATCCTCACCTGGGTGTTCGGCATAGCGATCCTCGCCACATCGAACTGGATCCAGCTGCAGATGGCGTGGATGCACGTCAAGCTGACCCTGGTCGTCATCCTCAGCGCCTTGCACGGCTACTACAGCGTCGAGGGCAAGCGCCTCGCGAAGGGCGAGCGCCGCCGCAGCGAGAAATTCTGGCGGATGATGAACGAGGTCCCGTTCCTCATCGCCATCGCCGTGGTGATCCTGGCCGTGGTCGAGCCGTTCTGAGTGTGGTAAAATTCAAGCCATGACGAAGATCGAGCAAGTGATTGAAGCCCTCAAGGCGCTTCCCGAACCGAGACGCGAAGAAGTCGCGGACATGCTGCTCGACCTCATGGAGACGATCGACCCATCGCCGGGCGACGATGATTTGACGCCTGAGGAGCTGGCTGAAGCCGAACATCGCCGCGTGAGTTTTGTCGCGGGAGACTCCGGCCGGATCGATGTGCTGCTTGCCCGCCTGAAATGAAGCGGTTGCAGTGGGACGATCGGGCGCTCGCCGATCTTGAGGATATTGCAACGTACCTCGCCGCTGACAGTCCGAACGCCGCCCGACGGGTCGTCGGAGACATCAGGGCGGTGGCCCTGTTGCTCGAAACGTCGCCTCTTTTCGGTCGGAAAACCTCCAAGCCGCTCGTGCGCAAACTGGTCCTTTTTCGGCGCCCCTACATCCTGACCTATGCGGTCGAAGGCGACGAGGTACGGATCCTAAGCGTTATCCACCAGCGTCGGAATCGCCACTAACCCGCCCCCGCCCCCACCCCTTGCGACTTGACGGCCCCGCGCCAATATGGTGTCCATCCGGGGACGCGCGATCAAAGCGCGCTGGCGTCTGGCGGCGCCCCAACAACGTCCAAAAAGCCTTCTCCTCCCGCCGGAACCTCAAAACCTCTTATCAGCGGCGTAACCCGGCCCCCAATCTCACTTCAAAGGGCCGCCCCACGCCGCGCGAACGGTAAATCCATGACAAACGAACAGCTCCTCGAGGGGCTTACCCAACTCACGCTTCAAGACCTGAAGAAGAAGCCGCCGGCCGAACTGCTGGCCTTCGCAGAAGCACTCGAGATCGAGAACGCCAATTCCCTGCGCTCGCAGGAAATCATGTTCGCGATCCTGAAGCAGCTCGCGGACCGCGGCGTCGAGATCGGCGGCGGCGGCGTCGTCGAAGTGCTGCCCGACGGGTTCGGCTTCCTGCGCTCGCCGCAGTCGAACTATCTCGCCGGCCCTGACGACATCTACATCTCGCCGCAGCAGATCCGCAAAGCGGGCCTCCGCACGGGCGACACCGTCGACGGCCAGATCCGCGCGCCGAAGGAAGGCGAACGCTATTTCGCCCTCGTCAAGCTCAACAGTGTCAACTTTGAAGACCCCGACCGGGTGCGCCACAAGGTGCACTTCGACAACCTGACGCCGCTCTACCCCAACAAGCGCCTGACGATGGAAATGCCAGACCCCACGGTGAAAGACCGTTCCGGCCGCATCATCGACATCGTCGCGCCGATCGGCAAAGGCCAGCGCGCGCTCATCGTCGCGCCGCCGCGCACGGGCAAGACCGTGCTGCTGCAGAACATCGCGAAATCCATCGAGACCAATCACCCCGAAGTGTTTCTCATCGTGCTGCTCATCGACGAGCGCCCGGAAGAAGTCACCGACATGCAACGCACGGTGAAGGGTGAGGTCGTCTCTTCCACCTTCGACGAGCCGGCGACGCGTCACGTCGCGGTGGCGGAGATGGTCATCGAGAAATCCAAGCGCCTGGCCGAGCACGGCCACGACGTTGTCATCCTGCTCGATTCCATCACCCGCCTCGGCCGCGCCTACAACACCGTCGTCCCCTCCTCGGGCAAGGTGCTGACGGGCGGCGTCGACGCCAACGCCCTGCAACGTCCGAAACGCTTCTTCGGCGCCGCGCGCAACCTTGAGGAAGGCGGCTCCCTCACCATCGTCGCGACTGCGCTCATCGATACGGGCTCGCGGATGGACGAAGTCATCTTTGAAGAGTTCAAGGGCACCGGTAACTCGGAAATCATCCTGGACCGCAAGGTCGCCGACAAGCGCATCTTCCCGTCCATGGACATCCTCAAGTCCGGTACGCGGAAGGAAGAGCTCATCACGCCGAAGGAGCATCTGCAGAAGATGTATGTGCTCCGCCGCATCCTGAACCCGATGGGCACCCAGGACGCGATCGAGTTCCTTCTCGGCAAGCTCAAGGACTCGAAGACGAACGACGACTTCTTCCAGTCGATGAACACCTGATCCTTGCCCCGCAGGGACAGGCGTTCCGCTACTGCGCGACGACGCCTGTGAGCGCTGCGCAGGCGCTCGCGAACGTCTCGAACTCGGCGCCGGCATCAACGGCGGATTCCGCGAAGGCGTAGCCGTCGTTGACGAATATGCGCGCTGTGGTCGTATCGCGCAGGGCGGCGAGCGCTTCAGGCGTCAGCGGCGCCGTCGCCGAGAAGATTCGTGCGTCTGCGGTTTCCGGCGCGAGCGTCGCCGGAAGACTGTCGCTGGTCAGCACGAGCGCGACGGGCGGCGCCAGGTTGGCGAGACCGACCTGCTGGATGCCGGCCGTGAATGTCAGCGTCGGCCCGGCCTTCGCGCACGCGAGTGTGAAGGCGTCCGTCCCGGCGGTCTCCTTGATCGTGAGCGTGACCTGAACCGCGTCACCCGCGTGGGTCCATGTGGGCGTCTCCGCCTCCGGCAAGGCGTCCACCGTTTTCGTGTCGCCGGGTCCGCATGCGGTCAGGGCGATGCAGGCGAGTGTAGCGAGAAGTCGGTGCATCGCGTTGGTTCTCCGGTGGGCGCGCTCGCGCATCCGCACGTCACATCCGCCTGACGGGATCAAAGATCAAGTCCTGCTCTCGCCTATGCCAGCGCCGCGCGTGAGCCTGCCTCCACCTTCGCCAGAGGTATGAGACGGATCGTCGAGCTTGCCTTCGCCAGCACATTGCCCTGACCGTCGCGGAGCACGCCTTCGGTGAAGCACGTGCTCTTGCCGCCCTTCTCGATCCACCCCTCCGCAACGACGAGACCAGGCCGCGCCGGCGCGAAGAAGCTCACTTTGACATCCAGCGACATCGGCGCCACGTCGCGACCCGCCGAACTCATCACCGCATGCGCCATCGCTGCGTCGATCCAGCCGGTCACGAACCCGCCCTGCACCACGCCGCCCGAATGGCACATGTGCATTCCAGCCATGTACTCGATCACCGCGCGCCCGCCCTCCATGAGCACGAGCCGGTGCTGACCCAGGGTCTGGATGAGTGTCTGGGGGGATGTGTCGCCGGTCATGGGTCCGCCTGTTGAGTTGGGGTCGACAGGAAATGTCGATGCGCGGCGGCGAACGCAAGTCGCACAGCAAACCCTTCTCCCCCGCGAGGGGAGTCCTTACGAAACACCCGATCTCAACCCTCATCCTGAGCCTGTCGAAGGAGGAGGGTCTCGCGGGAACGCCTGCGCCAAGGCGCCCTCGCCCTTCGACAGGCTCAGGGTGAGGGCGTGAAGCGCTTCTGCGGGACTCCCCTCGCGGGGGAGAAGGGTTTGCGTAGGCAATGCGGGGAACGCGGGCGCGCGTCACCTCAGATTTACGGGGATAGATTCAAACCCGTTTGTTGGCCGCCATCGCCCGCACGCGCGCAAAGTGCGGGAACGAAAAAAATCTATCCGGCCGGGGTCGGCGCGGTGGGAGACTGCGTTCGTTGCTCGCGCAACGGAGGGTGTCTGGGCCCAGTCATCAGATGGACG
>WRPF01000281.1 GCA_009773335.1 Caulobacteraceae bacterium
GGGCAACTTCGGCGACTGCGACACGACCGGCGCCAACGGCTGCGAGCAGGAGCTGAACACGCTCACCGATTGCGCCGCGTGCGACACGCCGTGCGCGCTCAACGGCGGCACCAACGACTGCTCGACGGGCCTGTGCAAGGTCACCGGCTGCGACATGGGCTTCGCGCAGTGCGACGGCAACCCGGTCAACGGTTGCGAACCGTTGAACACGGCGACCGACTGCGGCGCGTGCGCGACGCCGTGTTCGTCGGGAGCGCTGGACCACGTGATGGATGCGACGTGCGCCAGCGGCGACTGCGACATCACGTGCGCGACGGGCTGGGGTGATTGCGACGGCATGCCCGAGAACGGCTGCGAGACGGAGCTGAACAGCCTCACGCACTGCGCCCAGTGCAACCAGGCGTGCGCGATCGCCAACGCGGTGGCGGATTGCTCGACCGGGAGCTGCGAGTTCGTGGTCTGCCGCGACGGCTTCGGAGACTGCAACACCGACATCGAAACCGACGGCTGCGAGCAAACGCTCACGATGACGAGCGATCCGGTGTGCTCGGGCGGGCAGTGCGCGGACGTGGCGTGCCCGGCGGGGACGGCGGACTGCAACCAGGACGGGCTGCCGTGCGAGATCACCACGGACAGCGACGTGGCGAACTGCGGAGCGTGCAACAACGCGTGCGCGTTCACGACGGGCACGCCGCACGCCTCGGGGCTGTCCTGCGTGTCGGCGGCGTGCGACCCGAGCTGCGACGCGACGTACGACGACTGCGACGCGGACTACCGCAACGGCTGCGAGACGTCGCTGCGCACGACGCAGAGCTGCGGCGCGTGCAACGTGGGCTGCGCCATCGCCAACGCCACGGCGACGTGCGCGACGGGCAGTTGCCTGGTGCAAACGTGCGCGCCGGACTACGGCGACTGCAACAACGACCAGCTGAGTTGCGAGACGGCGCTGAACACGACCTCGAACTGCGGCGCGTGCGGCGCGGCGTGCAACCTCGCCAACGCACTGCCGACCTGCGGCGGCATGCCCGGTTCTACAAGGACTGCGATGCGACGGCCGGGAACGGCTGCGAGGTCGACACGCGCACCAGCGCGGCGAACTGCGGCGCGTGCAACAACGATTGCGTGAGCAAGCCGCACGTGGTGTCGGCCAGTTGCGCGGCGAGCGCCTGCGTGTTCGACACGTGCGAGACCGGCTGGGGCGACTGCGGCACCGGCGCGGGCTGCGAGACCGCGGTGAACACGGTGCAGAACTGCGGCGCGTGCGGCAGCAACTGCGACACGCTGCTGGCGAACACGGCGACCACCGCGTGCAACGGCACCAGCCTCAGCTGCGAAGTCGCCACCTGCGACACGGGTTACGGCAACTGCGACGACATGCACGCGACCGGTTGCGAGACTGCGCTGAACACAACCTCGAACTGCGGCGCGTGCGGCGCGGCGTGCAACCTCGCCAACGCACTGCCGACCTGCGGCGGCATGCCCGGCGCGCGCGTGTGCCAGATCGCGGGC
>WRPF01000056.1 GCA_009773335.1 Caulobacteraceae bacterium
GCGATCGTCACGACGCCCTCGCGCGAAACCGTCACCTCGCGCTCCATGCGCCGTTCGCCGCGCGTTTCATCCTCGCGGTGCGCATCGCGCATCCGGATATGCAGTTCGCGCATCCGCTCGGCGTCCTCGCGGGAGGGGCGGCCGTGCTCAAGTCGAAACTCCTCGCTGCGCACGCGGAACACGACCACGTCTGTTGGCGTGGGGTTGAAGGCGACGACCACCCTGTCGGGCGTCATTTTCAGGCGACGCGCAAGATCGCGCGACACGAAGCGCGCGCGGTGCGACCTGCGCGAAACGCGCGGTCGCTCTTTCTCGATGGCCCACCTGGCGCCCTGGCCTGCCGGCGGCGCCTTGCCGGACTTGGCGATGTCGAACCCTTGGGTGAACGCGTCGAGCACCTTGTCGCCGCGCATCACATCCGGCGGACGCGGCGGCAGCATCACCACGGCGGCGAGATTGACCACGTACGCAAGCGCGAGCGCGATGGCGACGAACACCGCAAGGTGCACGGCGATCGGCTGGCCCTTTTGCGCGGGAGGCTGTGATGTGTTCATGCGGGCGTAGGTTTCGCGGTGAAGAGATAGCCCTCGCCGCGCACGGTGCGGATGAGTTCGCCGGTGTCGGGACGTTCGAGCTTCTTGCGCAGGCGGCTCACCTGCACGTCGACCGCCCGGTCGAACACGTCGTTGTCGTTCGAGAAGGCGAGATCAAGAAGCTGGTCGCGCGAAAGCACGCGCTGCGGGCGTTCGAGAAACGCGCGCAGCAGGCGGAACTCCCCGGTCGACAGCGACACGAGCACGCCGTCGGGATCGACGAGTTCGCGGCGGGCGAAGTCGAAGCGGAAGCCGGCGAAGCGGGTCGTCTCCGTGGCGCCGCGACGGGACTCCGTATCGCGCGCGCGCCGCAACACTGCGCGGGCCCGCGCCACCAGTTCGCGCGGGTTGCAGGGTTTGGAGAGGTAATCGTCGGCGCCGACTTCGAGACCGATGATGCGGTCGGCGTCATCGCCCAGCGCCGACAGCATGATCACCGGCGGCCAGCCCCGCGTCGCAAGCCGACGCGCCGCCGAGAGACCGTCCTCGCCGGGCATCATCAGGTCGAGCACAACGAGATCGGCGCCGTCGGTTTCAAGCGCCCGGTCCATGGCGGCGGCGTCCTGTGCGGCCGACGCCCGGAACCCGGCCCGTGCGAAGACCTCGGCGAGGCCCGCGCGGATCTCGGCGTCGTCGTCGACGATCAGCACGTGAGGGATGGCCGGAGGCGCAGCGTCGTCGGTCATGGCGATTCTCCTCCATCATTGGCCCGCAACACATTGCAGCGATGTTTCAGCCCCGAAGCACGCTGGACGCAATGCGCCGTAATTGTGCAACCGGGGTCGACCATACATCGCCCCACGACGCGGCCCCCAACGACAACTGGGGCGACCCGGCCGACCCTTCAAAACCAGAGGGGCGAAACCAGAAGAGAGGAATACCACATGAAGCGAGTTCTGCTGTTGGCTGGCGCGGCGTTCGCCGCCGTGGCGGTCGGCGCCCTGGCCCATGCCGATGATCGTCAGGAACGGCGCGAAGTTCGCATCGAGCGCCATATGGAGCGCATCGGCCGCATCGACGCCAACACCGATGGTTTCGTCACCCGCGCCGAAGCCCAGGCCGAGGCCGAGCGCATGTTCGGCGAACTGGACGGCGACAACAACGGCAAGCTCGACGCAGCTGACCGCGTTGGCGGCCCGCATGTCATGATCCATCGCATGGGCGCCGGCCCTGACGGCGGGCGCCAACATGGTCACGGACATGGTCATGGCGCCCGGCGCGGCGCTGACGACGACGTCGATGTCACCGTGCGCACCACTGAAAACGGAGGGCAGACGGTGATCGAGCGCCGCGAGGTCCGCATCGATCGCGCCGCGCCCAAGGACGGCGCCGCGCCCATGCCGTTCCGCCCGCCACACCCGCCGATGGCCATGATGCTGTTCATGCATTCCGACGAAGCGGACCGTAACGGCGACGGTGCGCTGTCGAAGGACGAGTTCGTGGCGCAGCAGCTTCGCTACTTCGACGCCGCCGACGTCAACAGCGACGGCAAGATCAAGTTCGAGGCGCCGCCGATGCCGCCGATGCCGCCTGCGCCGCCCCAACCCCCGCGTCGCTGACGGCCAGCGCCGGCGGCATCACCCCCTGACGACGTCGCCGGCATTTTTATCCGAAACTGATTGCGGGAGAGGGAAACCTCTCCCGCTTCTTTCTCCGCCGGAAGCGTCACCCGGCCAGGGCGAATATCTCAGGATTGATCGGTTGCACGATGGGTTGCCCGAAGGCGATCTTCCCGGTTTCGCTCCGGCGCTGATAGGGAACAAAGACCTGCACGCCCTCGCCCTTGTCGTGCTCGACATGGACCACGAGCGCTTCGCGCTGTTCGCCGCTGATCGCGATCTTCCCGTCGAACGCGAGGCCTGCAATGAAGATGCGCCCTTCCTCGGCTTCCTTGCGGAACCCCATGATCAGGGCGGAGATGTGATCGTTCGGAGTCGAGCGCTCAATCGGCAGGTCGACATTCACGTGGGTCCGCTCGCCGTTCAGCCGGATCGCAGCGCCGAACGGCGCGAATGAACCGCCGAGCTCCATCACCTTGGCGGCCTCCTGGTAAAGATAGTCGAACGTCTCCTGGACGTCCTTCTGCGTGGCTCCGATATCCATCACGCCCTCCGGCGACCGCAGCGGCGACCGCACATGGCCTTAGCCTTCGCATCGCCCAAGCGCCAGCGAAAGGCGGTGTTCTCAGGATGCCGCGGCCCGCCGCTTGGCCTCTTCGTAGAACGGCCAGTCCCTGGAGTTCAGACCGCCGTTGTTCGCCATGCCCTCCATGGCGGCGAGAACATCGCGCCACGAAACGCCGGCGGCGCCCATGGTCGCGAGCCGCCACATGACCGACCAGACCTCACGCTTCGCACCGACGTCCGATGGATCGCGGGCGACGGCCTGACGGGCGATCGACATGGCTTCGTCAAAGCTCGCTTTCGCCCCCTGCAGATCGCCGGCCTGACGCTGGACCTCGCCGGATGTATTCAGCGCGCCAGCCAGGGCGACGACCGCCGCCGCGTCCCTGCCGCCCTCGGCCAGTCGACGCCGGATGCTTACCGCCTCCGCAACGTGACGGCCGGCGGAAGCATGATCCTGCGCGCTCGAGAAGGCCGACGCCGCCTTCTCGAGGATTTCGGCCACGCCACGCGCAAGTTCGGGATTCTTCGGATCGACGGATGCGAGCGTGCGCGCGCCTTCAAGCGCGCTGACGTATGCGCCGGACGCTCCGGCGACCACGCTGCCGGCGACGCAAGCATCGCCGAGCATGACGAGCCGGGCGACGAGATCCCGCATCGTGAACGGATCGCGTGCGCCCGCCTTGATATCGGCGCGCGAAATCTCGACGGCGGAATTCGCATGTTGCATGGCGAGCGACGCCTGCCCCTGCACCATCGCAATCGTTGCGGACTCCGCATGCGCGACGCCACGTTCCGCAGGTGTCTGCGCCGCCATGAGAGCGCCGCCCGCAGCTTCAAGCGCCGACTTGAAATCGCCGGCCGATCCACGCAGCCGCGCCAGCAGGATTCCACCCCAGAAGTTAGGCGGTCCAGCGGCGAACGCCTTTTCCAGCATCCTTCCAGCGCGGGCGCGATCGGCGGCGAACATCAGTATTCCGGCGCGGTTCCACTTGTCGGGCGACGCAGTGGCATCGGCATCGCGCTCAAGCGCGTCGAACGCGCGGCCAGCGCGACCGTCGAGCAGATCCTGCACGACGCCGCGCAGCGCCGGTTCGCCGAGAAGGGAGTCGATCGCGCGGGCCTGCGCCGCCGCGATGTCCGGACTTGCCGGCGGCACGCCGGCCAGCGCCGCCGCAAGGCGGGCCTTCTGGTCGCCGGATGCGGGCGCCGGTGCAGCAGGCGCGGCCTCCCGCCTGGGCTCTTCCCGGCGCGCTTCCTGGCGCGGCGGATCGGCGCGGCGAGGCTCCTCCTTCGGTGCGACCTTGGGGGCTTCGACCTTCGGCTTTTTCTTCCAGAACATGGACGCCTTCTCACCTCGCGCGGCGCTGGCGGCCGCTTGCACGGGGCCAAGGAACACCGCCCAAGGCCGCCCGTCCAGTGCGGCGGCGCCAAGCGCAGCTGGCGAACGCGCCACGCGTTGACAGGCGGGCTCCCGCTCCCGAAAACAGCCCTACGGAAGCATCCCGTCCTTCTACGTCCGCTGTTGATCCTGCGGCGGAACAGACAATGCTCCTCTTTAAGGCCCCTGCACGAGTGCAGGGGCCTTCGTAAGGTACGAGGGACGGGATGCCTTCCGATACATCAACACCGACGCAGCGAAAGGCGCGAGAGCCGGGGCCGCCGGCGATCACGATCAACGGCCGCGCGCTGCAGACGCCGTTCGACGTCGCGCAGTACTTCAAGGTCGCCCACAGCCACATGATGTGGGTGCTGTTCAAGGCGCCTGCGGCCTCGCGGTACCGCACCTTCGAGATCCCGAAACGCACCGGCGGCATGCGCCTCATCTCTGCGCCCAACGGCCTCGTGCGCGACCTGCAGACCAAGCTCGCCCCCGCGCTCGCCGCCGCCTACGAGGCGCACCCGAGCGCGCACGGATTTCTCAAGGCGAAAAGCGTCGTCACCAACGCACATGAGCACATCGGCCAGCGGCTGGTGGTCAACATCGACCTCGAGGACTTCTTCCCGACCATCAACTTCGGGCGCATCCGCGGCCTGTTCATGTCGCGGCCCTTTTACATGGGCGCGGGCGCGGCGTCGGTGATGGCGCAGATCGTCACCCACCGGAACGGCCTGCCGCAGGGCGCGCCGACGTCGCCGGCGCTTTCCAACTTCATCGCGGCGACGCTCGATCGCAGGCTGACGCGGCTCGCGAAGGAGAACCGGCTTCGGTACACGCGCTACGCCGACGACATCACGTTTTCCACGAACCAGCCGACGTTTCCGCCGTCCATCGTGATGACCGACGTGGCGACGGGGCGCGTGGTTCCGGCGGAAACACTTGAACGAGCGATCGCGGCGGCGGGTTTTGCGATCAACAGGAAGAAGGTGCGCCTGCAGACGCGCCACCAGCGCCAGACGGTGACGGGGCTCGTCGTCAATTCGTCTACAAATGTGCATCGCGCGCGCATCCGCAAGATCCGGGCGATGATCCATGCGTGGGAGAAGTTCGGCCTCGACGCGGCCGCTTCCGAGCATTTCGCGGTGCATCGCGGTTCGTCCGGAAAGATGCCGGACCATCCGGCGGCGGCGTTCCGCAACATCGTCTATGGGCAGCTTTCCTTCGTGAAGATGGTGCGCGGCAAGGCGGACCCCGTCTTCCTCAAGCTCTGCGCGAAGCTCATCGACCTCGATCCGAACCCGTCGAAGTTCATCCGGCAGATGGTGTTCGGCGCGGACGACTACGACGTTTTCATCAGCCATGCGAGCGAGGACAAGGAGACCATCGCGCGGCCGATCTTCGAGGCGTGCGCGCGGCGGGGCGTGAAGGCCTTTCTCGACGAGGCGCACATTGGCTGGGGCGAGGATTTCACCAAGAAGATCAACACGGCGCTGGGGTCGGCGCGCACGGTGCTGTGCGTGATCAGCCAGGTGTCGGTGACCAAGGAGTGGCCGCTGGCGGAGGTGAACACGGCGCTGTCGATGGACGTCATCGGCCAGAAGCGCGTGGTGCCGCTGATCGTGGGCAGCCCGGACCTTTCAAAGCTGCCGCTCATCCGGGGACGCGACCAGCTTGTCTGGCGCGGCGACGCCGAGACCGTGGCGGCGGAGCTCGTGAAGGTGGTGCGCCCGCCGACGCCCGAGGTGACAAAGGGCGGCGCGGCCGTTCCCGTGATCGCGCCGAACTCCCCCGCCGAGGCCAAGCGCGCGGCGCAGGCGAAGGGTGCGAAAAAGGGTGGCGGGTTTTTCGGGCTGTTCCGGAAGAAGTGAGATCACCGGACACGCGCCCGCGTCCGCGAAATCGCTTCTGGAAAAACGACGCCGCGTTGGGCCTGTCTGCACTCGAGTTGGGAGCGCGGGCCTTCAGGCCCGCATGCAATCCGTCCTCATCAAGCTGTGCGCCCGCACGTGATCCCTTCTCCAGGACCGTAAGGCGGGCCTTCCGCCATCGCTGGCGCTGCGCGCCAGCGATGGCGCGACAAGAAAGGCCCGCGCTCCCTTCGCGGGAGACTTGCGACGCGGATGGGAGACAAAGGCCCGCTCACACAGATTTTTCTTTTTTGGTGGGGAACCCGGCGCGCGCGACGCAAAAGAAGAGGACCGCCGGACGGCGTCGCGCGAGATTGTCTGAGGAAGAGCGGGCGTTGCAGCATGGGGCTGCGGCGCGCAGGGCGCCTCCCCCATGTCATCGACTCGCGGGTGACCGGCTCGCGCGCGCGGCGCCGCCCGCAAACGCAGGAGCCCCCAGACCGCCAGAACCAGACCCACGACAAACGCCAACACACACGCCTCCTTCAGAAACCTGCCGCCAACGTTCCGTATTTGTTCTTTTCCGGCAAGTGAATTTTCGGCAACGTGAGCAGCACCGCGTTCGGCTCTGGCCGCCAGCGGCACTTCTGCCGGGCATAGCCCTTAGGCGAAACGCCGATCCATGTTCGACCGCGTGTGCCGGCGGGCGCATATCGGCGACAGCGCCGAACGCCCCCGCCGAGACCGGGCGCGTCGCGCCGGTAGCGGGCGCGAATAACGGCGCAGGGCTTTTGGGGATGTTCCGGAAAAAGTGAGCGTTAGCTCGTTAAGTGGCTAACGAGAAAGGCGCTTATGTCCGTTCCAGTAGAGTCTTTCGGCCACTTGCGTTTCGGCAACCAAAGCTTCGACAGCGCTTTCAGCTCAACGACAGTCATCGCTGTTTGAATAACATCAATGAACTCTGCTCTATCGCGGGAAGAGAGTGACCGCGCAACATCCAGAGGCGTCGCCTTCATGAGCGGTTTGAGTGTTTTCTCCACCAACAAGTTGAACTTTCTGGATTCCGTTGCCTTGAGTGACACTCTGGGTTCCAACGCCTGCAATAGCATCAGCCTGTCAGTCATCGCTCAGCATCCTGTCTATTGCTTTGGCGGCATTCCCAATATCCAGAGTCGCGTCACCGTAAATGCTGTTGAGCGTTCCCGGTTTAACGCGACCAAGGCGCTTCACGAAGTTCTTCGATTCGCGGATCGTGGCGAGATCTTCGTGACCGCCCCTTGAGCCGACTGTTAGAACCGGAAATGGCGGCTTTTGATCACCGCAAGGCCAGCCTTCAGGTGGCTTTTCACCAGAAAGAACGCTGTATGTCTGGCGATCCTCGATCAGCCGCTCCTGATACCGAGTGAGAATAAATCGGGAGCGGTCGAGCAGACTTTCATCTACCTTCTCGATGTATCGCCCCAAGCCCTGAAGTCCCCAATAGGAAAGCCTATCCGCCACCGTGGGACAAAGAATCAGATCGGCCGAAAGCAAGCCGGCGGATGATGCCACCGACTCTCCCGGCGGGCAGTCCAACAGGACGTATTCGTAACGACTGGAAATTTCTGCAATAAGGTCTTCGATTACTTGCTTGAGCGCCAACGCCTGCCCTTGTTGGGTGATATCAGACTCCACTCCCCAGTATCGATCACTGTTGTTGAAGACGTCGAGGGTAAATTGAGCGCGACCCTTGATTACATTTACCATCCCTATTCGGTACGACTCCAAAGCGGTATCTGGCCTCTCCATTTTCGCCTGAACTAGACCCGCAAAATCTTGCCTAGATTGTGCTTTCAAAAGAGTTCGAGCTTGGCCTGCCAATGCAATAGACGCGCTTGCCTGTGGATCGAGATCAATCACGCAAACGTTCTGGCGCAGCTCCGAGATCAGTGCATCTGCGATCGCAACTGTGGTGGTTGTTTTCCCCACGCCTCCTTTGCGATTCACTACAGCAACTACGCGTCCCACTAGCGACCCCCTCTTGCCAGTTGCTCAAGCTTATCTTGGGCTCGAAGTGTGAGCCGTTCGCTTAGGTATTGATCCACGCGGGATGGATCAGGATTGTGCCTTACGGCTTCCAAATCATGTGCCCAGCCGTCAACGGACAGCGTGCCGGCTCGATAGTGAATCGAAAAGTGAATGAGCCCCACCCCATGCTCAGCGCACTCTTGGCGCACTCTGTGGCCATGTTCAGTCCGGCTGGGTCTCGGACAAACGAGATATGGAAAATGCGCGAAGCGAGCATGAGCCAATGCTTCGTGAACGGCGAGAATGTTCGAACCGGCGCGATTTTTGAGTTCGAATGAGAAGACATCTAGTTGGCGGCGCGGGTCGAAACGCCAGCTGCGCACGACGGCAAGTGTCGCATCCGGGCGGCTCCATCGGCCGGACCCCACTGTGCCGCCCCGTGCTGTATTCTCGACCACCCGATCATCGTTGGTCACGCCAAGGCCGCTGGTGAAGTCACTCTCTAGGTGGCGCACCAGATGCGCCTCTAGTTCAACCTCCGCCGCGTCTGGCTCAACTCGCCTTACCGCTTGCCCCTCACGTTTCAAGTCGCCGGTCGCGACTAGCTCGCTAATTGCCGCGCCGAACGCTGGTAGATCGAGCGCCGCGCCCGTTAGCCGAGCGCACTGAATTTCGAGCTCATCCAGCGCAACCTTGCGATCGCCCACGGCCAAGCATTGCAGAATGGCGTCTTCATACCCACCCATGCGGATAGGCTACACCGAGATTAAGCTCTGGCAACAGAGTTGAGCCACGGCCCTACGCCCTAACCGCCCCAACGCCCGCGCCTTCCCTTCCCAGCGCTTCCACCGCTGCGCGCACGATCCCGTCCGCATCCAGCCCCGCTTCCGCGATCATCGCGGCCGGGCTCGCCTGGTCCTGGAACACATCCGGCAGGGTCAGCGTGCGGATCTTCACGCCGCGATCCAAGAGGCCGTCCTTGGCCATGAACTGCAGCACGAAGGCGCCGAAGCCGCCGACCGCGCCTTCCTCGATGGTGAGGAGCACTTCGTGTTCCTTCGCGAGGCGGCGGATGAGGTCTTCATCGAGCGGCTTTGCAAAGCGCGCATCCGCGAGCGTGGTGGAAAAGCCGAGCGCGCCAAGCCTGTCGGCGGCCTTCTGCGCATCGCCGAAGCGCGCGCCGAACGAGAGCAACGCCACCGTCGTGCCCTCGCGCACGATGCGGCCTTTTCCAATTTCAAGCGGTTCGAGGTGTGCGGGAATCTCCACACCGAGCGCCTCGCCGCGCGGATAGCGCACCGCGCTCGGGCGGTCGTCGATCTGGACTTGCGTCGCCACCATGCGCGCGAGCTCGGCCTCGTCGGCGGCGCCCATCACCACGAAATCCGGCAGCGCGCCCAGATAGCCGATGTCGAAGGAGCCCGCGTGCGTGGCGCCGTCCGCGCCCACAAGCCCCGCGCGATCGAGCGCGAAACGCACCGGCAGCTTCTGGATCGCCACGTCGTGGACGACCTGGTCGTAGCCGCGCTGCAGGAACGTGGAATAGATCGCCGCGAACGGCTTCATGCCGTCCGCCGCGAGGCCCGCCGCGAACGTCACCGCGTGCTGCTCGGCGATGCCGACGTCGAACATGCGTTTCGGGTGCGCTTTCGCGAAAATGTCGAGGCCGGTGCCCGACGGCATCGCCGCGGTGATGGCGACGATCTTCGGATCGGCGTCGGCGAGTTTCGTCAGCGTTTCGCCGAAAACGTTCTGGTAGAGCGGCGGGCCGGCCTTGGCCTTCTGCTGCTCGCCCGTCACGACGTTGAACTTCGACACGCCGTGATATTTGTCCGCCGCGCTCTCGGCGGGCGCATAGCCCTTGCCCTTCTGCGTGCGCACGTGGACGAGCACGGGCTTGTGGTCGATGGCCGCGGCGTTGCGCAGGATCGGCACGAGATTTTCCAGATCGTGGCCGTCGACGATGCCGATGTAGTGGAAGCCGAGCTCCTCGAAGAGCGTGCCGCCCGTGACCATGCCGCGCGCGTATTCCTCGGCCTTCTTCGCCGCCTCCGCCATCGGCTTCGGCAACGCCTCGGCGACCTTGCGCGCGACATTGCGCAGCGAGCGGTAGGTGTAGCCGGAGAAGCGGCGCGCGAGATAGTTGCTCATCGCGCCGACGGGCGGGGCGATGGACATGTCGTTGTCGTTGAGCACGACGATGAGCCGCCTGGTGGCGTGGGCGGCGTTGTTCATCGCCTCATAGGCCATGCCCGCGGACATCGAGCCGTCGCCGATCACGGCGATGACGTGGTTGTTCTCGCCCTTGCTGTCACGCGCGGCCGCGAAACCCAGGGCTGCCGAAATGCTCGTCGCCGCGTGGGCTGCGCCGAAGGGATCGTATGCGCTTTCGCTGCGCTTGGTGAAACCGGAAAGGCCGTGTTCCTGGCGCAGGGTGCGGATGCGATCACGCCGGCCGGTGAGGATCTTGTGCGGGTACGCCTGGTGGCCGACGTCCCAGATGAGCACGTCCTTCGGGGTGTCGAACACGTAGTGCAGCGCCACCGTCAGCTCGACGACGCCGAGGCCCGCGCCGAGGTGGCCGCCCGTCACGCTCACGGCGTCGATGGTCTCGGCGCGCAGTTCGTCAGCGAGCTGGGGCAACTGACCCGGCTCAAGCGCCCGCAGGTCCGCCGGGAGCTTCACGGTGTCGAGCAGCGGCGTGGAGACGGTCATGGGCGCCTTCATCAATGGCCATTCGGGCCTTGGTCCGCAAACATTACGCCGCGTTCATGGCGAAGGCACGTTCAATAGCGGCGTTCGAGTGTGAAATCGACCGCCTCCGACAGGACCTTCGCCCGCGGGCCGAAGATGGCGAGGTGATTTTGCGCCTGTGCGGCCAGAAGGCGCACCCGCTGCCGGGCGGTTTCGACCCCCAGCAGCGTGACGAGGTTGACCTTGCCGGCGCGGGCGTCCTTGGCCACCGCCTTGCCCGCTTCGCCGGCGTCCCCGGCCACATCGATGAGGTCGTCGACCATCTGGTACACGACGCCGAGATCGTTCGCGTAGCGGGCCAGCGCGTGGCGGGCGTCGTCCTGTGCGCAGCCGAGCAGCGCACCCGCGTCGATGGACCAGGAGATGAGCGCGCCAGTCTTGAGCCGGTTCATCCGCGCGACGCCTGCGGTATCGCCGGCCTCGGTGCCGCGCTCCATGTCGATCATCTGGCCGGCCACCATCCCGTGCGGACCCGACGCCTTCGCGAGGCCCGCAATGAGCAGGCAGCGCATCTGCGGATCGGAGTGGGTGGCGGTGTCGGCGAGGACCTCGAAGGCCAACGTCTGCAGCGCATCGCCCGCGAGCACGGCGGTGGTCTCGTCGAATTGCTTGTGCACCGTGGGCTGTCCGCGGCGCAGGTCGTCGTCGTCCATGCACGGCAGGTCGTCGTGGATGAGCGAATAGGTGTGGATGAACTCGACCGCGCATCCCGCCCGCACCAGCGCATTCTCGTCGGCGTCAAACAGGCGCCCCGCCTCGAGCATCAGGAACGGGCGCAGGCGCTTGCCGCCGCCGAGGGCCGCATAGCGCATGGCCTCCAGAAGGCGCTGTTCAGGGCCCTGCGCGGGCGGCAGCAGCGAATCCATGGCGGAGGCGATGCGGTCAGCTGTGGCGCGCAGGCGGTCTTCGATCGAATGCATCGCGCCGCCATAGCAGAGCGCGACCGGCGCGCAAGCGGGCCGCTTCGCCCTTCGTCTCCACGCCCGGCCTGCTCACGGCGCAACGCGTGACGACGTCGACACACAGCCATCTCTCGGTGCGCGTCAATGGAAAGTCCGACGATCCGTCGTGCGGAGGACATCCCCGGCGATGTCGTCACCGGCGGCGTGTCGCCAGCGACAGGCGGCCGGTCCAGTCGCGCCGGTCAGCCGATCTTGGCCGGCTCGGTCTTCACGCCGTCGGGCCCGAGCACGATCTGCTCGACCTTCAGCTGGGCGTCCTTGAGCTTCGTCTCGCAGTGCGCCTTGAGCGCGGCGCCCCGCTGGTAGAGCGCAATGGAATCCTCAAGCGCCACATCGCCCCGCTCCATCTGGGCGACGATCTTCTCAAGCTCGGCGAGCGCGTGCTCGAAGCTCATGGCGGCGGGATCGGGGAGGGATTGGGCGTCTCGACTCATGGGGTGGATGTAGCGTCTAAGCCGCCGCGAGAGAAGCCGCAGGTGCGGTGGCGGGGATTACGGCCATGGCCAGCTGGGCCCATCACTTCGTGCTGGACGTGGAGGCGGACGGGCCCTGCCCCGGCCTCTTCAACATGATTTCCTTCGGCCTCGTCTGCGTGGCCGATACGGGTCACGGCTTCCTCGGCGAGGTAGCGCCCCTCCTCGACGATCCCGGCCTCGCCGCCGCGCGCAAGATCGTCGGCGTGAGCCTGGAGACACAGAAGACCTATGCGCCGCCCGAGACGGTGATGCGCGCCGCCGCCGACTGGGTGACCGCGACGACCGCAGGCAAACGGGCGATCTTCTGGTCGGACAATCCCGCCTTCGACTGGCAATTCTGGAACTGGTACTGCCACCGCTTTCTCGGCGACAATCCCGCCGGCTTCAGCGCGCGCCGCATCGGCGATCTCGACGCCGGGCGTCGCGACGAACCGCTCAACACGCTGGCGTGGAAGAAGCATCGCGTGACGCAGCACACGCACAATCCCCTCGACGATGCGCGTGGCGCCGCGGAGGGCCTGCAATGGATCCTCACGGAGATGGGCGAGACGTTCTAGAGCCATTCCGATCTGATTGAATCGGATCGGGGCTCCAGGTTGTTGTTTGGTCGCATTTTCTGGCGACGAACCGGCGTCCACTTCGTCGGAAAATGCTCTAGTCGCCGGTGTACGACGCGCGCGGGCGGATGACCCGCCCCGTTTCGCGCTGTTCGATCGCGTGCGCGCACCAGCCCGCCATGCGTCCGCCGGCGAAGATCACAAACGGCGCATCGCGCGGCAGATCGAGATCGAGCGTCAGCGCCGCAAGCGCCATGTCGATGTTGGCGTGATCACCGGACGCGGCTTCCGCTCCGTCGATAGCCTCCTGCAAGGGTGTTGAAGGCGCGAGCGCCTTCAGCAGCGACGCCGCACGCGGATCGCCCATCGGGTAAAGCGCGTGACCGATCGCCGGCAGAGGTTCGGCGCGCGCCAGCGTCGCGTTGACCGCCGCCTGCGCGCCATCCCGCAACGCCGTTTCCAGAAAGAGCACCGCGCGCGCGGAGGCTTCCCCGTGCAGCGGTCCCGACAGCGTCGCGTACCCCGCAAGCGCCGCCGCCGCGACAGGCGCGCCCGTCGACGCCGCAACGCGCGCGGCGAACGTCGATGGATTCAGTTCGTGATCGGCGACGAGAACCAGCGCGCGCCGCACAAGATCGGCGCCTCGCGCATCGAGCCGCCACAGCGTTGCGAGATGCTCGTGAAGATGCGCGTCCGCAAGGTCTGCGCCCGCGAATGCGACGCCGAGCCCCGCGATGAGATCGAGGGATTCCGCCGCCAGTTGCTCCGGCCTGCGGCCCAGGCTTGGCGGATCGGAGGCTGCGCGGGCGGCCAGAAATGCAAACCCCCGCGCCTTCGCGGACTCGCCGCCAGCCGCGCCCGGGCTGCGCCGCCGCGCATCCGGCGCGTAGCCGATCAACAGGCGCGCGGCGTCCTCGATCGTTGCGGTGCTCGCGAACGTCACCGCGTCGACGCCGCGATAGATGAGCCGCCCGTCGCGCACTGCGGTGATCGCGCTTTCAAGCACCGGATCGCCCCAGGAGATGGCGCCGGCTGCGACGGTCTTGCGACCCCGCCCACCGCGTCGGCGACGTTCGAGCGTCGCCACATCTGCAGCGGAATAGAGGCTCTGGCGGGGGTCATCGTCGGCGGGCCGCGCGGTGATGCGGCCCCGGCTGACATAGGCGTAGAGCGTCTGCGGCTTCACGCCGAGACGGGCTGCGGCGGCTTGGGCGGTGAGCCACTTCATTACTTGATTCTCTTGATCAAGATTGACGTTACAGCCTGATCATCCACCTCTTGAAGCGAAACTCAAGGAGAATGATGATGGATGCGGGGCTTGAGAACGTCGTGGCGGCGGAGACGGTGCTGTCGGATGTGGACGGCGCGGCGGGGCGGCTGGTGCTGCGCGGGCACGAACTGAACGAACTCGCCGGCCGGGTCAGCTTCGAAGAGGTGGTGCACCTCCTCTGGTCGGGCTTCTTCAAGGATTTGCCGGAAGCTGCCGGCATGCAGGCCGCCCTCGGCAAGGCGCGCGTGGAGGTGTTTGCGCGCCTGCCCACTTTCCCCGCGGACCTCGGCGCAGTCGAGGCGCTGCGGATCGGTCTGGCCCATATCGCGGATGGCGATGACATCGAGGTCGCCCTGCGCCTCGTCGCCGCCGGCCCGGTGTATACCGCCGCCGCAGCGCGACGCATGCAGGGCCGCGCGCCGGTGGCGCCGGATCCGACGCTCTCTCACGCGGCGGACTTCCTGCGCATGCTGACCGGCATTCCGGCGAATGCGCCTGACGCCGCGGCCGCGCTCGACGCCTATCTCGTGACCATCGCCGACCACGGCCTCAATGCGTCGACCTTCGCCGCGCGCGTTGTCGCTTCGACGCAGGCAGGACTCGCGTCGGCGACGATCGCAGGCCTTTCCGCGCTGAAAGGCCCGCTCCACGGCGGTGCGCCGGGGCCTGTGCTCGACATGATCGACGCCATCGGCACGCCGGCGAACGCCGAACCCTGGATCGACGCGGCGCTGACCAGCGGCGACCGCCTCATGGGCTTCGGTCATCGCGTCTATCGCGTGCGCGATCCCCGCGCCGATGCGCTCAAGGCCGCGATCGTCAAGCTGCCGAAAACAACGGGTCGCCTCGCCTTCGCCGAAGCGATCGAGAGCGCCGCGCTCAACAAGCTCGCCGCGCGCCACCCGACGCGCAAGCTTGAGACCAATGTTGAATTCTACACCGCGCTGCTGCTCGAAGCGCTGCAGATTCCGCGCGCGGCGTTCACTTGCGTCTTCGCGTGCGGCCGCCTTGCCGGCTGGATCGCGCACGCGCGCGAGCAACTGGCGACGGGACGGCTGGTGCGGCCGCAATCGGTGTACGTGGGGCCGAGAACCCGCGCAGCCGCCTAGAGCCGTCGCACGTATTTGCGATACGACCAGTACTTGTCGCCGCCGTCGTGGATGCACTTCCAGCCCCACGATAGAAGCACCGGGCGCATCATGCGGTTGAACCAGCCGTGGGCGCCGACGACGACGTTTTCACCGCGCAGTGCATGCGAGGCCAACGTCGCGGCGGCGGCCTCCGCCCGCTGCTCGGATTCGCGGCGCGTCTCGCGACCTCCGGAAAGGCCCAGCCACCAGGCCACGCGGGCATAGACGCCCCAGCGGCGCGGTTTGCGCCGACCCCAGATCTGCGGCGGCGGCAACGGGGCTTCGACGAAAACTTCATCGCGGATCACCGGCTTGCCTTGCGCCACAGCGTCGGCGGTTTCGCAGGCCCGGCGAAGGGTGCTGGAAAAAATAGTGTCCGCCTCGCGACCGAGGGCGAGCAAATCCTCCGGCGGGGCCTGGCCGGCCACGAGGCCGGCGTCGTCATAGCCCTGCCACCAGACGATGTACTCACGCCAAGTCAGGGCGACCTTGCGGTCCCCCTCCGGCTTGCCATGCCGGACAATGACGATCCACCCCGGCCCATCGCCGCGCGCAGTCGTCGCCTTGTTTTCGGCTGCGTCCATCCCGGCTCCGCGATACGGCGGCCTGCCTCCCCGACAGACTGTTCACGCCGCGCGTTGACCCCGCGACAGTCCGCCCCGGAGCCGGGCCACCGTTACAGGCGCCCTTCGCCGGAAACAACCGCTGGCTTGCAGCCAGTTAACCAACCAGCGCCTCCACGAACGCTTTCGCGCTGGAGGCGAGCGCGCGGAGATCGTACCCCCCTTCCAGGCTGGCCACGATCCGCCCCCTGGCGGACGCCCCGGCCGCCTCCTTCAGAGCCGCAGCCGCCCAGGCGAAGTCCTCGTCTTCAAGCGCCATCTCCGCCAGCGGATCGGCGCGGTGGGCGTCGAAGCCGGCCGAGATGAACACCAGTTCCGGCGCGAAGGCGTCCAGCGCGGGCAGGACGCGCGCCTCCATGGCCTTGCGCCACATCTCGCTCCCGGCGCCCGGCGGCAGCGGCGCGTTGACCGCGTTGCCCGCGACGCCGGTATCGGTGACGCGTCCGGTGCCGGGATAGAGCGGCGACTGGTGCGTGGAGGCGAAGAAGAGACGCCCCTCCTTCTGCGCGACGGCCTGCGTGCCGTTGCCGTGGTGGACGTCGAAGTCGATCACCGCCACCCGCTTGAGCCCGTGCGCCTCGAGCGCGTGCAGCGCGCCGACGGCGATATTGTTGAAAATGCAAAAGCCCATCGCCTGCGCGGGTTCGGCGTGGTGACCGGGCGGGCGCACCGCGCAGAACGCCGTCGCATCCTCGCCCGCCATCACCGCATCCACCGCCGCCGTGCATGCGCCTGCCGCGCGCCACACCGCCTCCCGCGAGGCGTCGCAGAGAAACGTGTCGCCGCTGTCGAGCGCGATCATGCCTTCGCCCGGTCTCGGAAAGACGCTTTCGATGGCGGAGACGAAGGCGGACGGATGCACGCGCTCCAGAGCGTCGCGACGGGCATAGGGCGCCTCGCGGCGATCGAGCGGCATGCCTTCGAGCGCGGCGAGCACCGCTTCCAGACGCTGCGGGCGTTCGGGGTGGCCGGGCGGGCCTGTGTGATCGAGCATCGAGGGGTGGGTGAGGAGCAGCATGGCGACCGTCTTCGCGCGCACATGCGCCGCCTGCAAGGGCGTGTTATGCGGGCCGCCATGACCGATGTGACTCCCGAACTGCTCGCCCAGCGCAAACGCGCCGCAGCCAGCCCCCGCCGCGCGACGATCGCCGATCTCGCGCCCGTCTCGCGCACGCTGGCGCGGGCGTTTGCGACCGATCCTGTCGTCGACTGGTTCGTGCGCGACGACAGCCAGCGCGACCGGGCGATGAAGACGTGGTTCGATTTTGCGGTGACGAAACTCGGCCTGCCGGGCGGCGAGACATGGATGTCGGAAGACGCCGCCACGGTCGCGCTCTGGATTCCGCCGCCGCAGGACGCGATGCAGCTTTCGTTCGTCGACGAGATCGCCGCGATCCCCACCTTCCTTTCGGTCGTCTCCTTCGCGCGGCTCGGGCGGATGCAGCGGCTGCGTGCGGCGTTCGACGCCAACCACCCGAAGGCGCCGCACTGGTATCTCTTCTTTCTCGCCGTCGATCCCGACTGCCAGGGACAGGGCCTTGGTTCTGCGATCCTGAAGGCCACGCTCGAGAAGGTCGATGCGCAAAAGCAGGCGGCGTATCTGGAGGCGTCGAGCGAGAAGAACGTCACGCTCTACCTGCGCCACGGCTTCGAGGTGACGACCGAGTTCAAGCCCGAACCCGCCGGCCCGACGCTGTGGCCCATGTGGCGGAAGCCGCAGACCTGACGCGCGCGGACCAAACGTGATGAGGACCGCCGGCGCCCCTGTATGCAAGGGGGGCCGGCATGCGGCGGCGACGCCAGACTCCATGGGAATCTCGCGCGACGCGAACATCCAATGCCGGCGAGGGCGCCGGCGGTCCGGCATGACCAATCATGATGTGTCTGCTCCCAAAGCAGCAGCTGCGGGTGCGACAAACACGGCCCTGACCGCAGGCGGCGTGCAAATCCTCAACCCGCCCGTGGACATCGCTCTCGGCACGCGCGCGATGCCGCGCTCCACGATCCGATCCAGTTCATCCAGCGCCGTTCGCATCTCCGCGAACGTCTTCAGCGCAATTCCGCGCGTGTAGAGCCGCACCATGTTGATGCGTCGCTGGGCGTAGCGAAATCCGCACGGCGTCGAGGGCGGGCACATCCAGCGCCTGCGCCGCTCTGTTCTGCGAAACCGCATCCGCGCGCACATCATCAGGAAGATGAGTTCCCGCAGTTCCCGGCGCGCTTCAATGCGATGCCGGTTCAGCGCAATACGCCCTTCCCGGAACCCGATCGCCTCCACCAGCCAGACAGCAATCTCCAGCAGCCAGAGCCGGAGGCTCTGGGCGTGCGCCTGGAGATCTGTGCGTGTGACGGGAGTGAAGATCTGCATGGGTTGCGTCCGGGACTCCGTTTGGCCCGTCCGGGCCAGGTGAATGACGGAGCGATGATCCCACGGCGCCTATTCCGGTCGGATAGATTCAGCGATTTTTCTTCACATCCCTTGCGCGCCATGCGGGCGGGACGCGAAACATGAGGGAATGGGGGTGCGCCGTTCCCCCTAATATTCGGCAATGCAGGCTCGATACCGTGCTTCCCCGAGAGGGGAAGCTGTCAGCGCGGCACGCGCTGACTGATGGGGCGGTAAGCTCAGTTTTGCGAAACGGAGCCGCCGCCCCATCCGTCTCGCTTCGCGAGCCAGTTGAAAGTCGCGGTTCGAAATTCGCTCTGGCAGCCGTTTCAATAACTTAGTTGCTCGCTGGAAGCCCAAAGCTCTTTGACACCCAGGCGAGAAAATAATCGCATGCCTCGTCTTCTGACGTAAAGGTCATCAGTTGTTGCTTGCCTCGGCCCTCCCAATAGTAGCTCTCCCAAAGCCCATTGATTCCCACCAAACAACATACGTCATATGCATCGGCCTCCACCTCACGAATGCGTATGTTCCTCATGTTGGCGCCTTGCGCGATGAGTTCTCGCGTGACGTCCTGAGTATTCATTTGTCCACTCCTTCACGCTCAGGTCGTCTCCACGGAAACACCAGACTCCACCCCAGCTTCGCCGGCGCTTCATCCTGATGCGCTTCCAGCCCGATCGTCATCGCCGCGTGCCCATCCTGCGGCTGCGCGCGGTAGAGCCCGGACGCGCGATCCCACAGCGAGAGGCAGAAGCCGAAATTGGTGTTGAGTTCCTCCACGCGCACGGAATGGTGCACGCGGTGCATGTCCGGCGTGACGAGGACGAGGCGCAAGGCGCGATCGAGCCATGCGGGCAGCTTCACGTTGGCGTGGTTGAACATCGCGGTCGCGTTGAGAAGCACTTCGAACACGATCACCGCGACGACGGGCGCGCCGAGGACCACGACGACCACGGCTTTCCAGATCATCGAGACGACGATCTCGGCGGGATGAAAGCGAAAGCCTGTCGTTGCATCGAAGTCGCGGTCGGCGTGGTGCACGCGATGGAAGCGCCAGAACAGCGGCACGCGATGGAACGCCACGTGCTGCGCCCAGACGGCGGCGTCGAGCGCGAGCGCCGCCAGCACGATCTCCGCAAGCGCGGGCAATGCAACGATGTTGAACAGCCCGATCCCGTGCGCCTGCGCCCACGTCGCGGCGCCCGTCGCGGCCAGCAGCGGCGCGATGAACGCAACGCCGCGCGCCAGCACGGTATCCAGCAGCACCAGCGCCCCGTTCGTGCGCCACCGCGCGATCCGCGCCTGCACCCGCGCACGGCGCGGCCACCGCGCCTCCAGCACGAGCATCACCGCGAGCACGCCGATGAACGATCCCGCACGCAGGACGGGTTCCACGGAAATGATCTGATTTTCCAGCATCGCGCCACACTAACCCTTCTGTCGCCGGATAAGGATCCCTGCGGAACACTGCATCGCAGCCCTCATCCTGAGCTTGTCGAAGGAGGAGGACATCGCGGGAACGGCGCCAGGGCGCCCTCGCCCTTCGACAAGCTCAGGGTGAGGACGTGAAGCGCTTTCGCAGAGGTCTACGCGCGGGGATTTCCCCGCATCTGCCGCCACGCCTCGCGCGTGAGCTCCCAGTAGACCGAGCGGCGCACTGTGCCGTCCGGGCGCACGCTGTCGCGCTCGCCCATGCGCTGAAAGCCCGCGCCGTCGATCATCCGCTGTGAGCGCACATTGTCGAGGGCTGCGGTGAGGCCCATCAGGCGGATGCCGATCACCTCGAACGCCCAGTCGGCCATCTCGGCGAAGCCGCGCGCGCCCTGGCCGGCGCTCTGGCGATCCGCGCGCATGGCGCCGCCGATCTCGCCCGAAGCCCGGTCGGGCCAGACGATGAGATCGCCATAGCCGACGATGTCGCCCGCTTCGTCCGTGGAAAACGTGAGGATACCTTCGCCGCGCGCCTGCCGCGCCATCGCGGCCTCAATCCACACCGTGACGTTCTCGCGCGTGAACGGCCGCGGCAGATCGTAGACCGGATCGGACACTTTCGGGTCGGCGAGCAACGCCAGCGCGCCGTCGACGTGGGAAAGATTTGCGCAGACACGGCCGCCCGACAGCGCACCGAGCCCGCGCGCCTCGCGCACCGCCGCGCGGATTGCGGCCTCCTCTTGCGGCGACGCCGTGAGGACCGTGAGGGGCGGCGCGCTCACACCATCGCCGCAAGGCTGACGCCCGGCGGTGGCGCGCATTCCTCGGGCACGAAGAAGTCCGGCATCAGCGGCTTTGTCGGGTCGACGCGGTATTTGTCGAAGTCGCGCTCGCCGGCGGCGTAGAGCAGCATGTCGTCGATGAAGAAGTTGCCGCTGCACGCCTTCGACGGCTGGTTGAATATCCAGTAGGCGGCGTCGGCCATGATCTCCGGCGTGCGGCACATCAACATGCCGTCATCTCCCGCGAGCGCGTTGCGGATGGCGGCGGTGGCGATCCCCGTGCGCGGCCACAGCGCGTTGAAGGCGACGCCGTCGTCCTTGAACTCTTCAGCCATGCCGAGGACGCACATGGACATGCCGAACTTCGCCATCGTGTAGGCCACGTGGTTGCCGAACCAGCGCGGCTTCATGTCGAGCGGCGGCGAGAGATTGAGCACATGCGGGTTCGCAGCGCGCCTGAGGTGCGGGATGCAGGTCTTCGACACCAGATACGTGCCGCGCGTGTTGATCTGGTGCATCAGGTCGTAGCGCTTCATGTCGGTGAAGAGCGTGCCGGTGAGCTGGATGGCCGACGCATTGTTCACGCAGATGTCGATGCCGCCGAACGCAGCGACCGTCTGCTCCACCGCCGCAATGACATTGGCCTCGTCGCGCACGTCGACGACCAGCGGCAGCGGCTTGCCGCCTGCCGCTTCGATCTCGGACGCCGCCGAATAGATCGTGCCCGGCAGCTTCGGGTTCGGATCGGCGGTCTTGGCGGCGATGGCGATATTGGCGCCGTCCCGCGCCGCGCGCAGCGCGATGGCCAGGCCGATGCCCCGGCTCGCGCCGGTGATGAACAGCGTCTTGCCTGCAAGGCTCATTTATGCGCTCCCTCAATGCGCCTGACTACATCACACCGCCCCGACTTGGCCAAACGTTTGGGATCGCCGTATGAGTGGAGGCGGACACATTTGGGGGCGAGGATGCCAGCGAAAGAATGGGTGGCAGAATACAAAGGCCACAAGATCAGAGTCTGCAACACATGGTTTTTCGGCGCAAAATTGTACATCGATGGAGAACGTCGCGACACCGACAACGAACTTCTTGCTTTTGGAGCCAAGCCTATTATGAGCGCGCGCCTCGTTCGTGATGATAGTCAAAGCGATCTGGTCGAAGTGTTCGTTCGAGCAGTGTTTACCGTCAAAGCGAAGATTTACGCAGACGGCAAGCAAATCGGTGGAGACGACTTCTAACCCCTCCCAGACGATCAAGTGGCGGCGATTTCTTTCTCGCTCCACGCCCACAGGCGCTCGGCGCTCTCGGGGTTCAACGCGTAGGGCAGCACGCCGGACCACGGCTCGGCTTCCGTCCACGGGCCCGCTTCCGCGCAGTTCTCCAGATACTTGCCGCCGACCCCCTCTAGTTCGTCGCCCACCGCCGCCCACACGCTGGTCGACGCGCCTTCCTCCGTCGTCTTCATGCGCGGGTTCGGCACGCCGTTCTCGTCGATCCAGCCGAAGCCGATCTGCTCCTCCTTGGAGAGGTGGCGCTGCAGCGGGGTGAGGATGCCGCCCGGCATGACCGCGTTGCCGAGGATGCCGCGGTCCTTCCACTTCTGCGTGGCCCCGACGGCGAAGAGCGCGTTGGCCGTTTTCGACTGGCCGTAGGAGACCCACTTGTCATAGCCACCGTTCCGGAAATGGGGATCGTCCCAGAGGATGTCGGAACGCCGGTGGCCGATGGAGCTGAGCGAGACGATCCGGGCGGGTTTGCCGCCTTTCGCGCCCGCTTCCAGCGCGCCCGAGAGCCCCTTCGCCAGCGCGAAGTGCCCGAGATGGTTGGCCCCGATCTGCATCTCGAAGCCCTGCGCCGTGCGCATCAGCGGTGAGGCCATGACGCCCGCGTTGTTGACCAGCACATGCAGCGGCCCCGACCACGACGACGCAAACGCCCGCACGCTCGCCAGGTCCGCGAGGTCGAGCCTGCCGATGGAAACCCGCTTCGCGCCCGCTTGCGCGTTGATGGCGTCCGCGACCTCTTGCGCCTTGGCCAGATCCCGCGCCGCGATTGTGACTTCGGCGCCCGCCAGCGCCAGCGCCCGGGCCGTCTCCACGCCGATGCCGGACGCCGCGCCCGTGACGATCATACGTCGTCCGGACAGGTCTTTTCCGCCCGTCGCCTCCCGCGCCGTGGTGCGATAGCCGAACGACGACGTGATCAGGGTGCTCATCGGGGAAACTCCTCGTGCGATTTCGCATGGCGGCAGGTCTGACGCGACAATGGGCGGGCGTCCCCGGCGTGGCAATCGTCGTCGTCGCGCAAGTCAACGCCAGTCTACCGACACGTTCGACTATGCGTGCAGGGGATCGTTTCTGGCCCGTCCGGCGGCGGACCTTGCCCCGCCTTAGCTCAGGCTGGGTCGAATCTTCTCGCGTCAGGCGAACTTTTCGAGTACAGTTAAGAAATTGCTAACGGCATGGGGCAGTTGGTCGATGGATTCGAGCACCGCCGATCGCGTGGAAGCCGACCTCGTCAGCGTCGTCGACAGACGGCGGGCCGAAGGCGTTTCCGTCGCCGCCGCCTGCCGGGAAGCTGGCATCTCCACCTCCACCTATTATCGCCGCCGCCGCACAGGCGCCGCGCTCGCCGACCTTGCGGCCGACGGAGTGTCAGTCGCCGAAGCCCCGCCGACCACGGTGGGGCTCCTCGCCAGCGGCGAGGGGCGCTCCTGGCCGTTCGCGGCGCGCGCGCCGTTCTACTGGGATCAGGTCTTCGCCGACGAACTCTCCGATTCCTTCGTCCGCCGGGAGTTCGGGCGGGGTCCGCCGCGGGCGTCGGGGCGCGGCGCGCTGACGGCGCTGGCGAGCATGGCCCGTGACGGTCGCCCGTCGCGCCTGTTGCGGCGGGTTCGCGGGTACCTGCCCCGTACGCCGTTCGGCGAGGCTGCGGCGCCGCTCGCCGCCATGGCGCTCCTGGCGCTGATTCTCGTCGTATCGGCCTGGATGGTCTCGGTGGCCGCTGACCCCGCCGCCTGGATTGACCCCGGCCAGACCCGCGTCGCCGACGCGATCCCCAGGCCCGGCGCCTCGCTCAGCCCCTGAAGGGGCAGCCCCGAAGAGCGCGGCGGCGACGCGCCCCCCCGACCCGGGCGGATTCGTCCGATTGCGTTCGCGCCGCGATATCGCCATAGGATTCGGGCATGTCGCAAACGGCCCCGAGAGGCCGGAACGGAGGATTTCCCATGTCCAAGCGCCTCATCGCGGCCACCGCCTTCGCCGCCTTAAGCGCACTGGCGGCCCACGCACAGCCAGCCCTCAGGACGTTCACCGACCCGCAGAACCGGTTCACGATCCAGCATCCGGCAGACTGGCCCGCCGACGTCATCTCACGTCCTACCGACCCGGCGCTCGGCATTGCGGTCGGGATCGCCGACGCCGAGTGCAAGGTGTTCGCGGCGCCGCGGGCGGACTCCGCCGGAAAGCCGGCGGACGTGGTGCGCCGCGCCTATCAGACCGCCATCGGACGCGCGGAGTGGAAGAAAGCCGCCGATGGCTTCAACGTCTGGAATGACCGCGGCATGGTGACCGAGGACGGCGTCGACGCGACACGGTTCTGGCCGGTGCAGACAGCATCCTTCACAACGGACTCTGACAAGCTGGGCTTCGCAGTCCTGCAGGCGCGTCCCGGCGTGGACGTCTGGATGTTCTGCAGCTCCTACGACAACCGCGACCGCAAGCCCATATTCGATCAGATCTTCACCTCTTTCGTCGGGACGAACGACGCGGCGCTTCAGGCCGAGGCCGAGGCGGCGATCGCCCAGCGCAGCGCCCAGGAGGCGGCGGCCGTGCTGCTGCGGCAGCCGCCCAGAAGAACCAGAAAAAGAAGCGCTGACCCTCTGACCACGGCGGCTTGCGTTTCGCCGCCGCCCCGGCCATAAGCCCCGCTTCACGCGAGCCGCGGTCTGCGGGCCCGCGCCGGAATGTTTCCGGCGGGCGCCGCCGATCCGTCGCGGGGCCGGTCCTTCCGCCGTTCCCGCGCCGCGGCTCCCAGGAAGGGAAAAAGGCATGGCCTATTACGAACACGTGCTCATCGCACGTCAGGACATCTCGCCCCAGCAGGTCGACGCGCTGGTCGAGGACATCACCCGGACGATCACCGAACAGGGCGGCACGGTCGGCAAGACCGAATACTGGGGCCTGCGCAATCTCGCGTACCGCGTGCGCAAGAACCGCAAGGGCCACTACTGCCTGCTGAACATCGACGCGCCTGCGGCCGCTGTTCACGAACTGGAGCGCCGTCAGCGCATCAACGAAGACGTGCTGCGCTTCATCACCATCCGCATGGATGCGCTCGACGAAGAGCCCTCTCCCGTGCTTGCGCGCCGCGAACGCGACGACAAGCGCCGCGCCCGCCGTGAAGGCGAAGAAGGCGGCGAAGGTGGATTTGAAGGCGGACGTCCGGAACGGAGCTTCGAGCAATGAGCGCCAAGGTAAATATCTCGAACATTCCGGCGCGCCGCCCGTTCGGCCGCCGGCGGAAAGTCTGCCCGTTCTCCGGCGCTGAAAGCCCGAAGATCGACTACAAGGATGTGAAGCTGCTGCAGCGCTACATCTCCGAGAAGGGCAAGATCGTGCCTGCGCGCATCACGGCGGTCTCCGCCAAGAAGCAGCGTGTCCTGTCGATCGCCATCAAGCGCGCGCGCTACATGGCGCTCCTCCCGTACGCGGTGATGTGAGGAGATTGAACGATGCAAGTCATTCTACTGGAACGCGTCGAGCATCTCGGCGCCATCGGCGACGAAGTCACGGTGAAGGACGGGTACGCCCGCAACTTCCTGCTGCCGACGCACAAGGCGCTCCGCGTCACGGAAGCCAACCGCAAGCGCTTCGCGCACATGCGCGAGGAGCTTGAGGCCCGCAACGCCGAGACCCGCGCCAAGGCCCAGACGGCCGCCGAGAAAGTCGACGGTCAGACCTTCGTCCTGCTGCGGCAGGCCGGCGAGGGCGGACAGCTCTACGGTTCGGTCTCGGCGCGCGACATCGCCGACATCGCCGAAGCTGCGGGCTATATCGTCCCGCGCGCCGCGGTGGTCCTCGACAAGCCGATCAAGACGATCGGCCAGCACGCGGTCCGCCTGCGTCTCCACCCCGAAGTGTCCTCGACCATCACGGTCAACGTGGCGCGCTCGGCGGACGAGGCCGAACGGCAGGCCAAGGGCGAGAACGTGATCGCCGCGGCCCTCGAAGAGGACCGTGCGGTGGCTTCGGCCCAGGCGCAGGAAATCGCCGCCGGCACGCTGGCCAACGAGGGCGCCCCGAACTGATCGGCGCAGGTTCCGTGAACTTAAGGCTCGATCACTCTAAGGTCGGGGAATGCAGTCTGATATCGTTTGGGATCGCGCGTCAGCAGCGCGGTCCCATCGATCAGCGCGTGCGCGCCAATCAGGAAATCCGCCAGCAACCGCTCACGCGTTCCTCCGCGTTTACGGTATGCGGCGAACGCCTGCCCCGATTCATAGAGCGCGCGATCAGACATTGACAGCAATGGGAGTCCGAGACGCGCAAGCGCGCGGTCGAGATCTTCCTTCGTCGTTCCCGTCGCCAGCTCCGCATAGACCAGCGGTCCGATCGCCGCTGTTCCCGGCATCAATGTGCGCAACGCGGCGGAAGACTTCGCATAGAACGCGGAGTCAGCGCTGATCACATCGATGATCACGTTCGTATCAACATGTATCACGGACGAACTCCGCCGGCGCCGGTCTCGTCAGCGTCTCCCCGGGTTGTCGCAATGAGCTCTTCCGCGATGGGCCCGCGCCAAGTCCCCCGAAGATCGCTGAATGTGTCCTCTTCCTTGCCAGCCGCCCCGACTACGCGGGTGGCCCAAGCGAACGCCTCTGCCTGCCTATGCCGGACGAATTGGTCGCGGTCCGCGACCACCATCCCGAGTTGATCGGCGAGATCGAAGAGCCCCTCACCGGGGAGTTCAGAGCCTTGTCTGACAATCAGGGCGGTGAGCATCGGCAGGTTCCGGCGCTTGCACTCGTGCCCTACGGCGAGCAGGTGTGGCGTCATGAGACGGCGTGCGCGAGGCCATTCGCCCCTCAGAAACCCGTTGGCGAGAGCAACGTCCAGATAGCTGACCTTCTTTCCAGCGACCGCCTGGCCAGTGACAAAGCCAATTGTTGTGTCGATGTCGAAGCGCGCCCGCTCACCTGCGCTTGGCGTCATGCCGACGACAGCCTCCACCGCCTGAACCACGAACTCGTTGAGACTTAACCCGACATCCTTCGCCATGGTCTCCGCAGCCTGCTTGAGCCCGTCATCGACTCTAAGATACACCGTTTGCAATCTAAACTCCTATTGCTAGCTATCGATATACATGTTGATAGCAATAACATCAACCCTCGCACCTTGGCTTCCTCGCGCCCGCCGACTCATGGTTTCGCTACCGGAATGTCCGCTGACGGTTCCCACGCTCCCGCCATGTCCGACGCGTTCCACGCCGCGCCGCACAACCTCGAAGCCGAGCAGGCGCTGCTCGGCGCGATCCTGTTCGACAACGAGGCCTTCAACCGCATCGGCGACCGGCTCAAGGCGCACCACTTCTACGATCCCGTGCACGGGCGCATCTTTGCGGTGTGTTCCGATCTCATCGGGCGCGGCAAGCTCGCCGACGGCCTCACCCTGCGCGAGTGGTTCCAGCGCGAGGGCGGCCTGCAGGAGATCGGCGGCGCGGGCTACCTGCTGGTGCTCATGGAGAACGCCGCCCGGCTGACCACGCAGGCGCGCGACTACGCCGACCTCGTCTACGATCTCGCGCTGCGCCGCGAGCTCATCCGCATCGGCGGCGAGATCACGGGCCTCGCGGCCACGCCGCCCGAGGACATGGACGCACAGGGGCAGATCGAGGAAGCGGAACGCAAGCTCTTCACCCTCGCGGAGTCCGGCACGGGCGCGCGCGGCTTCAGCGCCTTCAACGTGGCGCTCACGCGCTCCATCGAAACGGCGGCGGCCGCTTACGAAAGCGGCGGCGGCGTCTCGGGGCTCGCAACGGGCTTCCGCGACATCGACAAGAAGATCGCGGGGCTGCACAAGTCCGATCTCGTCATCCTCGCCGGCCGTCCGGCGATGGGCAAGACCGCGCTCGCGACGAACATCGCGTTCAACGTGGCCAACGCGCGGCTCAATGCGCAGAACAAGGTGCTCGCCGAAGGCGAGAAACCGGAGGGCGGGATCGTCGCCTTCTTCTCGCTGGAAATGTCGGCTGAACAGCTCGCGACACGTCTGCTCTCGGACTTCTCGCAAGTTGAATCGTACAAGATCCGCAGCGGCGAGATCAACGCGCAGCAGTACGAGCAGCTCATCGACGCCTCCGCGCTCGCACCTCATGGCGCGCGCGCGCCGCCTGCAGCGCACGCATGGCCTCGACCTCATCGTGGTCGACTACCTGCAGCTGGTCACCGCCTCCTCGCGCCGCTCCGAGGGCCGGGTGCAGGAGGTCAGCGAGATCACCCAGAGCCTGAAGGCGCTGGCCAAGGATCTCGACGTGCCGGTGATCGCGCTCTCGCAGCTCTCCCGCCAGGTCGAAGCGCGCGACAACAAGCGCCCGCAACTCGCCGACCTGCGGGAATCCGGCTCCATCGAACAGGATGCGGACATCGTGATGTTCGTGTATCGGGACGAATACTATCTCAAGAACGGCGAGCCGAAGCCCGGCTCCGACGAGCACATGACCTGGCAACGCGATCTCGACAGCGCCCGCAACAAGGCCGAACTCATTATCGGCAAGCAGCGCCACGGCTCCACCGGCACGATCCATTTGTCGTTCGAAGGCGCCTTCACGCGCTTCGGCGATCTCGATGAGCAGCCGCAGTCCGCCTATGACGAGTGAACCGTCGCGGCGGCTCGCGCGGCTGACCGTCGATCTCTCCGCCATCTGCGCGAACTGGCGCCGCTTCGCCGATCTTGCCGGTCCGGGCGAGGCCGCGGCCGTCGTCAAGGCGGACGCCTACGGCCTGGGCGTCCGCGATGTGGCGCCAGCACTTGCGCTCGAAGGTGCGCGCACGTTCTTCGTCGCGACGCTCGGGGAGGCGCTCGACCTGCGCGACACGCTCGGCGAAGCGCAGACCATCTACGTGCTCAACGGCCCGACCTACGACGACGTCGGCGCCTTTGCGCCGGCGCGACTGTTTCCGGTACTGAACAGCCTCGACCAGATCGGCATCTGGAAGGCGGCCGGCGCGGAGGTAGCCGCGGCGCTGCATATCGACACCGGCATGAACCGGCTCGGGCTGCCGCTGACGGACCTCGGCGCCGCCCACGACGCGCTGGCGCGCCGCGACATGCCGCTGGTGATGAGCCACCTCGCCTGCGCCTCCGATCCGGCGCACGCGCTCAACGCGCTTCAACTCAAGCGCTTCACCGAAGTCGCCGCGCATTTCCCCGGCGCCCGCAAGAGCCTGGCGGCGACCTCGGGCGCGTTCTGCGGCGCTGCGTACAGGTTCGGGCTGCTGCGCCCCGGCATCGGCCTCTACGGCGATGCGGGGCTTGACGGCGACGCCCAGCCGCTCGCGCCCGCCGCAACCCTCGACGCGCCGATCCTGCAGCTGCGCGACATCGCTGCGGGCGAGACCGTCGGCTACGGCGCCACCTTCACCGCGCCCGCGCCCATGCGCACCGCCACCATCGCGCTCGGCTACGCGGACGGCTACTTGCGTTCGGCCTCCGGCAGAGGCTACGGCGTTCTAGCCGGGGCGCGATGCCCCATACTGGGGCGCGTTTCCATGGACCTCATCACCCTCGACGTCACCGCCGCCGGCGGCGCCGCCGAAGTCGGCTCGCGCGTGGAGATGCTGGGCGCGAACGTCCCGCTACGCGATGTCGCCGCCGCAGCCGGCACGGCGACCTATGAAGTGCTGACCAACCTCTCCGGCGTCGCGCGCCGCCACGTGCGGAGCGCCGCGTGAGCGCCGCCGCCCTCAACCCGCTCGCCCAGATCGGCCGGGCCACGCTCGCCATCTTCGCCGAGACCGGACGCATCACCCGGTTCGCCGCTCAAGCCGCTGCCGCCTGCGTGACGCCGCCGTGGTTCGTGAGCCAGCTCGCCAGCCAGCTCGCACGGATCGGCTACTTCTCGCTGCCGGTGATCGGGCTCACCGCCATCTTCATCGGCGCGGCGCTTGCGCTGAACATCTACACCGGCGGCGCGCGCTTCAACGCCGAGCAGTTCGTGCCCAACATCGTGGTGCTGGGCATCACACGCGAACTCGGGCCTGTGCTGGCGGGCTTGATGCTTTCGGGACGCGTCTCCGCCGGCATCGCCGCCGAGATCGGCACCATGCGCGTCACCGAACAGATCGACGCCATGTCGACGCTGCAGACCAACCCGTTCCGTTTCCTCGTGGCGCCGCGCGTACTGGCCGCCACGATCACCCTGCCAGTCCTCGTGCTCGTCGCCGACATCATCGGCGTCATGGGCGGCTGGCTCGTCTCGGTGAACACGCTCGGCTTCAACGGCACGGTCTACCTGCGCAACACGCTCGAATTCCTCGAGACCGAGGACGTCGTGCTCGGTCTCATCAAGGCGGCGGCGTTCGGCTTCATCATCTCGGTGATGGGCGCCTATCACGGCTACCGCTCGTCCGGCGGCGCGCTCGGCGTGGGCCGGGCGACGACGAACGCGGTCGTCGGCTCCACGGTGCTGATCCTTGCGGCCAACTACGTGATCACGGCGCTGTTCGTGAAATGACCGCAGCGAAGCTCTCTCTCGAGAACCTCACAAAGGCGTTCGGCCGCAAACACGTGCTGAACGGCCTGACGCTCGACGTGGCGCCGGGGCGCTCGCTGGTCATCATCGGCGGTTCGGGCGTCGGCAAGTCGGTGAGCATCAAGTGTGCGATGGGCCTCATCCGTCCGGATTCAGGAACCATCCGCGTCGACGGCGAGGACGTGACGCACGCGAGGGGCGAAAAGCTCTCTGCGGTCCGCGCCAAGTTCGGCATGCTGTTCCAGGGGGCGGCGCTCTTCGACAGCCTGACCATCTGGGAAAATGTCGCCTTCCGCCTGCTCTACGCCGACCGCATGTCGCGCAAGGACGCGCGCGAGCGCGCCATCGAGACGATGCGCCAGGTACGACTTGCGCCGGAAACGGCGAACCTGCGGCCGGTGGAGCTGTCGGGCGGCATGCAGAAACGTGCCGGCCTCGCGCGCGCGATCATCACCAAGCCCGAACTCATCTTCTTCGACGAACCGACCACCGGCCTCGATCCGATCACCGCCGACGCCATCAATGAACTCATTGTCGAGATGGTTAAAAATCTCGGCTGCGCCGCCGTCTCGATCACCCATGACATGGCGAGCGCGCGCAAGATCGCCGACGAGATCGCCATGATCCATGATGGGCGCATCGTGTGGCGCGGCGCGGCCAGCACCATCGACCAGAGCGGCAGCGCCATGGTCGACCAGTTCATCAACGGCCGCGCCGAAGGGCCGATCCAGGCGATCGTCTGAACTCCAGCGCGTTCGCCTGTCACCGAAAAACCGCACTGCGCCCGCTATGTCACAACAGCGAGGTGAATGACATTGCGACGCCGAAATATTCACAGTCACCTGGTAACGAACTCAATCGTCGGAACTTCGACGGCCCATCCGTCGTTGATGCCGGCGACCGGGGACACGGCCATGAGTCTCGCAGACCTCTTGAATCCGGACGACGGGGAGCTCGCGGAGCACTACCCCAACCGCCTTGAGCACGCGGCGGACCTTGCAGTGCATCTCGTCGGTCTCGTCGCGGCGCTCGTCGGCGGCGGCATTCTCTTCTACTGGGCGATGGCGCGCGGCGGTTCATCGGTCGCGCTGGCCACGGCGCTCTACGCGCTTTGCATCTTGGTGATGCTGGCCTGCTCGGCGGTCTACAACCTCACACGCCCTTCTCGGGCGCGACGCGTCCTGCGCCGGCTCGACGAAGCGGCGATCTTCCTGATGATCGCGGGCTCCTACACGCCCTTCCTCGTGCACATCTACGAGCCGCCCTTCAGCACGCTGAACATCGCGTTCGTGTGGGCGATCGCCGTCGCGGGCGCCTGCGGCAAGCTCTTCATGCCGCAGCTTTCGGACCGTTTCTGGTGCATGGTCTACATCGCCTTCGGCTGGTTGTCGGTGGCGCTCCTGGGGCCGTTCGCCACGCGCATGCCGATGAGCGTCATCGTGCTGCTGGCGACGGGAGGGCTCGTCTACACGGTGGGCGTGCTGTTCTACCTCAACCACAAGCTGCCGTTCCGGCGGGCGATCTGGCACGGCTTCGTGGTTGTCGGGGCCGGGCTGCACTTCGCCGCCGTCGCAACAGGCGTGGTGTTCGGCTGACGATCACGGGCTAGTGTCGGCTCACGCGAGTCGCACATGGCCAAAACCGATCTCATCTTCGTCTGCCAGTCCTGCGGCGCCATCAGCGCCAAGTGGCAGGGCAAGTGCGACGCCTGCGGCGCGTGGAACTCCATGGCCGAGGAATCCGCCAGACCAGCCGCGCCCGGCGGCATGGCCGCCCCCACCGGAAAACGCGGCAAGACGCTCGCCTTCTCGGAGCTTTCCGGAACGGCCGTCGCGCCGCCGCGCATGATGTGCGGCATCGGCGAGTTCGACCGCGTCTGCGGCGGCGGCCTGGTGCCCTCGTCCGCCGTGCTCATTGGCGGCGACCCCGGCGTCGGCAAGTCCACGCTGTTGCTTCAGGTGGCGACCGCGCTGGCGAAGACAGGCAAGACTGTCGCCTACGTCACCGGCGAAGAGGCCGAAGCGCAGGTGCAGGACCGCGCGCGCAGGCTCGGCGCCGCCGACGCGCCGGTTATGCTCGCTGCCGAGACCGACCTGCGGAAGATTCTCGACGGCCTGCGGGTGCTGAAGCCCGACGTGGTGATCGTGGATTCCATCCAGACGATGTGGGCGGACGGCGTGGAATCTGCGCCGGGCACCGTCACCCAGGTGCGTGCGTGCGCCCACGAACTGGTGCGCTACGCCAAGAAAAGCGGCGCGGCGGTGCTGCTCGTCGGCCATGTCACCAAGGACGGCCAGATCGCCGGACCCCGCGTGGTCGAGCATCTTGTGGACGCCGTGATCTACTTCGAGGGCGAGCGCGGCTTGCCGTTCCGCATCCTGCGCGCCGTGAAGAACCGTTTCGGTCCCACCGACGAGATCGGCGTGTTCGAGATGAAGGAGCGCGGCCTCGAGGAGACGCCGAACCCGTCGGCCCTCTTCCTCGGCGCCCACGGCGCGCGCGCCAGCGGGGCGGCGGTTTTCGCCGGCGTCGAGGGCACCCGACCCGTTCTGGTGGAGATCCAGGCGCTCGCTGCGCCCGCGGCTTACGGCACCCCGCGACGGGCGGTCGTGGGCTGGGATTCTGCACGTCTCGCCATGATCCTTGCGGTGCTGGAAACCCGCTGCGGACTTGGTTTCGGGGGGCGGGACGTGTACCTAAGCGTCGCGGGAGGACTGAGGATCACGGAGCCTGCGGCGGACCTCGCCGTGGCGGCTGCGCTGATTTCGGCCCTTGCGGACGAGCCGTTGCCGGAGGACAGCGTAGCCTTCGGCGAAGTGGCGCTTTCAGGAGATGTCCGGCCGGCGGGGCGGACGGAACTTCGACTGAAGGAGGCTGCAAAGCTCGGATTCAAGACGGCGTTCGCGCCAATTGGGGCGGAGAGCGGCCAGGTCAGCGTTCGCGGCATCGCCCGGATCGGCGATCTTGTCGCCGTGCTGACGCCCAGATGAGCGGAGGGGCGTAATGGAAGGTCTCGGATTGACGGCGTTCGACGCGGTGGCTCTCGCCGTCGTGTTGATCTCGGCCGTTATGGCGTTTGCGCGGGGCCTGATCCGCGAAGTGTTTTCGATCGTGGCGTTCTTCGCGGCGATCTTTGCGGCCATCTGGGGTTACCCGATGCTCTCGCCGTTCCTGGAAGGCGCCGTCGGCAGCCCCTTCTTCGCGACATTGTTCTCCGGCTTCCTCATCTTCCTGATTGTCTTCGTGGCCATCACGATCGTGACGACGATGCTCGCCAAGGCGGCGCACTCGTCCGACGAGATCGGCGCGCTGGATCGCGGCGCGGGCCTGTTGTTCGGCGCCGCCCGCGGCATCCTGATCGTCTCGCTGTTCGTGCTGCTCGCACGCGCCGTTACCGGCCCTGCGGAAACCACGCCGCAGGCGGCCCTGCCAAGCTGGATGACGAGCGCCAGGCTCTATCCGTTCTTCGACCGCACCGCGACGGTGCTTGAGGGTTTCGGACCGAAAGCGCGCACCTATATCCGTGAACGTCGCAACGGCGATGCGGCGGCGCCCGACGCTGCACCCGCACCGCAACAATGAGGACCTGATGCGAGAGGCCGCACCGCAGACGGAATACACGCTCGATGACGACGACAAGCTCCGCGAGGAGTGTGGCGTCATCGCCGTCTACGGCGCGCCAGACGCCTCCCTGATCACTGCGCTTGGCCTGCACGCGCTGCAGCATCGCGGTCAGGAAGGCTGCGGCATCGCCACCTACGACGGCGAACGCTTCCACACCGAGCGCCACCTCGGCCTCGTCGGCGACCACTTCTCCGCCGACACGGGCGACCTGCGTGAACGTCTGCGCGGCCGCATCGCCATCGGCCACACCCGCTACGGCACGCAGGGCGGCCGGCTGCTGCGCAACGTCCAGCCGCTGTTCGCCGATCTCGCCTGCGGCGGTGTCGCGATCGCACACAACGGCAACCTCACCAACGCGCTCAAGCTGCGCGCGGACCTCGTCGAGAACGGCGCGATCTTCCAGAGCACGTCGGATTCCGAGGTGTTCCTGCAGCTGATGGCGCGGGCGCGGAAGTCGAAGGTCACCGACCGGTTCGTCGAGGCGATCAGCCAGGTCGAAGGCGCCTATGCGCTGGTTTGCCTGACCAACGACATGATCCTTGCCGCGCGCGACCCCATCGGGATCCGCCCGCTGGTGCTCGGCTGGATCGGCGACGCGCCGGTGCTGGCCTCGGAGACCTGCGCGCTGACTACGGTCGGCGCCCGTTTCGACCGCGAGATCGAGAATGGCGAGGTCATCGCCATCACCATGGGGCCGGACGGCAAGCCCGTGGTGCAGAGCCAGTTCCCGTTCCCGAAGCGCACGCCGCGCCCCTGCCTCTTCGAGTTCGTGTATTTCTGCCGCCCGGACTCAATCGTCGGCGGCAAGAGCGTCTACAACGTGCGCAAGCAGATGGGGCGGCGCCTCGCGGAAGAAACCGCCGTCGGCGCCGACGTGGTCATCCCGGTGCCGGACTCGGGCGTCGCCGCGGCGCTCGGCTACGCGGAACGCAGCGGCGTTCCCTACGAGATGGGCATCATCCGCAGCCACTATGTCGGGCGCACCTTCATCCAGCCCACGCAGGTCGCGCGCTCAAGCGGCGTCTCGATGAAGCACTCCGCGAACCGCGCGGTGATCGAGGGAAAACGCGTGGTGCTGGTCGATGATTCCGTCGTGCGCGGCACCACATCCAAGCAGATCGTGCAGATGATGCGCGACGCCGGCGCACGCGAAGTGCACTTCCGCTCCGCCAGCCCGCAAATACGCCACGGCGACTACTACGGCATCGACATGCCCGACGTGAAACAGCTGCTCGCAGCCAAGCACGATGGCGATGTGGGCTCCATGGCCCGCTGGCTCAACGCCGACAGTCTCGGATTCCTGTCCGTGGAGGGCGTTTATGCGGCGATGGGCCTGACGCGGGACGCGCGCGCACCGCAGTTTTCCGACCACTGCTTCACCGGCGACTACCCCACGCGCCTCGTCGATCAGGAAGGTCAGCGCGACGGCCGCGATTTCCAGCTCTCGCTGCTTTCAGAACCCGAAGCGGCATGACCCCAAGAGAAACAATGGGGGTTGCGCTTGTAACCGGCGCCTCCCGCGGGATCGGGCGCTCCGCAGCGCGCGCGCTGGCGCGTGCGGGCTATCATGTGGTTGCCGTGGCGCGCAGCCAGAAGGCGCTCGAAGGGCTCGATGACGAAATCCGCAAGGATGGCGGCGAAGGCGCGTCGCTCGTGCCGATGGACCTGAAAGATTTCGAGGCGATCGACCGTCTCGGGGGCGTGATCTACGAACGCTGGGGCAAGCTCGACGCCCTCTTCGCCAACGCCGCCATCCTCGGCGATCTCACCTCGATGGCGGACGCGCCGCCGAAGATGTTCGAGGAAACCATGGCGACCAACGTGCTCGCCAACCAGCGCCTCATCCGCTCTGTAGACCGTCTGCTGCGCACGGCCTCTCCGCCGGGACGCGCGCTCTTCGTCACATCGAGCGTCGCCCAGACGCCGCGGCCCTTCTGGGGCGCGTACGGGGCGAGCAAGGCGGCGCTGGAAGCGATGGCGATGAGCTACGCACAGGAGGTGGGTTTCACCGGCGTGAAGGTGAACATACTCGATCCCGGCGCCACGCGCAGCACGATGCGCTCGAAGGCGTTTCCCGGCGAAGATCCGATGACGCTCAAGTCCCCCGACGATGTCGCGCCGCTTGTTGTGGAACTACTGTCGAAGGATTGCCCGCGCCACGCCGAGCGCGTGCGCTTCGAGGATGCGCGCTGAGGCGCGTCAGCTCTCGTCGCTCGAGAACGGGTTCTTGTTCTGGCGCACCATCAGGCGCACGGGCAGGCCCTTCAGGCCGAACGACTCCCGGATGCCGTTGGTGAGATAGCGCTTGTAGCTTTCGGGCATGCGCGCGGCGCGCGACGAGATGAGCACGAACGTCGGCGGTCGCGCCTTGATCTGGGTGATGTAGCGCGGCTTGATCCGCTTGCCGTCGACGGCGGGCGGGGGATGCTTGGAGATGACGTGCTCCAGCCACTTGTTGAGGTCGGACGTCTTCACGCGCGCGTTCCAGTCGCCGTAGACCTCGACGACGGCTTCCATGACCTTGTCCAGTCCACGCCCCGCCTGCGCCGACACGCGCACGATCGGCGCGCCCTTCGTCTGCGGCAGCGCGTCCTCGCAGCGTTCGCGCAATTCCTTGAAACGCGCGGACGGCTCCTGCGCCTGATCCCATTTCGCCAGCACGTAGATCAACGCGCGGCCTTCGCGCACCACCAGATCGGCGATGGTGAGATCCTGTTTCTCGAACGCCTCGTTCTGATCCATCACCAGCGCACATACGTCGGCGAAGCGGATCGAACGCAGCGTGTCCGCGACGGAGAGGTTTTCGAGACGCCCCTGCACCTTTGCCTTGCGGCGCATCCCGGCGGTATCGACGAGACGGATATTCTTGCCCTTCCACTGCCAGTTGATCGTGATCGCGTCCCGCGTGATCCCCGCTTCGGGGCCGACGAGCATGCGGTCCTCGCCGAGCAGCGCGTTGACGAGCGTGGACTTGCCCGCGTTCGGGCGCCCGATGATGGCGAGGCGGATGGGGCGGTTCTCGCGATCCTCTTCCGTCTCCTCGACCTCCGGCTCCACCGGCATCGCCGCGACGATTTCGGTGTAGAGTTCGCTCATGCCTTCGCCGTGTTCGGCGGACAGCGCGACGGGTTCTCCGAAGCCGAGCGAGAAGGCGTCGAGCCAGCCGGACTCGCCTGCCTTGCCCTCATGCTTGTTGGCCGCGATCACCACAGGCTTGCCGGAACGGCGCAGCAGTTCCGCAAAACGCTCGTCGAGCGGCGTCACGCCTGTGCGCGCATCAACCAGAAACAACGCCACGTCCGCGTCGGCGATGGCGGCTTCGGTCTGCGAGCGCATGCGCGCTTCGAGAGATTCGTCGGTCAGATCCTCGAAGCCCGCCGTGTCGATCAGGTGCAGGTCGAGATCGCCCAGACGGCCAGGCGCCTCCTTCCGGTCGCGGGTGACGCCGGGCAAATCGTCGACGATCGCGAGCTTCTTGCCCGCGAGCCGGTTGAACAGGGTGGACTTGCCGACGTTTGGTCGGCCGACGATCGCCAGCTTCAGGGCCATGGTTTCTTATCCGGCGAACGGAACGCCGGTTCGCTGCAATGCCTGCGACGTAGCAGATTTCTACCGCAGAACGACGAGTTTCCCCTCGTCGGTCAACAGATAGACCTGCCCGCCCGCCGCCACCGGCGAGATATAGACCGGCCCGCCGACCCTGAGGGTCTTTTCCACAGCGCCCGTCGTGGGGTTAACGATCACGGCGTCACCCTGCGAGGACGCCAGCACCAGCTTGCCACCCGCAAGAAGCGGCCCGGTCCAGGAAATCCGGCCCTTGCGGTCCTCTTCATTGTTGTACCGGCGCAGCTGGGTCACCCAGAAGGCCTGGCCCGTGGTGCGTTCGAGCGCGGTCAATTCGCCGTCGATGGTGACGACGTAGAGCGTATCGCCAGCGACCCACGGCGTCTGCGTCGAAGCAAGGCCGCGCGCCCAGATGCGCTGGCCCGTGCGCTGGTCGATGGCGGCGAGGATGCCCGAGTGGCTCGCGGCATAGACGACGCCGTCGAGCGCCACCGGGCGCCCGGCGATGTCGTTGATCGCCGAGAGCGATGTGAGGCGGCCCGCACGCGTCAGCGCGTCGACCCAGAGACGCCGACCATTGGCCGCCAGCAGCGCCACGACCTCGCCTGAAGCGAACGGCGCGACGACAGTGTCGCCGCGCACCGCGGGGCTTGAAGCAGCGAGGATGCGCGCCGGCTCGGCGATCGCCTGGTGGGTCCACTGCACGACGCCGCTGGTTGCGTCGATGGCGATCAGTTCACTGTCGTTGGTGACGGCGAACACGCGGCCGCCGGACACCGTCGGCGCAGCGTGGATCGGCGCCTGCGTGTTGGTGCGCCAGACTTCGGCGCCGGTCGTTGCGTCGAGCGCGGCTGCGAAGCCGAAGCCCGAAGTGACGTAGATCTTGCCGTCCGCAAACGCGACGCCGCCGCCGAGGGCGTCCTTGTCGCGACCGCGACGCGGAGAGAGATCGCGCGACCATATCCGGCCGCCGCCATTGACGGGGAACGCCGACACGCGCTGGTCGGCGTCGAACACGAACACCTTGCCGTCCGCGATCACCGGCGGCGAGGAAATGCGGGCGTTGCTGCTCGACCCCGCGCCGACATCGCGCCGCGCAACGATCGAGAAATCTCCCGCCATCGTTGCGTGCGCCGGCGCGTTGTCCGCGGGACCGCCGGGCTGGGGCCATGCCTCGACATCGACCGGCGTCGGTACGAACGGCGTGCGGCCGGCGAGCGCGGTGTCGGCCTCCAGCTTCTGTTCAAACGACAGGATCGAGATCCGCCCGTCCTGCGGCGCTGTCTGCTCGGCCGGCTTGTCGTCGCCGAAGGGCCAGACCTTCGCTGCGGTCGAGCAAGCCGACAGGGCGGCCGCCGCAGCGATCATCACGATGGGACGCAAGGCGGTCATTTCGTTTCTCCGGTTTTCTTTTCTGCGCCAGGCGCTGCAGGCGTCTGCGCTGCGGTTTCAGGTGCGGGGCCGATGACGGCCAGGAATCGTTGGGCGCGCTCGCGCACGCCCTGCGGCGCGTCGAACGCGGTTTCGAGATAGCTGAACTCGGTGCGCGCACGATCAAGCTGGCCCGCCTCGTAGGCTTCCACGCCGAGCAGTTCGCGGCCGAGATATCCGAACGCGCCGCCGTCGGCGATCAATGGCTGCACGCGCGCCTCGATCGCGGTGAAATTCTCGCTCTCGGCAGCGATGTAGGCGGCGCGCAGCTGTGCGGATTGCTTGATCGCCGGCTCGTTGCTCATTTTCGCGGCGTTGTCGAAGGCGACGAGCGCACCCGGTAGATCGCCCTCAGCCTGCAACGCGCCCGCACGTTCCATCTCGGCCAGGGCCTTGTAGCCGCCAAAGCCGCTCTTCGCGAAAGCCGCGAGCTTCGGCGCCGCTGCGGCCGGATCGGTCTGTGCGAGTTGCTGGATCTCGGCGAAGGTCTCCGACGCCGCCTGACTCTGGCCGTCCTGCCAGCTGCGATAGACGCCGACGCCGCCCACGCCCAACACCAGCGCGACGGCGCCGCCGATGGCGAAGACGCCGTACTTCTTCCAGAGGCTCTGAAACTGATCGCGACGGAGGTTTTCCTCGACTTCTTCAAAAAGGTCGGTCACGCGCGATCCATCCCAATGCTCTTGGCCAGTGCTCCGGCCCGGTTCCCTGAGCCGCCCCCCGGACGGTCCCTGACTCGCCGCCCCCCAAGGAGGGCCCATATGGCGCGGCGCGGAAGCTAGCCGCGCTCGCCCTCGCCCGCAACGCGCGGCGGCCGTCGATTCCGTCAGCTCTTCTTCAGGGCGTAGGTTTCGGCGGAAGCCGGGAACCGTCGCGCCCGGACATCTGCGGCGTAGGATGCGATTGCGTCGCCCACATGGCGGCGCAGGTCCGCGTAGCGGCGCACGAACTTGGGCGTCCAGTCGAACAGCCCCAGCATGTCGTCGGTGACCAGGATCTGGCCGTCGCAGGCGGCGGACGCCCCGATGCCGATGGTCGGCGCGTGGACCGCGCCGGTGATTTCCTGCGCGAGGTCCTCCGCGACCCCCTCGACCACAATGGCGAAAGCGCCGGCCGCGTCAGTGGCTTTGGCCTCCTCCAGCACCCGGTCGCGCTCCAGGTTGGTGCGGCCCTTGGCGCGAAAGCCCCCGTCCACATTCACCGCCTGCGGGCGCAGCCCCACATGGCCCATGACCGGAATGCCCCGGCGGACCAGATATTCCACCGTGCGCGCGACCTCCGGGCCGCTCTCCACTTTCACGGCCTGGCAGCCCGTCTCCTTCATCACCCGAGCGGCGTTGGCGTAGGCGGTCTCGGGGCCCGCCTCATAGGAGCCGAACGGCATGTCGACGACGACCATGGCGTGGATCGCGGTCCGCATGACCGCCTGACCGTGCAGGATCATCATGTCGAGGGTGACGCCCACGGTGTTCGGGAGGCCATGGACCACCATGCCCACCGAATCGCCCACCAGCAGCAGGTCGCAGTGGGGGTCGAGGATGGCGGCCATGGGCGCTGTGTAAGCAGTGAGGCAGACGACCGGTTCGCCGCCCTTGCGGGCGGCGATTTCCGGGGCTGTGACGCGCTTGGTCTGGACGTGCTGGGACATGGATCGAGGCTTAGCACCTCATTGTGCACTGCGGGAGGGTCAGCCCCGTTCGGCGTACACCAGCGCAGCCGCGCTCGCGGTGACCGCGATGAGCATGGCGGTGGCGCCCGCGCCCAGCATGGAGGTGTCCGGGACGTAGCGGGTCAGCGGCACGACCAGCGCCGTGGCGATCGCGGCCTTGAATGGCCACAGCACCGCGCTGATCACGGCGATCACCCCAAGGGCGAAGGCACTGGAGCGCACCTTCTCCGAGGCCCTGACCTCTTCCACGCGGCCCATGACGGCGGCCACGAAATCCTCGTCGCCCATCGGGGGGCGGGATGCATCGCCGAACAGCGCGCGCATCTTGGCGTCCTCGCTTTCTTCGGTTGTCATGCCGCAGCTCCTGCAAACTCGGCCAGCACCTTGGCCCGGCCTCTGACAACATGTGACTTAACGGTGCCCAAGGGAAGACCTAACGCCTCGGCTGCTTCAGCATGGCTCATGCCTTCCCCGTAACAGAGAGCCATGGCGGCCCGTTGCTCGGGGGAAAGAACACCCATGACGCGATCCAGGTCGAGGCGGGCCTCGGCGGCGGCGCGGTCGTCTTGGAAGGTTTCGGCCATGGCCATCACTTCATCCTCACGGCGCTGGGAGGCTTTCGCGGAACGGCGGTTCTGCAGGAACTGTGTGTAGGCGATCCGGCAGAGCCACCCCTTGAACGATCCTTTGGCTTCAAACGATCCGATCCTGCGCCAGGCCATCACGAAGGTTTCCTGGGCCAGATCGTCGGCGAGCGCGGCATCGCCGGCTGCAAGCCGGCGGAGAAATCCGCGCACGAGGCTCTGATTTCGCCGAACGAGGCTCTCGAAAGCACGTGTCGAGCCTCGTTTCGCTTCTTTGGCCAGAGCCTCGTCGGGATCGCTCAAGCGCCCTTCTTTTCGTTGCCGCGCACCAAGGCGGCGACCAGCTGCCCGACGCCGATGGCGCCGACGATCGCTGCGGCGATGAAGAAGCCCATGCCGGCGTCGTCATCCCAACCCTTGCCGATGCCGGGCAGAGCGCCCGCCGCCATGAGGCCGGCGAAGATGAGCCCTGTGGCGAGAGAGACGAGGACGATGCCGCCGCGGAGGTCCTGGGCCGCGGAGCGCACCGGCTTGCCGATGGCGCTGATGGCGGCGCTGTCCAGCGGCTGCCCGGCGTCGATCGCCCGGCGGACGGTCTCGTTGGCTTCCTTCTTCGACTGGACAGAGCCCCAGACCGAAACCGCGACAATGCCCAGGATCATTCCGAACAGGGTGATGGGGATGACAATGGATTCCATGGCTTAGTACTCCCAGACAGGTCAGATCGGTTTCAGGACCGGGTGAAGGACAGGGCCGCGAGCGGGCCGGCGAGGATGGCGCAGAGGGCCAGGGTGACGATCGTTTCGAGCATTTCAGTCTCCTTGATTTCGGTCCGCCTTCGCGGCGGGGACATCAGGAAGATGCGGCATGGGCCCGGATTGGATGCGCCGGATCGAAAGATGGCGATAAAAAGGCGCTATTTCGCCTGCCCTGTCGAGGGCCGGCCTGGCGCTAACCCCCGAGGGCGCTGGCATAGATCTCGGGTTTGAACCCCAGGAGCAGCAGGTCGCCCCGCTCCAGCACCGGCCGTTTGATGAGTGACGGCTGCGCCAGCATCAGCGTGACCGCCTTCTTCGCGTCGAGCCCGTGCTTGTCCTCGTCCGCCAGCGCACGGAACGTCGTCCCGGCGCGGTTGAGAACCTTCTCCCATCCCGCCTCCTGCACCCACCTTTCGAGGCGTCCGCGATCGATGCCGTCGGTCCTGTAATTGTGGAACGCATGCCCGACGCCATGCGCGGCAAGCCAGACACGGGCCTTCTTCACCGTATCGCAGTTGGGGATGCCGTAGAGCGTGGCGCAGCCGGAACCGGTCATCTCAATCCTGCAATGTCCAGCTGCCGAGTGGAACGTGCAGCGTCTGGCCAATCAGGCTGTGAATCAGGACAAACTCGCGCACCCTCCAGCCTATCGGATCGATGGACGCTGCGGGAGCCGAGACCGGGTCGCGCAGAAGCGTCACGTGCGGCGTGAAGCTGGCGTCCGGCGGAAGCAATGCCTTCGCCATCGCCGCGCCGAGCGCACGCTGCAAGGCGCGCAACCCTGGATTGTCGTCGCCGCGCAACACGAGCGGGAGTTTTCCCGGCTTGCCGGAAAAACTCCCCGCGCTGTCGAACACAACATCAAACGGCGCTGCCCTGACCGTAGAGGCCGCGCCACAGGCCGCCTCGACAACATGTTGCGGCACGCCCGCGAAGTCTCCGAGGTGGTGCAGCGTGACATGCATGCGCCCGGCGTCCTGCACCCGCGTCGTCATTCCATGCTCGGCCCGTAATGTCTGCGCGAATCGAAAGATCCGGTCGGCAGTGTGCGCATCCGGCAAAACAGCAAAAAACAACCGATCCCTTCGCTCCGGCGGCGGCGGCATATCCGCGAACAACGATTGCTGCCCCGTCATTGTTTTCGCTCCCCAAACGTGAATCGCATAGCAGGCGCACGGCGCGCTCGCCTCTCCTGTCCCACACTCCCGCGCGTCAAAGAAACCCCCGGCCACACAGCCGGGAAACAAGATCCCCTTCCGTCCGCGACAACGCCCCGCGCAAGGCAAAGCCGTCGGCAGTCAACCGCGGAAGTGCGTCGAAGGCGGCCACGAAACCGGGTGCAGGGCAGGTTCCCGGACTCAAGGGTCCGCGCGCATCACCTTGCAAATGCGGGATTGAGCCCGGGCTCTACTGAACGTTTGCGGGCTCGTAGCGAGGCGCGAGCAACTGAATTCCAGCCACTGCGATCAGGTAGACCGAACCTGCAACGACGAAGATCGGCGTGTAGCTGCCAATCTGGTCCAGGATCTGGCCGACATACTTTGAAAACAACATGCCACCGATGGCTCCCACAGTGCCGCCGATACCGATCACGGAGCCGACGGCGTTGCGCGGAAAAACGTCGGAAGGCAGCGTATAGAGGTTGGCGGAGAACCCCTGATGCGCGGCCGTCGCCAATCCGATGACGGCCACCGCCGCCCAGAGACTGGAGATGTACTGCGCGCCGATGATCGGCAGCACGCACAGCGAGCAGATGAGCATCGTGAGCTTTCGGGCGCGCCCGACCGGCACGCCCTTCCCGATCAGGCGGGATGAATACCAGCCGCCCAGGATGCTGCCAGCGTCCGACATCAGGTAGACCACCACGAGCGGTGGTCCAAAGGTCTTGATGTCGAGGCCGTAGCGCTGGACGAGATAGCCGGGCAGCCAGAACAGGAAGAACCACCAGATCGGATCGATCAGGAACTTGCCCAGCGCGTAGGCCCATGTCTCGCGCGTGCGCAGGACGCGCGTCCACGGCGTCGCGGCGCCCTGGTCGGGAGGGTCCTGCCGGATATGCGCGAGTTCCGGCGAGTTGACGCGACGATGCCGGTCCGGAGACCGGTAGACGAGCAGCCACGCGGCGAGCCAGATGAAACTGACGATGCCGGTGAGAATGAAGGCCCACTGCCAGCCGTACGCGATCGTGATTGCGGGCACGACGAGCGGCGTGACGATGGCGCCTATGTTGGAGCCTGCGTTGAAGATTCCGGTGGCGAACGCCCGCTCCTTGCGGGGAAACCACTCCGCCACCGCCTTTATTCCCGCAGGAAACACACCGGATTCGCCAAGGCCGAGCGCCACCCGTGTCCAGATGAACTGCGTCAGCGATCCGGCAAAGCCGTGCGCGATATGGGCGATGTTCCAGATCGTGAACGCGACAGCGTAACCGATCTTTGCGCCCACCTTGTCCACAATGCGCCCGAAGGCGAGATAGCCTGCCGCATAAGCCGCCTGAAACCAGAACACGATGTCTGCGTATTCGACTTCCGACCATCCGAATTCCTTGGACAGCGTCGGCTTGAGCACGCCCAGCATCTGGCGATCGACGTAGTTGATGACGAGCCCGAAGAAGAGCAGCCCACAGATAACCCATCGAAACCGCGACGCGCGCGCCGCTTCGGAGTCAGTCGTCGAGGTTGTCATGTGGGCTCCCTGCCTTCCGGATATGTTTCCGGATTTGTGTATTCCTGAAAGTCGCGCAGCGTCGCGCCGCGCTCCAGATCGATGACCGCGCGATACCCCGCTTCCACGCCGCGCTGAAACCGCAAGGACCGCGCGAGTCCCTCCGGAAACACCTGACGCAGTGCGAGGAAGGCGCGAACGTCAGCCTCTGCGTCGCTGGTCCGCTTGCGCGCCACACGTGTAAGCTCGTCAGCCAGCGGATCGGTCAGAACGCTATTGGCTCTGGTCATACGTACGACAAACCGCATCCACGCGGCGACGCCGAAACAGAGCCTGCCGACCGGGCGCCCGGACGCCTGGTTTTCCGTGATCGTCCCGAGCAGCCGAATGGGCAGCTTCTGGCTGCCATCCCAGGCGATCTGGGAGAGGTGGTGTGCGACCGAGGGATTTGCGAAGCGCTGCAGCAGCGACTTGCGATACACTGCCAGATCAAGCCCGTGAGTCGTCGCAAGGCACGGCGCGATTTCCTCCGCCATCGTGCGTCCCACGAAGTCTGCGATATCCGGTCGCGCCATCGCCTGCGCGACGGTCGTCACGCCACACGCGAGTCCGACGTAGGCGAGAACGGAGTGCGCACCGTTCAGCATGCGAAGCTTGGCGCGTTCGTGCGCCGCTACGTCGGATGTCATCACGACGCCGACCGCTTCAAGGTCCGGAAACCGCGCGCTCACGTCGCGACCGATAACCCACGAGGCGAAGGCCTCGCGCTGGACCGGCCACGCGTCGCACACGCCGGTCTCTGCAGCGACTTTCTCCGCCAACGCCGCATCCGACGCCGGCGTTATGGCGTCGACCATGGCGTTCGGAAACCGCACTTCATCGGCAATCCACCTGCCGAGATCTCGGTCGCCCCGGTCTGCAAATGAAACCACCGCTGCACGCAGCTTGTCGCCATTTGCGGGAAGGTTGTCGCAGCTGAGGACGTCGATCCCGACGCCCCCCCCGCGACGCCGCAGTTGTAGCGCGTGCGCCAGCAGGCCGACCGCGGTCGATGCGCTCGTGCTGGCTCCGTTCGCGGCGGCGGACAGGTCGCGGCGCACGCCCGGGTGGTCGAAATCCAGTTCGCCGTCGGGCGTGAGGCAATACCCCTTTTCCGTAATCGTCAGGGTCACAAGTTTTGTGGATGGCGCCGCGAGCCGCGCGAGGAATGCCGGATCCCGCGGTGGAAGCGTTTCACGGATGGCGCCAATGACCCGGTAGTCCGGCGCTTCGTCCAGCAACGCCAGCGTGTACAGGCCGTCCTGAACATGCAGCCCCGCCGCCGTCGCACTGGAGTTCATGGACGTCGCGCAGATACCCCAAGAGGGATCGCGCGCGAGCAGGCGATCGAAATAGTCGGCCTGGTGTGCCCGATGAAATGCCCCGAGCCCGATGTGCGCCACGCCAACGGAGACCGAGTCCAGCGCATATGGCGGGACAGCCACGCGTCGTCGATCGATCGTGGCGAGTGTTTTCGCGCGAAGCGCCGGAAGCGATGCGGAGATCGTCAAAGCGTCACTCCGCGTTTCCAGATCGCGATCGAGCGCTCGCCGTTCGCCTCGTTGCGTGCGGGCCGACCGCTGGCGATAGCGAGAACATCGGCGACCAGTGCGTCCTCCGTCTGCCAGCGAGGACGGCCTTCCAACAGGACGCCGGCGTCGAAGTCGATCCATTGCGGCTTGCGCTGCGCAAGCACGGAATTCGAGGAGATCTTGATCGTCGGCGCCGGAAAGCCAAGCGGCGTTCCCCTGCCGGTCGTGAACAGCACGATCGTGGCGCCTGCCGCGACGAGCGCCGTGCCCGAGACCGCGTCATTGCCGGGCGCTTCGAGCACCGTAACGCCCGCGCGCCGCCAACTCTCGCCATAGCGGATGGAGTCCGTCACAGTCGCAGCGCCGGCTTTCTGCACCGCGCCAAGGGATTTTTCCTCAAGCGTCGTGATCCCACCGGCATGATTTCCTGGCGACGGATTTTCGTAGACGGGCTGCCCGTTGTCGAGAAAGTGTTGCTTGAAGCGATTTATCATCGTCGCGAGCGAGTTGAAGACCTCCCTCGAACCGGCGCGCTCCAGGAGGATGTGCTCGGCGCCGAACATCTCGGGAATTTCTGTAAGTATGGCCGTTCCGCCTGCGGCGACGATACGGTCCGCCACGCCGCCGACGAGCGGATTCGCCGTCAATCCGCTGAACCCGTCCGAACCGCCACACTTGAGGCCAAGCACCAGATCCTCGGCGCCGCATGTCGTGCGCACATCGCGCGCCGCCTGTTCGACGAGCGTATCGATCGCGCGCAGGCCCGCTTCCTGCTCGTCCGTTTCCGACTGCGCACGCACGCACCGCACGCGCGCAGGGTCAAGCCGCGGCGCTGCCGCGAGCAAGGCATCCAGCTGATTCGACTCGCAGCCGAGCCCCACGAGCAGCACACCGCCCGCATTGGGATGACTTGCAAGCGCGGCAAGAATGTTGCGCGTCCCCGACAGGTCATCCCCGAGTTGCGAACAGCCGAACGGATGCGTGATGGCGTGAATGCCATCGACACGGTCTGCATGGCGGACTGACGCCCGTTGCGCGATCCGCATGCAAACATTGGCGACGCATCCGACGGTTGCAATCACCCAGATCTCGTTACGGACGCCGACACGGCCATCCGCCCTGCGGTACCCCTCGAAACTGCCCGCAAGCGCATGGAAACGCGCGCGCGTCTCCGCACGCGGTGCGAAAACGTAGTCATCAATGCCGGAAAGGTTCGTCGCCAGATTGTGGAGGTGAACGTGCGCGCCGGGATCGACCGGCTCGGTCGCGTGCCCGATCGGCGCGCCATACTTGATGACCGCTTCGCCTTTCTCGTGGCGCGCGAGCGCGATCTTGTGACCACGCGCTACAGGTCCGCGAAGCGTGACGGCTTCGCCGCCGACGGAGATGGCGGCCCCCGGCTCAAGGTCGCGCAACGCCACGGCGACCGTGTCGCGCGCCGAGACGATCAGCGCATCCGGGATCGCCGTCGCGACTATCATGCCAATCCTGCCTCCCTCCCGGACCTTCAGCCAGCGCCCCGCGCACGGGGTCGCCTGAGGCGCGGCGGCCTCGCCCTTTTCTTTCAAGGTAACCGGTGTCATGAATTGTGCAAGACGTCTTGATCGCATTCCTGAAGCCCCGGACACCCAATGCCCGCCCCCCTTGTCCTGAACGACGACCGCCTCCTGCCGTCTGCACCGGAACAGCGCGCCGTCGCGCGCGAGCTGTATGCGTCGGTCCGGCGCCTGCCGATCATCAGTCCGCACGGCCATACCGACCCGCGCTGGTTCGCGGCCAACCTATCGTTCGGAACGCCGACCGAACTGCTGCTGGCGCCCGATCACTACCTCTACCGGATGCTCCACAGTCAGGGCCTGCGTCTGGAGGATCTGGGAATCGCCTCGAAGGCCGGCGCACCGACGGTCGATCCGCGCAACGCATGGCGGTTGTTTGCGGCGCACTATCATCTGTTCCGCGGCACGCCTTCGCGCATGTGGCTCGATTGCGTCTTCGCGGACGTCTTTGGACTCGCGGTGCGGCTCGATGCGGGAACCGCCGATCACTATTATGATGTGATCGACGCGGCGCTGAAGACGCCTGCATTCCGCCCGCGCGCCTTGTTCGATCGCTTCGACATCGAGGTGCTGGCGACGACGGAATCTCCAGTCGATTCACTCGAACACCACATTGCCATTCGCAACTCAGATTGGAACGGCCGCGTCGTGTCGGCGTATCGCCCCGACCCGATCGTCGATCCCGATCACGAGGACTTCCAGAACGCGCTCGACCGCTTCGGCGAGATGACAGGGGAAGATACGCGCTCCTGGAACGGCTATCTCGCCGCCCATCGCAGACGGCGCGCGGACTTCGCCGCAGTGGGGTCGACATCGACCGACCACGGCCACCCGACGGCCGCGACCGCCGACCTGTCGCGAACGGCGGCGGAAAACCTGTTCCAGCGCATTTCCTCCGGTCGCGGCGACAGCGCCGACCACGAACTTTTTCGGGCCCTGATGCTGACCGAAATGGCGGCCATGAGTCTGGACGACGGGCTTGTGCTACAGATTCACCCCGGCGCGTTCCGCAATCACAACGCCCCGCTGTTCGACGGGTTCGGGCGCGACAAGGGCGCCGACATCCCGACCCGGACTGACTACGTGCGCGCGCTCAAGCCGCTCCTCGACAGGTTCGGGTGCGAACCGCGTCTTTCGATCATCGTCTTCACGCTGGATGAGACGACCTACGCACGTGAACTGGCGCCGCTCGCCGGACACTACCCTGCGCTCAAACTCGGGCCCGCCTGGTGGTTTCACGACAGCCCGGAAGGCATGCGGCGCTTCCGCGAACAGACGACAGAGACCGCCGGCTTCTACAATACCGTAGGGTTCAACGACGATACGCGCGCCTTCCTTTCGATCCCGGCGCGTCATGACGTGGCGCGTCGCGTCGATTGCGCTTTTCTCGCACGCCTTGTCGCCGAACACCGGCTGGAGATCGATGAGGCGCACGAGGTTGCGGTAGATCTGGCCTACAGGCTTGCAAAATCAGCCTACAAGTTCGACAGAGCGTGAGCCGGAGGACTTACGGTGCGTTTGAAATGGCTCGCGAGGTTGCCCTGCAGGCGATCACGCCGAGCGCGCCGAATGTGCAACGCGCGGTCTGACCGACGCGAATGTCGTGCACGCCAGTGAGAGCGCCGGTCGAGATCAGCGAGCCTGCGCGCAGCGGGCGCCCGCGCGCCGCCAGATGCATCAGGAGAAAACGCAGACTTTCCACCGGTCCGTCGGCAAATGGAGCAGGACTCCCCTCGCCGACGACGACGCCATCAATTGCGGTCACGCAAGTCAGGTCTTCGAGCGCGTTGCGCCAATCCGCCAATACTGGCCCCAGGACAAGCCCGGCGTTGTTGCCGAAATCCGACACCACGACCGTAGCGCCCAGATCGTTGATCGCAGCGAGCGGCGAACCGGCCGTCTCAACGCCGATATGCGCGGCCGCAACCATCTCGCAAGCTTCCTCAAGGGTCCAGTCGCGCTTGTCGGCCGGTGCGTCGCGCGCGCAGCGGAACACGATCTCTGCTTCGGCCGCAGCAAATCCGCCGCGATAGATGGGGAATTCGACCGTCTGTTCTGATTTCGCAATCCAGATGCTGCGACGGAATATGGGGCCGGAAAGGCGCACCGCACCAAGACGTTCGACCTGATCGGCTGGGACGCGTCCTATCTTCCAGCCGCCTATCTCGTCGGGCCATGAGGCGATAGCGTGCTCCTGAACAGCATACCCTCCCGCCAGATCAGCAGGAATCGCGCCCGGATAATCCGGCAACGCGCGACCGGCGAGGCGGGCTTCAACAAACCGCGCCGCGATCGCCCGCGGGTCATTTTCGACGAGGTTCGACATGGTTCCTTTCTCGCATCGGCGCCCTGAAAGGACAGCGATCCAACGTGCACGGTCCGGAGCCCGGAGGCAGGGCGTCGCCACGCCAGAACCTGGCGCCGACGCGAAATCTTGCGCAATTTGGTAACCGGTGTCAAATGTTCGCACGCAAGTGTGGCCGCCCATCGGCGCCGCCCGCCGGAGACAGAGCGATGGACCAGCCCTTCGTAAGAGTAGCCGTTCGTTTTCTGGCCGTTGCGGCCGTCGTGCTGGGCCTCGCGTCCGGAGACGGCGCCAGGGCTGGCGGCCGCGACGAGGCCCCGGCTGCTGCGGCCGCGCCGGCGCCGGTCCTG
>WRPF01000282.1 GCA_009773335.1 Caulobacteraceae bacterium
GTCGCGTGCGTCGTCCTCGCAACCGAGGGCGGTGAGCGCGAAGAAGGCGATGACCGCGAAACGAGCCCGCATGACCTGACTCCGCGCTTCTAGCCTGCACCCCGGGGTCCGGCAAGAGCCTTTTCTCGCCATCTCCCCCATGGCATGCTGCGCGCCATGCGAAGGCTCGGGTTGACGTGTTTCGCCCTGTGGCTTCTTGGTGCCTGCGCGTATCCGCGCCACACGACGAACATGACGCCGCTGCCGCCGGGACGCCTGGACCCGTCTCAGGAACCCAAGGACATGTACACCTTGCGGTTGATCGACGCGACGTTGGCCGCGCGCCAACTCTCCGGGCTGCCGTGGGACGACGACGGGTCGGCGCCGGATCCGTTCATTCGCTTGTACATCGACAATCGCATGGTGTGGCAGTCGCCGGTGATCCAGGACGAAGTCAACCCCAAGTGGAACGCCGTCCTGCCCGAGAACATCATCGTCAAGGCGGACAGACACGGCCGTCAGCGCCGATCCGATCGCACGATTGGATCGCATGGGGCTTCCGGTCAATGCGCTTCCCGACGCGATCGCGCGCGTGCAGGTCGATGCGAACGCCAGCGTGACCCTGCTGGTGACGGCACCGCGGGCCTACCAGGGCGTTGGCGTGCGCGTCGAGATCCATCCGGGGGCGCTGAAGGTGATCGTGGTGGAACCGTATTCGCCCGCCGCCCGCGCCAACATCCAGGTCGGCGAGACCATCGTCGGCATCGGCGCCGAGCGCGTGTCGGAGATGACCGATCAGGAAGCGGCAAGCAGCCTTTCGCTCGCCGCGGAGCGCGGCTCGAAGCTCTCCGTCGCGGATGCCGAGGGCAAGAACGAGCGCGAAGTGACCCTGGACAGGGGCTACGTGTGGTTGGTGCTCTGAAGCGACGCCGCGCGCGCTGACGCCACGGGCGTTTGGGCGGGCGCGTAAGCGGCTTACGTCCTCGCGTGGGTCCTCACGTACCAAAGCGTACGCTCCGGGCCCACGCTCCGGGCGCGCTCGCTCACGCACTCCGCCGAAAC
>WRPF01000057.1 GCA_009773335.1 Caulobacteraceae bacterium
GGGGACGATGCGGCGCGGCGTGTCCTGTTCCGCTTGCTCCGCCGCTGGCTCGGCGACGTCTTCATTCGCCTGACGGATGACGATGGTGCGTTTCTCGGCGCCTTGCGCGATCTGCCGATCGTAGGTTTCCCACGGTTCCGGCGCGCGCTTGAACTTGCCGGCGATGCCCATCACCACCGACTGCATCGCGCCGCCGGCCTTGCCGACGGCCTCGGCCGTGGAATCCACCGCCGCCGACATGTCGTCGCGGGTGACGCTGAACGCCCAGGCGAGCGCCGCGCCGCCGCCGACCGCCGCCGTCAGACCGGCGAAAACTTCCGGGGCAGGCAGGCCCGGCAGGGAAAACAGCGCGGTCAGAAGGCTCGCAAGGCCGTCGCCGATCATGCCGCCAAAGCCGACCTCGATGGGCCAGAAGCCCGGGGTCGGCGCGGCGGATGCGGCGCAGGCGAGCAGGGCGACGCCCCCAGCTCCGGCGAGCAGCCGCTCGCGCGCAACGCCCTTGGTGATGCGCTTGCGGGCGATGCGGATGGCGCCGGCGGCGAAGATCGCGCCCAGCGCGACAGCCGACGTGGCGCCCAGCGTCTGGATGAAGAAGTCGGCGAAGACGGCGCCAGGGCCGCCAAACAGGTTGTGTGCCTTGTCGTTGGTGGCGACGTTCAGGCTCGGATCGTCCGGGCGATAGGTCAGCACCGCGCCGAGGCCGTAGACGCCAAACAGCATCGCGCCGATCGACAGGCCCGCGCGCTTCAGCGCGGTCTTGCCGGAAGCGGAGTTCACGTCCGGGGCTGTGGTCCCGGGGGTATAGGACAGGTCGGTCATTGGTGCGGAGCAGCTCGTCTTCTGGAGCACAAGCCGCACTCTTTGGGGGCCCCGGTAAACGAAGCGCTAACTTAAGGAATATGACCGTTTCGTAAGCGAAAAGAGCCGCGTGGCCCAAGAACAACGCTGCCGAAAAGAAGCAGGCCGCGACCTGGTGGGCGCGGCCTGCGGAGGGGAGGATCCCGCATGGCGGGCAGGTGAGCGGTCCGGACATTCGCCCGGACCGCAATCGCATGCATCAGGGGTGGTAGGCGGCCTCCCCATGGGTCGAGATGTCGAGGCCTTCCTGTTCCGCGTCCTTGGAGGCGCGAAGCAGTCCGAGAACCCGCAGCACGAGGAAGATGACGAGGCTGCCGACGCCGGACCAGGCGATGGTGACGAGCACGCCCTTGGCCTGCGCGGTGACCTGGGTGACGAGGTCATAGGCCGCCACCGGGCAGGTCGCGAGGACAGCGCCCGCATCCGAGCAGCCGATGTAGTCGACGACGCCCGCGCCGCCCCAGGCGGGGTTGACCACAAGGCCGGTGCCCAAGGCGCCGATGATGCCGCCGACGCCGTGGATGCCGAACACATCGAGCGCGTCATCGTAGCCGAGCATGCTCTTGAGCGCCGAGCAGGCGAACAGGCAGACCGGGCTGACGACGAGGCCGAGGAGAATGGCGCCCATCGGACCTGCGAAGCCGGCCGCGGGCGTCACCGCAACGAGACCCGCCACGATGCCGGACGCCAGACCCAGAAGGCTCGGCTTGCCCTTGGTGATCCACTCCGTGAGCGTCCAGGAGAAGCCCGCCGCCGCCGGGGCGAGGAACGTGTTGGCCATGGCGAGGACCGAATAGTAGTTCGACTCGAGGTTGGAGCCGGCGTTGAAGCCGAACCAGCCGAACCACAGAAGGCCGGTGCCGATGAGCGTCATCGTCAGCGAGTGGGGCGGCATCGGCTCTTTCTTGTAGCCTGTGCGCTTGCCCAGGATGATGCAGCCGACCAGCGCGGCGATGCCGGAGTTGATGTGTACGACCGTGCCGCCGGCGAAATCGAGCGCGCCGAAGCCCCAGATCAGGCCCGATGCGATCGCGTCCTTCGGATGCGTCGCGACGGCGTCCGGCCCCGGCCACCACCAGACCATGTGCGCCATGGGATAGTAGACCAGCAGCGGCCACAGGATCGCAAACAGCACGACGCCGATGAACTTCACGCGTTCCGCGAGGCCGCCAAGCACCAGCGCGGCGGTGATGCACGCGAAGGTCATCTGGAAGACGACGAACACGAGCTCCGGAATGTAGATGCCGGTGGAGAAGGTCGCGACGTTGTTGTCCGAGAGGTCCGTGACGACGCCGTCCACGACATCGTTGAGGAAGAAACGTGAGGCGCCGCCGATGAAGGTGTCGAGCGCGCCGGGTCCTGTGGTGAACGACAGGCTGTAGCCGACGAGCGCGTACATGATCATGCCGATGACGGTCACCGTGGAGACCTGCATCAGCACCGAGAGCATGTTCTTGGTGCGTACGAGGCCGCCGTAGAACAGCGCGAGGCCCGGAATGATCATCAGCAGCACGAGGATGCTGGAGACCATCATCCAGCCGGTATCGGCCTTGTCGACCGTCGCTTCCGGCGCCGTGATCTCGGCGACTTCGGCAGGGGCGACTTCGACCGGGGCCGGCGTCGCCGCTTCTGCGGCCGGCGGCGTGGCCGCCGCTGCAGCGGCTTCAGCCGCCGGCGGAGCCGCCGGAGGGGCCTGTGCTTCGGAAGGGGCGCCCGTCAACAGCGCCAATCCGAGCGCTGCGACGGCCGCGAAGGCGCGCACGCCGTGCAGCACTCCCTTCGGTTTCTTGTTGTCAGTTCCGTTCATCAGAAGACTCCCCGCGTGGCCGCGCGACATCGATCGCCGCCCTAGTGCGGTTCGATTGGTCCGGGTGAGGGGGACGGCGGCAAGGACTCAACCTTGTCGGCGGACAAGGCGGCGCCGCATTGCACAAAAAGGGGGCGCCGGCGCCACGCCGCGCCGCATCGACGGGCGCCGCACCCGCCGGTAGGGTGGCGAAGTCAGGCAGTCATGGTGACCGATCGTGAGCGAAGCACCCATCAACACAGAAGTCGTCATCGCGGGCGGCGGAATGGCCGGGCTGACGCTCGGTCTGGCGCTCTCGCAGGCGGGCGTGGACGTCGTCGTTGCGGACACCGAAATCCCGGCGACCCAGTTGGCGCCGACATATGACGGGCGCGCCTGCGCCATCGCCTACGCATCGTTCCGCATGTGGGAGGCGCTTGGGCTTGGGCCGACGCTCCAGCCGCATGCCCAGCGCATCGAGAAAATTCTCGTCACCGATGGACGGGCGCGAACCGGCCCGTCCTTGCTGTCGCTCGCGTTCGACCGGCGTGAACTCGATGCGCGCCCAGACGGCGAAGCGCTCGGCTACATGCTGGAAAATCGCTGGACGCGCGTGGCGCTCAACGAGGCGGCGGCGCGCGCCGATCTCCGGCTCATCGCGCCGGCCGCCGTGGTCGCTCACAAGGCCGACGCCGGCGGCGTGACGGTGACGCTGAAGGATGGTCGCGCGGTGCGCGCGAGCTTGCTCGTCAGCGCGGAAGGGCGGCGTTCGACGATCCGCTCGCAGGAAGGCATCCGCACCGCGGGCTGGAAGTACAACCAGACGGCGGTGGTCTGCACCGTGGCGCACGAGAAGCCGCACGAAGGCGTCGCGCACGAATATTTCCTGCCGTCCGGACCGTTCGCGATGCTGCCGCTGACCGACAACCGCATGAACATCGTGTGGACCGAGACGCCGGCCATTTCGGACGCGCTGATGAAGCTGTCCGAGGCGGATTTCCTGTCCGAACTGCGCGCGCGCTTCGGCGATCATCTCGGCGCGATCTCGATGGCGGGCCCGCGTTTCGCCTATCCGCTTTCATTGCAGCTGGCGGAAAAATTCGTCGCGCCGCGCACGGCGCTGATCGGCGACGCTGCGCACGGCGTGCATCCCATTGCCGGGCAGGGCCTGAATGTGGGCCTGCGCGATGTGGCCGCGCTCGCGGAATGCATCGTCGATGCGACGCGCGTGGGGCTCGAGCCCGGCGATGCGCAGGTCCTGTCGCGTTACCAGACGTGGCGGCGGTTCGACTCCACGTCGATGGCGCTGGTCATGGACGGCTTCAACAAGGTGTTCTCGAACGACTTCGGCCCGCTGCGCCAGTGGCGCGGCCGTGGCATGGCGCTGATCGACGCGATCCCGCCCGCGCGCAAATTCTTCATGCGCGAAGCGGCGGGCGGAAGCGGGGATATGCCGAAGCTGCTGAAGGGTGAAGCGCTGGGTGTGTGATTGGAGGGTGGGCCGGTTTGGGCCCGTCGCGGATATTGCTTGCTGGAATCAACGATGATGCAAAAAGCCTCCGTGAACACAGACTCCAACCGGACGCGCTTCACGGTCTATTGGATGGCGACAACGGTAGTTGTCGCTCGGAATGGCTTTCGTATGGTGGATGTCACCGCTTGGGCTCGGTTTCGCGCAGTGGCCCAGCGAGCCGATGAAGAGCTTTGTGATGGCCGTCTATCAGGCGTCCTATTTCGTCGGCATTCCGTCGTTGTTGGTCGCGCAAGCCGTCAGCATCGGGTTTGCGAAGTTTAAGCGGCGGCGCTGGGCCTTTGCGGTGCCAGCCATTTCCCTCACCCTTTTTGCGGCGTCGTCTTCGCCAACGCACTGCTCAAAGCCAATCACAATCGCCACGCACTGACTTGATGACGGAGCCTTGTGGGGTTGGGCGCGGTGTCCTTTGTCGGAAAAACTGACCCTTTCACCGCACCCCGCCCAGCTCCCGCAGATAGTCCCAACTGAATATGCCGGTGTCGTGGCCGTCGTCGAAGACGATGCGCACGGCGTAGCGGCCGACGGGCTTTGCATCGACGATTCCGACATTCGCCTTGCCGGTCACGACGCGCTTGTTCCCGTGGCCCTGGACTTCTGCGGAAGGGCTCTCGGTGCGCAGCTTCTCGAACGGAATGTCCGCCGTCGCGCCGTCATCGAACGCGATATGCAGGACACGCGCTTCGCGCTTGAAGACGAGTTCGGCGGGCCATGTCTTCGTGCTCATTCGTCCGGTCCCAGTTCGCGTGCTTCGTCGATGCTCAGGATCAGCACGCCGCCGCGCACGGAGAAGGCGAGCCGCGCCTTGTCGCTGATCAGTTCCTGCTTTTCGCGGTCGTAGCGCAGCGGCTCGCGGGTCAGCGGACACACGACGACTTCCAGCAGGCGCGGGTCGATGTCGGGAGTTTCGCTCATTGCAATGTTCCCCCGCGCTGCGCGTGCGCGCCGAGCTCCAGCAGCGTCACCAGCGCGTCGCAGCGGTCCGCGAGCGTGTCGGCCTCCAGCAGCAGTTGCTTTTCAACGGGGTCGAACGGGCAGGCCGCGCACACGGCGTTGACCAGCATCTCCGCCGGCGCGTCGGTGGCGGCCTCCCAGTCCACCTGGAAGCCCTTGGCGCTGGCGTAATCGCGCAGCGCGCGCGCGAGGATTTCCTGATCGATGGCCGCGCCGTTGTCGCGCTCGGAGAGGTCGGCCGCGAACGGGCGCCAGTCGGCGGCGACCTTGCGGTAGGGCGATTGCACCGCGAGTTCACGGTCGACGCGGAAGCGGCATACTCCGGTGAGCGTGATCAGGTAACGGCCGTCTTCGGTTTCCGAGAACGTGGTGATCTTGCCCGCACATCCCACGGCCGACAGGCGTGGCGTCGCCGCGTCGTCGATGGCGGCCGGCTGGATCATGCCGATCAGGCGATCCGACGCGAGCGCGTCGTCGATCATGTTCAGGTAGCGCGGCTCGAAGATGTTCAGCGGCAGCGCGCTGCGCGGGAACAGCACGGCGCCCGTCAGCGGGAACACCGGGATTGTCACGGGCAGGTCGTCAGGCTTGCGAAATCCGAAGGACGACATCGTGAAAATCCCTCAGGAAAAGAGGATGGTCGAAAGTCTCCGCCGCCCCGCCTTGGCGATGTCCGAGGAAAGGCCCGCCGCCTCGAAGATCTTCAGCACCTGCGCGCGTGCTGCGCCCTCGTTCCAGTCGCGATCCTTCTCGACGATCGTGAGCAGCTCGTTCACGGCGCCCTCGAGATTTCCGCGTGCGGCGAGCGCGCCGGCGAGGTCGAAGCGCGCCGCGTGGTCGTTGGGGTTCGTCTTGAGCGCCGCATCGAACGCCGCCGTGTCGGCGCCGGAAGGCGCAGCGCTGGCGAGCTCAAGCGCTGCGCGCAGGCTTACAACGTCGGCGTCCTTGGATTTCTCATCAGGGATCATGGCGAGCATGTCGCGCGCCTGCTCGACCTCGCCGGCGGCGAGGTAGCAGCGCGCCAGCCCCACGATCGCCTTGATGTTCTCGGGGTCCGCCTGCAGCACCACGGCGTAGATCTGCGCCGCGCCGCCGACGTCGCCCAGCGCGAGCGCCTCGCCGGCTTCCTTGAGCGCGACCTCCAGCTCCTCAGCGGCGGCGTCTGGCCCGGCGAGGCCGGCGAGCTTGTCGACGAACATGCGGATCTGGCTTTCAGGAACTGCGCCCATGAACCCATCGACCGGGCGCCCGCGATCGAACGCGAACACCGCCGGGATGGATTTCACGCCGAGCTGTCCGGCGACGCCGGGGTTCTCGTCGATGTTGATTTTGACCAGCCGCACCTTGCCCTTGGCGGCGCGCACGGCCTTCTCCAGCGCCGGCGCCAGCGTCTTGCAGGGCCCGCACCAGGGCGCCCAGAAATCGACGATCACGGGCTGTTCGCGCGACGCCTCGATGACATCGACCATGAAGGTCTGGTCGGCGCCGTCCTTCACGGTGTCGAGCGAGTTGGCGCCAAGGGTGTCGGGCATGGGATCCTCAGGTGTCGGAATGCGTTGAGCGGAAGATGGGCCAGCGCGGGGGGCTATTCAACCGCAGCCGGGACGCCGTCGGCGTCGAACCGGAAGCGCTGCGGTGCATGGCCCGTCGCGTCGAGGAACGCCAGCAGCCCTGCGGGGGAGACCGCCGTGGTGGCATTGTTGGCGAGGGGGTGGAAGTTCACCGGATCGACATGGAGAAGCGCATCGTCGAGCAGCAGCCCGACCCGGCCCAGCGTGTCGTTGATCAGCGCAAACACCGTCACCGATCCCGGCGTCACGCCGAGCGCATCGAACAGGAGGTCCGGGGCGCCGAAGCTGAACCGGCCGGCCTTCATCGTCTTCGCCAGCGCGTTGAGGCTGATCTTCGTCTCCGCCAGCGCGCACAGCAGGAACAGCCGCCCCGCCTTGTCCTTCAGGAACAGGTTCTTGGTGTGGCCGCCCGGCATGTCGAGCTTGATCGACGTGCTCTCCGCCACCGTGAACACCGGCGCGTGATCGTGGGTCCGGTGCGCGACGCCGAGCCGGTCGAGCATGTCGAGGAGTTCTTGTCGCGTTGCCGCCATCGTCGGCCACCACTACACCAGACCGCCATGAAACTCATGTGCTACACGGTCGAGGGTCGCGACCAGCTCCCGCCGCTCGTCCCCGGAACCACCGACCGCGCGTGGATGGACCAGTTCGGTGACCGGCATCCGTATCGCTGCCTGCCGATGGTGATCGCCAACACCACCGGCTGGGACCTCCTCTCGCCGTACAGCTTCACCGCCTGGTGGACGGGCGGGCCGGGGATGGAGGACATCCAGATCCGCTCCGACGACGGTACGCCACAGGACGTGCTCCTGCGCACGGTCACGTCGCATTTCTCGCGCGGGGTCATGACGTTCCACACCGGCTATCTGTTCCGCACAGAACCCGGCTGGGACATGTGGGTCGGCGGCTCGCCGAACCACGTGAAGGATGGGATTCAGGCGCTGACGGGGATCGTCGAGACGGACTGGCTGCCGTTCCCGTTCACGATGAACTGGCACTTCACGCGCCCGGGTTACATCTCGTTCAAGAAGGACGAGCCCTTCGCCTTCATCATGCCGGTGCCGCACAACGGCTACGAGGACGTCGAGCCGGTGATGAAGCCCCTCACCGACGAGCCGGAGCTTTACCGCCAGTACCAGGCCTGGGGCGAAAGCCGCACGCAGTTCCTCGACAAGCTCGCCAACAAGGACGAGGAGACGATCCAGAAGGGCTGGCAGCGCCACTACTTCAAGGGCGAGATCGTCACCGGCGACACACGGCCCGAGGGCCACGCGCACGTGAACCGCCGCCGCATGATGGCGCCGAGGCCGGCGAAGCCGGGGGAGTAGGTCAAGCGCTACTTTTCTTTTCGGACACCCTTGAACGGCTTGCCGTCGCTCTTGCCATCCATGAATTTGCCGGTGTCGCTATCGCGCTTGGTCCATGTGTCGGTCTTGGGATTGAACGCTTGCGAACGGTCCTTGACCGCTCCTTTGCGGGCGCCATCGCCTTTTGGGGGGTTGGTAGCCAATGTGGCCTCCTTTGGATCGGGCGTTGAATCACTCGTCACCCGTCCTGTGAATAAACCGATTCTCTGGCCGGAGCGTCCTCTAAGACTGCCGGGTGAACGGCGCTACTTGCGCGGCGCTTCGCCCTCTGCCATACCGCCGCCCTTCCTGCGGCCCCAATAGGCCGCCAGGTACCCACGGATGCGGGCGTAGCTCAGGGGTAGAGCACAACCTTGCCAAGGTTGGGGTCGGGCGTTCGAATCGCCTCGCCCGCTCCAGTTTTTTCTCGTTGGAATTGAGTATCGCCGCTCTCGCGGCGCCGCTGTAGCGTCTCCCGCGAAGAGCGGACGAGGGCGCCATGAAATGTATTCCGGTTCTTGTGATGGCGTTTCTGGCGGTCGCATGCGCCTCCCAGCCTGGGGCGATCTTGCGCCGGACGGGTGCGGAGATTGACGCCATGGCCGCGCGCGCCATGACGGCGACCGGAGCCCAGGGCCTCGCGATTGCGGTGGTCGAGGAAGGGCAGGTCCGGCACGTGGGCGCGTATGGCAAACGCAACGCCGCCGGCGGCTCATTGCAACCGCAGACTGTCATGTACGGCGCGTCGCTGACCAAGGCCGCATTCGGCTACATGGTCATGCAGCTTGTCCAGGAGGGCAAGCTCGACCTCGACGCCCCGATAGCCGCCTATCTGCCAAAACCTCTTCCGGAATACGCAAGCGCGGACATTGAGGACGCCTACGCCCGCTGGAGCGACCTCGCAGGTGATGACCGCTGGCGCAGGCTGACTCCGCGCATTCTGCTCACGCATTCATCGGGGTTTGCGAACTTCGGATTCCTGGAACCGGATGGAAAGCTGAAGTTCCACTTCGATCCCGGCGCCCGTTACGCCTATTCGGGCGACGGCCTCATTCTCCTGCAGTTCGTTCTTGAAAGGGGCCTGGGCCTTGATGTCGGCGCCGAAATGCAGCGCCGCGTATTCGACCGTTTCGCCATGACGGACACGAGCATGATCTGGCGGCCCGATTTCGCGGCCAATCTCGCCGAGGGCTGGGACGCGAACGGCGCTGTGGAGCCGCACGACGAACGCAGCGCGGTTCGCGCCTCCGGCTCGATGGACACGACCATCGCCGACATGGCGAGATTCGCGGCTGGCTACGTGTCCGGCGAAGGCTTGTCGCGGCGCGGGCGCGCAGAACTGACAAGGCCGCTGCTCGCGATCACGACCGCAACCCAGTTCCCATCCCTGCAACCCGAGGCGCCCCCCGAGCGCCGTCGCGCCGATCTGGCGGCGGGTCTCGGCGTCATCGTTTTCGAGGGGCCGCTGGGGCGGGGCTTCTACAAGGGCGGCCACAACGACACGACAGGCAACACGTGGGTGTGCGTTGAACGGGGCCGTCGCTGCGTGGTGATCCTTGCCAACGACGTGCGCGCCGAAGCGGCGTTTCCCGCCATCGTTGCGTATGTCCTCGGCGACACAGGGGCGCCGTGGGTTTGGGAATACGGGGACCTGAAGATGTGGGCGCCGGAATAGACTCACCCTTCCGTCCTTCCCTTCTCGGGGAAGCACGACATCGCGCCTGAAAATGCGGGGATAGAATCCACGCGTCACCACAGAAATACGGGGAAACTCGGCGCCCTTCCCCGGATCGCCGCGAGAGCGGCGAGTCCGGGCCCCATACACGCCGTTGGCGCGGAAAGGCCTCTGCGCCAACGCTTTCCTCCCGGTCTGCGACGAAAACGGTTCCCGGACTCGCCGCGTCGCGGCGATCCGGGAATGGGTGGAAATGCGGGGAAAGAAATAAATCTATCCGGCCGGGGTCCGGGCCGTGGGATCATCATCCTGTTTTCAACAGGCCCCAATGGGTCAGAAGCGGAGTCCCGGACTTAACCCATGCAGATATTCACCCCCGTCACACGCACCGATCTTCAAGCGCACGCCCAGAGCCTCAGGCTCTGGCTGCTGGAGATTGCTGTCTGGCTGGTGGAGGTGATCGGGTTTCGCGAGGGGCGGATCGCGCTGAACGGAATGCGTCTCGAAGCGCGCCGTGAACTCCGCCGGCTCATCTTCCTGATGATGTGCGCGCGGTTGCGGTTCCGGAAAGCGGAAAAGCGCAGACGCTGGATGCGCCCGCCGTCGACGCCGCGTGGATTCCGCTACGCACGCAGACGCATCGACATGGTGCGGCTCTACACGCGCGGAATCGCGCTGAAGAGTTTCGCCCAGATGCGAAGGGCGCTGGATGGTCTCGACCGGATCGTCGCATGCGCCATCGCGCGGGTTCCGAGGGGTGTCTCGACGGGACGGCTGACGATCTGTGCGGCGCCGATTGTCGGGGTTGTGTTTGCCGCTCCCGCATACGCGCCGGAAGGCGCCGACACATCATGACCCGTCATGCCGGACCGCCGGCGCCTCGCCGGCATTCATTGCCCGAACCACGCGAGATTCTGCGGAGTCTGGCGTCGCGACCCCATGCCGGCGAGGGCGCCGGCGGTCCTACTCGCAGACGTCCAGCCCAGCCCGCCCTTCTAACCGCGCCCGCAAGGCGCTATCACCCCGCCTCCCGCACACACCCGGAACCCTCATGTCCAAGCACGCGCTGCCCGTCACCCGGGCCGAGAACTTTCCCGATTGGTACCAGGCGGTCGTCCGCGACGCCGACATGGCGGAAGCCTCGCCGGTGCGCGGCTGCATGGTCATCAAGCCGTGGGGCTACGGGGTGTGGGAGCTGATCCAGCGCCAGCTCGACGACCGCATCAAGGAAACGGGCCACGAGAACTGCTACTTCCCGCTTTTCATCCCCATGAGCTTCATCGCCAAGGAAGCCCAGCATGTGGAGGGCTTCGCGAAGGAGATGGCGGTGGTCACGCACCACCGGCTGAAGAACGTGAACGGCAAACTCGAGGTCGATCCCGAGGCGGAACTCGAAGAGCCGCTGATCGTGCGGCCGACGTCCGAGACCATCATCGGCGATGCGTTCAATCGCTGGGTGCAGAGCTACCGGGACCTGCCACTGCTGATCAACCAGTGGGCCAATGTCGTGCGCTGGGAAATGCGCACGCGGCTGTTCCTGCGCACCGCGGAGTTCCTCTGGCAGGAAGGCCACACCGCCCACGCCGACGAGGCCGAAGCGCGCGAACACACGCTGCGCATGCTCGAGGTCTATCGCGAGTTCGCCGAGACGGTTCTGGCGATGCCGGTGATCGCCGGCGAAAAGCCCGAGAACGAACGCTTTCCCGGCGCCGACAACACCTACTCCATCGAAGCGATGATGCAGGACGGCAAGGCGCTGCAGGCCGGCACCTCGCACTATCTCGGCACGCACTTCGCCGAGGCGCAGGACATCAGGTACCAGGACAAGGACGGCGGCCAGACGCTGTGCCACACCACCAGCTGGGGCGTGTCCACGCGCATGATCGGCGGCGTGATCATGACCCATGGCGACGACGACGGGCTGAGATTGCCGCCCGCGATCGCGCCGAAGCAGATCGTCATCGTGCCCATGCTGCGCGACAAGCCAGAGGATGCCGACGTACTCGCCTACTGCGACGCGCTGCAGAAGGATCTCGCCAAGCGCTCCGCATTCGGCGTGGGCCTGCGCGCCTTCGTCGACAAGAAGGCCACGCGCTCGGCGGACAAGCGCTGGAACTGGGTGCGCCGCGGCGCGCCGCTGATCCTCGAGATCGGCCCGCGCGATGCGGCCGGCGGGCAGGTGACGTTCATGCGTCGCGACCAGTTGCGGGCGGGCGACAAGATCGCCTCGCAGGCGCTGGCGCGGGACGCGTTCGTCGATGCGGCGGTGGGGCTGCTGGAGGAGATCCAGGCCGCGCTCTACGCCGACGCGAAGGCGCGCCTCGACGGCGCGATCACGCCGATCGCCAGCTTCGCAGATCTCGAAACGTATTTCGGGGCCGCCGCCGAGGACGATGAGGCGGCTGCCGCCTTCAAGGGCTGGGCGCGGGTTTCGTGGTCAAAGCCGACCGGCGACGCGCTGGAAGCCGTGGCTGCGCGCCTCAAGGCGCTGAAGCTCACGATCCGCAACGCCCCGATGGCGCAGCCGAAGGCCTTCGGCGCCTGCATCTTCACGGACGCGCCGGGGGTCGAAGAGGTGCTGATCGCGCGATCATACTGAGCGCATGGCTGGCATGCGCGGCGTTGTCCGATGGACAATGCCCGCCTTCGCTTGAACCGACGCGGCGGAGCGGTTACCTGCCCCGGACGTGATGCGATCAAACCCAGCCTTCGTGATCTTCGGCGCCACCGGCGATCTCGCCCGGCGCATGCTGTTTCCGTCGCTGTATTTTCTCGATGCCGACGGGTTGCTGCCGGCGGACCTGAAGATCATCGGCGCCGCGCGCTCGGCCCTGCGGGACTCCGATTTCCGCGCCGAGATCGAAACGGCGGTGAAAGCCCGCTCGCAGGAGCCCCTCGACACCGAAGTCTGGAAGCGCTTTGCGTCCCGGCTACGATACTGCGGCGGCGATGCGGGCCGTCCGGAGACCTACGGTTGTCTCGCCAGCCTTCTGGAAGGTTCGCAGGAACGGATATTCTATCTCTCCACCTCGCCCGCGCTCTACGGCGCCATCGTGCGCGGGCTGGCGGCGGCGAAGCTGTCGGAAGGCGAGAGCCGCATCATCGTCGAAAAGCCCATCGGTCGCGACCGTGCCTCCTGCGATATGATCAACGACGAGTTGTCCCAGCACTTCGCCGAGAAGCAGATCTTCCGCATCGACCACTATCTCGGCAAGGAGGCCGTGCAGAATCTTATCGCGCTGCGCTTCGCGAATACACTGTTCGAGCCACTGTGGGACAAGGTCTCCATCGACCACGTGCAGATCACCGTCGGCGAAACAGTCGGCGTGGAGGGCCGGTGGGCGTACTACGATGAGTACGGCGCCACGCGGGACATGGTGCAAAACCACCTGCTGCAGCTCCTGTGCCTCGTCGCCATGGAGCCGCCGGCGGATCTCGATCCGGAGTCGGTGCGCAACGAGAAGGTCAAGGTGCTGCGATCGCTGCGCCCCATCGGCGGCGCCGACATCGCGCGCTGCACCGTGCGCGGCCAGTACCGGCGCGGCGTCACCGACGGCGCAGCGGCGCCAGGTTATACCGAGGAGACTGGCGGCGCGGCGAGCGACACGGAGACGTTCGTCGCGCTGTGCGCGCAGATCGACAACTGGCGCTGGGCGGGCGTGCCGTTCTATCTGCGCACCGGCAAACGGATGCCGGCGCGCTCCTCCGAGATCGTCATCCAGTTCCGCGCCGTGCCGCACTCGATCTTCGGCGAGAACGACCTGATGGCGAACCGCCTCACCATCCGGCTGCAGCCGGAGGAGGAGATTTCGCTCCTGCTCATGAACAAGACGCCGACACTTGCGCAGGGCGCATCGCGACACGGCTTCGACCTCAAGCCGCTGTCGCTGAATCTCAGTCTCGACGACGCCTTCGCCAAGCAGCGCCGACGCATCGCGTATGAGCGGCTTCTTCTGGAGGCGTTGCAGAACAACTCGACGCTGTTCGTCCGTCGAGACGAGTCGGAGGCTGCATGGACATGGGTGGACGCCATAATCGACGGCTGGACGAAGCAGGGCGTGGCGCCCGCGCCGTATCCGGCCGGCACATGGGGGCCGTCCAGCGCGTTTTCGCTGACTTTGCGCAACGGTCACACGTGGTTTGAATGAGCACGCGATCGCCTCCCGCCACCCGGCGCGTTGATCTCCTCGGCCACCCGGACATGGCGACCCTCGCGCGCGTGCTCGCCGATGACATCGCGGCGCGGCTCGCCGATGCGGTGGTTGCGCGAGGAAGCGCGACGCTGATCGTGCCTGGCGGGACCTCGCCAGGGCCGTTGTTCGATGCGCTCAGCGATGCGGATCTGCCGTGGGCGGACATCACGGTGACGCTGTCCGACGAGCGATGGGTGGATGTCGCGGACCCGGGGAGCAACGAGCGGATGGTGCGCGAGCGGCTGCTTGAAGGGCGGGCCCGGAAGGCGCGCTTCGTGTCATGGCGCGGTGCGGCGAACAGTCCTGGTGATGCAGCGCAACGGCTCGACGTCGCTCTCTCGCCGCTGGTTCCATTCGATGTCTGCGTACTGGGGCTCGGCGTGGACGGGCACATCGCCTCGCTCATTCCGGATGCGGACGGTTTCGCGGCTGCGATGCGCGGCGGCGCGACGGTCCTTCCCATTCATGCGCCGGGCGCGGCGGGCGCTGCCGACCGTTTGAGCCTGACCTTTCCCGCCATCGCGTCGTCCCGACTTGTCGTCCTGCTTTTCAGCGGCGCCGCCAAGCGCGCCGTGTTTGAAAACGCATTGGCCGGCGGCGGCGCCGCGCCGATCGTCGGCCTCTTGTGTGACGCGAAGATTCCCATTTGGGCCCATTGGTGCCCGGAGGCAAAGCCATGACCGCCCGCCATCCCGTCATCCGCGACGTTGTCGCCCGCATCGCAGCGCGCAGCGCGAAATCCCGGGCAGACTATGAGGCGCGAGTCAGCGCCGCGCGCGCTGCGGGCCGGGGCCGTACAAACTTGTCCTGCGGAAACCTCGCGCACGCCTTCGCCGCTTCGCCGCTCGGCGACAAACTCGCGATGCGCGGCGAGGCGCCGAACATCGGCATCGTCACCGCCTACAACGACATGCTCTCGGCGCACCAGCCGCTTGCGCTTTATCCCGATATCATCAAGGACGCGGCGCGCAAGGCGGGCGGCACGGCGCAGGTGGCGGGCGGCGTGCCGGCGATGTGCGATGGCGTCACGCAGGGACGGCCCGGCATGGAGCTTTCGCTTTTCTCGCGGGACGTGATCGCCATGGCGACTGCGGTGTCGCTGTCACACGATACGTTCGACGCCGCGATCATGCTGGGCGTTTGCGACAAGATCGTGCCGGGCCTGATGATCGGTGCGCTTTCGTTCGGCCACCTGCCGGCGATCTTCGCGCCGGCGGGACCGATGCCCTCGGGCATTCCGAACAAGGAGAAGGCAAAGGTGCGCGAGCGTTTCGCGCTTGGTCAGGCCACCCGCGAGGAACTGCTTGAAGCGGAAGCGGCCTCGTATCACACGACCGGCACCTGCACATTCTACGGCACCGCCAACTCCAACCAGATGCTGATGGAGCTGATGGGTGTCCATCTGCCGGGGACCGCCTTTGTCAATCCAGGCACGCCGTTGCGGGATGCGCTGACGCGCCAGTCGGCCGTCCGCGCAATCGAACTCGCGCGCGGCGGGGATGTCGGCCTCGCTGAGGTCGTCAGCGTTGGCGCGATCATCAACGGCATTGTCGGTCTCATGGCTACGGGCGGTTCCACCAACCACGCGCTGCACATTCCGGCCATCGCACACGCGGCCGGCGTCATCGTTGACTGGACGGACTTCGAGGACATCGCCCGCGTCACGCCGCTGCTGGCGCGCGTTTACCCGAACGGCGGTGCGGACGTGAACATGTTCCACGCGGCAGGCGGCATGGCGTTCCTTGTGCGCGAGCTGCTTGACGCGGGATTGCTCGATCCGGATGTGAAGACGGTCGCGGGCGACGGGCTGGCGCTTTACGCGCAAGAGCCTTTTCTCGATGGCGAGACGCTGAAGTGGCGCGCGCCTCCGGAGACCTCTCTTGCGCCGGACATTCTCAGACCGGCGTCGGAACCGTTCGAGGCCGAAGGCGGTTTGCGTCTGCTGAAGGGATCGCTTGGCCGCGCGATCATGAAGGTCTCGTCCGTGCCGCAGGATCGGCATGTGATCGAGGCGCCCGCCGCGGTCTTCGATGATCAGGACGATGTGCTGTCGGCGTTCAAAGCGGGCGGGCTTGATCGAGATGTGGTGGTGGTTTTGCGCTTTCAAGGGCCCGCTGCGAACGGTATGCCGGAACTGCACAAGCTGACACCCGCGTTGACGGCGCTGCAGAACAAGGGTTTCCGCGTCGCGCTCGTCACCGATGGGCGCATGTCCGGCGCATCGGGCGCCATACCGGCCGCGATCCACGTGACGCCGGAAGCGGCGCACGGGGGTTCGATCGCACGGGTCGTCGACGGCGATATCCTCTGCGTAGACGCGCTCAACGGCGTCCTTGAGGTGATCGCCGATCCGGTCACAGTTTCAGCGCGGCCGCTTGCGGCACGTCCCGCAGACCGGTCAGGCTGGGGCCGGGAACTGTTCTCGTCCTTCCGCGCAGGCGTCGGCGCCGCCGAGACCGGCGCGAGCGTCTTTTTCAGGAGCCACTCATGAGCGACATCGCCGCGATCATGCAGCTCGCGCCGGTGATTCCGGTGCTGACCGTCGAGCACGTCGCCGACGCGCAGCCGCTTGCCGAGGCGCTGGTCGCCGGGGGTCTTCGCGCGCTTGAGATTACATTGCGCACGCCCGCTGCGCTCGACGTCATCCGCGCGATGAAGGATGTCGAAGGCGCGGTCGTCGGCGCCGGCACGATCCTCGCTCCGAAGCATCTCGACGCGGCGTTCCAGGCGGGTGCGCGCTTCATCGTTTCTCCCGGGCTGACCGAGCGCATCGCGGAGGAAGCGGGCGTGGCGGGCGTGCCGCTGCTGCCGGGCGTCGCGACGGCCACCGAAGTCATGCGCGGGCTCGATCTCGGTCTGACGCACTTCAAGTTCTTTCCCGCCGAGCAGGCAGGCGGCGCCTCGATGCTCAAGGCGTTCGCCGGGCCGTTCGCGGCAGCGCGGTTTTGCCCCACGGGCGGCGTGTCGCCGGGCAACGCGGAGACCTATCTCGCACTCCCGAACGTCCTCTGCGTTGGCGGCAGCTGGATCGCCACCCCCGAGTTGATCGCAGCGGGCGCGTGGACGGAGATCACGGCGCGCGCGCGCGCGGCTGCGGCGTTGCGATAGCGACTTTGTTTCCGCGCGATCCGCCATCTGGTTGTATGATGAGGCATGGCCGCATCGCTTGATCTCTCGTCTTTCCAGGAACCGCTTGTCATTCTTGCGGCGGCGGGCGTCGTCATCCCATTGTTCCGGCGCCTGAAGCTAAGCCCGGTTGTCGGCTTCATTCTCGTGGGCCTGCTCGTCGGCCCCTATGTGCTCGGGGCGCTCGCTGACGACGTGCCTTGGCTCAGGCATGTGGTGATCACAGAGCCTGAGTCGATCGCCACCATCGCGGAGCTTGGCATCGTCCTGCTGATGTTCATGATCGGGCTCGAACTCTCGTTCGAGCGCCTGAACATGATGCGCCGCCTCGTCTTCGGACTGGGCGGACTGCAGGTGGGCCTGAGCGCTCTGGTCATCGGCGCTGCAGCCTACGCTCTTCAGCCCAACCTCATCGCGGCGATCGTGCTCGGCCTCGGGCTGTCGATGTCGACGACGGCTGTCATCCTGCAGACCCTCTCGGACACGAAGCGTCTGACAAAGTCTGTCGGTCGCACCACGTTCGCCGTGCTGCTGTTTCAGGATCTCGCAGTCGTGCCAATGCTCTTTGCGGTGAGTGTTCTTGGCGCGAAGGGTGGCGGCTCGGTGGTCGGGGCTTTCGGTCTTGCGATGGTGCAGGCTGCCGTCGCGGTGGTCGTGATTGTGGTTCTGGGGCGGATCGTGTTGCGGCCGATGTTCCGCATGGTGGCGGGCGCGGGGGCGTCGGAAAGCTTCATGGCGGCGTCGCTGCTGGTCATCCTCGGCGCCGGCATTGCGACTGCGACGGCGGGGCTCTCCATGGCGATGGGCGCGCTGATCGCCGGCATCCTGCTCGCGGAGACGGAGTATCGACGCCAGATCGAAGTCACCATCGAGCCGTTCAAGGGGCTGTTGCTCGGCGTCTTTCTCATCTCTGTCGGCATGAGCATAGATCTGCCCCGCATCTTCGCCGCGCCGGTTCTTTTCGTCAGCGTCGCCTTTGCCGTTGTCGCCGCCAAGGCGCTGATCGTCACGGGGCTCGGGCGGCTGTTCGGGCTGCCGCTGGGCGTTTCGATGCAGAGCGGTCTGCTGCTCGGCCCTGGCAGCGAATTCACGTTCGTGATCATCGGCCTCGCGTTGCAGCTCGACCTGATCTCCTCCGATCTCGCCGCGCTCGCGCTAGGTGTGGCCGCCACCACGATGACGCTGGTGCCGCTGCTGGAGCGCATCGGCGTGTGGACGGAACGGCGGCTGCCGGCGAAGCCTGCGATGGATCCATCCATCGCCGTATTGCCTGACGTGTCGGCGCCGCCTGCGGGACGCGTCATCATCTGCGGGTTCGGGCGTGTCGGACAGACGGTGGCCGCGATGCTGGAAACGCACGACACGCCGTACCTTGCGGTCGATCAGGACGCCAAGGAGGTCTCGAAGCATCGCGGGCGCGGCAAGCCGATTGCGTATGGCGACGCGACGCGCATCGAGTTCCTTCGGCTTTGCGACATCGCGCACGCCCGCGCAGTTGTCGTAACGCTCGATTCGCCGGCGGCGGCGGCCGAGATCGTGACTGCCGCGCGCGCCGAGCGGCCGGATATCCTGATCGTCTGCCGCGCGCGCGATGCGCGTGATGCGGCGCGGCTCTACAAGCTGGGCGCCACGGACGCGGTGCCGGAAACGACGGAGGCGAGCCTTGTGCTGTGCGAGCAGCTGCTCGTCGATCTCGGCGTGCCCATGGGCTACGTGATCGCGTCTGTGCACGATCGCCGCGCGGCGCAGCGCGCCGAAATCCAGGCGATGGCCCCCGATGCAACGGTGCGACGCGTACGGTTGACGCGCGCTCGAGCGCCGCGCGACCCAGGCTAACGCAGCAGCCGCACCCAGGCGCCGCTTTCGTCGGCCCCGACGCGGGCCTGCACGTGAAACGCTTCGGCGATGCGTTCGGCGGTGAGGGTTTCGCGTGGCGGGCCGTTCGCGATGACCTTGCCAAAAGAAAGAAGAACAACACGGGTCGCGAACCGTGCCGCAAGATCGAGATCGTGCATGGCGATGACGATGGCGCGGCCATTTTCGGAAAGTGTGCGCAGGCGCTTCAGGGCATCCAGTTGGTGACGCGGATCGAGTCCTGCAAGGGGCTCGTCGGCGATGAGGATGCGCGGGTCGCCGACGATGGCGCGGGCCAGCAGGACGCGCGCAAGCTCGCCGCCGCTGAGCGTGGTCGCGATCCGGCCTTTCAGATCGAGCGCATCCATTTCTGCGAGCGCGGCATCCACGGCGCGTCCGGTTTCGCCGCGCGCCTCGCCCCATAGCCCCGCCAGTGGCATGCGCCCGAGCGCGACAACGCGCTCCACCGTCAACGGCCATTCGAGCGCGGCGTTCTGCGGCAGGAACGCGCGCGCCGCGGCCAGATCGCGCGCAGGCCACGCGGACAGCGCGCGATCGTCGAGAGTCACCGAACCCGATGCGGGCGTGATCAATCCGGACATGGCGCGCAGCAATGTGGATTTCCCCGCGCCGTTCGGCCCGAGCACGGCGATCATCTCGCCCGGCCGCACAATGAGATCGACGCCGTCGATCAGCGTCTTGCCGTCGACGGCGACGGTGAGGTTGGCGGCGGAAAGGGTGGTCATGGCAGCACCTTGCGGGCGCGCAGGATGAGCAGGAAGAAAAACGGCGCGCCGACGAGCGCGGTGACGACGCCGAGTTTCATCTCAGGGCCGAAGGGCATGAGGCGCACGGCGATGTCGGCGGCGAGCACGAGCGCAGCGCCGGCGAGCGCCGCAAGTGGAAGTGTGCGGCTCGGGACGTGGCCGGCGAGCGGGCGTACGAGGTGGCCTGCGATCAGCCCGACGAAGCCGATGGCGCCGGACACGGCGGTGACCGCGCCGACGGCGAGTGCGGAACCGATGACGACGAGCAGCCGCGTGCGTGACAGCTTCGCGCCGAGGCTCTCTGCCGTCGCTTCGCCGAGCGACAGCGCGTCGAGCGCGCGTCCGCTGAGCAACAGCAACGCGGCGCCGACGATCACGAACGGCGCGGCGAGTCCCACGTGCGCCCAGCTGCGGTCCGCGAGCGAGCCCATCAGCCACACCATGATTTCCGTCGCCGCCCACGGCGATGGCGCGAGGTTGAGCGCGAGTGCGACGAGCGCGCCGCCGAAGCTCGATACCGCTGCGCCCGCGAGGATCAGCGCGATGGTGCCGCCGCCGCGTGCGAGCGTGACGACGAGGAGTGCGGTGGCTGCGGCACCGGCGAGGCCGGCGATGGGGAGGGCGAGAGGGAGAGCGGCGGAGAGGCCGTAGTAGAGCGAGAGAACTGCGCCGAGAGAGGCGCCGGTGGAGATGCCGAGCACGCCGGGCTCGGCGAGCGGATTGCGCAAGAGGCCCTGCAACGCGGCGCCCGAGAGACCGAGCGCGCCGCCGACGAGGATCGCCAGCACCGCCCTTGGTGCGCGCAGCTCGCGCACGATGACGCCGCCGAGATCGGGCGATCCATCAAGAAGCGCGCGCCACGCATCCGCAGGCGAAAACCAGATCTTGCCCGCGAGCACCGAGAGCGCGGCGAGAACAACCACAAGAAACAGAAGCGCGGCGAGCCAGAGACTATATCGATCTGATTTCACTGCCGCCGCTCCGGATAGTTTGGCGCCGTGCGCGCGGCGTTCAAGCCCACGCGGTTCATTTCCGCGCGCAGTTGCACGGCCGCATCAGCGGTGAACGGACCGCCGCAACTCGTCAGCGCTTCCGGCACGCTGATCATGCGGCCGCGCCAGCGGTTGCGGATGGCGGGATGACTTGCAGCCTCGCGGCGCAGCGACGGCGCAGGCGTCGCTTCGGCGGTGATGAGGAGATCCGGCGACGAAGCGATGAGGCGCTCCGCATCCAGTGCACCGAAGCCGACGATGCCGAGCTCCCGCGCGAGATTGCGCGCGCCGGCGGCTTCAACGACGGCGTCCGACAGCGTGCCCGCGCCGGGCGCCATGCCGGGGCCGGACCAGAAGGCCACGAGCGGCCGTTGTGCGGGCGCTTCCGCCGCAAGCCGCGCAAGTGTTGCATCCATGCGCGCCAGCGCCGCGTCCGCCTTCGCGCGCTCTCCCAATGCGTCGCCCACTTCGCGCGTGGCGCGGCGGATGTCGGCCCAGTTTTCCGTCGGCGCGATTTCGACAAGCGGCGCGCCGAGTGCGCGCAACGTCTCGACGGTGGCGCGCGTGGTGTAGGTGCCCGCCAGCACGATGTCGGGTCGCGCGCGCAGCACTTCCTCGGAGGAGCCGTGATTCACCGGCACGGCCATCGCCTCGCGCGCCATCGCGGACAGCGCGGGATCGCGCGCAAGCCACGACACCGACGCGATGCGTTCGCGCGGCAGCAGCATCAGCGCGAGCTGGTCGGTGCACAGGTTGATGGACATCACGCGGCGCGGGGCCTGCGCGTTCGCAGTCGCTGCGAACAGCGCCAGCAGCACGACAATCACAACGCGGATCATGTTTCCTTCCCGCACGCGACACGACCTGTCGCCTGCGGTTACCCGCGCCTCCGGCATGACCCCGACCGTCGGCATAGCGACAGTCACCGGCCGGTCTCCTGGCTCGCGGGTCGATGCCTCAGGCCCTGCCTTCCCGGATTGCTCCAGTGGCGCGATCGGACCCACGCTCGCCGCTTACAGTTGCGGGGACAGCCACGGAATTGCACCGCGTTCCCGACACCGATGACGTGCGGGGAGTCCTGCACGGGTGTTGCGCGCGATGCAACTGGCTCCGCGTGTGGAGGGCGGGACGGTAGCACCGACAACCACCCTCCCCCTTGCGGGGAGGGTCGGTCGCGGAACGCGTCCGGGG
>WRPF01000058.1 GCA_009773335.1 Caulobacteraceae bacterium
CCGCAAGCGCGCCCCAGGCGTGCACCAGCGCGCTGTTGGCCTGCTCGGCCGCGACATCAGCGGCGTAGCGACGTTCGCCGATCGTGCGGATGACGGTCTCGCGGCGGTAGGCGTCCGCCTGGAGGAAGAGCGCCGCTGCGAAGCCCAGCAGGAGCAGCACGACGAGCACGCCGAGCGAGCGCTGCGCCGCGGCGCCTGAAGGCGCCTGACGACGCGGCTTTTCCGCGGTCGCTTTCGCCGTGCTCTCCTTCGTCGCGCTCACGCCCTTGAGGCTCCCGTTCGAGGCGCACGATTGCCGGCCTGTTAACCAATACTTGCCGAATCGCCTCGCGCAAAACTACCCAATGCCGCGAGTCCGTGGAAGCGGAGCCGGACGAGAGCGGCGCTACTCAAGCGTGCGTGCAACCATTTCGCGGGCGTTGCGCGAGAGCGTGGGGATCGCTGCAAGGCGTTCGAGCGCGGCGCGCGCCTTCTCCTGACGTTGCGCGTCGAAACGCCGCCAGCTCTCGAAAGCTGTGAGCAGACGCGAGGCCAGCGCCGGGTTGAGCGCATCGGCTTCCGCAACGCCGTCAGCGAGGAACGCGTAGCCCGATCCGTCCGCCGCATGGAACGCCCGCAGGTTGCGCATGGCGAACACCGCGATCAGGGACCGCGCGCGGTTGGGATTGCGCAGCGAGAACAGCTCGTGGCCCTTGAGCGCGCGCACGCGGTCGATGGCGTCGGCGCGGGGCGCTGCGGCCTGCACGGCGAACCACTTATCCACAACCAGCGGGTTATCGCGCCACATGTCGATGAACGAGCCGAGGGCGCCGTTGAAGGCCTCGCCGTCGATCTGGCCCAGCGCATCGAGCGCGGCCATGCGCTCGGTCATGGTGCCCGCGCGCGCGAAGGCGCGCTCGACGCGGTCCTCGTGGGTTCCGCCGAGGGCGGCGAGGAGGTCGAGCGCGGCGGACTTCAGCGCACGTCTGCCGGCCTGGCTGGCGTCCGGCGAAAAGGGCGTTTCGCTGTCGGCGTCGGCGAGCGCTGCGAGGCGCGGCTCAAGTTTCGCAGCGATCGCCGCGCGCACGACGCCGCGTGCGGCGAACAGACGGTCGGGATCGGGACGCTCGGCGTTCTGGATGAGATCGGCGAGATCGGGCGCGCGCAACGCGAGCGCTGCGAAGGCGGCGTCCTGCTGCGCGCGATCGAGTTCGCGGCCGAGCGCCGACGCGAGCAGGTCGAGAGACGGGCCCGGCTTGCCGTCGGCTTCGGCGAAGATCGCATCGCGCAGCAGGCGCTGACCGGCCTCCCAGCGCGTGAACGCGTCGGGATCGTGCGACATCTGGATGAGGCGATCTTCCGCGGTGAGACCATCGTCGAGCATCACCGGCGCGCAGAAGCCGCGCAGCAGAGCCGGCGTCGGCGCCTCGACCATGCCGTCGAACACGAATGTGGCGGACGGCTTGTCGAGCACGATGGCGTGTTCGCGGATCGCTGCGTCATCGCCCGCGATGCGCGCGGCCAGTTCGGCGCCGGACTTCGACACGAAGCCCACGGTGAGCGGGATCGGCAGCGCCATCTTGTCGGGTTGTCCGGGCGTCGGCGGCGTTGATTGCGTGAGCGTGAGCGTGTACGTGCGCGAGGGCGCGTCGTAGGCGCCGCGCGCCACAAGATGCGGCGTACCCGCCTGGTTGTACCAGTGCATGAAATGCGAGAGATCCTTGCCGCTCGCCTCCGCGAAGCACGCGACAAAATCCTCCAGCGTCGCCGCCGTGCCGTCGCAGCGGGTGAAATAGAGCTGGATGCCTTGGTCGAAGGCCTCGTCGCCGATCAGCGCCTTGAGAACGCGGATGATTTCGGCGCCCTTCTCGTAGACGGTGGCGGTGTAGAAGTTGTCGATCTTCACATAGCGGTCGGGCCGCGCCGGATGGGCGAGGGGGCCGCCATCCTCCGGAAACTGGCGCCCGCGCAGCGTCTTCACATCCTTGATCCGCTTGACCGCGCGCGAGCGTTCGTCGGCGGAGAATTCCTGGTCGCGATAGACCGTGAGGCCTTCCTTGAGGCACAGCTGGAACCAGTCGCGCAGGGTGATGCGGTTGCCGGTCCAGTTGTGGAAGTACTCGTGCGCGACGACCCCTTCGATGGCCTCGAAGTCGGCGTCCGTCGCGGTGGCGGCGTCGGCGAGCACATACGCGGCGTTGAAGATGTTGAGGCCCTTGTTCTCCATCGCGCCGAAGTTGAAATCCCGCACGGCGACGATGTTGAACACGGCAAGATCGTATTCGCGCTGGAAGACCTTTTCGTCCCACGCCATCGAGCGCTTCAGCGCGTCCATCGCATAGCGCGCGCGCGGCGCCTCGCCGTCGTCGACGTAGACGCCGAGATCAACCTTCTTGCCTGACATGGTCGTGAACGCATCGTGGATGGAATCGAACGCGCCGGCGACGAGCGCGAAGAGGTAGGCGGGCTTGGGGTGCGGGTCGCGCCAGACGGCGAAATGGCGCCCGCCCGCGAGGTCGCCGCTTTCGACGGGATCGCCGTTGGACAGCAGCGTGGGGTATCGCGCCTTGTCGGCCTCGATGCGCACCGTGTAGCGGGCCATCGCGTCCGGCCGGTCGAGCGCGTAGGTGATCTTGCGGAAGCCTTCCGCCTCGCACTGGGTGCAGAAGCGTCCGCCCGAAACGTAAAGCCCTTCGAGCGCGGTGTTCGCCGCCGGATTGATCAGCGTGTCGATCTCCAGCGTGAACGCTGCGGGCGGGGCGTGGATGACCAGTCGCTCCGGCTCGATCGTGTAGCCGTCCGTCGGCAGCGGCGCGCCGTCGATACTGATGCGTTCGAGCGACAGCAGCGCGCCGTCCAGAACGAGGGGCCTCGCCTCGCCGGCGGTGCGCCGCACGGTCGATGTCGCGCGCACGCGCGTCGCCGTCGGCTCCAGGTCGAAGCGCAGCGCGATCGTGTCGATAGCGTAGTCGCAGGGCTTGTAGTCGGCGAGCCGGATCGCGGCGGCCACATCGTCACGCATGGTCATCTCCCGAGAGACGCCCTTAGTGAGCGCGTGCGCGCCTCAGATCAACCGCGCGAAGGTTACTCCGCCGCGATCGCCTGTGCAGGAGCCGCCGACGGGTCGTGATGAATTTCCCGAAGGATTTCATCGGCGCGGCTCGCGAGATCGGCGAGGATTTCCGGCAGGCCGGTGTGTTCTTCTGCAAACAGCGCAAGCTCGCGCGCCACCCGCATCAGCCTGAGGCCGTTGGCGAGGATGCGCGCCTGGTATTCGATCCGCTCGGGATCGCGGTCATACTCGGCCTTCGGCACCCGCCAGCCGCCCCAGTCGAGGGTGTCGGTGACCATGACGGGAAAGGTCCCGGGGTTGGGGCCGGTGCTGTTGACGCCGTCGAACTCGAACTGGCAGCGCAGCCGCAGCACGCGCCAGTTCTCGATGTCGTCGTCCCAGTTGCGCGTGCGGGCCTGCTCCTCGGCGAGCAGTTCGTGGCCGCCGAACTCGCGCCCGAGGCCCACGTCGTAGAAAACCTTCAGCGGCTCCTCGACGCCCTTGACCCATTGCGGCAGAACCCGCTCCACCTTCGCCCAGGTGCCGACGGACTTCACGAATACGCGCTGGTCCTTGTGATACAGGGCCTTGGCCATGGGAAAACTCCGGATTTCCCGCGCGTTATGCCACGGCGCCCGTTGAGGTTCCGGCAACAAACGTCCTTTACGCGGCGTTACACTTTTCGCCGGCCCGCCGACCTGTATGGTGGCCTCCGAAATGGACCTTTGCGAAGCACGCGATCCGCAGCCCTCATCCTGAGCTTGTCGAAGGACGAGGGCCTCGCACCGCCGTTCACGCCAAGGCGCCCTCGCCCTTCGACAGGCTCAGGGTGAGGGCGTTGGGCGCATTTGCAGAGGTCCGAAAAACCGGAGGACGCGGCCCCATGAATTTCGATTTCAGCGACGACCAGAAGGCCCTCAAGGATCAGGCGCGGAAATTCCTCGCCGACAAGTCCTCCGCCAAGGCGGTGCGCGGCGTGCTGGAGAACGCAGAGGTCTCCTTCGACAAGGCGCTGTGGAAGGGCGTGGCCGATCTCGGCTGGCTGGGCGTGTCGATCCCGGAGGAACACGGCGGCCTCGGGCTCGGCAGGCTGGAGCTCTGCGTGCTGGCCGAGGAGATGGGCCGCGCCGTGGCGCCGATCCCGTTCGCCTCCACGCTCTATTTCTTCACCGAGGCCGTGCTGCTCGCCGGTTCGGACGCCCAGAAGGGCGCGGTGCTGCCGAAGATCGCTGACGGGTCGGTGATCGGCTGCTTTGCGGTTTCCGAAGGCCCCGGCGCGCCGCAGGCCTCCTCTATCAAGACCGCGTTCGACGGCGCCACGCTGTCGGGCGTGAAGATCCCGGTCACCGATGGTGACTGCGCGACCCACGCGGTGGTGCTGGCCAAGGAAGGCGCGGGCACGTCGCTCGTCCTCGTCGATCTCAACCAGCCCGGCGTGAAGCGTGAGACGCTGAAGACGCTCGATCCCTCGCGCGGGCATGCGCGGCTCACCTTCGAGAAGGCCAGGGGCGAACGCCTCGGCGCGGCCGGTCAGGGTTGGGCGCTGGCGGAGCAGGTTCTGGATCGCGCGGCGGTGCTGATCGCGTTCGAGCAGATCGGCGGTTCGCAGGCCTGCCTCGACATGGCGGTGGACTTCGCGAAAAACCGTTACGCGTTCTCGCGCCAGATCGCCTCGTTCCAGGCCATCAAACACAAGCTCGCGGACATGTATGTCGCCATCGAGGTCGCGCGGTCGAACGCCTACTACGGCGCGTGGGCGCTCTCGACGGATGCGAGCGAACTGTCCCTCGCCGCGCCCGCCGCGCGCGTGGCGGCGTGTGAGGCCTACTATCTGGCGTCGAAGGAAAACATCCAGACGCACGGCGGCATGGGCTTCACCTGGGACGTGGACTGCCACCTCTTCTACCGCCGCGCGAAACTGCTCGCCGTGCAGGCGGGGGCGCCGCCCGTGTGGAAGGAAAAGCTCGTGAGCCGTCTGGAGCGGCGCAACGCGGCGTAGGCGTACCGCAATCTGCAGGAGGAAGCATGAACGGACCAACGCTGCTTGATATCATGCTCGGCTTGCTGCCGCTGCTCGCGGTCATTGCGGCCGCGTACTTCATTGTGCGCGGTGCAGTCAGTGGACCCCATCAAAAGGCGGTCCTCGCTGAAATGAAGCGTCAAACGCTTGCATGGGAGCGCATCGCGACGGCGCTGGAAAAGAACAATCGCGATAGCCCGCCGCCATCCGCGTCGTCTTAAAGGTTGCTAGAGGCAGAGGGCCGGTACGCGATCCGTAGGGCGACAAGCGCTCACCCGGTAAACGTCGCATCCTCGTAGATCTCCGCCAGCGTCAGCGACACGCCGACAGTCTCGATTACGAGCGGCTCCTCCGGGTGCGCGATCTCGCTTTCCTCCCAGCCGTCCTCGCCGCGCCGCCACACCATCAGGTGCATGCGGTCGGTCTCGACATAGACGATCTGGGCGATGGACGGCGTCGCCTGATAGTTCGGCAGTTTTGTTTCGAGATCGGACTGGCGCGTTGATTTCGAGAACACCTCGAAGATCACGGTGGGGCGTGACGCCTGTGTGGCCTCGCCGTCGCGCGGGCCGCAATCGATGGAGACATCCGGATAGTAGCTCTGCGCGCCCGCCGTCAGCACCTTGATGTCCGAGTTGCAGGGCCGGCACGGCTTGCCCCGGAGCTTGCCGTGGAGCGCCGCGAAGATGTTGCCGGCGATTTCACCGTGATCCTGCGTCCCGCCCGTCATCATGCGGACGAGCCCGTCCAGAAGCTCATACTTGTGCGGCTGCCGCTCCTCCCATTCGAGGAACTGGCGCACGGTCAGGCGCTTGGAAGGCGAGGCGGTGTCGGCCATGGGCGGTGAATAGCACAATTAGGCCGGCGCGTCATGATCGGGCGGCCGTAGGCCGCTCGGACCTCGCAAAAACAGGGGGAACGCGCACCCCCGTTACTGCACCGTTCTCGCCTGCAGCCCATGGCCGCCAACAAGCGCACATGAATCTATCCGACCGGGGTCGCGGCCCTGTCATCCTTCTTCGGTCATTTCGCCCCGATGGAGCCCCAGGATCACGCCATGCAGATCATCACCCCTTTCCGCCGCACCGATCTCCACGCACACGCCCAGAGCCTCAGGCTCTGGGTGTTGGAGATCCTTGCGTGGATGGCGGCGGCGGTCGGTTTCCGTCAGGGGCGCATCGCGGTGCGCGCGTTGCAAAGCGAGGTGCGCCGCGATCTGCGCGAGCTTGTCTTCGCCATGATGTGCGCGCGCATGGCATTCCGGAAGCGCGAAGGCGCCTTGCCGACAGCCATTCCGCGATCCGCGCCGCCCGGCTTCCGCTTCGCCTGGCGGCGCTTCAACGTGGACAGGTTCTACACGCGCGGCGTCGCCATGAAGACCTTCCGGCAGATGCAGGCCGTGCTGAACGATCTCGACAGGGTTGTGACCCGTGCGATTGCGCGGGTGCCGAAGCGCAGGGCGCCCGGCGCGATTGTCGCCGTCGCGCCGCCCAGGGCGATGCTGGTTCAATACACTTTCGCACGGGCGCCCGAAGGCGCCGATACGTCATGACGTTCCATGCCGGACCGCCGGCGCCCCCGCCGGCATTGATGGATCTTTCAACGCGAGATTCCGGCGGAGTCTGGCGCAGTGACCGCATGCCGGCCCAAAAGCGCATTGGGGCGCCGGCGGTCCAACCTGCCGACAGCACGGCATTGCCCCAACGGCGCCGTTGTCGCCGTCCGCTTCCCAGCCTAGCTTGCCCTCAGAACAGATCACGGAGCCGCCTCATGGACTTCAACGACACGCCCGAAGAAGCCGCCTTCCGCGCCAAGGCGCAGGCGTTCCTCAACACGGTCGCCAAGCCCAAGAGCGACGACAGCGCGGGCCTCGCGCGCACGCTGTCCGACAAGGATTATCTGAAAGCCGCGAAGGCCTACCAGAAGGCCAAGGCCGAAGCGGGCTTCGCCGGCATCACCTGGGCCAAGGAACAGGGCGGGCAGGGCCATCCGCCGATCTTCTCGGTGATCTTCGGTCAGGAAGAGGCGAAATTCGATGCGCCCGCGGCGCCGTTCGCCATCGGCCTCGGCATGTGCATCCCGACGATGATCGCCTTCGCCTCCGACGCGCAGAAGCAGCGTCACGTCGGCCCCGCGCTCAAGGGCGAGGAAATCTGGTGCCAGCTCTTCTCCGAACCGTCGGCGGGCTCCGACGTTGCGGGCCTGAAGACGAAGGCCGTGCGTGACGGCGACACCTGGACCGTGAACGGCCAGAAGGTGTGGACCTCCGGCGCGCACTATTCCGACTGGGGCATTCTTCTTGTGCGCACGAACCCCGATGTGCCCAAGCACAAGGGCCTCACCATGTTCTTCCTCGACATGAAGAGCCCCGGCATCGATGTGCGTCCGATCCACCAGATGTCGGGCGGATCAAACTTCAATGAAGTCTACTTCACCGACGTGAAGATCCCGCACGCGCAGATGCTCGGCGCGGAAGGCGCGGGCTGGAACGTGGCGCTTGTCACGCTGATGAACGAACGCCTCGCGGTGGGCGGATCGTCCGGCCCCGACTACAAGGAAGTGCTCGATCTTGCGCGCAATATCACGGGCGCCGACGGCGCCGCGCTCCTGCAGGACAAGGCGTTCCGCGCCAAGCTCGCCGACTGGTACGTGCGCGCCGAGGGCTACAAGCTCGGCAAGTACCGCACCATGACCGCGCTCTCCAAAGGCCAGACGCCGGGCCCGGAAAGCTCCATCGGCAAGATCATCAACGCCAACCAGATGCAGGACATCGCCAACAGCGCCATCGAGGCGGAGGATCACTACGGCATCATCGCCGACGGCGCGTCGGCGCCGATGGACGCGGCCTTCCAGCAGGCCTTCATGTGGGCGCCGGGCCTGCGCATCGCCGGCGGCACGGACGAGATCCTGAAGAACATCATCGCCGAACGCGTCCTCGGCCTGCCGCAGGACGTGCGCGTCGACAAGGACGTGGCGTACAAGGATCTACCGACGGGGAGGTAAGGGGGAGCGGGAATTGGCTGGGTGGTTGGATATTGCATGGCAATATTTGAAGTCGTTTGCGATTGCGGCCGTCGTGGCGGGTGCAGTCACGGCGATCTGGTTTGTAGGAGCCCGCCTGCTTCTGAGGTGGGACAAACCGCTGCGAGGCAACGAAGTTGCGGGAGCAATTCGCCCGTGGCCGCCGCTCTGGTGGCTGACCACGATCTTTCTGGGTTTTATCGCGGGGGCTGGATTTCTGGCGGGTGCCGCAACTGATCAGCTTGCGCTGATGGTTCCCGTTTCGATGTTTCTTGCGGTACTGACTTGGTGCTCCTTCTTGCAGTGCCTTCCGGGCGTGGAACTTCGATGGAGCGCTGACGGCCTTGAAGGGCCGTCGTCTCAATTCTGGTTCAGTCGCAGGGAAATCCGTTGGGATGCAATCTCAAGAACTGGAACCACATGGTTCAGCTACCAATTTGTTGAAGATGATAGGGGTGATCGTGTGTTCTGGTCGACGAGTTATGTCGGCAGCGCCTATGTGTGGGAAGCATTGCTGAGAAGGCGATCAGACATTGCGATCGAATAACCTGACGACGACTCGCTGCGCATTTGTATTGTATCATAAAGAGTATGGAGAAGCCGAATGAAGGGCCAGGCCGTCACGGCATTCGGGAAACCGCTTGCGGAAATCACCGTCGAACTGCCTGCGCTGAAGGGCTCGGAAGCGCTCGTGCGCGTGACCGGCTGCGGCGTGTGTCACTCCGATGTCCACATCCATGACGGCAAGTTCGACATGGGCAAGGACGCGCCCGCGGTCGAATTGCCGGTGCAGCTCCTGCCGCTGATCATGGGCCACGAGATCGAAGGCGTCGTCGAGGCGCTCGGTCCCGATGCGGCGAAGCAGAATCCGAAAGTGAAGGTCGGCGACCGCGTGGCGGTGTTCCCGTGGATCGGCTGCCACGCATGCCCCGCTTGCGCGCGCGGCGAGCAGCATCTGTGCGCCAACAACCGCGGCCTCGGCACGCGCATCCACGGCGGCTATGCGGACTACTGCCACGTGCCGGTCGCCGAAGCGCTGATCCCGTGCGGCAATCTCCCGCCCGGCGCCGGCGGCGTGGCCATGTGCTCGGGCCTCACCGGCTACAGCGCGTTCAGGAAGCTCGACGGCATCGAGAAGGGCGCGGCGATCCTGCTCGTCGGCCTCGGCGGCGTAGGACTGTCCGGCCTCGCGGCGGCGGTCGCGCTGCATGACGGCCCGATCATCGCCGCCGACGTCAGCGAAGGCGCGCGCAAGGCCGCCCTCGAACGCGGCGCGACGGAAGCGGTCGATCCCTCCGATCCGAAGGCGCTCGAGGCGCTGGTCGCGCGCGGCGACGTCGCCGGCGCCATCGATTTCGTCGGCGCGCCCGCCACGCTCGGCTTCGCTATCGGCGCCATCCGCCGCGGCGGCAAGGTGTTTGTCGTCGGCCTCTATGGCGGCGCCATTCCGCTGCCGATCCCGTCGCTGCCGTTCAAGGCCATGGTGCTCGGCGGCTCCTATGTCGGCTCCCTCGACGAGGCGCGCGATCTCATGGCCTACATGCGCGAAGGCAAGATCGCCCCGCCGATGATGCGCGAGCGCCCGCTGGCGGAAGCCAATGACGCCCTCAACGACCTGCGCGGCGGCAAGGTCGTCGGCCGGATGGTGCTGACGCCGTGACGTAAGCTATGATCGCTCCATGACGGATGGGGCGACGAGCGATCCGGGCGCGCAGCCGCGCCGCCATGTGAGCGAGACGTATGTCGTCATGCTCGCGGTGGCGATGGTCGTCGGCGCGGGCATCTTCAAGTCGCCGGCGCTGGTGGCGGAGAACGCGGGCTCGACCCTCTGGCTCTTCGCGGCGTGGGCCATCGGCGGGCTCGTTTCGCTCGTCGGCGCCTTGTGCTACGCCGAACTCGCCACCACCTTTCCCGACGCGGGCGGCGACTACCATTTCCTCAAGCGGGCCTACGGCAAGGGTGCAGCCTTCCTCTTCGCCTGGTCGCGCTTCGCGATCATCAACACCGGCTCCATCGCGCTGCTCGGCTTCGTGTTCGGCGATTACATGCAGGAAGTTGTTTCACTCGGCTCCCATGGCGGCGCGATCTGGGCGATCCTCGCGGTGGCGGGGCTCACGGCGCTCAACCTACGCGGCATGAACAGCGAGTCGACGGGCGACTATGCGCTGACGGCGCTTGAGGTCCTTGGCGTCGTGATGATGGGCGCGGCGGCGATCTGGATGGTGATGCAGGGCGTCTCGCCCGCGAGCGCAAACCCGGCTTCGCCCGCAACGCCGCCGGCGAGCTTCGGCTACGCCATCGTGTTCGCGCTGCTCGCCTACGGCGGCTGGAACGAGATCGCGACGCTGTCGGCGGAGGTGCGCGATCCCAAACGCGGCATGGCGCGCGCGCTCGTCATCAGCGTGATCGTCATCACCGCGCTCTACCTTTTCGCCGCGTGGGCCTTCTGGCGCGGCCTCGGCATCACGGCGCTGGCGAAGAGCACGGCGCCCGCCGCCGATCTCATGGCGCGCGCGTTCGGGCCGAACGCCGGCTGGCTCACCGCCATCGCGATCGCGTGCGCCGCGTTCACCTCGATCAACGCGACCATCATCGTCGGCGGCCGCACCACCTACGCCGCCGCGCACGACTGGCCCGCGCTCGCGCGGCTCGGCCGCTGGGACGGCAAGCGCGCGATCCCGACGGCCGCGTATCTCGCACAGGGCGCGGTCTCGATGCTGCTCGTCTGCCTCGGCGCATTCTACGACGGCTTCGCGACGCTCGTGGACTACACCGCGCCGGTGTTCTGGCTGTTCATGGCCGCAAGCGGACTGGCGGTGATCGTCCTCAGGTTCCGCGAGAAGGACGCGCCGCGCCCGTTCCGCACGCCGCTCTATCCAGTGCTGCCGCTTGCGTTCGCGGCAGCGAGTCTCGCCATGGTATGGTCGTCCGTCGATTATGTGCGCGTCGGCGCGCTGTTCGGGCTGGGCGTGCTCGGCGCGGGCGTTCTGGTGATGGCCGCGCTGCGGACAGGGGGGACAGAGGCATGAAGCGGATAGCGGTTCTGCTCGCGGCGATGGCGCTGCTCGTCGGATGCGGCGGCGTCGGCGATTTCCTGCGCGGCTACGGCGAGGCGCGCTCGAGCGCGCTCGCCGCCTACGACACCGCCGCGATGACGCCGGAGGCGCGCGGCGGCGTGCTATTTGCATTGAGCGATTTTGGTGCGCTCGATACGGATGCGCTCGAAACCCACGCCACGCCGTGGCGCCTCGCGGGAACCGCGCTCGTGCTCGCGGAGGCGCGCCGAACCGGCGCCGACGTTGCGCCGCAGACGCTGCGCACGGTAATGACGCAGTTCGGCTTTCTCTATCCGGAGACCATCGGCAACTGGCCGCAGTCCGTCGCGCCGCCGCAGCGCGATACGCCGCTCGGCCTGAACACCGGCGTGATCCGCCGCGCGGTCCCACGTGTCGAACTCACCGTCGCCAATCTCGGTTGCGCGAGCTGCCATGCAGGCGCGACCTATGATGCTGCAGGGACGCCGAAGACGGATACCGCATGGCTCGGCGCGCCGAACACCTCGCTCGATCTCGAAGCCTATGTGCAGGCGATCTACACGGCGTTCGCCGAACAGCCGGACACGGATGCGCTCGTCGCCGCCGTGCCGAAGGTGTTTCCCGATACCGACGCGGCGGAGATCAAGACGTTCCGCTCGTTTGTTGCGCCGCGGATCGCCGCGCGGATGCAGAAGATCGTGGCGGCAGGCGGCGGGCCGCTGCCGTTCGTCAACGGCGCGCCGGGGCTCACGAACGGCGTCGCCGCACTGAAGATGCAGCTCGCGCTGCTCCACGGCGATGCGCATGCCACCGAACGCGGCTTCACCTCGATCCCCGATCTCGGCGACCGGGGCCTGCGCTCCTCGCTCCTCTACGACGGCGCCTATGCGCCAGCCGGCATGACCGCTGATCGCGAAATGCGCCGCACTGACATCACGCCCGCGCACCTCGACGAACTCGCCACCATCACCGCCTTCTTCACCGTGCCGAGCATGGGCGTGCGGCCCGATCGCGCGCGCGGCTATCTCGGCGAGGCCAAGGACGTGTTCCGTTTCTTCGCGGGCTACACGCCCCCGCGCTTTCCGGGTTCAATCGATTCCGCAAAGACCGCGCGCGGACGCACTGTCTACGCGGCGCGCTGCGCCTCATGCCATGGCGCCTATGACGACAGCGTCGAACGGCCCGTCCTGCAGTCCTTCCCGAACCGCATCGCTCCCTACGACACCGAACCCGCACGCGCCGCCGCCTTCACGCCTGCTCTAGCGGACGCCGTGAAGCGCTCGCCCTATGGTAACCTTCTCGAAGCGCGCGCGACGGGCGGCTACGTGGCGCCGTTGCTCAGCGGCGTGTGGATGACAGCGCCCTATCTCCACAACGGCTCGGTGCCGACGATGCGCCAGCTGCTCACGCCGTCGGAACGCCCGGCGCGCTTCATGGTTGGCGGGCACCGGCTGAACTACCACACGCTCGGCATCGACGGCGCGGTCGATGCGTCCAGTGCTTACGTCTATCCTGCGGGATACGCGCCGTGGTCGAGGCCCGCGCTGATCGACACGACGCAGCCGGGCCTGTCCAATCGCGGGCACGAGGCCGATGTCGCCGGGCTCAGCGAGGCCGAGAAAACCGCGCTCATCGAATATCTCAAGTTGCTCTGATCATACGATCAGTTCGGAGGCGGGCAGGCGCACGCGAGGCGTCTGTTTCGCGTTCGGCGGACGACGCCCGACGCGGAACGCTGTGACGAGTTTGCGGTCATCGGCGATGTCGTAGGCGCGCTTCAGCTCAGTCGCTGCCGTCTGCGAATCCGCGAGCGCCGACATCGGACACAGGCACAGGCCGAGCGCCGTGATTTCGAGCCATGCGCGATAGAAGCGCCGGCCGGTGTCGAAGTCGCTTTCGCTCGCAGGGCGATGGAAGAGAACCACGCCGGCGGCGCTCGTCACCTTGGCGCCCTCGGCGATGAGCGGCCGCGCGGCGCCAAACGCGTTGAGCACGGGAAAGAGCAGCGGGCCCATCACCACGCCGGCCGCGAAGCCCTCGAACGGGGAGAGCGCCATCGCCTCGGCGTTGAGACCGTCGCGGCTCCAGTTCTTCGCACCCCGCGTGAAGCGCATCCACGAGACGAGCTCCGCGCGATAGGCGCCGTCGCGCAGGGTGACGAGGCTCGTGTCGTCGTAGAGCGTGGCGATCTCGGCGATGCGGGCCGGGTCCGTGACGACCGTCATGTCGCCGCCCGCCGCGAGTTTTTCGAGCGCCTTCACGTCGCGCGTGATCGGCCGGTCGAATGCGCCGCGCCATGTGGCGCGCTTCGAGACATGCGTGCGCAACGGGTCGGGCGCAGCCTCCGGATGCAGTGTGATCCGCGCGATCGCGTCGCCGCCCGTCTCGATGCCTGCGGAGATGTTGCGCGCGGCGAGCGCCAGCACGAGGCCCTCCGCCGCAGCGCCGAAGCTCTTGCGGTTGTCCGCGCCGGTCGGATCGCCGACGGGAATGCGCCGGCGTGCGTCCTCGTGGATTTCGATGGCGCCGTCGGGTGCGAAGCGGAAGCGGGTCGGCTGGATGTTGTGGACCGACGGCGCGAGGTTCGCCTCCGCGACAAGCGTGATGCGTTCGTATTCGTCGAAGGTCGCCATCGCGTCGCTCATGCCGTGCGCTCCGCCGCCATGGCCAGCCTGTGCAGGAGCGTCAGTTGTACGGCGACATCGGGGCCTGACGAAAGGCCGGGCATGTTCACCACCAGCAGCCGCAGCGGCGTCCGTGCAAGCACGACCACGTGCGTGGCTTCGTGGGTTTCCATCAGCGCGACAAGCGGCTCGCCCGCGCCGCCCATCTGGCGCGCTTCCGCCATCGTCAGGACGGGCGCTGCGTCGAGCCCCGCGCGCACGCGCGTGTCGTCGAAGTCGTGCAGGCCCGCGCCCTCAAGCACCGTCGCGCGCTGCAGCATGGGCGAAGCCAGCACATGATCAATGAAGGCGTCGAGCGGCGCGGGTGGGGCATCGGCGAGGGCAGTCAGCAGTTCCTGGCGCCCGAGCGCGGTGTCGCGTTCGCGAAGCGCCTGCACGATCAGGATCACCAGCACGATGCCGAAGATCACGAGCAGCCATGCGCCGCCGGTGACGAGATCGGGCGGGCCGACGAGCGCGACGAGCGTCATGAAGGCCACGCCCGCGCCGAAGACGGCGAGCGCGAGATCGGCGAGAACGGCCGTGCCGCCCGCGCCCGTCGCGGTGAGGCGGGCGGTCGCGTAGACGAACAGCAGCAGCGCGATGCCGCCCGCACGCCACGGCGAAAGCCCCGCAGCGTAGAGGAAGTCGCCGGCCACGAACGGCAGCGCCGCGAGCAGGCCGAGGCCCATCGCGCTGATCGCGGCGTTCTCCGACGGCGATAGCGAGCGTCGGTCGCGCAGGAACAGCAGCAGCGCCGTCGCCGCGAGCCCGCCCGCCACCAGCACGCCGAGCATGACGGTGAACTCCATGCTCACCGCGTTCGGTCGCAGTAGCGCCAGAAGCGCCACGCCCACCGAGCCGATCAGGAACACGCGCTTCATCAGCGACGGCGCGTGGCGGCGCATCAGGCCCTCCGCGAGCGCAAGCGCAAACAGCGGCAGCGCCGCCGCGAGCGCCTCCTCGACGCGCTGGAGGAACGGCGCCTCGATCGCCCAGCGCGTCGCACGCACGCCGACAAGCGCCATCAGCAGCAGGAAGATCGCCGAGAGCCGCGTGTCGACGGGAGAGCGACGGCGTTCGTCGGCGTGAAACATCAGGAATGCGCCCGCGCCCGCGAAGGCGAGCACGTTGAGGACGATCGCGGCGGACTCCGCGGCGCTCATGCGGGGGCGGCGCCCATCTTCGCCATGAAGCGCCGCACGAGCGCGCCCTTCGCCGCCGACAGCGGCCACGGCAGCGGCTTCTCGACGCCGGGCGTGTGGGGATTGAAGAAGTAGCCGCGGTGGTCCGCGCCGCCGTCGCGCCCGAGGATGAGGCGGATCGCTTCGTAGGCCATCAACGCGCCCGTGGAGATCACCATCGGGGCGAAGGAAAAGCGCTTGCGCCTGCCGGCGGCAAGTTCGGCGGCGATGGCGAGATCCACGTAGCGGTGCGTGTTCGAGTGCGTCAGCGCCCATTCGAGTTCGCGGTTGAGGCATCCCATCCGGTCCTCGTCGGTGATCGCCTGCCAGTCCTTGCCGACGGTGGGGTAGCGCATGCGCTCCTCCGGGCGCGGATCGTCAGGCCGCACGACGTAGACGGACGGCAGCGTGGCGGCGTAGGCGTCGATCACGGTCGCGCGCTTCTCCCGCGCCACGCGGTACATGCGCACGCCGCACTTCGCGTCATCCGTGCCGTTGACGATGACGGGGTGGCGCGCGGCGATGTCCTCGATGCGATCGATCCATTCCGCGCCCATCACTTCGAGCTTGAGTTCCGGATTGATCTTCAAGGCGCCCGCCGCCGCCGCTTCGACCTTCGACTGACCCACCGTGTCGAGCGTCGCGAACAGCTGGCGGTTGAGGTTGGACACTTCGAACGTGTCGAGGTCCGCGATGGCGAAGTTCCCGACGCCCGCGCGCACCAGCAGCATGAAGGCCGCGCCCCCCATGCCGCCGACGCCGGGAATGAACACGCGCGCCGCGCGCAGCTTCGCCTGCTCCTCCGGCGTGACGAAGCCGAGATTGCGGGTGATGAATTCGTCGTAGGTGAAATCGCTCATGCGCGTCTGTCCCGGAAAGGCCGCAGCGATCCCCAGGGCTTTTTCGCGTCGAGCCAGTGGATCAGCGGCAGGAAGATGGATTGCAGGCCGAGGAAGGCGCCGCTCATCACGAGGCCGGGCAGCGATTCACGCGGCACCTCGGCGAAGGCGTATTTCTGCGCGGCCGCCATGTTCACCTGGCCGATCTGCAGGAAGTCGTCGCCGCGCGCGTAGTCGAGCGCACCGGCGCAGAGGTCGTTGTATTTCTGCTGGCGATGCTTCGTCGCCTGTTCGAACGTCTTTTTCAGATCATCCGAGCCGCCGGTGTAGGCGTTGGTGATGACGAACTGCGTCTCGTCGAAGCCCGCGTCGGGGCCGACGCCGAAGACATGGCGATGGCCGCGCATGATCTGGCGTGCGAGCATGAGGTGATCGAAGGTCTGCGGCGCGTTATCGGGTGTCGGGTACACGTGCGCGAAGCTTTCCGTCACCATGCCGACGACAGCCGGCACCTGCGTGACGTTGGAAATCCAGATCGGCCGCATCCCGCCGCGCGCGAACAGCAGGAAGCACGTGAGACCGTAGAGAATCCACGACAGGCCCTGACTGCGCGCCGTCGGCGACACCATCACGAGGCCCATGTGCAGCACGTCCGTCGCGCGGCCGCGCAGGCTCATCGGCATCCACGCGAGCGCGTTGAACGCGATCGGGCGCTTCGTCACCTTGTCGTAGATGACGGTCAGCACGCTCGCCTTCAGCCGTTCGGGATCGCCGCCGAGCACGCCGTACGTCAGCTCGCCGACGGGAAGCGTCTCGGCCGCCACTGTGCGAATGTCCTGGAGCAGGCGCGCGAGCGCATCCGGCGCCATCCACAGGCCCGGCCGGTCGACGACGCGCGTTTCCACGCCGCGCGCCGGCGAGAAGGCGAGGTCGAGATGGCTCTGGAACAGGCCGCGCAGCCAAAGCATCGCCGCTTTCAACCCCGTGAATGACACGACGCGATGAGCCATGAGTTGCCGCCGAGTGCAACCGCGGGCGTCCCCTTGGTCGACTTGGGCGCGTGGCGGCGCTAGGACAGCGACCCCGGATTGACACGGATACGGATAGGGAATTCGCCATGATCAGCGACGCCTGGCTGAAGGATGCCTGCTTCATCGACGGCACTTGGGTCCCGGCCGACGACGGCCAGACGATCACGGTGACCAACCCCGCGAGCGGCGCTGCGCTCGGGACCGTGCCGCGCTGCGGCGGGGCGGAAACGGCGCGCGCGATCGCTGCGGCGTCGCGGGCTTTCACGACATGGCGGGCGATGCTCGCCAAGGAGCGCGCGGATCTGATGTTCGCATTGCACGACGCGCTGCTGGCGGAAAAGAGGGCGCTCGGCGAGCTGCTGACGCGCGAGCAGGGCAAGTCGCGCGCGGAGGCCGAAGGCGAGATCGCCGGGGGCGCTGCGTTCTTTCGCTGGTTCGGCGAGGAGGCCAAGCGCGTCTACGGCGACACGATCCCCTCGCCATGGCCGGGCAAGCGCATCCTCGTGACGAAGGAGCCGGTGGGCGTCGTCGGCGCCATCACGCCGTGGAATTTCCCGCACTCGATGATCGCGCGCAAACTCGCCGCTGCGCTCGGCGCCGGCTGCACGATGGTCATCAAGCCGGCGAGCCAGACGCCGCTGTCGGCGCTCGCGGTCGCGGCGATCTGCGAGAAGGTCGGCTTTCCGGCGGGCGTCGTGAACGTGGTGACGGGCTCGGCCGCGCCGATTGCGGCGGAGATGTGCGAAAATCCGGCCGTGCGGAAGATCACGTTCACCGGCTCCACCGAGGTCGGCAAGGATCTGGGCGCCAGGGCACTCGCCAACATGAAGCGCGTGTCGATGGAACTCGGCGGCAATGCGCCGTTCATCGTGTTCGACGACGCCGATCTCGACGCTGCCGTGAAAGCGGCGGTGCTGTCGAAGTTCCGCAATTCCGGCCAGACCTGCGTATGCACGAACCGCTTCCTCGTGCAGGCGGGCGTGTACGATGCGTTCGCGGAGAAGTTCGCCGCCGCCGTGCGCGCGCTGAAGGTAGGCGACGGGCTCGACGCAGGCGTGGAGCAGGGACCGCTCATCGATCCGGCGGCGATTGCAAAGGTCGAAGAGCACATCACCGACGCGCGCAGTCACGGCGCGCGCGTGCTGGCGGGCGGCGTGCGCCATCCGCTCGGCGGCACTTACTTCGAACCGACGGTGCTGGCCGATGTGACGCCCGGCATGAAGATCGCGCGGGAGGAGACGTTCGGACCCGTCGCGCCGCTCTTCCGTTTCGAGACCGAAGCGGAAGCGGTCGCCATGGCGAACGACACGGAGTTCGGCCTCGCGGGCTACTTTTTCACCCGCGATCTCGGCCGCGCGTGGCGCATGATGGAGGCGCTGGAGTACGGCATGATCGGCGTCAACGAGGGGCTTGCGTCCACGGAAGTCGCGCCATTCGGCGGCGTGAAGGACAGCGGCATGGGCCGGGAAGGCTCGAAGTACGGCCTCGAGGACTACATGAACGTGAAGTACGCGCTGTTCGGCGGGCTGGGCGCGTAGGGTGCTGTCAGCGCGCCGTCATGCGTGCGACCGCACACACGTAGCCGTCGGCGGGCCGCATCACGTCGAACTGCGCGCCGTGCGCCTCGAAGGTCTCGCGCATGTCGTGTGGCATGGGTCGCGCGAGCGCTTCGAAGAGGTTGATGTCGGCCGCCTTCTTCAGCGCTTCCTTCGCCGTCCAGAGACGTGCGAAGCGGACGCCCTCCGGGTCATCGCGCATGGCGTCGACTTCACCGGGCGCGAAGTAACGCCGCGCGATTGCAGCCGTGTCGTTGGATCGACCGAGCGTTTCGATGTCGACGCCGACCGGCGTAAGGGCGAACGCGATGGCGACGGCGCCGTGGGTATGCGACAGGCTTACGCGCAACGCCGCGTGCGGCGCGGCCAGCGCCGGACGGTCGGACGGCTCCACCAGAGGGACGTCGCGCGGCGGCAGGCCGAGCGCGGCGGCGAGCGCATCGCGCTTGAGCACATGCGCGGCCGTGCGCAGCATGCGCGCCGGGGCCTGCACCATGCGCGTGCAGCGAGCGAATTCGTACGCTGACAGCACCTCTTCTGCGCGGGCGCAGACGGCCTCAAGGTCATGGGGCGAGACGCGAACCCGCGGGACAGTCTCGCGCACATCGACGACAACCGAGAGAAGCGTCTGCGCGGTCACATCACGCAATCGCGGCGACGCGCGCGTCGATGGACTCCGCAAGATCGGCGATTTCCGCGAAGGGTTCGGACACGCAGGGGCGGCGGATCTCCTCGAACCGCGCGGCAAGTGCTTCGTCCATGGCGCCGATGGCGTCGGCGATGGGTTTCATCTCGGCCATGTCGGCGTTGCAGTGACAGACGATGTCGCAGCCCGCTTCGAGCGCGTGCACGGACGAGACCTCCACCGGCGCTTTCAGCGCCTTCATCGAGATGTCGTCGGTGACGAGCAGGCCTTCGTAGCCGATGCGGCCGCGGATGATCTCGTCGATGATCCGCTTCGAGGTGGTCGCGGGCTGCTTCGGGTCGAGCGCAGGAAAGAGAAGGTGCGAGACGATGCCCCACGGCAGATCGTTCAGTGCGATGAACGGGGCAAGGTCGACGTCGAGTTCGTCGAGGCTTGCATTGATCACGGGCAGGTCGAGATGGCTGTCGAGGTTGGCGCGGCCGTGGCCGGGCAGGTGCTTGATGCAGCCCTGCACGCCGTAGAGCGCCATGCCGTCGGTGAAGGCGCGGCCCAGCGTTGCGACGACGGCGGGATCGCTGTGAAAGGCGCGGTCGCCGATGGCGTCATGCGTGTAGGGGAACACAACATCGAGGCACGGCGCGAAGTCGACGTTGACGCCGCACTCGCCGAGCTGGGCGCCGATGGCCGCGCCCGTGTCATTCGCAAGCTGGATCGCCGCGTCCATGTCCGTGTCGGCGAGTTTGCCAATGAGGCCGGAGGCGGGCGCTTTCCACCACACGGGCGGGCGCATGCGCAGGACGCGGCCGCCTTCCTGGTCGATGAAGATCGGCGCGAGCGGATCGTCGATGATCTCGCGCAGCGATTCCACGAGCGCCTGCGTCTGCGCCACGCTTTCGCAGTTGCGCCGGAAGAGGATGAAGCCGCACGGCCGCGCGGCCTTGAAGAAGGCGTACTCCTCGGGCGTGAGCTTGGTCCCGGCGCAGCCGAAGATGATCGGTTTCATCGTCATGGCCGCGTCAGTCGCCCAAGCCGGGCGTGCGGTCAACCGGCCTGTTTGATGTCGTCCGGCGCCATGGCTGCGGCCAGCGCCACGATGGTTTCGGCGGGGCTGATCCGGTCCAGGTCGGCGGTTACGCCGTGGGTGCGCTCCGCAGCGTCGATGATGAGGGCGAGCATCCGGGAGTCCACGCCGTAGCGATAGACGGGGGTGTCGGCGTCCACGCCATTCACGCCGGTCTCGGCGGCGATCCGCGCCACCAGCCAGTCCGTCAGGGGCATGCGCGCGTCCTCTTCTTCTGGAAGGCCAGTTTCTTCTGGAAAGCCAGGCGCAGCAGCTGCAGCGTGCCGATGTCGAAGGCGCCGGCGGAGGTGCGGAAATAGCGATCGAGGTCGCGCACGCGCCGTTCGCCGACGAGCGCGACGGCCTCGGCTTCACGGGCGCGCAGGCGTCCGCGCCAGATGCGCGCCGTGCGGGCGTAGCAGCGGCGGTCGTTGCGGATGATGACGGGCTCGAACGCGTCATCGGCGGCCTCAAGGATTTCCGGCAGCGTGGGGAGGTCGGACTCCGGGAAGATGTGCTCGCGCACGAAGACGCCGTAGTCGGTGGCGTCGTAGGCGGCGCGGTCGAATCCGGTGGGGTAGGCGATCGTCTGCAACGAGAGGCGTCCGCCCGGCGCGAGCATGTCTGCGCACTTTGCGAAGAAGCGTCCGTAGGCGGCGACACGCACCTCGCGCGCCAGACCTGCCGCAGCGAAGTGCTCGAATGCGCCGACGGAGGTGATGGCGTCATAGGGCGCGGCGGGCGTGTGGTCGGCCCAATCTTCGAGACGCGCGGACAAGCGGGCGTTGCGTGAAGCAGAGACATGGCGCGCCTGCGCCGCGCTGAGTGTGAGGCCCACGGCTTCGGCGGCGCCGTGTGTGGTCACGGCGCGTTCGATCAACCCGCCCCAGCCGCAGCCGATGTCGAGCAGGCGCTTGCCTGCGCGTACGCCGGCGCGTTCGAGGTGCCAGTCGATCTTGGCGAGCTGCGCGGCTTCGAGATCGTCGGCGCCGTTGGCGAAAAGCGCCGCAGAGTAGGTGCGGGTAGGATCGAGGAACAGCGCGAAGAACGCGTCGCCGGCGTCGTAGTGCGCCTGGATCGCTTCGGGCGTCGCGCCGACGCGTGTGTCTTCCCTTCGTGCGGGAGAAGCGCTCATGCGGCAGCCGCCAGATGACGCGCGAGCTGCGCGACGGAGGGATGTTCGAAGATGGTCTCGGCGTCGATCTCGCGCCCGAGGAAGTCTTCCAGTTCGCCGGCAAGTTCGACCGCTTCAAGGGAGGGCAGACCGTAGGCGTCGAAGTCACGCTCGTCGTCGAGTATGGCTTCGGGAACGGACAGGGCGCTCGCGAGCGATGTGCGGATGGCGGCGCGGATCTGCTGTTCGGAAAAGGCGGGTTTGAGCGCGGCGGCGGACATCGTGGTTCCTTTCAGGCGGCGACGGCGGGGTTGAGTATGGGCACGGGGCGGCGCCAGAGGTTGCGCACGGGAAGCGTTCCGGCGCGCCACGCGTCGCGGGTCGCGGCGCGC
>WRPF01000132.1 GCA_009773335.1 Caulobacteraceae bacterium
AATGGCCGGCCGTCGATCGGGCAATCTAATTTTGTCGCAGTCGAACTGACCGAGCGCGATGAAAGCCGCGAGATTGTTGGGCCGGCCGAAGATCCCGGCGCAGTCGGCGCGCATCACATAGAGATCATGCTTCGCAATGGCCGCAGCTTGCGCGTCATGGCCGACGTACCCGACAAGGTCCTTCACCGTTTAATGCGGATCGCGGAGCGCTCATGATCGCGCCTGGCGCGAACGCGCGCGTCTACCTTGCCTGCGGGGTGACCGACATGCGCAAAGGCATAACGGGCCTCGCGGCGAAGGCGCAGGAGGAACTGAGACAGAACGCCGCGTCCGGGTCGCTCTTCGCTTTCCGCGGGCGCCGCGGCGATCAGATCAAACTTTTGCATTGGGATGGGCAGGGCTTTTGCCTTTATTAAAGGTTCTGGAGAAGGGCCGTTTTCCATGGCCGTCGCCTGCCGACGGATCCGCGCGTCTCACAGCGGCGCAACTCGCGATGTTGTGGGAGGGCATCGACTGGCGCCGTCCCGCGGGGAGCGCGCCGCCTGCACGCGTTGTATGATTTTCTTGGGTGTTCACCGCTTCAGCGCTGTACTTGCGTTGCGCGTTGCGGTATATTTTCTCAATGGAATGGTCACCCGAAACTCTTCCTGACGACCCGGCGATGCTGAAGGCGATGATTATCGCGCAACAGGCGGAAACCGTGCGGTTGCAGGCTTCGGTTCGCGCCTATGAGACCCTGATCCAAGCCCTCAAGATCCGGATCGCGAAACTTCAGCGGCAAAAGGTTGGTCCGAGTTCGGAAAAGATCCAGCGCGAGATCGAGCAGTTGGAGCTGACGCTCGAAGATCTCGAAGTGGCGATGGCGGCGGCCGACGCGTCCCACAAGACGGATGAAGGCGACGAAGGCGAGGCGCCGTCCCTCGAGAAAACCGAGCCGCGCCGGCGCGGCAAGCCCCGTGTCGACGCAGCGACGCAGCGACGCAGCGACGCAGCGACTCCGCGCGAACGCATCGTGCTCGATCCGGGCGATCATTGCCCCCAATGCGGCGAGCCGCTGCGTCTTCTTGGCGAGGACGTCTCAGAGATGCTCGACTACATCGCCGCTAAATTGAAGGTAGTCGAGACCGTGCGTCTCAGGAAATCCTGCCGGTGCTGCGAGAAAATCGTGCAGGCGCCCGCGCCGACGCGTCCGATCTATCGCGGCATGTTCGGCCCCAGTCTGATCGCCCATATCCTCGTCTCCAAGTTCGACGATCACCTGCCTCTCTATCGGCAAGGCGAGATCTTCGCGCGTTTTGGCGCGGACATTCCGCGCTCGACCTTGATCGACGGTTGCGGCGCCGGGATCGCAACGCTGCGGCCGCTGAGCGACTTGATCAAGGCGGAGATTTTTCGAACGGACCGCCTGCACGTCGACGACACTCCGATCAAGGTCCTCGATCTCTCGCGCAAAAGCGCCGACCCGATGACGAAAGGCGTCAAGGAAGGCCGCATATGGGTCTATGTTCGCGACGATCGACCCTGGGGCGGCGGCGATCCGCCGGGCGTCGCTTATTACTTCTCGGCGAACCGAAAGGGCGAACATCCGCAATCTCATCTCGCCGGTTTTTCGGGGGTGCTGCAAGCCGACGCCTATGGCGGCTTCAAGAAGCTCTACGAGCTCTCGCTGAACGGCGATGCGCGCATTCGCGAGGCGGCGTGTTGGGCGCATCTTCGTCGCGCCTTTCACGATGAGTGGAAGGCGACGGGTTCGGCGATCGCCAAGGACGCGCTCGACCGGATTGGCGCCCTTTACGAAATCGAGCGTGAGATCACCGGCAAGTCCGCCGAGCACCGCCAACGTATGAGACAGGAACACAGTCGGCCACGGGTCGAGGCCTTCCGCGCCTGGTGCGAAACTCAGCTCCCACGCATCCCTGGAAAAAGCGATTTGGCCAGGGCGATGCGTTGCGCTCTCAATCGATGGCCGTCGTTCACGCTTTTTCTCGACGATGGCCGCGTCGCGATCGACAACAATGCGGCGGAGCGCGCCATCAAGCCAGTGACGTTGGGCAGAAAAACTATTTATTCGCCGGCTCCGACGTTGGAGGCGATAATATCGCCGACGCGATGACGCTCATCGAAACAGCGAAAATGTCGGGCCTCAATCCCGAAGCCTATCTCGCGGACGTCCTTGCGCGCATCAACGATC
>WRPF01000059.1 GCA_009773335.1 Caulobacteraceae bacterium
CCGCGCCGGCGATGACGCCGAAGGTCGCGCCGGCGCAGCAACCGGCGCCGCTGGCCAGCGCGCCTGTCGCAAAGCCGAAGCCGCCGCCCGCCCCGGCCAAGGAACACACGCCGCATGGCGAGTTCCGGTCGGAGGAATACTACCGGATCAAGTCGACGATCTTCAACGCGCTGATCGAGACCATCGATCTGGCGCAGCTTGCGCAGCTCGACGCCCTCAGCGCGCGCGACGAAATCCGCGATATCGTCGCGGAAATCATCTCGATCAAGAACGTCGTCATGTCGATCGCCGAGCAGGAAGTCCTGCTCGACGACATCTGCAACGACGTGCTCGGGTACGGGCCGCTCGAGCCCCTGCTTGCGCGCGACGACATCGCCGACATCATGGTCAACGGCGCGGCGACAGTGTTCATCGAGGTCGCCGGCAAGGTGCAGAAGACCGGCATCCGCTTCCGCGACAATGCCCAGCTGATGAACATCTGCCAGCGCATCGTGAGCCAGGTCGGTCGACGCGTCGATGAATCATCCCCGATATGCGACGCCCGCCTCCCGGACGGCTCACGCGTCAACGTCATCGCGCCGCCGCTGGCCATCGATGGCCCCACGCTCACCATCCGGAAATTCAAGAAGGACAAGCTGAAGCTCCACAACCTTGTGGAGTTCGGCTCGATCTCGCCCGCGGGCGCGAAGATCCTGTCGATCATCGGCGCGTGCCGATGCAACACGCTGATCTCCGGCGGTACGGGTTCCGGCAAGACGACGCTGCTCAACACGCTGACCGCGTTCATCGATCCGTCCGAACGCGTCGTCACCTGCGAGGACGCCGCGGAACTCCAGCTGCAGCAGCCGCATGTGGTGCGTCTGGAAACCCGGCCGCCCAATCTCGAGGGTTCCGGCATGGTCACCATGACGGACCTCGTGAAGAACTGCCTGCGGATGCGTCCCGACCGCATCATCGTCGGCGAAGTCCGCGGACAGGAGGCGTTCGACCTCCTGCAAGCCATGAACACCGGCCACGACGGCTCCATGGGCACCGTCCACGCCAATACGCCGCGCGAAGCGCTTTCACGACTTGAGTCGATGATCACGATGGGCGGCTTCAGCCTGCCCTCGCGAACCATTCGCGAGATCATCGTCGGCTCGCTCGACGTCGTCATCCAGGCCGCCCGCCTGCGCGACGGCTCGCGTCGTATCACCGCGATCACCGAAGTGATCGGCCTCGAAGGCGAAACGATCATCACCCAGGATCTCATGACGTTCGAGATTCAGGGAGAGGACGCCAACGGCCGCGTTCTCGGCAAGCACCGCTCCACCGGGATCGGCCGGCCGCGCTTCTGGGATCGCGCCAAGTATTTCGGGCTCGAGAAGGAGCTCGCGCAGGCGCTGGACGAGGCGGAGACGGCGTAATGGACGTCATCGTTGCAATCCTTGCGTTCCTTGCCGTCGCCGGCGTCGGCGTCGCCATGACCATGTCGCCCGCAACGGAAAAGACGGCGAAGCGCGCGCGGGAAATGGCGGCCGGAAAACCGCAGCGCGCGCGCAAGGACGCGAGTGCTGAAGCGACCGCGAAACGCCGCGCGACCGTTCAGGACAACCTGCGCGACATGGCGCGCCAGCAGAAGAACTCGCGCCGCAACCTGCTTTCGGTGAAGTCCCGGCTCGGGCAGGCCGGCCTGCCGACGAATGAAACCATGTTCTGGCTGATTTCCGGCGGCGTCGGTTTCGTGTTCGGGCTGATCGCCTTCCTGGTCAGCGGCTTCAACCCGCTGTGGGGTGGCGGCGCACTGATCGTATGCGGCCTTGGCCTGCCCCGCTGGGTTCTCGGCATGTTGATCAGCAAGCGCCAGAAGAACTTCGTCAACCAGCTCGCCGACAGTATCGACATCATCGTACGCGGTGTGAAATCGGGTCTGCCACTGAACCAGTGCCTGCGCATCATCGCCTCGGAATCCTCCGAGCCCGTGCGCTCGGAGTTCCGTCAGATCGTCGATGGCCAGGCGATGGGCGTGCCGCTCGAAGCCAATCTCGACAAGATGTATGAGCACATGCCGTTGCCGGAAGTGAACTTTTTCAACATCGTGCTCGGCATCCAGCAGAAGACGGGCGGCAACCTCTCCGAAGCCCTCGGAAACCTCTCCAGCGTGCTGCGCTCGCGCAAACTGCTGAAGGAAAAAGTGAAGGCCCTTTCGTCCGAAGCCGTGGCGTCGGCGATGATCATCGGCTCCCTGCCGTTCATCGTCATGGTTCTCGTCTACATGGTGCGTCCTGCGTACATGATGATCCTGTTCACGACGACGCAGGGCAACCTCATCCTGCTGGCCGCAGGCGTGATGATGTCGCTCGGCATCTTCATCATGCGCAGCATGGTCAACTTCAAGTTCTGACGGGACCGCGCGATGAACTGGCTGACACTGTTGACCGATCCGGCGAATATCGCCGCAGCGCTTGCCGGAGCCGCCTGCTTTGCGACGGTGGTGACAGTCGCTGCGCCGATGCTCCAGACCAACCAGCTCGGCGCGCGTCTCAAGGCGGTGTCGCAGCGCCGGGAGGAGTTGCGCCGCAAGAGCCGCGCGGCTCTTGAGAAGAAGGTTTCCCTGCGCCAGACGCAGACCGGCTTCGTCAACGACATGGTGCAGCGCTTCGATCTCCAGAAGGCGCTCAAGGACGATACGCTCCAGCACAAGCTGATGCAGGCGGGCCTGCGTGGTCCCCGTCCCATCTCGATGTTCTATTTCGGGCGCGCCGCCCTGCCGATCGGCTTTGCAATCGCCGCATTCGTCTATCTCACCATGATGGGCGACAAGCTCGAACTCGCGGGCCAGATGAAACTGCTCATCGTGGTCGGTGCCGCTGCGGCAGGGTTCTATGCGCCGAACATCTACCTCTCGAACGTCGCATCCAAGCGCCGCGACGCCATCATGCAGGCGTTTCCGGATACGCTGGACATGCTGCTGATCTGCGTCGAGTCCGGCATGTCGATCGAAATGGCGCTGCAACGCGTCGGCCAGGAGATTGCCTCGTCGTCCATCGAACTCGCCGAAGAACTCGCGCTGACGTGTGCGGAGCTGTCCTATCTCCCGGAGCGCCGCATGGCGTACGAAAACCTCGCGCGCCGCACCAACCACCCGGGCGTGAAGTCCGTGGCGATGGCGCTGACGCAAGCCGAACGCTACGGCACGCCGCTCGGCTCGGCGCTGCGGGTCATGGCGAAGGAAAACCGCGAAATGCGTCTGTCGGCGGCGGAAAAGAAGGCCGCCGCCCTGCCGCCGAAGCTCACGGTGCCGATGATCGTGTTCTTCCTGCCGGTGCTGATGATGGTCATTCTCGGACCGGCGATGATCCAGATCATGGACATGCTGAAGAAGTAACCGCGTGGTGTGCTCGCGCCGCGCTGCAAGCGCGAGAACAGCCACGAGCGCTCCCCGACGCAAGAGATCGACGGCGCGGATCGCGCGGCGATCGTGTCTGCCAGATTCGATTTGCCCGGCCTAACGCCCGCCCGTGCGACGCCCGGACCGCAGTTCGCCCCAACGACGCGGATCAGTCTGGAGCGCACGCAGATAAGCCATGTTCGCCGCAATCATGTCCGGCGGAATATCGACGCGTTGAATGCGCTCGGCTTCCTCGAAGCGCCCTTGCAGCGCGATCGCGACCGCGAGATTCATCCGCGTCTCCGCCGTGGCGCCCGGCAGCGTCGCCGCCTGTTGCAGCGTCTTTTCCGCGTCCTCGACATCGCCGGTCATCAGGAACGAGACCCCCATGTTCGTGAGAACGCCGGGATCGTCGGTCTTGATGGAGAGCGCCTCGCGATAGGCCTGACGCGCCTCCACCGGCCGGTTGAGCTGGTCCAGCGCCGCGCCCAGCGCCGAGCGCACGCTCCAGTCCGCCGCATCGTCGCGCGCAGTCATCGCCAGCGGGCGCAACGATTCCTGCGGCTTGCCGGACGCGAGCAGCGCGAAACCGAAGGACCGCATCAGCTTGCGGTCTTCGGGGTGCTTCTCGAGCGCTTCAAGCGCCACGGTCGCGGCGCGATCGGCGCGTCCGCCGTAGCGCAGCGAATCGACGAACTTCTGCGCGGTCTCGAGATCCTGCGGATGAACGGCGTACTCTTGCGCCCAGAAAGTCATCTGGGTCAGCATGTCCTGGCGATTGACGGCGGCGCGGGCGGCGCGGTCGTACGGCGGCTCGCCCGGACGCAGCGCTTCGGCGGCGTCCGGCGCCGTCGTCGCACACGCCGCGACCATCAGGACAGGAACGAGTGCGAAAGCGGTCCGCATGGAATTTATCCTTAACGAGGTGTTGAGAGCCTCGTTTGCTTTGCTCAAGAAAGGCTTAAGAGGACCGCCATGACCGACATCCCACTGCTCGATTCCCCCGCCCCCGCCGCCATCCCGGTCCACGCCCTGCGCACCGGCGAATGGGAGGCATGGATCGGCTCGCGCGCCGACAGCCTGAAAAAGCTCGCCGCCGCGCATGATTTCCGCGCACAGAACGGGCGCATCCTGCTGGTGCCGTCCACGGCCGGCGACATCGAGCGCGTGCTGTTCGGCCTTGGCGACAACGCGACGGCCATGGCCTTCGGCGCCCTGAGCCAGCAGCTTCCGTCTGCTGACTACGCGATCACCTGGGCGCCGCGGGAGTTCGACGCCACACTGATCGCCGTCGCCTGGGCGCTCGGCGCGTACTCCTTCACCCGCTACAAGCCGCGCAAGCGCGCCGCGCCACGGCTCGTCGCCGGCGAAGGCGTCGATATCGCCGAAGCCCGCCACATTACGGAGGCCGTGCATCTCGCGCGCGATCTCGTGAACACCCCTGCCAACGACATGGGCCCCGAGGCGCTGCATGCGCGTGCGAAGGAAGCAGCGGACGAATCCGGCGCGACATTCGAAGCGTTCGTCGGCGCCGATCTCCTCGCGCACAACTTCCCGATGATCCACGCCGTCGGTCGTGCAGCGAAGGAAGCGCCGCGCCTGCTGCGCATCACCTGGGGCGAGGAAACCGCACCGCGCGTAACCATCGTCGGCAAGGGCGTGACGTTCGATTCCGGCGGCCTCGACATCAAGCCCGACAGCGGCATGCGCCTGATGAAGAAGGACATGGGCGGCGCGGCGGTGGCGCTTTCGCTCGGCCGGCTGATCATGCGCGCGAAGCTTCCAGTGAGACTTGAGTTGATCCTGCCCGTCGTCGAGAACGCCATCAGCGGCGATGCCTTCCGGCCCGGCGACGTGGTGCCCACCCGCAAAGGGCTTTCGGTGGAGGTCGACAACACGGACGCCGAAGGCCGTCTCATCCTCTCCGACGCGCTGGCGCTCGCCTGCGAGGGCACGCCCGACATCCTGCTCGACTTCGCCACCCTCACAGGCGCCGCCCGCGTCGCGCTGGGGCCGGACATCACCCCCTTTTACACCGACGACGAGACGCTCGCGGCGGACCTCGCCATCGCTTCCCGGGAAGCCGCCGACGCGCTCTGGCGCATGCCCCTGTGGGACGCCTACGAGCCGGACATGGACAGCCCGATCGCAGACCTGAAGAACACCGGCGACGCCGCGATGGCAGGCTCGATCTACGGCGGACTATTTCTGCGCCGCTTCGTGAGCGCGCCGGTCTGGGCCCACTTCGATATCTACGCCTGGACGCCCCGCGACCGTCCGGGCCGACCCGCGGGGGGCGACGCGCATGCCTTGCGCGCCTGCTGGCGGATGCTCCAGCGCCGAATCATCCACAAGTCTGATTCCCGCTAGATGTAGTGGGTCGCTTGCGTCGAGGCGCCAAATCACGCGATTCTCGTTCCACGAGCAGAATGGGAATCCTCGAATGGCCCTCGAAATCGACCGCAAGCAGGCCCTGGATCTGTGGCGCGACGTCACCGTCTCGACGGTGCGCGCGGAAGATCCCGACCTCACCGCGCGCCAGCTTGCGGTGCTGATGACGGTCTATCTCGGCCCCCCGCCGCATACCGTGCGCGGCCTGGCGCTCGCGCTGGGTGTGGGCAAGCCGGCGATCACCCGGGCGCTCGACACCCTCACCCGCCACGGCCTCGTGCGGCGGCGCAAGGACGAGGCGGATGGCCGCAACGTGCTGGTCCAGCGCACCGCCAAGGGGGCGGCGTTCCTGGAGGATTTCGCGGACGTGATCTCCGTGAACGCCCGCCGGCTGGAGCCGGGACGCGCGCCGGTCTAAGGACCGGCCATGGCGAGCGAACCCGGCAGTCTGGACAAGCGTCTCACCCCCGCCCGCGGGGACATCGCTGCGGCGCATCTGAAGGGCCAGGTCGAGGCGCAGCGCTTCGTCGAGGGCGCGCCGCATCAGGTGATCGCATCTGCCGCTGCGGTCCGCCGGGCGCCGGGCGACGATGCGATGCTGGAAACCCAGGCGCTGTTTGGCGATACGTTCACCGTCTACGACGCGAAGGACGGCTGGGCCTGGGGCCAGATGGAGAGCGACGCATACGTCGGCTTCGTCAGCGCCGCGTCGCTTTCGGCTGAGATTGCGGCGCCTACCCACGCCGTCGCGGCGCTGCGCACCTATGTCTTTTCGCGTCCGGATCTCAAGTCCGTCCCGTTGCTTTCGCTCAGCCTGACATCGCAGGTGGGCGTCATCGAGACGGACGGCAAGTGGTCGAAGATCGCCCATGGCGGCTGGATCTATACCGCTCATCTTCGCCCCCTCCCCTTGTACGCGACCGACTGGGTGGGCGAGGCGGAACGCTTTCTCGGCGCGCCTTATCTGTGGGGCGGCAAAGACAGCCTCGGGCTCGATTGCTCGGGCCTGATACAGACGGCGATGGCCTCGGCGGGCATCAGTGCGCCGCGCGACACCGACATGCAGGAAGCCTTTGTCGGCAAGCCTGTGACCATCGACCTCGGCGCGCTGAAGCGCGGCGACCTTGTGTTCTGGAAGGGCCATGTAGGCGTCATGCTCGACGCTTCAAGGCTGCTGCACGCCAACGCCCATCACATGATGACGGCGATCGAGCCGGTGCGTGAGGCCGTGGTGCGGATCAAGGACGCGGCGGGCCCGGTCACATCGATCCGGCGGACGATGTAGCGCTCAGCTCTTCTGCGGTTCAGCCGCAGGCGCTGCGTCTTCTGCGGGCGCTTCGGCCGGCAGCGGCGCGGGGATTGCGGCCGGGCTCGGCGCGAGGCTGCGCAGATAGGCGATCAGCGCCACGCGATCGCTTTCCTTCTTCACGCCCGCAAACGCCATCTTGGTGCCGCGCACATAGCTGTTCGGCGCCTTGAGGAAATTCGACAGCTCGTCGTAGCTCCAGGGCGCCGCGTGCGCGACCATCGGTTCGGAGTAGGCGAAGCCGGCGTGCGTGCCTGCGCCGCGGCCGACGACGCCGTAGAGGTTCGGGCCGGTGCCATTGGCGCCGCCGCTGTCGAAGGTGTGGCAGGACTTGCACTGCGCCGTGATCTTCTCGCCCTGCGCAACGAGGCCGGGGAGCGCCGCCGCATCGCCGAGGAGCAGGCCCCAGTCGATCGGCTTGGGCGCCGCCGCTTCGCCGCCGCCGGCCGACGGCCCTTCGGCCACCTCCGGCGCATAGCCCGGCTTTTCCGGATAGTGGGAGGCGAACAGCCCGTCGCCCACGACGCCGAGGCCGAGAACGCCCAGAATGGACGCCAGCGTCGCGCCGGCGATCATGTTGTTGCGAAGATTGCCGCTCATGGGGAACCCGAATCCATCCGCCGAAAATCTATCGGGGCGACGACTCAGCGCGCGCCCCTGTTCGGCGGGGTTATGGCGCGGTATCGACGGCCCGCCAAGGCGGCCCAACGTCGCCGACCCCTTTTTCGCGTCGAAGCGCCGCAGATCATGAAGCCTCTCCCCCAAAAAACCCTCATCGTCATTCCGGCCCGGATGGCCGCCACCCGCCTGCCCGGCAAGCCGCTGGCCGACATCGCCGGCAAGCCGATGATCGTCCGGATGGTGGAGCTCGCCGACCGGACGGGGCTTGGCCCCGTGGTCGTGGCGGCGGGTGATCCCGAGATCGTGGCGGCGGTGGAGGCGGCGGGCGGCCGCGCCGTGCTGACCGACCCCGCGCTTCCGTCGGGCACCGACCGGGTGTTCGCGGCGCTCAAGGCCGTCGGCGGCGACCACGACGTGATCGTCAACCTGCAGGGCGACATGCCGACCATCGCGCCCTCGCTGATCGTGAAGGCGACGATGGTGCTGAAGGACGGCGCCGACATCGCCACGCTCGTCTCGCCCTCGGACGATCCCGACGACCGCGCGAACCCGAACGTTGTGAAGGCGATCGTCGCCGAAGATGGCCGCGCGCTCTATTTCACCCGCGCACCCGCGCCGCATGGCGACGGCCCGATCCAGCGGCACGTGGGCATCTATGTGTACACGCGCGATGCGCTCGAGGCGTTCGTCGCGGCCCCGCCCTCGCCGCTCGAGCTGCGCGAAAAACTCGAACAGCTGCGCGCGCTGGAGATGGGCATGACGATCCGCGCGGGCGTGGTGGAGGAATTTCCGAAGGGCGTGGACAGCCCGCCGGATCTGGAGCTGGCGCGCGCGTATTTCGCGGAACTGGGAGAGTAGGACCGCGGGCCTATGGCCCGCCAACACGGTTGGCGCCAGACTCCGAAGAATCTCGCGTGTCATCCGTACCGAATGCGGGCCATAGGCCCGCGGTCCCGTTTCACTGGTCATGAAGTGTCCGCACCTTCTGCGGCAGGTGCGATGGCGGTGCGTGCGCGCCTCCACGGCGCCGCGACAATCGCCAGCCGTCCCGTACAGACCCCCTTCGGCACACGCCGGATCGCGCGTTGCACGATGCGCTCGAAATCACCCAGCGCATCGCGAATATCGCGAAGAGACCTCAGTCTGATCCCGCGCGTATAGAGCCGGATGAGATTCAACCTGCGCTGCACATGGCGGAAACCGCTGCGCGCCGACGGCGGACGCATCCATTTCCGCGCGCGCCGCTGGAACGTCATGCGCGAGACCATCGTGAGAAAGATCAGCTCCCGCGCCTCGCGGCGCGCGGCGCGGATGTTGCGCTGCATGGCGATGCGGTCCGCACGGTCGCCGCAATGCAGCACCCACCAGGCAACAAGCTCCAGCACCCACAGCCGGAGGGACCGGACGTGGGTGCTGAGCTTTTCGATGCTGCTGCGGAGTGGGGTGAAGATCTGCATTGACGGGTTCGGGCTCCATCGCCTGTTGATGACGGAGCGAGTGTCCCACGGGCCGGAGTCCGGTCGGATTGATTGCGGAAAGAAATCTTCTTTTCCTCCCCCTGCAAGGGGGAGGCAGGAGGGGGTCAGCGCCGTGTCCGATGATTGAAACGCCTTGTCCTGAAAGGCTTTCGTCGCCTCACCAGACCCCCACCCGACCTCCCCCTTCCAGGGGGAGGAGGCGTGAAAATGTGTGGTGATCGTTGCGGTGATCGACGCGCTCGTTCCCCACAATTTCCGAGCACCGACGCCTCTCCCTCCCCTCAATGGGGAGGGTGGCGCGACGAAGTCGCGACGGGTGGGGTTCGGGCGTTGTCGTGGAGAAGGGACGCGAGAGGCGACGAAACCGTCGCGCCGAACGAGCGCCTCCCGCCATAGTCTCGCGCGCACCCCACCCCCGCCGCTTGCGCGGCGGACCCTCCCCATTGAGGGGGGGGAGAAAGATGGACGGCGACGGATTGCGGGCTTCGCCCTTCATCCGCCCTCCGCGTCACCCGATTGCGCAGAGGCCCGCTCATCGCAGGGAGCGGGAATCACCGGCGCCCCCGACAAGGCTCCGTCATTCCGGGACGCGCGAAGCGCGAACCCGGAACCCAGGGGACTGGGCTGAGTGTTTCGACTGGTGGGTTCGTTCCACGCTTGAACCCCTGGGTTCCGGGTTCGGCCTCCGGCCGCCCCGGAATGACAGAGCTTTGTGGAGATGAAGCGGACGCTGAAATGTTCGACCCTCAGACCGAAGCGCCCGGGTAGAGCGCCGCTACTTCTTCCGGCGTTGCACGTTTCGCGTCGCGCAGCGTCTCGTGCCACAATGAACCACACGTCTTGCATTTGTAGAGAAACGTCGGGCCGTTGCGATGCACCGCGACTTGCTCAAACCGATCAAATGGCGCGTGGTAGCCAACAGTACACTGCGCACATATTTCGCGACTTGTGATCATCGTTTCACCTTAGGCGCAGCAAAAGTTCAACGTCCGCTCTGGGCCAACGATAGCCTCACACCCAAAAACCTCAAGCCGTCACCCATACCTCTTCCCCATCGCCCGCACGGTCTCCTCAAACTCACGCACCGTCTCAGCGATGATCTCCGCCACCGGCTTTACGCTGTCGATCCGCCCCGCGACCTGCCCGCTCAGCGCAATCGAGGCCTCCATGTCGCCGCCGAAATAGAGATCGAGCGCGCGCGCCATGTGGCTCATCACCGGGGGGCCGGCGTAATCGGGCGTGAGTTCGCGTTCGAGGTGTTCGGTCTTCTTCGTGCGCAGTGCGCGCAGCGCGGGCTTGCCGAACTGGTTGAGGAAGATCGTGTCGGTGTCCTCTGCGTCGATGATCGCCTGCTTCCAGTTCTGGTGCACGGGGCTTTCGGCCGCGCTGACCATGCGCGTACCCATCTGCACGCCTTCGGCGCCGAGCGCGAAGGCCGCCGCCATCGAGCGTCCGCAGGTGATCCCGCCCGCGGCGATGATCGGTACGCCTGTCTTTTCCGCGACCAGCGGCAGAAGAACCATCGTCATCACCGGCTGTGGATTCTTGAAGCCGCCGCCCTCGCCGCCTTCGACGACAAGACCATCGACGCCCGCTTCGATGGCCTTCAATGCCGCCTTCATTGTCGGCACGACGTGAAACACCGTGAGCCCCGCTGCCTTCAGCGGCCCGCAGTATTTCGTCGGATCGCCCGCGCTGGTGGTGACGAACTTCACGCCCTGATCGACGACAAACTGCACGATGCCCGGATCGCGCACGAAAGCCTGGGCGATGTTCACGCCGAAGGGCTTGTCCGTCAGCGTGCGCATCTTTGCGATCTCGCCCTTGATCTCGTCGAGCTGGCCGGACGAGGTCTCGATGATCCCCATGCCGCCCGCGTTCGACACCGCCGACGCCAGCGGCGCCCGCGCGATCCAGCCCATCGGCGCCTGCACGATGGGATACTGGACGCCGAGCATGTCGGTGATGCGATTGGCGAAGGGCATGGGGATTCTTCCTGCGATGGATGCTTACGAGCCGGAGGCGCTGACAAGCGTGAGGGCGAATGCGGCCGCGACGACACCGATCGCCTGCAGCGCGAGTGTCAGGCGAAGGTCGTGATCATAGTAGCCGTTCGCGATACAGGCCTGCTTCGCCCGCGCCCGCGTCATGAATATCTCTGTCGATCCACCGTCGTCTTGGACTCGGCACACTATCGGCCTGAGAAAAAGAACCCAGACGGTCGCGGGCCACAGGACGGGCGAGGCGGCGACAACTGCGATCCGCGCTCCGGGCGACGAGAAAAGCCATTCGAGTTTGTCGGTCCCATGTGTCTCCACCGGCCCATCGCCCGCCGCAGCGAACAGGCGGGACAACGTGCGCGACACGGAGGCGCCGACAACCAGCCACAGTGCGACGACGTCCTTGGCTGTTTCGGTGAGCCGCACCGAAAGGAAGGGCGAAAGAATCTCGAAAACGCGATCCGACCAGCTTCGATAACTTTCGAGCAGCGACAGCGTGAGGCCATTCCAGTCCATAGGGGCGTGCGCAACGATGAACTTGAAAACAAGTGCCGACGAAAGCAGCATCCCCAACAATGCCCAGAAGCTGCCGTAGGCGGCGCGAAGCTCTTTGAAGGCGTTGGTCATGGCGTGTCCCATCGAGCCATGAAAAGGTTAGGCGCGGCTGTATTTCAAGCCGCGCCTGTTTTTGAGCACGGCGAACCGCGCTACTTTGGTGGATACGGGGAACCCCGAGGGGCTCCCCGTTTACTCCGTGCCCTTACCAAGGGCTCAATCAGCATCATCCAGTACGGGGGTTGCCCGTTGCGGAAATTGCCAACCCCTAGGCCGCCGAAACGACCGGGGAAACACCAACAGGCTGCCTTACTCGTTTCCCATCGTCAAGTAACTCAGCGCCAACCAGCGGGACATGGCGGTCTGTAGCGCGATCCAATCCGAATAAGCGACCGACGCGCCGAACGTTCCCATGATGTCTCCCTGTTCGTCACGAAGCGACACCCGTTGCAGGCGACGGCGCGACACGCTGGTGACCAGATCCGGCCTCGCCCACATCTCCTCCCGGATGAACCTTTTGCTCGGGCATGGCGGCAGCGAAATCCGCACCGGCGTGCCGGTCTTCGATTTGAACAGAGGCACGACGGTGACCAAGTCCAGTTTGCGCTTTCGCTTGCGAGACACGACCACTACGGCGCGCTTCTCCGCCAGTTCTGGCTGTTCGACGCCCGGCCCATACCGGCATATCCATATTTGCCGCTGCTGCGGCCACTCTCCCCACGGATTGTTGCCGCGACCAAGATCCCGCGAGAAGTCCGCCAATGCACCCTCCATGGCAGCTTGTCGGAAAACTCTAGCGTTCCGCCGGCGCGGCGCAACGACAGCTTGCCAATCTCGCCGAGGAATGCACTACCCGCTGCCAGAATGACTAAACAAAGCATCTCCTTCCAGGGCGAACTCGGCGCCAATTCCCACATCGCCTGTGCGGCGGCCTATCCCGAGATGGAGCCGCTGCCGTGCGCTTCCTTCGAGGACGCGTTCGCGGCGGTGAGCGAGGGCCAGACCGCGCTCGCCATGATCCCGATCGAGAACTCGCTCGCGGGGCGGGTGGCCGACGTCCACCACCTCCTGCCGGAGAGCGATCTCTACATCGTCGGCGAGCGCTTCATCCCGATCCGCCACCAGCTCATGGCGCCGAAAGGCGCGACGTTGCAGTCGCTGAAGCGCGTGCACTCGCATCCGCAGGCGCTGGGCCAGTGCCGCCGCACGCTGCGCGCGATGGGCCTCAGCCCCGTGAAGAGCGCCGACACCGCCGGCGCCGCACGCGAGATCGCCGAACTCGGCAGCCTGGAAGACGCAGCACTCGCCTCCACACTCGCCGCAGAGGTCTATGGGCTCGAGATCCTCAAGGCCGACGTGGCCGACGCGCAGCACAACACCACGCGCTTCATCGTGCTTGCGCCCAAGCCCGACGACGCCGAGCCCGAGGACGGCCCCTGCGTGACGAGCTTCGTCTTCCGCGTGCGCAACGTGCCCGCCGCGCTCTACAAGGCCATGGGCGGGTTCGCGACCAACGGCGTGAACATGACCAAGCTCGAGAGCTACCAGATCGAGGGCAGCTTCAACGCCACGCAATTTTACGCCGACGTCGAGGGCCACCCGCGCGACCGCAACGTCCAGCTTGCGCTGGAGGAGCTGCAGTTCTTTTCCTCCGAACTGAAGGTTCTGGGCGTCTACAAGGCCGACCCGTTCCGCAAGCGGATGCCGTAACCGGGCGCGCGCGTCCGTCGTATCAACCTGCGGGAGCGACAGCGTGATCGAGGCGGAGGCGGAGCTGAAGGCGCTGATGCTGCGTGGCCTTTCGGGCGACGCGGGCGCGCACCGGGCGTTCCTCACCGCCGTGAGCGGCAACCTGCGCGCCTTCTTCCGCTCCCGCATGCGCGGCGCGCCGGAGGACGCCGAAGACCTGCTGCAGGAAACGCTCATCGCCATCCACACCCGCCGCGACAGCTACGACCCGTCCTACCCCGTCACCGCGTGGATCTACGCCATCGCGCGCTACCGCATGATCGATCACTGGCGCAGGCGCGGACGGCGCGGCGAACACATTCCAGTGGAGGACGCCCCCGAACTGTTCACCGCCGCCGAGGACGTGGCCGTCGACGCGAAGCGCGACGTGGCGCGACTGCTGGCGATGCTGCCGCAGAAGCAGCGCGACTCCATCCGGCTCGTGAAGCTCGAAGGCGTGAGCGTGAAGGACGCCGCCGCGCAGACCGGGCTCACCGAGTCCGACGTGAAGATCTCCACCCATCGCGGGATGAAGACCCTGATGCGCCTGATGGCCGAGGCGGAAGCATGAAAACCGAAGATCTCATCGAAGTTCTTGCACGCGGCGACGACGCGCCGGCGAAGCGCAAGGTCTGGCCGCGCATCGCGTTCGCGCTGGCGGTGGGCCTGCTGCTCGGCGTCGGGCTTTTGCTGACCTTCTTCAGTATTCGCCCGGACATCGGCGCGGCGCGCATGATGGTGATGATGAAGGCGGGGTTTGCGGCGATGGCGGCGGGCGTGTCGCTGCCGTTGCTGATGCGCCTTTCGCGACCGGGACGCGCGACCGGCTGGCGGGTCGCGGCGATCTTCGGATTTCTCGCGCTGTGCGCCGTCGTCACCGCCATTGCGCTGATGGGCGGCGATCCGTCGACGCGCATGCAGGCGTGGATGGGCGGGCCGTTTCCGTGGTGCATCGTGATCATCCCGATCCTTGCGGCGCCGACGGCCGCCCTGCTCGGCTGGCTCGTCCGCGATCTCGCGCCCACGCGGCTGACGATGACGGGCGCGAGCCTGGGCGCCGTCTCCGGCGGCGTCGGCGCGATGGTCTACGCGATGTACTGCCCGGTGGATTCCGTGGCCTTCGTGGCGACCTGGTACGCCGTGTCGATCGCGCTGTGCGCTGTGATCGGCGCGGTGCTGGGGGCAAGGTTGCTGCGGTGGTGATCATCGCAACCAGTCTTCGACCCTCAATCCATCAACACGCGTAAACTCGCGCGCGTTGTGCGTCACCAGCGTCATATCCAACGCGAGCGCCTGCGCGGCGATCAACAGATCATTCCCGCCAATCGGGGTTCCAGCCGCCTCGAGCGCCACGCGCGCGGCGCCATAGGCGGCGTCCGCCGGCGCCTCGAAGGGGATGACCTCGAGCGCGCCCAGGATGGCTTCGAGCTGGGACGCCAGCCGGACCGATCCTTTTTTCGCGGCGCCGTAGCGGAGCTCCGCCGCAACGATGATGCTGGTTGCAACGACGTCCTCGCCCAGCGCGGCGATCTTCGCGGCTGCGCGCCCCTGCGGGTTGCGGACAAGGTCTGAGACGATGTTTGTGTCGAGCAGGAAGCGTGCGCTCACACGTCGCTCCTCAAAGCTCGACAGGCTCCGGCGCCGGATCGGGGATCGGCGCGAAGTCCTCGTCGATGGGCTTGAGCGTCCTGAGCAAGGCCAACAGGGACTGCGGTGCGGCGGGCTCGATGACGAGGCGCCCGCCTTCCTTGCGCATGACCGCGTCCTCCCCCGGAAGCTCGAACTCCCGTGGGATGCGGACGGCCTGGTTGCGGCCGTTCTTGAAGATCTTCACTTTGCGTTCGGTGGTCACAAATCATCCTTTCTGGGCATATGCCGTAGCATATGCCGTCTTTTGTGTCAAACGCCACAGCATGGCGGTTGATAGCGGGTTCAGCGCGGTCTCCGGCGGCATCGGCGCCATGGCCTGCGCGATGTACTGCCCGACGGATTCCGTGCCGTTCGTGGTGACGTGGTACGCCGTGGCGATCACGCTCTGCGCAGCGAGCGGGGCTGTGGTGGGCGCGCGGGTGTTGCGGTGGTGACAGCCCGTGCTGGGGATTTGGTGGGTCATGAACAAAGATTTCAAGAGCACGTTTCCGCGAGGAGCAATTCTCCCGCAATCGGTACTGACCGCATTGCTGTTGTTGTCTGCTGCCTGCGGGCAAGCATCATACGAGGATGCTCACGCCAAACTCTCACGGCAAAAGGAAACCACCCTTCGTGCACGCGCGGGAAAAGGAGATTGGAGAGCAGCTAAAGATCTGTCGATTTATTGGAACATGGAACTTGGACGTGCTGACGCTGAAACGCTGCGTGTCACGAAACAGTGGGCCGATAACGACGTTCACGCCCTCCCAATCCTATCGGACCTATTGCTATCGAGTTGCGATGAGAAAGATCGGTCTGACGGGGTGAAGGCATACCGTACCTTTCTGGCGTCTGCGGATTTTGAGAATCAATCCGATGACGCTCGCGTCTCCATGGCAAATGAACTTCGTCGACTAGAGTCCGGATCGAACGCGCCAGCCAACTGTGTAGACTTTTCCGATACGACTAAGTAGCCGCCAGAGGGCGCTCACGCCGAAGGCGGAGGTCGTTTGTAACCACCCCGCCCCTCCCCGCGAACTCCCCGTCACTGGAGTTCACGATCATGCTCAAAACCCTTACCCGCTGGTTCCCGTTCGGCGTCTCGCTCTTCGGGTCCGCCGTCTTTCTCGACAGCTTGCGCTTCAAGTTTACCGACGCGCCCGAGACGCAGGAGATATTCGGGCGGCTTGATGGCTGGGCGGGGTCGCTCGGGCTGGCGGGGCTGTTCGCGCACACGGGGCTGTTCAGCCAGTACGTGATCGGTGCGGGCGAGCTCGTGGCGTCGTCGCTGCTGCTGATCGGCCTCATCCCGGGCCTCAAGCGCCTGCACGTGCTCGGCGCGCTCGTCGGCTTTGCAGTGATGAGCGGGGCGGTGAACTTCCACCTGTGGACGCCGCTCGGCATCGATCCGAACAATGACGGCGGCGGTCTTTTCGCTGCGGCCGTGACACTCTGGATTCTCACCGGCGCACTGCTCGTCATCCGCCGCGCCGAACTCTTCGCGCTGCTCGGCGACCTGAAGCGCGCCTTCGTGCCCGGCCCGGTCGGCGCGCCTGCGCCGCTCGCGAAAGCCGCCCGCGCAACGGCGCTCGCGTTCGGTCTGGCGATCGTCGGCGTCGCCGCGACCTCCCCGTTCGACATCGCGCACGCGGACAAGCCGGCCGTGTTCGTCGAGCGCTTCCAGACCGTGGCTGTCGGCGGCTACGATCTCACCTCGTATTTCGCGGGAACGCCCGTGCGCGGCGCCGCGCAGTTCGCCGCCACGCACAACGGCGCGACCTATCACTTCGCCAACGCCGCCAACCGCGCGCGCTTCGTCGCCAACCCGAACGCGTTTCTGCCGCAATACGGCGGCTACTGCGCGTGGGCGCTGGCGGAGAACAAGCTCGCGCCCGGACGCCCGCAGTTCTGGCGCGTGGTCGATGGCAAACTTTATCTGAACTACGATCAGGGCGTGCAGACCCGCTGGGTGCGTGACATTCCCGGCTTCATCCGCCGCGCGAACGCCAACTGGCCCAGCGTGCTGGCGCGTTAGGTCTGATCCGCTTTCCTGTTGGCGATCGCGCCAAGCCCACGCATGCGCTCCCCGAAGCGCCCGACCGCAACAATCAGATCCCGCAGCGCCTTGTGCATCTCGGGGTCGACGATGCGATCGCCCGGCAACCGCGCGCGATCGTGTTCGTCGAACACCACCAGGCCGCGCGCCTCAAGCAGGGCTATCCGGCGGCGAACGGTTTCGCGCGGCAGGCCCGTTTTTTCGGCGACCATGCGGCGGCTGATCGTTCCGCGGATTTCCGGCGGAACCAGCTGATCGGACATGTGTTCTGCGGCCAGCGTCTCGTCCAGAATCCACGGACGCATCGTCTCCTGGCCGATAACCGCCAGGATCCAGATCGATTCAAGATCGAGCTTGTAATAGCTGGTTGCGACATGCGCGATGTCGAGAAACAGCTCGGACGCGGCGAACAGGCCCGCGCGGGCAAGCGATGGCGGCAGCTCGTTCATGGCTGAACGTCATACACAGGATCGCGCGCCGGGAGAACGCGCGCCTCAGCCCGTCTGCACCCACGCCTTCACGAGCTGGTGCGCAATCGCCATCGGCGGGGGCACGAAGATGCGTCGGCCATCCGCCAGCGTGACGCCGCCCGTCAGCGCGCCGCGCGCCTCCTCACGGGTGAGCCAGATCGCTTCGTCGATCTCTTCGGGATCGAGCGTGAACGGCCCGTCGGCGACATCGGCGAACAGGCCGATCATCAGCGAGTGCGGAAACGGCCACGGCTGCGTGGAGTGATAGCGCACGTTCGTGGCGACGAGCCCCACCTCCTCCAGCACCTCGCGCGCGCACGCCTCTTCAAGACTTTCGCCCGGTTCCACAAAGCCCGCGAGCGCGGAGAACATGCCGCGCGGAAAGCGCGCCTGCCGGCCAACGCAGCAGCGATCGCCCAGCACCGGCAGCATGATCACCACGGGATCGACGCGCGGAAAATGCTCGGCCTTGCACGCGGGGCATTCGCGCTTCCAGCCGCCGTCGACGATGACGCTCGCGCCGCCGCAGTTAGCGCAGAACATGTGCCGCGCGTGCCATTCGAGCAGCGTCTTCGCACAGCCGAGCATGGCGACCTCGCGATCCGGCAGGCGGCCGGCGGCGGCGCGCATGTCCTCGAAAGCGCCCATGTCGGCGATCACGGAGTCCGCAGGATCGCGCTTCATCTCGGCGGCGAAGTGCGGGCGACCTTCGGTATCGACGCCGAGGAAGATCGTCAGCGCTTCGGAGCCGCACAGCGCATCGCGCGCCGCGCCCGCAAACCACACCGTCCCCTCCTCGTTGCAGAACGGCTGCAGGTTGCGCATCAGCGCGAGCTGGGAGGCTTCGTGCTGCAGCGCATCGGCCAGCCACTGCGCGTCGCGGCGGCGGAAGCCCGCCTTGTCGAGCGGATAGTCGGCGAAGGCGTTCGGGTTGCTCAGCAGCGGCATGTATTGGTCCTCAGAGGCCGCGAGCGACCTGATCCACGCGCTCCATGTCCACCAGACCACCCGCGCCCGTCAATTCGTCCATGCTCACTCCGCCCGTCCCTTCCACTGCGACAACCACCCGGTCGCGCACGATGGTGAGGCGCCGCGCGGTTCCAACTCTGCGGTCGAGTTCCGAGACGGTGAAGCCGTCGCGGGTCATGGCGTAGGTGACGTAGCCGTCGGCGTCCTGGCGCGCGGGCCGCAGCGCCTGGGCGTCGGCGACCATCTTCGCGCCGCCCTGGGGGCCGAGATCGATCAGGCGCACGATGAGCCGCTGGCCGCCGCGTTCGTAGACGCCCTCCAGCGTGCGGCCGGTGAACCCTTGCGTGCCGCCATTGTTAGCGAGAAGCCCCGCGCGCACCCACGATCCGGGAATGGACTCCGGCATGAGACGGCGGAACTTGTCCATGTCGATCGCCGCGTCCGGATCGATCGCGGCCTTCGCCGGCGCGGCGGGCGCAACCTGTACGGCGGGCGCAGCCTTCGTCGCCGCCGGCGGCGCACGCCCCATCAGCGTGAAGCAGCCCGAGAGCGTCATCAGCACCACGCCCAGCACCGCGCTCGCCGCGACGATGGACGCCGCATACGCAAGCACCTTGTCGGCGTCGGCCTTCATCAGCACCGGCAAGCCGCGATAGAGCGTGTAGAACGACACGACGCCCGCGGCGCCGAGGATGATGAACGCGGGGATCAGCCCGAACACGCCCGACAGCCACAGCGCCGTGCCGGAATACGCTGCGAGTTTCATCGCAGCATCGAAATTGCGCTTGCCGCCGAAGGTCGGCGCGAGCCAGTCGATGATCCACGCCATCGCCCACACGCCGCCGAGCATCAGCGCGGAGCCGACGATCACCGTGTAGATCGCCATCACCGCCGAGGGCGCGGCGACGACGCCTTCCACGCGCGTCGGAAACGCCATCGATCCCAGCATCGGCGCGAGGAAGAAGAACAGCGTCAGCGGCCCGACCCAGTGCAGGAAGAGCTGCTTCAGCGTCGGGCGTTCGTCCTCGATGATGCGCCACTCGGCGCTCGGCGCGAGCAACAGCCCGCGCACGCGCGCCCACAGTGTCGCAACGGCCGGATGGGCCAGTGGTCCCCCTTGGGGGTCCGCGTCGGTCATGGTGATTCCCTTCGCGGCGAGCTTAGCAAAACTCGCCGGACCGCCCTAACCGCGCATCAGTCCCGGCAGGAATATCCACGGCCACGCCATGAGGAAGAGGTTGGGCGCCCACCAGGAAAGATCGAAGTCGCCGGAGATCGCCCAGAAGCTCACCGCCATCAGGCCCGCACAGCTCGTCAGCGCCAGCGACACGGTCGCGAGCCCCTTCCACGCCGCGCCAGCCCGAACGGCCAGCAGCCCGAGCACAGACGCCGCGAGATCGAGCGGCAGGAAAGACCAGTTCCACGCCGCCACCGTCGGGTCTTCGTGGTTGCGAAACATCCACTCGGCTGGCAGCGCGATCACATGCGCCGCCGCGAGCGCCGTCACGGACCAGTAGAGGATGAACCCCCAGTCCGTGACGAGCAGCAGCCAGCGCAGCGGCGGCGGCACGTCGCCTACTGCTTCGCGAGCGCTTCCAGGCGCGCAATGCCGACGGTGTTCGCCGCGTCCTTGACCTCGTCGGGGCTCACGTTCGTGCCGTCCACTTCCAGCATGAAGCGGTTGGCGACCATCACGCCGTAGCTCGCGGTCTTGTTCGACTTCGAGAGCTTTTCCATGACCATGCGGCCGTCGACGGTGTGCATGCGCTCGTAGCCGTCGGCGGTCTCGGTGGTGCTGTTGGCGCTGAACGCGCCCGCGAGGCCGCCGAGCGCGCCCATGCCGCCCATGTCCACGACAGACACTTCAAGCCGCTTGTCGCCGTTCTCGTAGGTGGCGTTGGCGCCGCCCATGCCCGCCGCGCCGCCGGTGGAGATCTCCGTGCGCGTGTAGCCGCCCATGCGTTCCGGCAGCAGCGCCTTGATCTTTTCCACGTCGACCGGATTGGCGTTGGCGGTGATGTTGATGTTTCCATCCGCCGTCGACTGCTCGATCTGCTTGGCGGCCTTTTCCAGCGCGCCGAGATCAACGGTCGTGCCGTTGACCGTGATGGAGCCGCCATCGGTTGCGGAGCGCGACGCGCCCGGCATCTGCATGCGGCCGAACATGCCGCCGCCCTGCATCGGCGTGACCGTGTTCACGATCACCGCCGCGATGATCCACAGCACGATCATCACCACCACGACCGACACGGTGTACCCCGTCGCCTTGTCCGCCGGCGCCTTCATCAGCACGGGCAGGCCGCGGTGCAGGATGTAGAGGCTGTAAAGGCCCAGCAGCCCGAAAATCGCGAGCGCGGGGATGATCTGGAACACGCCCGCCAGCAGCGCGGCGACCGCCGAGTAGGCCGCGACCTTGAACGCATTGAGCGGGTTCTTCTGGCCGCCGAAATTCGTCGCCAGCGCATCGATCACGAGGCCCATCACCCAGGTCATGGCGAGAAACGCCGCGAACTGGACGACGCCGCGCACCACCGCATCGAGTAACGGCACGCCGACGCCGAACACCGTCTGCCCGATCACCGCGCAAACGACCGCGAGCGCCGTGAGCGGCATGAGCCAGCCCGCGTAGATGCCCTGCACCGTGGCGGGCTCCTGCTCGATCTTGGCCCACTCCGCCGTCGGCTGGAGGATCAGCCCCTTCGCGCGGGAAACGATGTTCGCCGCCGCACCGGGCGCGCCGCCGGGTTCCACCATGCTCATCGTGATTCTCCCTCGAGACCTGTGGGGTGAGGATAGCATGGGATGCGGGGGTGGCGATGCCTCTCTCCGATGGCGGCCTTGCGCCTCTCCCTTGAAGCGAACTTCGATTTGAACGTGCCGATGTGCGCAAGAAGCCGTCATCAAGTCAGTGCGTGGCGATTGTCATTGGCTTTGAGCAGGGCGTTGGCGAAGACGACGAGTTTTCGCGCGACGGCGGCGAGAGCGAGACGTT
>WRPF01000060.1 GCA_009773335.1 Caulobacteraceae bacterium
CGCGCTGGCGCGGGAAGCGCGCTCGCTCCGCGATCTGGTGGCCCGTTCCGTGGCCGCCCGCCGCGCGACGCCAGCGTCCGCATCCAGAGCGTCCGCCAGCAAATCCGGGCCCGCAGCGCCGGTCTCGCAAGCCTCCCTCACCCGGCTCACCCCCGCCGCCGGCGAGGTCGTGCGGCGGTTCGGCCAGACGGGCGCTGCGGGTACGGCGGCGGGCATGACGATCCGGACACGTCCGGGCGCGCAGGTGCTCGCGCCGTCGGCGGCGACGATTTCCTACGCCGGGCCCTTCAGGGGCTACGGGAATGTATTGATCCTTGATGTCGGGAATGATTACGCTGTGGTGCTGACGGGTTCTTCATCCTTGCTCGCCACTGCTGGCCAGCGTGTACTTGCGGGTCAACCGGTAGCAGAAATGGGTCGTGACGCCTCATCGGCGCCAGAGTTGTATGTGGAAGTCAGGCGCAGCGGGCAGCCGGTTGATCCGGGGCGCTGGCTGGCTGCCGGCAGGTGACCGACGACGACACCGAATCAGGGCAAGGTTCGGTCTGAAGCGCAGGACGAGTTGGAACAGGAACACGCCAGACGGCGAGCCCCCCAAAGGGCCCCGGCGGGCGACGAAGGAGCGGTAAAGATGCGGATGGCGTGGATCGCGGTCCCGGTGATCGGGTTGGCAGTGGGCGTAGGCGCCCTCGCCTGGTCAGATTCGGACGGCTCGCCGGCGCGCGCGGACACCTACCGCCAGCTTGAGCTGTTCGCGGACGTTCTCGCCCGCGTGCAATCGGAATACGTGACCGAGGTCGACAACCCGAAGGCGATCGAGGCGGCCCTGAACGGCATGCTCACCTCGCTCGACCCGCACTCCAGCTACATGAGCCCCGACGAGTTCCGCGACATGTCCGTGCAGACGCGCGGCGAGTACGGCGGCCTGGGCATCGAAGTCACCACCGAGGACGGCATCGTCCGCGTCGTATCGCCGATCGACGATACGCCCGCCAGCAAGGCCGGCATCCAGGCGGGCGACTACATCACGCACATCAACGACGAAGCGATCGTCGGCCTGACGCTGAACGACGCCGTGAAGAAGATGCGCGGCGCGGTCGGCACGCCGATCACCATCACCATCGCGCGCGAAGGCGTCGATCCGTTCGACGTCTCGCTGACGCGCGAGATCATCTCGGTGCGCGCCGTCACGAGCCGCATGGAAGGCGATGTCGGCGTGATCCGCGTCTCCACCTTCAACGAGCGCACGGGTGCGGCCCTCGAAGACGCGATCCGCGAAGTCCGCCGTCTCGGTGGCGCGGGCCTCAAGGGCGTCGTCGTCGACCTGCGCAACAATCCGGGCGGCCTTCTCGACCAGGCCAACCGCGTCTCGGACGCCTTCCTCGACGGCGGCGAGATCACCTCCACCCGCGGCCGTCAGCCCGACGACATCCAGCGCTACAACGCCCGCCGCGGCGACATGCTGGAAGGCATCCCGGTGGCGGTGCTGATCAACGGCGGCTCGGCATCGGCATCGGAAATCGTCGCTGGCGCGCTGCAGGACCGCGGCCGCGCCATCGTTCTTGGCGTCACGTCCTTCGGCAAGGGCTCGGTGCAGACCGTGATCCCGCTCAAGGGCGGCAGGGACGGCGCGCTGCGACTGACGACAGCCCGCTACTACACGCCGTCGGGCCGCTCCATCCAGGGTTCGGGCATCGAGCCGGACATCGAGGTCGCGCAGGTGCGCGTCGATCCGGCGCGTCTGCGCCGCCTCGGCCTCTCCGAAGCGGACCTCCCCGGCGCCTTCGCGAACCAGGACGGCGTCCGCCGTCGCGGCCCCCACGTGCCGGACGACCAGCCGCCGGAAAACTGGGACAAGACCAAGGACTACCAGATGAAGCGTGCGGTCGAGCTGCTGCGTCAGGGCACGGTCGCCGAGCGCCTCCGCCAACGCCACGCCGACGCCGGCTGAGGGCGGACGCGCCGTTAACCCTCTTTCGGGTGACGGCGACCCCGAATCCCACGACCATGGCCAGTTAAGGTCTAGGGCCAGTTAAGGTCTAGGTTGCCGATTCGCCCTGCGTGCGTATCGGCCGGGAACAGAATGGCATGGCGTTGACGAGCCCGGCGGGCAAGGGCGGCCTCACGTTGAGCCCGCTCCAGCATGGACTTCTCGGACTTGCGGCGCTCGTCGCTGTCGGCGGCGCCGTCATCGGCGGCGTCAGCCTGTTCGGCGACCCGCGCGCTGCGGGTCCTCGCAGCGTGCTCCCCCTCGCGCAGGCCGGCTCCGGCGAGGCCGAGCGCATCTCCGTCTCCGACGCCGCGGTCGATCCGATGGCGGTGACCCAGGAAGATGCGAGCTTCTACGACCAGGTCCCCGCGGATGGCGCCGAAGCCGGCGATCCCGCAACCGAAGGCGCGGCCGCCGACGGCGCCCAGAAGCACGCGCTGCGACGGCCGCCCTCGCCGCTGCCGAAAGCGCCCTTCTCCGGTTACCACCAGCCCGGCCCCATGGGCCCGCTCCCGATGGTCGCCACCGACGGCCGCACGGTGGCGCGCGCCTATGCCCGCCCGTTCACCGGCGACGCTGCCAAGCCGAAGATCGCCATCATCGTCGGCGGCCTCGGCTTCAACGCCGGCGCGACCCAGGCTGCCATCGACGAGCTTCCCCCCGAGGTGACGCTTTCGTTCGTGCCCTACACCAGCGGCCTCCAGACCTGGATCGACCGCGCACGCGCGCGCGGCCACGAGGTGCTGCTCGAACTGCCGATGGAGCCGTTCGACCCGGAGACCGACGACACCGGACCGCAGACGCTGATGGCCAACGGCTCCTCGCGCGAGAATGTCGGAAAGCTGGAAAACCTGCTGTCGCGCGCGGCGGGGTATTTCGGCGTGACCAACTACCAGGGCGGACGGTTCGCATCGTCCGGACAGGCGTCGGCCCCTGTGGCGCAGGCGCTGAAGGCGCGCGGCCTCGTGTTCGTCGGCAACGCCATCGGCGCGCGCTCGGCGTTCGGCGTGGAAGCCGGACGCGCCGGCCTGCCCTTTTCCTCCGCCGACCGGATCATCGACGTCCAGCGCGACGGCAACGCCATCGACGAACAGCTGCTGAACCTCGAGGCGCTCGCACTGCAGAATGGCAGTGCGCTCGGCTCCGGATTCGCGTTTCCTGTGACTATCGACCAGATCGAGGAGTGGGCGGAGAACCTGTCCATGCGTGGATATGTACTGGCTCCGGCCTCCAGCGTGATGGAGAGCCGGAATACGAGACGATGACGGGCGCGCCTCAAACCGAGGCGCGGGACCCGCAGCGCTACCGGCCGAACGTCGGACTGGCGCTGTTCCACCGCACCGGGCTCGTGTTCTACGGCAAGCGCCTTGGCGTGACGGGGCCGCACGTGTGGCAGATGCCACAGGGCGGCGTGGATCGCGGCGAGGATCCGCGCGACGCCGCTTTCCGCGAGCTTGAGGAAGAAGTCGGCGTGACGTCGAACCTCGTGAACATCATCGATGTGACCGACGACTGGCTCTACTACGACTTCCCCGGCGGGCTGAAGCGGGAAGGCTCGCGCGGCTACATCGGCCAGCGGCAGAAGTGGTTCGCCTTCCGCTACAAGGGCCGCGACGCCGACATCCGGCTCGACATGCACACCCCGGAATTCTCCAACTGGCGCTGGGGCCGCCTCGACGAGGGCCCCGATCTTGTCATTCCGTTCAAGCGGGCGGTGTATGAAGAGGTCGCCCGGCGCTTTGCCGGCCATGCGCGAGGCGAACCCGTCTGACCGCTCCCTCCCCTTGGCGCTCATGCAGCACGCGGCAAATTTGCTTTGACGCGGCCCCCGATCTCGTCATGCTGACCGTTCGATCTGGCCAGGGGATGGCCGCTGCCGGGGGCCCCTGCCCATGACGCATACGCTCGTGTTCCTGCACGGCGCCTTCTGTGGCGGATGGGCTTTCGACGCTTTCCGCAAACCGTTCGAGACGGCGGGCTTCACGACGCTTGCGCCTGACCTCGCAGGTCGCGCACCGGAGGACGACCCCGAACGCCTTGGCCGCGTCGGCGCCAAGGAGCTGGCCGCCCAGGTCGTCGACCAGATCAGGGACCTGCCTGCGCCGCCGGTCCTCATAGGCCATTCACTCGGCGGGCTGATCGCCCAGATCGCAGCGACGAAGGTCCCGGTGGCGGGACTTGTGCTCATCGCGCCGTCTGCGCCGTGGGGCGTGATGCCCACCACCATCGAGGAGCACGGCAGCGCCGTAGGTCTCACGATGCTGGGGGACTACTGGCGCCGCCCCATCGCGCCCGACTACAGCGTCGCCCGCCACGCCACGCTCGACCGGCTGGAGCACGCCCACGCGCGCGAGGTCTATGCAAAATTCGTCCCGGAATCCGGCCGTGTGGTGATGGAAACGATCCAGTGGTGGCTCGATCCATCGATGGCCTCGGCCGCGCCCGTCTACAAGATCGACGCGCCCGTGCTGGCGCTCGCCGGCGGCCGTGACAGGGTGAACCCCGCCTCCACCGTGCGCCGCATCGCCAAGCGCTTTCCCGCCGGCCAGTGCGTCTATCGCGAGTTCCCGGAGATGAGCCACTGGCTCATCGGCGAACCGGAGTGGGAAGATGTGGCGCACACCGCGATCGCCTGGCTCAAGGCCAAGGATCTGGCGCCTGAGGCGGGACGGCGACGCGCGCCCGAACCGCAAGCCCACGCATAACCACCCTCCCCCTTGCGAGACCTTTGCTAAACCTTGTGGCCAGGCACTCAAGGGTCCGATCACGACTCCGCCGCTCGGCCTAGCCGCTCGGTCCCGGCGAAAGCCGGGACCCATTTATCGCCGGAATTCAAAGCGCGGCGCCGGGCCCGCCGAAATGGAATGGACCCCGGCTTTCGCCGGGGCCGAGCGAAGCCGGCGTTTCGCAGGGGTTTCCTTGCGGGGAGGGTCGGACACGAAGGGTCCGGGGTGGGTGGCGTGCAGGATAAAGTTCGGTGTTGGTGACAGGCGCAAGGTGCTTGCCTCGCCGCCCCCACCCCGATGGCTTCGCCATCGACCCTCCCCGCACAGCTTCGCCTCGGCGGCGCGCAGCTTGGCGTCTTCCTTGGCGCCGGCCACGTCCTCGCGGGCGTCACGGATATCCTGCTCCACCGCCGCAGCATCGAGACCTGCGAGTTCCACGGCGTCTTCCGCCAGCACGGTGAGGCCGTCCGAGGTCACGTCCGCGAAGCCGCCGTTGACGAAGATCCGCTGCTCGGAGCCGTCGTTGAAGATGCGCAGCGCGCCCGGCTTGATCGTCGACATCACCGGGGTATGGCGCGGCAGCACGCCGAACTCGCCGTCCGAGCCGGGCACCACGACCTGATCGACCTCGCCATGGAACAGTTCGCGTTCCGGCGAGACGAGGGCGAATTGAAGCTTTTCAGCCACGGGCGAGGTCCTTGGGTGTCGGGAAGAGTGGCGGGTTGGCTACCCTTCGGCCCCCAGCCCGTCAACGGGGCAGAATGTCCGGCCGCCGGAACGTGACGCCGATTTCACCCACCCGCCTCTGGCGCCGGCGCGCAGGCTCCCCATCTGGGCCCCTCCACCAACGCATAGGAGGCGCCCATGCACGCATACATTCTGCTCGATCGCACAGGTTCGATGCAGTCGATCTGGGCTGAGGCGCTCGGGTCCGTGAACGCCTACGTGAAGGCGCTGGCGGAGGGTGATGCGTTTGCGACGCTCGCCGTGTTCGACGCGCATGAAGGCCTGCAGTTCGACGTGCTGCGCGCCGGCGTGCCGGTGCAGACGTGGAAGGACGTCACCGACGCGGACGCCACGCCCCGCGGCATGACGCCCCTGTTCGACGCCATCGGCCGCATCATCGCGCGCGCCGAAAGCGAGGCGCCGGAGAAAGCGGTGCTCGTGATCATGACCGACGGCGAGGAAAACGCGAGCCGCGAAATGAAGAAGGACGACGTGAAGGCGGCCCTCGATCGCATCGAGAAGAAGGGCTGGCAGGTCGTGTTTCTCGGCGCGGAGTTCGCGAAATTCAACGACGCGGTCGCGGTCGGTCTCGTCGGCTCCAAGCACATGGCGATGGCGGCGGGTTCGATGAACGCGTCGATGTCGCGCCTCGCCGCAAAGTCGCGCCGCTACTTCGACGCCGGCGAAAAGGTCGACTTCGACGAGGAAGACCGCAAGCAGGCCGGCGAAGCCGACGTGCAACGCCGCAAGGGGTCGTAACGCGTGACCTGAAACGGGAAAGGCCCGCCCCAGCGCTGGGGCGGGCCTTTTTGATGTGTCCGGACCTTCGCGTCAGGTCGCCGGCGCTTCGCGTTTGATGCGTGAGACTGTCGCGTTCAGCATGCTCGCCGCGCCGCGCGGCTGGATGCCGTTCAGCATGACGACGAGATTTTCCTCGCCCACGGGCTTCGTGAACATCCGCATGAAGGTCATCGGCGGATTGCTCATGTCGAGCGATCTGTTGAAGCCGCGCGCGGGATCGGTGATGAAGGTCACGACGCCATCGAACGACGCCTGCGCTGGCGGGCCTTCCGCCTTGGCCTGACACGCCTTGCCAGTGGCGCTCTCGATCAGGATGTGGCCGCGCGCGTGGTTCAGGCGATAGCCGGTCGACGTGGCGGCCATGCGCGCCGCCGACGCCTGCTCCGCCGTCAGCGCGACCACCTCATGACCCTCCAGCACCGCCACCTGCGGCAGCTCCACCCCGCCCTCGACATTGGCCATGCAGTAGTGAGTCACGGCCGCGACGAACGCGGCGGCCTGTTGCTGCGCGGCGTTGGGGCGGCGCGCTTCCGCCGTGGTCGCCATCGTTGCGAGCGCAGTCGCGGCGATGGCGAACGCCGTGATCTTCCTGAGGTTTCTCATCGTTTCCCCGCAGATTTCAGATGCACCCTTTTACCCGCGTTGGCGCATGCGCTTCCACCCGCGCACTGCAGTTCGCGCCACGAAAAAGGCCCGCCCCATTGCTGGAGCGGGCCCATTGAACCGTGGGTGTAGAAGAGGCTTACGCCGCTTCCAGCGCCATCTTCTGCGCTTTCTTGATCGCGTCCTCGATGGTGCCGACCATGTAGAAGGCCTGCTCCGGGAGATGGTCGAACTCGCCGTCGACGAGGCCCTTGAAGCCGCGCACCGTGTCCTTCACGTCGACCAGCACGCCGGGCTGGTTGGTGAACTGTTCGGCGACGTGGAAGGGCTGCGACAGGAAGCGTTCGATCTTGCGGGCCCGCGCCACGGCGAGCTTGTCGTCTTCCGACAGTTCATCCATGCCGAGAATGGCGATGATGTCCTGCAGCGCCTTGTAGCGTTGCAGCGTTTCCTGCACGGCGCGGGCCGTCTCGTAGTGTTCCTTGCCGACGACGAGCGGATCGAGAATCCGCGACGTGGAGTCGAGCGGGTCCACCGCCGGGTAGATGCCCTTTTCCGAGATCGCGCGGTTGAGCACGGTCGTCGCATCAAGGTGCGCGAAGGACGTCGCGGGCGCGGGGTCGGTGAGATCGTCCGCCGGCACGTACACGGCCTGCACGGACGTGATCGAACCCTTGGTGGTGGAGGTGATGCGTTCCTGCATCTGGCCCATCTCGGTGGCGAGCGTCGGCTGATAGCCCACCGCCGACGGGATACGGCCGAGCAGCGCCGACACTTCCGAACCCGCCTGCGTGAAGCGGAAGATGTTGTCGACGAAGAAGAGGATGTCCTTGCCCTGGTCGCGGAAGTGTTCCGCGATGGTGAGGCCTGTGAGCGCGACGCGCGCGCGCGCGCCCGGGGGCTCGTTCATCTGGCCGAACACGAGCGCGCAGCGCGAGCCTTCGCCGCCGCCGGCCTTGTTCACGCCGGACTCGATCATTTCGTGATAGAGGTCGTTGCCTTCGCGGGTGCGCTCGCCGACGCCGGCGAACACCGAGTAGCCGCCGTAGGCCTTGGCGATGTTGTTGATGAGTTCCTGGATCAGAACCGTCTTGCCGACGCCCGCGCCGCCGAAGAGTCCGATCTTGCCGCCCTTCGAGTAGGGGCAGAGCAGGTCGACGACCTTGATCCCCGTGACGAGGATTTCCGGGACCGGCTTCTGGTCCACGAAGGCCGGCGCCAGCTGGTGGATCGCGCGCAGGCTTTCGCCCTTCACTTCGCCTGCTTCGTCCACCGGCTCGCCGATGACGTTCATGATGCGACCCAGCGTGCCCTCGCCCACCGGCACCATGATCGGCTTGCCGGTGTCCTTCACTTCCATGCCGCGCACGAGGCCGTCGGTGGAGTCCATCGCGATGGTGCGGACCATGGATTCGCCGAGGTGCGTGGCGACCTCGAGCACGAGGCGCGAGCCGCGCAGCTGCATTTCCAGCGCGTTGTAGATGTCCGGCAGCGGGCCATCGAACTCGACGTCCACGACCGCGCCGATCACCTGCGCGACTTTTCCAATTCCGGGCTTGCTCATCTCATTCGTCCTTCAGACAGCGGTCTCAGAGCGCCTCGGCGCCCGAAATGATTTCGATCAGTTCTTTGGTGATGTTGGCCTGGCGCTGGCGGTTGTAACGGAGCGTCAGTTTCTTGATCAGGTCGCCGGCGTTGCGCGTGGCGTTGTCCATGGCGCTCATCTGCGCGCCGAAGAAGCCGGCGGCGTTTTCGAGGAGCGCGGAGAGCACCTGGCCGGAAATGTAGCGCGGCAGCAGCGTCTCGAGGATTTCGGTCTCGTTCGGCTCGTAGGTGTACGATGCGCCCCTGAGGTCCAAGAACAGGCCCTTTTCCTTCGCCTCCATGGACGTATTCGCATGAGGCGGTTTGGCGGGAATGAGCTGCTGCGCCGTCGGGATCTGCGAGATCACCGACTTGAACTTCGAATAGACGAGCGTGGCGACATCGAACTGGCCGGCCTCGAACATCTCGACGACCTTGTTGGCGACGAGCGCTGCGGCGTTCGCGTCGATCGCGCGGAACTCCGACAGGTCGATGTGCTCGACCATCAGCGCGCCGTAGACGCGACGGATCTGGTCGCGGCCCTTCTTGCCGGCGGTGAGGATCTTCACCTGCTTTCCGGCGGCGAGCAGCTCGGCGATCTTTTCGCGCGCAAGCCTCACGATCTGCGTGTTGAAGCCGCCGCAGAGCCCACGCTCCGACGTCAGCACGACGACGAGATGCACCTCGTCCTTGCCCGTGCCGCGCAGCAGCAACGGCGCGCCGTCGCCCTTCACGCTGGAGGCGAGGTTGGCGATGACGCTCGCCATCCGCTCGGCGTACGGCCGCGCGGCTTCCGCGGCGCCCTGCGCGCGCTTCAGCTTGGCTGCCGCCACCATCTGCATCGCCTTCGTGATCTTCTGCGTGGACTTCACGCTGACGATCCGGTTGCGGAATTCCTTCAAGCTCGGCATGGGCCGTGTGCTTCCCTTAGGCCGCGAACGTGGCGCTGAATTCGTCGAGCGCCGACTTGATCTTGCCTTCGAGCACGCCCGGCTTGTCGAGTTCCTTCTTGGTGCGGATCTCGTCGAGCACGTCGGCCTTCTTGGCGCGCATCCACGACACGAGTTCGGCCTCGAACCGGCGCACCGCGCCGACCGGGAACTTGTCGAGATAGCCGCGCGTGCCCGCGAAGATCAGCACGATCTGCTCTTCGACCGGCGCCGGCGAGAACTGGTCCTGTTTCAGCAGTTCCGTCAGGCGCGCGCCGCGGTTCAGCAGGCGTTGCGTCGAGGCGTCGAGGTCGGAGCCGAACTTCGCGAACGCCGCCATTTCGCGGTACTGCGCGAGCTCGCCCTTGATCGGGCCGGCCACCTGCTTCATCGCCTTGATCTGCGCCGAGCCGCCCACGCGGGACACCGAGATGCCGACGTTCACCGCCGGACGGATGCCCTGGTAGAAGAGATCGGTTTCGAGAAAGATCTGCCCGTCGGTGATCGAGATCACGTTGGTCGGGATGTAGGCCGAGACGTCGTTGGCCTGCGTCTCGATGATCGGCAGCGCGGTCAGCGAGCCGCCCTTGTTGTCCTTGTTCAGCTTCGCCGCGCGCTCGAGCAGGCGGGAGTGGAGATAGAACACGTCGCCCGGATAGGCTTCGCGACCCGGCGGGCGGCGCAGCAGCAGCGACATCTGGCGGTACGCGACGGCCTGCTTCGACAGGTCATCATAGATGATGAGCGCGTGCATGCCGTTGTCGCGGAAATACTCGCCCATGGCGCAGCCGGCGAACGGCGCGAGGAACTGCAGTGGCGCGGGCTCCGAAGCCGTCGCGGCGACGATGATCGAATACTTCAGCGCGCCCTTGTCCTCGAGCATCTTCACGATCTGGGCGACCGTGGAGCGCTTCTGGCCGATGACGACGTAGATGCAGTAGAGCTTTTCCGTCTCCGACAGATTCTTGTCGTGCGCGTCCTTCTGGTAAAGGATCGTGTCGATGGCGACGGCGGTCTTGCCGGTCTGACGGTCGCCGATGATCAGCTCGCGCTGGCCGCGGCCGATCGGGATCAGCGCGTCGATGGCCTTGATGCCGGTCTGCATCGGCTCGTTCACCGACTGACGCGGAATGATGCCCGGCGCCTTCACGTCCACGCGGCGACGCTCGGTGGACTTCAGCGGGCCCTTGCCGTCGATCGGCTCGCCGAGCGGATTGACCACGCGGCCGAGCAGTTCCTTGCCCACCGGCACGTCGACGATCTCGCCGAGACGCTTGACGGTGTCGCCTTCCTTGAGGCCGCGGTCTTCGCCGAAGATCACGACGCCGACGTTGTCCTTTTCGAGGTTCAGCGCCATGCCCTTCACGCCGCCCGGGAACTCGACCATCTCGCCCGCCTGGACGTTGTCGAGGCCGTAGACGCGCGCGATGCCGTCACCGACGCTGAGCACGCGGCCCACGTCGGCGACCTGCGCCTCCGAGCCGAAGCCCTTGATCTGTTCCTTGAGGATTGCGGAGATTTCGGCGGCGCGGACGTCCATCGCGGGGCTTCCCTAATTGGTGAGTTGCTTAGGCTGTCTTGAGAGCGAGTTTGAGGGAGGCGAGCTTCGACTTCAGCGAGGCATCGAACTGGCGCGAACCCGCGCGCACGATGAAGCCGCCGATGAGGCTCTCGTCGACGCGGGTGACCGCATCGACCTTGCCGCCGAGCGCCTTGGAGACGCCGGCGAGAATGCTGTCGAGTTGTTTCTGGTCCAGCGGACGGGCGGAAATCACTTCCACCTGCGCGGAGCCGCGATGCTTGGCGAGACGCGCGCGGAACGCCGACGCCACGCCCGGCAGGTCGATCGCGCGGCCGTTCTTCGCCGTGAGGCCGATGATGTTGCGGCCGAGTTCCGAGAGGCCGAGCTTCTGGGCCACCGCCACGAGCGCGCGGCTCTTTTCGTCGGCGGCGATCAGCGGCGACTTCAGCGCCGTGCGCAGGTCCGCGCTTTCTGCGAGCGCCGCGTCGAACGTCGCGAAGTCCTTTTCGAGGACTTCCAGCGCCTTGCCTTCGAGCGCGAGGTCGAACGCCGCGTGGGCGTATCGCTCCGCCGCTTCGGAGGCCCTAACCTGTAAAGATTGGCCTTCGATTGCTTGCGCCACGTCAGTCCCCAGAATCTACGGGTAGTTCAAAAGCCTGTTCCCCGAAGCCCCGGCTTTTGGCCAGTCCGCCCGCTTACGCAAAGTAACGGAAGATGCCGACCCCAGGATCGGCCAGGGCTCGGCGGCTCGAAAAACGCGCCTCAAGGACCGGCGGCAAACGCAATTGCCCCCAGCCCGAAACGCGCCCGCGTGGTACACGGAGGTTCCGCGAATGACAACCGGCCCCAAGCCCCCGCGACGAGACGGCGCGGCGCCCCCGACGCGCCGGGTTCGCGAGGGGCGGCGAACCTGCAGGATCGACGACCTTCCGGCCGGTTCCGAATTCGGGTATCGCTGCAGGAAAATCGGGAGGGCCTTGATGAAACACTTGGCGATCGTCGCTGCCTTGGCGCTCGCGCCTTTGGCGGCGCTGGCGGAACAACCCGTGGCCGGCCCGCCGGCTCCCGTCTCGACCCCCACGCCTCCCACCACGGCGCCAGACGTCCCCGCTCCCTCTGCGACTGCCGCACCGGCATACGCCGTGCCGGTGGAGACGTTCCGGATCACCGGCGCGGACGCCAAGATGTTCGAGATGGGCGAAGCCGCCGGTGGTTACTCCGTACTCTATCGCGGCGGCCAGGGCTGGAGCAGTCGCATCGGAACCCAGGGGCGATCAAGCTACCGCAACATCTTCCGCTTCACCGACTCCGGCGGAGTTGAGCTTCTCACCGGCGTCTGCCGGATACGGACCGAGGGGCAATCGCTCTTCGGCGTCAGCTGGAACCAGCGGTCTTCCCAGCTCTACGCCTGCGAGATCAAGGACAAGCCCGCAGACCGCTACAGCCTCGAAGTCATCGTGCCGGCGTTCAAGCAGGGCGGTTTCAGCATCGGCGGGCTGACCGTGGAGGCCTCGGAGGACATCCCCGACGCCGAGCTGCAGGCCGTGCTCAGGGCGAAGATGGTTTTTGACGGCGTGGCCTACGAAGCGACCCCCACGGCGTTCGCGCGACGACCCGTCTGGGACCGTCGCGTCGTGCAAGGCTACACGATCACGCGCGACGGCGCGCTTGTGGGGCGCATCGATTTCGGCAGCGACAATACCTTGCACCGCGGCGCCATCACGGCCCCGTCGGCGGAAGGCGACGGCAGGCAGGCGGTGCTCTTCTTCGCGCACCAGCTGTCCATCATGCCGGACCTCTATTCCTCGGTCGTGCGCGAAGAAGTCTTTCCGTAGGGCGCGTGCGTCAGTCCTTCTTCGTGCGGTAATCGTTGAAAGCGCCGTCGCGCCGGGGTGAAAGCAGCTGCGTCCGACGACATGAGAGTGCGTCAAGCTTCGGCCATCGCCGTTCTCACACGTTTGCTTCAACAACTCGAAAGCGACGACTAGCCCCTCATCCTGTCTCGCTGCGCTCGACCACCTTCTCCCCTCAAGGGAATAAGGGACAGCGGCGGCGAGCCCTAAGAGAACTGCAAGAGCTGAATCGGCGAGAGCGCAGTCGGAAAGATCCTCATGACCTACTTCCTCTTCAAGGCGTTCGCGTCCGGCCTCATCATCGCCATCGTGTCGGAGGCCGCCAAGCGCAGCCCCGGCTTCGGCGCGCTCATCGTGTCGCTGCCGCTCGTTTCGCTGATGGGCATGATGTGGCTGTGGCGCGACACGCAGGACCCGGAGCGGATCGCGGCGCATGCGCAGGCGACGTTCTGGTACGTGCTGCCGTCGATGCCGCTGTTCCTGCTGCTGCCTGCCCTGCTGCGGCGCGGCGTGGCGTTCTGGCCGGCGCTCGCCGTCGGCTGCGCGGTGACGGTGGCGCTCTATTTCGCGATGGTGTGGATCGGCGCGCGGTTCGGCCTGCGCCTGTAGCGCGAAGATTGCCGGAAATTGGGGGGAACGCGCGGGCGCGTCACCACACCCGTTGCATCCGATTCGGCGCACTCCTCCCCCTGCAAGGGGGAGGTTGGGTGGGGGTCTGACGGGGCGACGAAAGTCCTGCAATACAAGGCGTTTCAACAACCGGGCACGGCGCCGACCCCCTCCTGCCTCCCCCTTCCAGGGGGAGAAAAAAGAGAAATCTCTCCGCAATCTATCCGACCGGATTCCGGGTCGTGGGATCATCGCTTCGTTTTCAACAGGCCCGAAAGGCCAGGAGCGGAGCCCCGGACAGACCCATGCAGATCTTCACCCCCGTCACACGCACCGATCTTCAGGCGCATGCCCAGAGCCTCCGGCTCTGGCTACTGGAGATCGCCGTGTGGCTGGTGGAGGCGATCGGGTTCCGGGAAGGGCGCATCGCGCTGAACAGGCATCGCATCGAAGCGCGTCGTGAACTGCGCCAGCTCATCTTCCTGATGATGTGCGCGCGGATGCGGTTTCGCAAAACCGACACACGCCGCCGCTGGATGCGCCCGCCCTCGGCGCCGCGCGGCTTCCGCTATGCACGCCGACGCCTCGACATGGCGCGCCTCTACACGCGCGGGGTTGCGCTGAAGACCTTCGCGCAGATGCGTCGCGTGCTGGATGATCTCGATGAGGTCGTCGAACGCGCCATCGCCCGCGTGCCGAAGGGCATCTCCACCGGGCGCCTCGCCATCTGCACGGCGCCTGCGATCGTGCTCGCGTTCGCAGCCCCCGCACCTGCCGCGGACGGGGCGGACACGTCATGACCATCGAAACAGGACCGCGGGCCTATGGCCCTATGGCCCGCAATCCAGTATTCAGTTCACGCAAGATTCCATCGGAGTCTGGCGCTGCCGGCGTATGCGGGCCGCCAATGGATTTTGGGGCCCGCGGTCCTACTCTCCCCCAGCGCCGCTAATGCCCCGCCACTTCCGTCTTCGTCCGCGCCCGGATGTTCAAAAGCTCCACCGCCACCGAGAAGGCGATCGCGAAGTAGAGATAGCCGCGCGGAATGTGGAAGCCGAGCGCATCGGCCACCAGAGCCACGCCGACCAGCAGGATGAAAGCGAGCGCCAGCATCTTCGTCGTCGGGTGCCGCTCGATGAAGTCAGCCAGCGGCTTGGCCGCCACGGCCATCACGAAGGTGGAGAGCACGACCGCCGAAACCGCGATCACGATGGATTCCACCGGCGCGCCCTCGATGTCCACGAGGCCCACCGCCGTCAGCACGCTGTCGATGGAGAACACCGCATTGATGACGAAAAGCTGGATGACCACCGCGCCGAAGTCGGATTTTGCCTCCGCCGCCTCGTGCTCGGTGCCCTCGACGGACTGGTGGATCTCCTGCGTCCCCTTCCACAGCAGGAAAAGCCCGCCCGCGAAGAGGACGAGATCCTTCACCGTGAAGCGGACCATCTCCTCATGGTGCTCGGGCGTGGAGCCGCCGAACGCCTGGGCGACCCACTCGGGCAACGTGAGCAGCGTGATCTTGCTGGCGCCGATGATCAGGAAAATGCCCGCCAGCATCACGATGCGCAGCACCATCGCGCCCCAGATGCCGACCCGGCGGGCCCGCTCCGCTTCCGCGCCTTTGAGTTTGCCCACCGCGATCGACACGAAGAGGAGATTGTCGATGCCGAGCACGATCTCGAGGAAGGTCAGCGCAGCGATGCTGGTCCAGAAAGCGGGCGTGGCGAGAAATTCGAGCATGGCGGTCCCTTGAACTGTCGCCGCTTTGCACATGCCTCGCGGCGTCGCGTCAAGCGGCCCGGCCCCGTTCGCCTGCGTCGCGCTCTACTCGTTCTCGCCAAAGAAGCGCCGCACGTCGGCGATCAGCGCGGCCTTCGCGACCGTCACGATCTCGGCGCCCGCTGCGGCGCTGGCCTGCGAGGGATCGGAACCAATACGCCCGTCGGCGAAGCGGCGGCGATAGTCGGCCGCGTCGCGGATGAGCCCCGTCGGCGCGACCTTCGGCGACATCGCCACGTCCTTCCGGAACGCCGGATACCTGTAATAGGTGACGCTCACCTCCGAGGGCGTCGCGTGGCTGCCCTCCCCGGCCGGGAAAATCTTGCGGCACGCCTCGCCGACGCCCTTGAGCTCCCACCAGTTCTGCAGCGCACACGCGAACGGCGCCGGCTCGCCGCGCAGGCTCCACGGTGCGTAGGCTTCCGAGAACGCGGCGTTGATCGTCGCGGTGTTGCCGCCGTGGCCGTTGAAGAAATAGAGCCGCTGAAATCCGTGGCGCGTGAAGCTGCCGATCCAGTCCTGCAGCGCCGCGATCATCGTCGAAGGCCGCAGCGTGACAGTGCCCGGAAAGCCGAGATGGTGCTGCGCCTGACCGACGTTGAACGTCGGCCCGACGAGAAAGCCATCTTCGTCGCCGGCCTCCTGCGCGATCACTTCGGGGCAGATGGCGTCGGTGCCGATGAGGCCGTTCGGTCCATGCTGCTCGTGCGAACCGATCGGGATGACGATGCCCCGGGAACGGGCGAGGTAGGCCTCGACCTCCGGCCAGGAGGCGGTGGAAAGCTGCATGCGTGGCTCCTGCGCGCGCGATTCCCATCGTCGGGTGAGTCGGGATGGCGCGCCGTGACACACATGTTAGAAGAGAGCGAGCAACGCGGAAGGGGATTTCCGATGTCTGACATGCATGCCGGCGGCGGCGGGCCGAACATACCCGTCATTCTCGGCGCGCTCGTCTGCGCCGCAGTCACCGCCATGCTGGCGGATCTCATGACGCCCTACGGCCCCGTCGTTCTCACTCTCGGCATCGCCTTCGCCGCGCTCACGCTGGTGTCGGGCGTGCTCTCGCTCCTGCCGCCGCTCACGGGCCTTCTGCGACCGCTCGCGGGCTTCGCGCTGCTCAACGCCATCGCTTTCGGCGTGCTCATCGGGCTCTGGTACGTGGCGCCGAAACCGGCTGCGGTCGAACGCGGCGTGGTCGCCACGCTTGTCCCCTTCGGTCGCACCGTGCAGTCGATGATCGTCACCGACCAGCCGCACGGACCGCCCGTCGCCGTCGCCGCGGCGCCTGCGCCGCAACTGTCCGACGCCGAGCGCGCGATGCAGACGCTGTCGCAAGGACTCGCATCAGCCGACCCGTCCGAGCGCCTGCGCGCCGGCGTCGACAGTCTCAGGACGGAAGACCAGGCCGTCGCCGCCGCTGCGGTCGACAAGCTCTATCGCACCAACGATCCCGCGCTGCGCCAGCTCGCGGTGAAGCGCCTGCTGCTCAATCGCCGCGGCGCGCGGATGCCTCTGCTTGCTGTCGCCGCGACCCCGGAGGCGCAACCGTTCGCCAACGCGCTGCAGGGCGTGGGCCTCACCGTGCGGTCGCTCAACGAAGCCTCCGGCGCCTTCGACGGCGGCCTCTGCGCGCCAACCGGCATGGCCGGCACCGTCAACCGTTCCGGCGTCACCATCTCCGCGCGCTGCCGCATCGGCGACGCCGACCACAACACCGTGCTCGTCCTGCAGGCCACCGACGACTTCAAGCTCGTCGGCGACGCCCGCAACGACGCCGGGCAAAGCGTGAAGGTGGAACTGCCGCTGATGTAGTCCGACACGCACTCAGAGAAACGAATACGGATCGACGTCGATCTGGAGCCGGATGGAGCTGTGCAGCTTCACCCGCTCGCGCCAGGCGGCCATGAAGGCGGAGATGTCGACGCCGCGATCGGCGCGCACAAGGAAGCGGCGGCGATGCTGGCCGCGGATGATTGAAAGCGGCGCAGGCGCCGGGCCCCATACGTCCACGCCGTCCGCCTGCGGCGCCTTCTCGCCCATCACGATGGCCGCATAGTTCACCGTCGGCTCGTCCGGCCCAGAGATAATCACCGCCGCGAGCCGACCATAGGGCGGCATCCCCATCGCCTCGCGCCCCGCCGCCTCCGCCGCGAGGAAGCCGTCGCGGTCATGCTTCGACAGCGCGATCATCGCATCGTGCTCGGGCGCATAGGTCTGCACCAGCGCGCGGCCCGGACGATCGGCGCGACCCGCGCGGCCCGCGACCTGGCTGAGCAACTGATAGGTGCGCTCCCCTGCCCGCAGGTCGCCGCCCTTGAGACCGAGATCGGCATCGACGACGCCGACCATGGTGAGGCGCGGGAAGTTGTGGCCCTTGGCGACGATCTGCGTGCCGATGAGGATATCGATCTCACCCTGGGCCATCCGGTCGACGATGGCGCGGACCTGATCGCCGTTCTGCGCGGTGTCCGAGGAGAATATCTCGATGCGAGCATGCGGGAAGAGCTGGCGCACTTCTTCCTCTACCCGCTCCACGCCCGGCCCGATGGCGACGAAGCTGTCCGGCGCCATGCAGGTCGGGCATTCCTTCGGCTTCGGCATCGAGAAGCCGGTGAGATGGCACACGAGGCGGCCGGAATACTTGTGCTCGACGAGCCAGCTCTGCGTGTCCGGCGACTGCATGCGATGCCCGCACGCGCGGCACAGCGTGAGCGGCGCGTAGCCGCGACGGTTCATGTAGAAGAGCGCCTGCTCTCCGCGCGCGAGCGCTTCGGCGGCTGCGGTGACGAGCTTCGGCGAGAGCCAGCGGCCCCTGTCGGGTGCATGAATCTTCAGATCGATCAGTTCCACGTCCGGCAGCACCGCCACTCCGTGACGCGCCGTCAGTTTTACGTGCCGATATTTGCCGGCCTGCGCGTTGACGAGCGTTTCGAGAGACGGCGTCGCGCTGGCGAGGACTACCGCACAGCCCCCGAGTTTCGCCCTCGCCACCGCGAGATCTCGCGCCTGGTACGCGACGCCGTCATCTTGTTTGTAGGACGGGTCATGCTCTTCGTCGACCACGATCAGGCGCAGGTTTCGGAATGGCAGGAAGAGCGCAGAGCGCGCGCCGGCGATCAGCCGCGCACGGCCTTCGTTCACTTCGCGCCAGGCGCGACGGCGCGCTTTCTGGGTGATCGCGGAGTGCCATTCGACGGGTCGAGAACCGAATCGCTGCTCGAATCTGGCGAGCACCGCCTGGGTCAGCGCAATTTCCGGAAGCAGCACGAGCACCTGCGCCGACGGGTCGCGGGCGAGCGCTTCGGCGATGGCTTCGAGATAGACTTCGGTCTTCCCCGAGCCCGTGATCCCGTCCAGCAGAACGGGCGCGAAGGCATCCGTGCGAACGCTCTCCTTCAACATTTCCGCAGCTGCGTCCTGCTGCGCGTTCAGCGCGTTTCCCGGCAGCGAAAGATCGGGCGCGGGATACGGCGGGTCTTCCGGAACATCGATGCGCGTGAGCGCGCCCGTCTCGAGTAACGCCTTGACAACACTTGAAGAAACGCCGGCGCGGCGTGCGAGGTCCGCGCCTGTGCCGGGCTCCTTCGCAGCCTCGCTCATCACCCGCGCACGCGCCGGAGTGACGGCGCCCGACATCATCTCGGTGGGTGCATAGACGGCGTATGTCGGCGACGGCGAGAGCGCTTCGGTGGAGCGCACGACCATGCGCAGGACATTGCCCGGCGGCGTGACGACATACTTCGCCATCCAGTCGACGAAGCGTCGCGAAATCTCCGGCAACGGCGCCGCTTGAGCCTTTGATTCGATCCGTTTCAGATTCGCGGCATTTGCACTTTCTGTTTCTACGCTCCATACGACTCCACGCACGCTGCGCGGACCGAGTGGCGCGATCACATGATCGCCCGGTTGCAGAGCCCACGCAGCGGGCGCGCAGTAGTCGAATGGTTCCGGCAAAGGCAGCGGGAACAGGACGGCGACTTTGGAGAGTTGAGCATCATGCGCGAAGTCCGAGGGCTCTTCCTCGAAGCCGGGCAGCGACGCGATCGAATGCGATCGACGGCGCGCGGCGCGCATGCGGGCTGAAGGACTCATGGCGACAACAGTTAGGGATATGGGCGCGTCGGCGCCAGCGTTTGAGGCTTCGATCCTCTGGATCGATCACCTCGCGACCGAGCGCCGCTTCAGCCCGCTCAGCGTTTCCGCCTACCGCCGCGACGTATCTGCTTTCCTTGAGTTTCTTACTGGTCACCTCGGCGGCGCGCCGACGCTTGGCGATATCGCCGCACTCGCGCCGCAGGACCTGCGCGCCTATCTGGCGCACCGCCGCAACGACGGGCCCGTCAACAAGGGATTGGGCGACCGGTCCGTGATGCGGGCGCTCGCCGCGATCCGCGCCTTCTTCCACTGGCTTGAGCGCCGCTGCGGCATCGCCAACGCGCGGATCATGCTCGTGCGCGGTCCGCGTCTGCGCGCGACCCTCCCCCGCCCCGTCTCCGAGATCGACGCCCGCGCGATGCTCGACACGACCGCCGGCGACGAGACCGATCGCTCCGGCTGGATCGCGGCGCGCGATGCGGCGGTGCTGACGCTTCTCTACGCGGCGGGTCTGCGAATCAGCGAGGCGCTGTCGCTGCGCGGCGGCGATCTTCCGCTGCCGCGGACGCTGCGCATCACCGGCAAAGGCGGCAAGGAGCGCGTCGTTCCGATCCTCGACGCGGCGCGCGAAGCGGTCGATCGCTACGCTGCACTCTGCCCGTTCGCGCTCGATCGCGATGCGCCGCTGTTTCGCGGCGCGCGTGGCGGCGAGCTTTCACCGCGCATCATTCAGGAACGTGTCGCGCAGCTGCGCGCGCGACTTTCGCTGCCCGAATCAACGACGCCGCACGCGCTGCGACACGCGTTCGCGACTCACTTGCTCGCGCACGGCGGCGATCTTCGCGTGATTCAGGAGCTGCTCGGGCACGAATCACTTTCGACAACACAGAGATATGCCGACGTGGAGGCGGCACGCGTCTTCGACGCCTACAGGACTGCGCATCCGCGCGCCTGAAGCGTGTTGAAACCTATGGGGCCCAAGGGCTAGGGCTCCCTGCAGAATGCAAAATAAGTAATGGGAAGTCACCGACCAATTTAACCACAATATAACGAAAAATATTTTCGAGGTCTCGCGGTATAAACCACTTGACAACTATGTGTGGTCCAAATTGGCACGCAGCGATGGAGCAGATCGCTTTTGGTGAAACCTAGTGAAACAGTAAAAACGGGAGAACTACTATGAAGAAAGTGACAAAGAAAACCGCGAAGAAGGCCCCTGCCAAGCGCGCGGCGAAGAAGTCGGTCCGTAAGGTCGCCAAGAAGTCGGCGGCGAAGAAGACCGTGAAGAAGGCCGCCGCGAAGAAGACGGCGAAGAAGAAAGTGGCCCGCAAGTCGACCCGCAAGGTCGCCAAGAAGACGACCCGCAAGGTCGGCGCGAAGAAGGCCGCGAAGAAGACCGTGAAGAAGACCGCAAAGCGCGGCCGTCCGGCGAAGGTCGCGACGAAGCGCGCCACGACGGCTCGCACGACGAAGGCCGTGAAGGCTGCGAAGCCGGTTGCGCCGAAGGCCTAACTGGCCCGGCTCTTCTGGCGACGCGACGGACGAAGCCCGTCCGTCCCTTCGTGAAGTGAACACTGCGCCCGGCCGCGAGGTCGGGCGCAGTTGCGTTTGGGCCCATCGTCTCGTCACTTGACAATACAAAGTACTTTACGTACTTGATCTCCATCGAATGGAGACCCGCATGAGCCCCCGCGAGATCGCTGAAGACCTCGACTATGTCCGGACCCTCGCCGAGGAAGGCCGCCAAGCGCCGCTTCTGGGCGGTTCGTTTCTCATGTTCTGGGGGCTCCTCAACGCGATCGCCTGGGCGCTGCAATGGGGCCTGGTCAACAAACTCCTGACACCCAACCCCGGATGGCACTTTGCGGCGCTCTGGATCTCGTACGGGGTCGCCGCCGGGATCGGATCCTCAATGCTCGGGGCGCGCGTCCGGGCCCTGCCGGGACGGTCGTCGCTCGGAAACCGGGTCGAGGGCGCCGTGTGGGCCGGCGCGGGCATTGGCACGGGCGCCGTGGTTGTCGGCGCCATCGGCCACATGATGCTCGGCGGCGGATCGACGGCGCCGGACGTGATCGTGCCCGCAGCCTACGCATTGTACGGCTGCGCGCTCATGGTTACGTCGATTGTTTCCAAGGAGAAGTGGTTAGGCTGGTTCGCGGGGGCGTCGTTCGCCGCAGCTGCTATACTTGGCCTATTCTTGAGCGAGCACTGGTTTTATTTGGCCGGCGCTGTGGGCTCGCTAACCACGTTGCTGACACCCGGCATAGTTCTTCTCCGCAAAGAACCGTCGACGACTGTCTAGATCACCATGACATCTTTCGATCACACCGAACTCGACGATGTCATCCACGGGCGCCTGCGCCTCGGCGTGATGGCGTACCTCTCCACCGCCAGCGCCGCGAGCTTCCTCGAACTCAAGGCCAAGGTGAACGCGACCGACGGCAATCTCTCTGCGCATCTCTCGAAACTGGAAGACGCAGGCTACGTGCGCATCGAGAAGCAGTTCGAAGGCAAGAAGCCGGTGACGCGCGTGCATCTCACCGACGCGGGGCGCGATGCATGGATCGCGTATCTCGACAGGCTGCGCGCGATGCTCAATGCGGCGGAGTGAGGCGTCTATCCCCGTTTGCCGGGGGAAGTACTCGGCACAGACGGGTCTGCGGCCCATAAACCCGCGTATCGCCTCGTCCGTCTAGATGTACTTAACGCGGAGGTCAGAGCCCTTCTGGCGCCGTATCCATATCGCTGCGAGCTTACCGACCTCCGCCAGCACTTCCTGATCCTGGTTGCGTGTGCCCTCGAATTCGCCAGGCGCTTCGTAGAACGCGACAACAATCACTGGACCGCCCGTGAATGTCGGCCAGATGGCGGCGACGTCGTTGACCTTGTTCGGCATGCCGGTTGCGTCTGCAGTGCCGGTCTTGTCACCTGCCGGCCACTCGCGTGGCAGACCGGCACGAATGCGTTTCAGACCTGTCCTCGTGTCATGCATCCACTGAATGAGCGTCCCGCGTGAGGCGGGCGTGAGGCCGCGCGTAGAACCTTCCTCCGGCGCGATCAGATTGGAGACGATGAGGCCCATCCCTTCCGGCGTCGCGGTGTCGCGCACCTCGCCGGGCGGCACGAAATTCATTTGCGTCTCGTAGCGGTCGAGACGGAAACCGTGCGCATAGATCTCACGCACCTTCGCCGTGACGCCCTCAGGGCCGCCCAAACGTTTGATGAGCAGATTTGCGGCGACATTGTCGCTCGTCTTCTGCGCGGTTTCCGCAAGCGCCTCCACGGTCATCCAGCCCTGTGCGAGATGCTGCGAGGTGACCGGCGCGTGCGGGACCATGTCGGCCTGCGTGAAGGCGATGCGCTCTTCGAGATCGAGACGTCCCGCATCCGCCTCCCGCAGAACCACGCCCGCAAGCGGCAGCTTGAACGTCGAGCACATGCCGAACGGCTCTTTGCCGCGATGTGTCTGCGCAAGGCCCGTATCGGTATCGAGCATGAAGACGCCGAGGCGGCCGCCGACCTTCTGTTCCAGCAGTTCGAGGAGATAAGCCTCCTGGGGCTGCGCGTTCGCGCAGCCTGCGAGAACTGCGCAGCCTGTCGCCAATACAGTTCGACGAGACAGCACGCGAGCCTCCCCTCCTCCTCGCGGGGAGGGGGCTGGGGGGGGGGGGACCGGCCGGGCGACCGGGCGCAAGAGCGTGAGGACTGCAATGGCGGATATTGCCGACACGTCTGCGTTTGAACGATCGCTCCGTCATCCTGCGAAACGGCCGTCACGTCTGCATCGTCCAGCCGTCGACGCCCTTGGCGGCTTCGCGGATGGCTTCGGTCATGGTCGGGTGGGCGTGGCAGGTGCGGGCGATGTCTTCGGCGCTCGCGCCGAACTCCATCGCCACGCAGATCTCGCCGATCATCTCGCCGGCGCCGACGCCGATGATGTGCGCGCCGACGACGCGGCTGGTGGCGGCGTCCTCGAGGATTTTCACGAAGCCGTCGGTCTCGTGGTTGGTGCGCGCGCGGCTGTTGGCCATGAACGGGAACTTGCCGACCTTGTAGGTCACGCCCGCGGCCTTGAGTTCTTCCTCCGTCTTCCCGACAGAGGCCACCTCAGGCTTCGTGTAGACGACGCCGGGAATGATGTCGGGGTTCATGTGGCCCCACTTGCCGGCGATGATCTGGGCGACGTTGGCGCCCTCCTCTTCCGCCTTGTGCGCGAGCATGGGGCCGTGCGTGACGTCGCCGATGACGTAGACGCCGGGCGCGGTGGTCTCCCAGTGGTCATTGACGATGAAGCCGCGCTTGTCGGTCTGGATGCCGACCGTCTCAAGGCCGAGGCCTTCCGTGTACGGCTTGCGACCAATGGCGACGAGCACGATGTCGGCGTCGAGCGTGCGCTTGTCGCCGCCCGCGGCGGGCTCGACCGTCACGGCGAGCTTGCCGCCCTTCTTCTCGACACCCGTCACCTTCGTGGACAGCTCGAACGCGAAACCCTGCTTTGCCAGGATGCGCTGGAACTGCTTGGAGACCTCGCCGTCGTTCGTCGGCAGGATGCGATCGAGATATTCAACGACCGTCACCTCCGCGCCGAGCCGACGCCACACGCTGCCGAGTTCGAGCCCGATCACGCCGCCGCCGATGACGATCAGCTTTCCGGGGACCTTCTCCAGCGCGAGCGCGCCGGTGGACGACACGATCTGCTTTTCGTCGATGGTCACGCCCGGCAGCCCCATAGGCTCGGAGCCCGTGGCGATGACGATGTTCTTCGTGGCGAGCGTCTCGACGCCGTTCTCGCCGGTCACCTCGACCTTGCCGGCGCCGGCGAAGCGGCCCTTCCCCTTGAGGTAGGTGACCTTGTTCTTCTTCATCAGGAACTCGACGCCCTTCGTCAGGCCGTCGACGGCTTCCGCCTTCTGCTTCTGCATGACCGCCAGATCGAGCTTCGGCTCGCCGACGATCACGCCCATGGCGGGAAACGTCGTCTTCGCGGCCTCGAACATCTCCGAGGCGTGCAGCAACGCCTTCGAGGGAATGCAGCCGACGTTGAGGCACGTGCCGCCGAGCTTGCCGCGGCTTTCCACGATCGCCGTTTTCAGCCCGAGCTGGCCCGCGCGGATCGCGCAGTTGTAGCCGCCGGGGCCGCCGCCGATGATCACGACGTCGTAGATGTCAGCCATGGGAAACCTTCCACTTCAAAGTCGCGGGCGCTACGCGAGCGCGCCCTTCCAGCCCAGCCAGGCGGCGAGCACCGTCAATGCCAGGCACGTATAGAATCCGTTGCGGGTCGCCGTCGACGGCCGCGCATCTTCCGCCGCCTCGGGCGTCTTCGCCGCGAGCTCGCGCATGCGCTGGCGGATAAAGTAACCGAGCTGCTGGAGCACCAGCAGGACGAGGATGACGAGGGAGATCTGCAGCGCGAACACCATCGCGAGGCCCGCCACCGCCGTCAGCACACCGCCCGCCGCGAGCCAGCGGTTGCGTTCCGTGTCGAACGCGTCGGGCGGCTCTGGGCTCTCCTGCCCTTCAATCTCGCGCGTCATCATCTCGATGCGCTTCGTGGCGTCGTCCGCCAGCGCATAGACCCGCAGATGCCGGAACAGCAGCACAGCGCCCACGATGTAGAGCGCGCCGAACCCGCGCAGCACCCAGACGAGAGCCTGTTCCAGCGTCATCTCACAGGTCGAGCAGCATCCGTTCGGGATCTTCGAGGTTTTCCTTCACGCGCACGAGGAAGGTCACCGCTTCCTTACCGTCCACGAGACGGTGATCGTAGCTCAGCGCGAGATACATCATCGGGCGGATGACGATCTGGCCGTTCACGACCACGGGGCGATCCTGGATCTTGTGCATGCCGAGGATGCCCGACTGCGGTGCGTTCAGGATCGGCGTCGACATCAGCGAGCCGTAAACGCCGCCGTTCGAGATCGTGAACGTGGCGCCCTGCAGATCGTCGAGCTTGAGCTGGCCGTCACGGGCCTTCTTGCCCAGTTCGCCGATGCCCTGCTCGATCTGCGCCATCGACTTCTTGTCGGCGTCGCGCAGCACCGGCACGACGAGGCCCTTGTCGGTGCCCACGGCGATGCCGAGGTCGTAGTAGTTCTTGTAGATGACGTCGTCGCCCTCGATCTCGGCGTTCACCGACGGCACCTCGTGCAGCGCCGTCACGCAGGCCTTCACGAAAAAGCTCATGAAGCCGAGCTTCACGCCGTGCTTTTCCTCGAACTTGTCCTTGTAGCGCGCGCGCACGGCCATCACCGGGCTCATGTCCGCCTCGTTGAAGGTGGTGAGCATGGCGGCGGTGTTCTGCGCCTCCTTCAGGCGGCGCGCGATCGTCGAACGCAGGCGCGTCATGCGCACGCGCTCCTCGCGGGCATCGAGGCGGCGCGGCGCGGCGGGCGCCGTCGGCGCAGACGGTGCGGGTTTCGCCTGCAAGGCTGCGAGCGCATCGCCCTTGGTGACGCGGCCATCCTTGCCGGAGCCGTTGATGGCGTCGACGCTGATGCCGTTCTCGGCGGCGATGCGCTGCACGCTGGGCGGCGCGACCGACGCTGGAGCAGGCTGAGCTTTCGCCACAGGCGCAGCAGCAGCGGGCTTCGCAGCCGGCGCGGCCTTCGCAGCGCCTGCAGCGCCAAGGCGGCCCAGCAGCGCGCCAATGCCGACGGTGACCCCTTCTGCGGCGACGATCTCGCCGAGCGTGCCTGCTTCGGTTGCGGAGACTTCGACGGAGACCTTGTCGGTCTCCAGTTCGACGAGCGTCTCATCCTTGGCGACGGCGTCGCCCGGCTTCTTCAGCCACTTGGCGACGGTCGCCTCGGTCACGGACTCGCCCAGCGTGGGCACAACGATATCGCTCATCTGATGCTCCGAATGCCTGCCGCCCGCACGCTCAACCGAGCGCCTGTTCGAGCAACGTCTCCAGTTCCTTGAGGTGCTTGGACATGAGGCCCGTAGCGGTGGACGCGGTCGCGGGACGTCCCGCGTAGCGCGCACGCTTGGCGTTCACGTCCATGCGTTCGAGCGTGAGTTCAAGCCAGGGGTCGACGAACACCCAGCCGCCCATGTTCTTGGGCTCTTCCTGACACCAGACGAGTTCCGCATTCGGGAAGCGCGCCAGCTCCGCCATCACCGATTTCATCGGCCACGGATAGAACTGCTCCAGGCGCAGGAGGTAGACGTCGTCCAGACCGCGTTTCTCGCGGTCTTCCAGCAGGTCGAAATAGACCTTGCCGGAGCACATCACGACGCGACGAATATCGGCGTCAGCCTTCATTTTCGTAGCGGTCAGGCGGCCCGCAAGGCGTGCGTCGCCGTCGTCCCACAGCAGTCGATGGAAAGACGTGCCCGCGCCCATCTCCTCCAGCCGCGAGATGCAGCGCTTGTGGCGTAGCAGCGACTTGGGCGTCATCACGACGAGAGGTTTGCGGAAGTCGCGGTGCATCTGCCGACGGATGGCGTGGAAGTAGTTCGCCGGCGTGGAGCAGTTCACGACCTGCATGTTGTCTTCCGCGCATTGCTGCAGGAAGCGCTCGAGGCGTGCGGAAGAGTGTTCCGGGCCCTGCCCTTCGTAGCCGTGCGGCAGGAGCATCACGAGGCCGGACATGCGCAACCACTTGCGTTCGCCGGAGGAGATGAACTGGTCGATGACCACCTGTGCGCCGTTCACGAAATCGCCGAACTGCGCTTCCCACAGCGTCAGCGTGTTCGGCGCCGCCAGCGAGTAGCCGTACTCGTAACCCAGCACCGCCTCTTCGGAGAGCAGCGAGTCGATCACTTCATAGTGCGCCTGGCCGGGTCGGATGTTGTTGAGCGGCGTGTAGCGCTCTTCCGTGGCCTGATCGATGAAATGGGAATGGCGCTGGCTGAACGTGCCGCGGCAGGAATCCTGGCCCGACAGGCGCACTGGAAAGCCTTCATCCAGCAGCGTGGCGAACGCGAGATGTTCGGCGAGCGCCCAGTCGACGCCCTCCTTCGCCTCCACGGCCTTGCGGCGCGCGTCGATGACCCGCGCGAGCGTCTTGTGGACATCGACCGACTTCGGGATATCGGTGATCTTCAGGCCGATCTCGTAGAGCTTTTCGTTGGCGACCCCCGTCGCGCCGCGGAGATCCTCGTCGCCCGGCGGACGCAGGCCGGACCAGACGCCATCGAGCCAGTCGGCCTTGTTGGGGCGGTAGCTCTTGCCGGCTTCAAACTCGGTGTCGAGGAAGGTTTCGAAGTCCTGCACCATGCCATCGATTTCGGCCTGGCTCACATCGCCCTGCGCGACCAGCTTGCGCGCGTAGATCTCGCGCGTTGAAAGCTGGTCCTTGATCTTCTTGTACATCAGCGGCTGCGTGAACGAGGGATCGTCGCCCTCGTTGTGGCCGAACCGCCGGTAGCAGAACATGTCGACGACGACGTCCTTGCCGAACTCCTGGCGGTATTCTGTGGCGACCTTCGTGGCGTAGACCACCGCTTCGGGATCATCGCCGTTCACGTGGAAGATCGGCGCCTGCACCATGAGCGCGACGTCGGACGGATACGGCGAGGATCGCGAATAGCGCGGGCTCGTCGTGAAGCCGATCTGGTTGTTGACGACGAAGTGCATCGTTCCACCCGTGCGGTAGCCACGCAGACCCGAGAGCGCGAAGCACTCCGCCACCACGCCCTGTCCCGCGAAGGCCGCGTCGCCATGGATCAGCAGCGGCATCACCTGCGCGCGCAGCGCGAAGAGATCCTCGTCCGGCTTGTGCGTCTGCACCGACGCCTGCTTCGCGCGCGATTTGCCGAGCACGACCGGATTGACGATCTCAAGGTGCGACGGGTTCGCCGTCAGCGACAGGTGGACCACGTGGCCGTCGAACGCGCGATCCGACGAGGCGCCCATGTGATATTTCACATCGCCCGAGCCCATCACGTCTTCCGGCGTCGCCGACCCGCCGCGGAACTCGTGGAAGATCACGTGATACGGCTTGCCCATCACCGCCGCGAGCACGTTTAGGCGGCCGCGGTGGGCCATGCCGAGCACGATATCGCGCACACCGTAGGCTCCGCCGCGCTTGATGACCTGCTCCAGCGCCGGGATCATCGCTTCGCCGCCATCGAGGCCGAAGCGCTTGGTGCCGGGATAGCGCTTGTGCATGAAGCGCTCGAACGTCTCGCCTTCGATCAGCTTGCGCAGGATCGCCTTCTTGCCCTCGGGCGTGAAGGTGATTTCCTTGTCCGGACCCTCGATGCGCTGCTGGATCCAGGCCTTCTCGCGCGGATCAGTGATGTGCATGAACTCGACGCCGAGCGGGCCGCAGTAGGTGCGGCGCAGGATGTCGAGCATCTGGCGGACAGTTGCGGTTTCGAGACCGAGCACGCCGTCGATGAAGATCTGGCGATCCATGTCGCCGGGACCGAAGCCATATCCTGCGGGATCGAGGCCATCGATGGCTTCGGGTTGCTGCAGGCCGAGCGGGTCGAGGTTCGCCGCGAGGTGGCCGCGGGACCGATAGGCCCGGATCATCATGAGCGCGCGCACGCTGTCGCGCGCCGCGCTCTCGATCACCGCCCGCGCCGGCGCCGATGCGCCTGCGGCCCGTTGTTCGATCTTCGCGACTATCTTCGGCTCAAGCGCCGCCCAGTTACCGTCGAGCATCGCGGTGATCTCGTTCGGCTTCGGATCGGCGACGCCGGGCTTGGCCCAGGACGGTCCCTGCGGACGAACGTCGTCGCCGAGTTCCTCGAAGAAGGCCCGCCAGGACGGATCGACCGAGCCTGGATCATCGAGATATCGCGCGAGCATCTGCTCGACGAAAAGTGCGTTGGTTCCGTCCAGGAAGCTCGTTTCCAGGAATGCTGAATTAGGCACGCTGCGGCCGCCATCCGCCATCGACATCGATCCTCGTGGTGATTTGAACGGGATATAGGACGGTTTGCGCCGAGGCGCCTCTCCTAATCCGGGAAATTTCGCGCGCCGCACATCTGCATGCGCATGGCAGCCATGCCAGGAGCGCCTCGACCGATTTCAGCCTAGGCCGCAGCGGCGTGCGCCGGGGTGCGCGGACGCGCTTCATCGGCGATGGAGGCCTTGCGGCATTCCATCGCGCATTCGGGCAGGTCGTCGAGATCGTGATCGAAGAACCGTCCGTGTCGCTCCACGGAGCCGAACGCTGGATTCGCGGCGTCGCCGATCGCGCAGCGGCGGACGTCGGCGAACCCTACCGCCGTCAACGCGGCCTGCATGCTCGGCTCGTCCCACATCCAGAGGTGAACTTCGTTTCCGAACAAGGCCTTGGCCCGCGCCTTGAGCGACTTCGGACGCGACACGCGGCCAAGCAGCGTCTCCCGCATGAAGCGTTCCGCCGCCGCCGCGTCGCCCTTCTCGTGGGCGGCCAGATAACGCCGCGCGCGGCCGGCCAGATCGGGCACGATCAGGCGGAAGACGCCGCCCGGCCTGAGAATGCGGCGCGTCTCTTCGAGCGCGGCGTAGAAATCCTCGAAACTGAGGTGCTCAAGAACGTGAGACGCATAGACTGCGCTGACCGAGCCGTCCTCGAACGGCAGTCCCTTGGTGATGTCGCCATAGCGCACCGCGTCCGGAAAGCGGTCCGGCATGCCCGAGAGCCTGTGGAGAAATCCACCAACCAGCGGCAAGCGTTGCAGCCGCAGCGTCGGCGAGGCGTCGAAATTGATCCAGTCCGGCGGCGCCTGCACATGGCTGCCGATGTGTACGCGGACGTTTTCGTCGAAGGTTTGGCTGGCCATGACGACCCCCACAGGCCAATGACCCATGAAGGGTCGGCCTGTGAGTATCGCTTGAGCTTGCCGCCGGGGAAAAGTTAAAGCCGGTTTATCTTTGCGGCGAGTTTTTCTCACCCAGGGCGAAAGTCAGCGTTTCAGGACTTCCGACATCGTGCGCCCGAGCGCCGCCGGGTGCGGCGAAACGGTGATGCCGGCGGCTTCCATGGCCGCGATCTTGGATTCCGCGTCGCCCTTGCCGCCCGAGATGATCGCGCCGGCATGGCCCATGCGGCGTCCCGGAGGCGCGGTGCGGCCGGCGATGAAGCCCACGGTCGGCTTCTTGCGGCCCTTCTTCGCTTCGTCGGCCAGAAACTGCGCGGCGTCTTCTTCCGCAGAGCCACCGATCTCGCCGATCATCACGATGGAGGTCGTGGCGGGGTCCGCCAGGAACATCTCCAGCATGTCGATGAATTCCGTGCCCTTCACGGGATCACCGCCGATGCCGACTGCGGTCGTCTGGCCGAGGCCTTCGTTGGTGGTCTGGAACACCGCCTCGTAGGTCAGCGTGCCCGAGCGCGAGACGATGCCCACATTGCCCTTCGAAAAGATCGAGCCCGGCATGATGCCGATCTTGCACTCGTTTGGCGTCAGCACGCCCGGGCAGTTCGGCCCGATGAGACGCGACATCGATTTTCCGAGTCTGGCCTTCACCCGCACCATGTCGAGCACGGGAATGCCTTCGGTGATGCAGACGATGAGCGGGATTTCCGCGTCGATCGCTTCCTCGATGGCCGCAGCTGCGCCCGGCGGCGGCACGTAGATCACCGTCGCGTCCGCGCCCGCCTTGTCCCTGGCTTCCTGCACCGAGTTGAACACCGGCAGGCCGAGATGCGTCGAACCGCCCTTCCCCGGCGATACCCCGCCCGTCATCTTCGTGCCGTAGGCGATGGCCTGCTCGGAGTGGAACGTGCCGTTCTTGCCGGTGAAGCCCTGGCAGATGACGCGGGTGGACGCGTTGACGAGGATGGACATGGAGGTTCGGCCGCCGTTGCTGGGAAGGAGTCGCGCCGTCCTAGCGCACAGCGGCCGAAAGGCAAACCCTGCCCTTCGACGCGGGCATAGACCGGCCTTGAGCGGTGTTTCGTGCCCGCCTAGGGTGATCGACGGGCAAGGGTGGGACCTGCATGAGACGATGGATCGCGACGCTGGCGCTGGCTTGCGTGGCCGCGTGCGCCGCCGGGGGAGCGCGCGACGCGCTTTCGCCGCCGCCTGTGCCGGGAGTGGCGATTCTCATCATCGAGCCTGACGTTCAACTTTCGCTCCTGACCGTCAACGCACGCAAAATTCCGCGCGCGGACTGGAGCGCGGCGGCGCGCATGCTTGTGGCGCAGCATGTGCGCGACGCGGTGCAATCGAAGGGACGGACGGCAGTCCTTCAGGCGCGCGCGGACGTTTCCGTGCAGGGCCGTCAGATCCTCCTGCTGCATGATGCGGTGCTGACCTCCATCCGCATTTCCGAAGACGACGATCCGCCGCCTACCCTTTCGCGGCGGCGGACGTGGACGCTTGGCGTCGGCGCGCGCGCACTCGGCGAAGAAACCGGCGCGACGCATGCGCTCATCGTCAGCGCCGACGGCGAGGTCACCAGTGCGGCGCGCGCGGCGTTCGTCGTCGGCGCGGCGGCCATGGGCGTGCTCGCGCATACGGGGCTTCAGCGCGCTTCGGCGTCACTCGTGGACCTGGAGACAGGCGACATCGTGTGGCGGAACGCCGTCGTTGCAGCGCCGGATCAGGACATGCGCGATCCCGATGGCGCCCACAGGCTCGTCACCGCATTGCTGAACGGCGCGCCGCTGTGATCGCGGTGACGCGACGCGCGACGCTCGGCGGCGCCCTGCTTGCGCTTTCGGCCTGCGCTTCCATGCGCGATCCGGCGCCCGGCGTCCTGCGCATCGGATCGGGTTTCGACGTCACGCTGACGCGCGTCTGGTCGGATTTCACGCCGTCGGACGCGCGCGGGATGCGCCTCATCTCCATCGACGGGCCCACGCTGAACCGGCTGTATCTCGCAGGCGGACTCAAGCCGGGCGAAGGCCTTTCGGCGCGGAAACCAGAAAGCCATGCACCCTTCCACGCAGGCATGTCGCGAGAAGACCTCATCGCCTTCGTGCTCGACAGCGTGGATGCGCTGGGCTTCGCACGGCCCGAAACGGCGTCCGCGCACGCGGCGAAGTTCGGCGCCGCGGACGGCCTGCGTATCGACATGGAGACCCGGACCGGCGACGGTCTCGAATTCAGCGCGACGGCGCTGATCGCCGAGCATGCCGGCCGGCTGAACGTGATCCTCTATCTCGCGGCCAGGGAGCACTACTACGCTGCGACGCTCCCCGATGTGGAAGCGATCATGGCGTCCGCCGTTCTTCGCTGACCGCCGCTCCCGGGCTTCAGCCCATGATGAAGGCGTTGAGCTTGTTGCCGTCGGGATCGCGGAAGTAGCCCGCGTAGAAGCCGCCGTCGCCGCGCGGGCCGGGCTTGCCTTCGCAGGTCGCGCCGTTGGCCATCGCGCAGGCGTAGATGCGGTCCACGTGCGCCTTGTCCTTGGCTTCGAGCGCCACCATCACGCCGTTGCCGACGGTCGCCGGATTGCCGTCGAAGGGCTTGGTGAGACCGATGCCTGCGCCGCCGCCGGGCGTGCCCCAGGCGATGAACTCGTCGAACTCCATCATCCGGCCCGTGCCCATCTCCTTGGCGATGGCGTCATAGAACTTTGCGGCCCGCTGCAGGTCGCGCGTGCCGAGCGTCACGTAACCGATCATCGTGGTCTCTCCCTGGAAGACGGCCGGATCGTACCGCCACCCTGCTGACAAGTGGAGTCAGCAACGACGGCGTGCGGCTGCATTGGCGTACGCGCCGCCAGGTGGCACAAGCGGATAGCCAGACATCCAAGGAGGCCCGAATGGCCATCGCCAAGAAGAAGACCGCAGAACTGAAAGCCGCCAAGAAAACCGCGAAAAAGGCCGCAAAGGCCGCCGCGCCGCCGAAGTTCAAGCTCCGCAAGCTCGGCGCGAAGGAAGCCGCGACCGTCTCCCCTTACCTCACGATCCGCGGCGGCAAGGCTGCGGTCGAGCTCTACAAGAAGGCGTTCGGCGCGAAGGTGCGGATGCTGATGGAGGCGGAAGACAAGAAGCGCCTCATGCACGCGACGCTGCTGATCAACGGCGGCGAAGTGTTGCTGTCGGACGTGTTCGACGAATACGACGACGGCGCGAGCAAGGCGCCGACGGACGCGAAGACCACCACGGTGACGATCCACCTGCAGGTGGATGACGCCGACAAGTGGTGGGATCGCGCCGTCGCCTCAGGCCTGAAGATCACCATGCCGCTGGCGGACCAGTTCTGGGGCGACCGCTACGGGCGCCTGCTGGACCCGTTCGGCCACGCCTGGTCGATCGGCGCGGAGATCAAGAAGAAAAAGAAGAAGTAGCGCCGCCGGAGAGTCAGGCGCACGCCTCGAATGCGAGCGCCTCTTCCTGCACGCCGCGCATGATGGAATCGCGGTCCCGGGCAGCGTGAAGGATGCGGAGGACAACCATCTCACCGTGCGCGAACACGTAGTAGATCATGTACGGGTGTTCGACCACGAACCGGCAATCTGGCCGGAATTCGGGGCGAGCCACGCCAGTTTCAGGCATGTCGCGCGTGCCTCTTATCCGGTCACGTATTCGCTCGGTGACGATGGCGGCCCGCCTCCGACCCGACTGACCCGAGATGTACGCACGAATCGAAGCCAAGTCGCGACGGGCCTCTGGCGCGTACCGCAGGCGCACCGCCTTCATTTCGTGGCGGCGCGGTCTTCCGCGATCCAGCCATCGACCTCCGCGTCGAAGTCTTCCTCGCTGATGGCCTCGCCCCGTTCGACGGACCTGTAAGCTTCCTCCACAAGCGCCTTGTGGCTCGCATAGACCGCGCGGTGCTCCCGCACGATCTCGGCGATCAGCCCGCTCACGTCAGCCGCCCTGCCCGCCGCGACTTCGGCGCGGGCCCAGTCTTCGAGATCCTTGGGGAGGGTTATGGTGGTCATGAGTGGAGGATAGCAGGAGACCTCGAATTCATGAAGCTAGGTTGGTGGATGCAAAGTGGAGGCATCGACTGAGTCCGCGCCGAGGACACGCCGAAACTCAGCAGCAATCTTCTCGCGCCAACTCGCTCGAAAATCTTCAAATGCGGGGTCGGAATGATCTCCGGGCCATTCGGCGAGTAGCAGCCAATCGGCGAATTGAAGCGCCGAGACTTCGCCGGAATTCGGAAGATAGTCGTTGACGCGGCGCGGACTGCCATCGTCCGCGATGCATCCGCAGAACCCCCACCCCTCGCACAGCGTGCGGATCAGGCGCTGAAATCGTGGCAAGATCGTTGAGTTGTTCGACGGGGCGCTGCTCGCGAGCCAGAGCGGGTCCTGGACAGGCTCAGGCGCTGGCTTCTGCAAGGATTTGAACACGCCGAATGCGAAACCAAGCCCGACAAGCAGCCACATGGGGACTGCGAACATCATCATGATTAGCCCGCCGCCGTCGCCCCCGCTCAACGGCTGAATCAGCGCCCAACTCACCACAAACAGGAACGGGAACCCCGCCGTCAGCAGCCCGGCGATGAACAAAAGGACATTGGCCAACCACGGACGCCGATTTTCTCGCAGCTGGCGCTGCGGAAGAAAGCACGCAGCGTAGACTGCCGCCCACAGCGCGATGTTGAGTTCCACTTACCCCTTCACAGCCTTCACGATCTTCCGCGCCGCGTCCTCCAGATCATCCGCCGAGATCACGTTCAGCCCGCTCTCGTTGATGATCTTCTTGCCCAGTTCCACGTTCGTGCCCTCGAGCCGCACGACCAGCGGCACCTGCAGGCCGACTTCCTTCACCGCCGCGATCACGCCTTCGGCGATCACGTCGCACTTCATGATGCCGCCGAAGATGTTGACGAGGATGCCCTTCACTTTCGGGTCGGCGGTGATGATCTTGAAGGCGGCCGTGACCTTTTCCTTGCTCGCGCCGCCGCCCACGTCGAGGAAGTTCGCGGGCTCGGAGCCGAACAGCTTGATGATGTCCATCGTCGCCATGGCGAGGCCCGCGCCGTTGACCATGCAGCCGATGTCGCCGTCGAGGGCGATGTAGGCGAGGTCGTACTTCGACGCCTCGATTTCCTTCTCATCTTCCTCGCCGAGATCGCGCAGCTCGGCCCATTCGGGATGGCGGTAGCCGGCGTTGGTGTCGAAGCTGATCTTCGCGTCGAGCAGCTTGAGGTGATCTTCCTTCGTGACGATCAGCGGGTTGATCTCGAGGAGGCTCATGTCCTCCTTGGTGAACATCTCGTAGAGCTTCTTCACGACGTCGACGCACTCGGCCTCGAGATGGCCCGTGAGCCCGAGGGCGGCCGCAACCTTCTTGCCATCGGCGTCGGTGGCGCCGGTCGTCGGGTCCGTGGCGATCGTATGGACGCGCTCCGGCGTGTCGTGGGCGACCTTCTCGATATCCATGCCGCCGTCCGGCGAGGCGATGAACGAGATGCCGCCGGTTTCGCGGTCGACGAGCGCGGAGAGATACAGTTCCTTCTCGATGTCGGAGCCGTCCTCGATGTAGAGGCGCTTAACGACGCGGCCTGCGGGGCCGGTCTGCGCGGTGACGAGCGTGGCGCCCAGCATCTGCTCGGCGAAGATGCCCACGTCCTCGGCCTTGAAGGCGAGGCGCACGCCGCCCTTCTCGCCGGCCGTGGCTTCCTTGAACTTGCCCTTGCCGCGGCCGCCCGCATGGATCTGGCTCTTCACCACCCACAGCGGCCCGCCCAGCTTCGCGGCGGCCTCGATGGCCTCCTGCGGCGTGAAGGCGGCGTAGCCCTTCGAGACCGGGAGACCGTATTTCGCGTAGATGGCCTTGCCCTGATACTCGTGGATGTTCATCGGACGTCCTTCCGGTCGAGAGTTGGAAAAATCAGCCGCTCTAATGGACTGGCCCGGCAAAGCCCGCAAGAACCAACCCCGCGCCTGCGGCGCCGACGATCAGGACGACCAGCCAGGCGGGCGCCTTCAGCCACTGCAGCAGCGCAAATCCCGCCGCCGCGACCGCCAGATCCGGCCAGCCGCGCACGGCTGACGTAAAGACCGGATCATAAAGCGCCGCCGCTCCCGCCCCCCCCGCACAAACGAGACCGCCCAGGGCCGTGTCTTGATCGCGCCCCAGAACGGCAGCGCGCCGACGATTTTCCCGCGCCTTGAGAGGTGGGGTGCGGGATGATGCTGATCGCTCGGAATCAATCTTTCCGCAGGATTTTGTCCATTGCTTTTCCCCGCGCCAGCTCATCGATCAGCTTGTCCAGGTAGCGAATTTCCCGCATGGTTGGCTCCTGAATATCCTCGACCCGGACGCCGCAAACCACGCCCTTGATCAAGGCCCGCGAAGGATTGATCTTTGGGGCCTCCGCAAAGAACGTTTCAAAGTCAGTCTGCTTTTCCAACTGGGTTTTCAGCTCCTTCTGACCATAGCCGGTCAACCATGAGATGATCTGATCGACCTCTGCTTTTGTACGTCCCTTTTTCTCTGCTTTCGCAATGTAAAGAGGATAGACGCTCGCGAAGCTGGTCGAATAAATCCGGTGTTTCGCCATGAGTTCCGACTCCTGGGCTCACTGCCGACCTGGGCCATTGTTGGCCGAGTTTGACATTCGATAACTGCACGCCGTCCGTTTTCAACCCGCCCCCTTCCCCTCGATGGGTGGGGGCGCAATGCCGTCGGGCGCGTCCTCCCCGCCATAGGCGAGATCGGCGGCGGCGACGCTGGTGGCGGTGGCGGGCGCCATGGAGTCCTTGCGCGTGGTTTCGGCCTGCGTCCGTTCCGTGCGCCGGTAGAGCATGAAGGCGACGAGCGCCGCGCCCGAAAGGCCCGCGAACCAGAACATCGCATTGCGCCCCGCCGCCTCCACCGCGAGACCGAGCAGCAACGGTCCCGCGATCGAGCCGGCCGCCCAGACGAACAGCAATCCGGACGCGGCCTGTGCGATGCGCCCCGGTTCCGCACGATCGGCCATGTGCGCGACGGCGAGGCCGTAGAACGAGAGAGCGCCCGCACCCCACAGCGCAAAGAGCGCAGCGGCTGCGGCAAAGCCGAGCCGCGGTCCGAACAACGCCAGCGCAAAGGCCGCGAGCGCCGCCATGCCGGAAAGTCCTGCAATCACGAGCCGCCGGTCGACGCGGTCGGAGAGTTTCCCCGCCGGCCATTGCAGGATCAGCGATCCCGCGAACGCCGCCGCCTGGAATGTCGTCGCCTGCGCAACGCCGAAATGCTCCACCGCATAAAGCGGCGCGAGCGTCATCACGCCGGCATTCACGAAGCCCGCGAAGAACGACGCCGTCACCGCCGCCGGCGCCACATTGAACTGCTCGCGCAACGCCAGCGGTTGCGCCGACGGCGGCGCGGGCTGGGCCTTCGAGGTGAGGCTGATCGGCACGATCGCCAGCGCCTGCAGCGCGCCAGCGATCATCAACGGCCCCGCCGCGCCCGGAATGGCGCCGAACGCCAGAAACGGTCCGAGCGTGAGCGCAGCTTTTGTCAGCACCTGATAGACGCCCATCACCCCGCCCCGCTCCTCGCGGGCGACGGAAATGCTCATCCAGCTGTCGACGGAGATGAACACGAACGCGACGGAGAACCCCATGATCCCGCGCAGCACGCCCCACGAGATCGCATCGTTGGCGCCCGCGAGGCACAGCGTTGACGCCGTCACGATCGCCGCCGCCGCCGAAAACACGCGGATGTGGCCGACACGCGCCAGCATCATCGGCCCGTACCAGGCGCCGGCCATGAAGCCCGCCGAATACATCGCGCCGACGAAGCCGATGGCCGCGCCCTGAAGGCGGTCCGCGCTCATCGCCAGCGGCAGGTAGACGCCCATCAGCCCCTGCGCGAGCTGCAGGATGGTGATCGCCGCCACCAGCGACGCGATGTTGCGCAGGGATGTCATCGTGCCCGGTCCTACCCGCGACTCACGCCGGGAGATAGCTTGAGAATGCTGCGCATGTCCGCCGTGCTTCCCCGCGAGGGGAAGCTGTCAGCACGCATGTGCTGACTGATGGGGCGGCGGCTCATTGTCGACGGTTAGCTTACCGCCCCATCCGTCATTCGCTTCGCGAATGCCACCTTCCCCTCACGGGGAAGGACGGTGGTCGCACTATGGGGGCTTTTTTCGTTAGAGCTTCATACCGCCGTCACGCTCGGGCGCGCGGCCATGCGGGCGTACCACGCGGCGAGGTTCCTGTTGGCCGGATCAAGCGGCTGGCCCACCTGCGCACCGAACTCGAGGAAGGCGAACAGCAGCAGGTCGGCGAGCGATATCTTCGGCCCGGCGATGAAATCGCGGCCCGCGATCAGGCCGTCGAGCCAGGTCAGCCGGCCACGCGCGATCTGCTTGAGGTCATCCGCAGCGGCGGGAATGCAGTGCACGCGATCCTTGAACAGCGGCAGGCCTTCAGCGAAGCGGAAGCCGTTGGTCATCGGTTCGCAGACGTTGAGATCGACGCGGCGTGTCCACATGCGCACATTGGCGCGCTCTTCCGGTGTCGCGCCGATCAGCGCGGGCGTCGGATGCTTCTCTTCGAGATACTCGCAGATCGCGGTGATCTCGGCGAGCATCGACCCGTCATCGAGTTCGAGCGTCGGCAGCTGGCCTGCGGGATTGCGCGCGGTGTGCGCGGGGCCGCGATTTTCGTTGGCCACGAGGTCCACGACGACGAGCGGCAGGGTGATCCCCTTCTCCGCCATGAACAGGCGCACCACGCGCGGATTGGGGCCCAGACCTGTGTAGAGTTTCATCGCGCGTTCCTCTGTTCTGCACCGGCGTCAGCCAATACGGGAACGTGCAGCGCGCGCAACCCCGGGCGTGGCGTTCAGCCCGCCCTGCGCAACGAAACCGCGGCGTCCGGGGACGTTGCACCGACCTTGAACTGCCGCACCATCGCCGCCAGCGTGCCGGCCTCTCCCGCAAGGGAATGGCTGGCGGCAGTCGATTCCTCGACCATCGCGGCGTTCTGCTGGGTGATCTGGTCCATCTCGTTCACCGCGCTGCTGACTTCCGAGACGGCGCGGGACTCCTCGTCGGCGGACGACGCAACGGTGGTCACGAGACTGCCGATCTCCCTGACCCGCCCGGCGATCCGGTCCAGCGCGTCCGCGGTGCGTCCGACAAGCTTCACTCCGGTTCCCACGTCGGCGGTGCTGGTGTTGATCAGGTTCTTGATGTCCTTGGCGGCTTCGGACGACCGCTGCGCAAGCGCGCGCACCTCGGTCGCCACGACGGCGAAGCCGCGCCCGGCGTCGCCGGCCCGTGCCGCTTCCACGCCAGCGTTGAGCGCCAGCAGGTTCGTCTGGAACGCAATCTCGTCAATCACGCCGAGAATGCGCGCGATCTCGAGCGAGGACTTCTCGATCTTCGCCATTGCATCGATCGTTTCCTTGAGAACCACGCCGCTCTCGGCCGCCTCTTCGCCGGCGGTGGTCGCGACCGTGCGCATCTTCCTTGCGTTCTCGGCGTTGGCTTTCACGGTCGCCGATATCTGCTCGAGCGCGGCGGCGGCCTGTTCGAGTCCGGCCGCCTGCTGCTCGGTGCGGCGGGAGAGATCGTCGGCGGCGGATGTGATCTCGCTGGCCGTGCCGTGCATGCCGTCCGTCGCGGTGAGGATTGACGCCATCGTCTGTTCGAGACGTTCGGCGGTATGGTTGAAGTCCATCCGGATGGACTTGAAGTGCGGCGGGAAGTGATCCGTCATCCGGTGGCGCAGATCGCCCTCGAAAAGCCTGTTGAGCCCTTCCTTGACCTGCGTGACCACAAAGGAGAGCTCATCCGCTGCAGCGATCCTGGCCGCTTCGGCCTGCGCACGCTCCGCTTCGGCGGCGGTGCGCTCTGCGGCGGCCAGCGATTCGAGGCGCTCCTTCTCGTTCGCAGCATCGCGGAATTTCACCAGCGCGCGGGCGAGATCGCCGATTTCATCGTTGCGGTCGGCGCCGTCGAGACGCGCAGACCTGTCGCCCTGCGCAAGCGCGTTCAGCGCGCCGATGGATTGCGCCAGCGGTGAGAGAAGTCTTCGCTGCGTCATGACGACAATGACAAGCCCGAGCGCGGCGATGGCGAAGGCTGTCGCCAGCTGGATGATGACGTTGTGCTGTTGCTTTGAAAGGTAGGCCCCTTCCGTCACGTCGTCACGGGCTTCCGACGCCTGCGAGTAGGCATCGAACGCCTTGTCGAGCGCCTGCATGCTTTCATCCAGATGTTCGGCGGATGCATCGAACTGGCCCATCAACCTGTTGCCGGAGGCGGGGCCGCCAGCGACATAGAGCCGGGCCATCCGCTGACCGGTTTCATAGTAGGCGGGAAAGGCCGCGCTCGCATTGTGCAAGGCCGCGACCAGTTCCTTTGCGTCGCGACGCTGTGCGACGCCCTCGAACGCCTGGACATCCTTCCGGAACTGCTCTGCGTGTTCCGCGGCTGCCGAAAAGCCGTCGTCGAGGCCATCCATGGCGCGCGTGGCGGAGACATCGCTCAGATACTGCTGCACCTGCACCACCTGGTACCGGAGATCGGCGCGCAGGGCGATGAGGCGGCTGAAGTCTTCGGCCTCGACCTTGTCCCGTTCGTTCTCCACAGAACGATCGTGCATCAGGTCGAACATGCCGACGGCGGACCAGCCCGCCCCGGCCACGCTTATGCCCATCAGCAGGAAGATTGCGTTGCGCGTGAACTTCGCGATCGGGCCGGACGCTTCGGTCTTTTCGCCAAATCTGATCGGTAACACTCGCACAACCCCTCCCTGCACGGGCGCGCCGCCGCTCGGTGCGGATGCGCCACGGATTCAAGGCGCGTCACGGGACGGAAACTGGGTCGAATGGGTAAAGATTTCATGCCCGGACCGGGCGTCCGCCGGCCGGTAGCGACCCATTCTGGAACATTCCAGGGTGATAGGCGTGTTTCCGCCGTCCCGGCGTCAGCTGAAGAACACGTCCCACATCAGACGGCCCGGGAGGAACGTGAGCAACCCGGCTATGACGAGCCCGCCGGTGAACAGCCCCGTCATCATCCGGCGGTGCATCTCCACCTTGCGGCTGCGGATCGCGAAAATCGCCATCGGCAGGGCGATGATCGTCCACCCGGACAGGAGATGAATGAGGCTCATCCGGTCGCCGTTGAGGCCCGAGAGGAAGAGTGAACTGACCGCCGCCGAAGCCATCGCGATGACCCAGCCCCAGCCGAGCGTCTTGTGCAGGCCCCGCCCCTTGGGACGCGAAAGGATCACGATGCCGATCGCTAGCGCGGTCACAGCGGAGAATATGTGGGTGAGAAGCACAGGCGACTGCCGCGCGATCAGGTGCAGGTCCGGCGCCTTCAGGTGGAAACTCGCGTGCGACAGCGCCCCGCCGAGATTTCCCGGGCTCAACGCGATCATCGCGACGCCGCCGACGGCGACCGCCAAGGCGCCTGCGATGCGCAGGGCAAGCTGCGGACGGGCGGACTTGTCGGCGAGGGTGTTCATCAGGCATCTCCATCGGCGGCGGCATTGATCGACGCGCCGCATCTCCCTGCCAGCCGTCCCGGATGAACGCCCGCCCGCATGCGCGAACCGACAGAAAAATCCCGTAAGCCGCATGGGTTTGCCGCTGACGCTTCGCGAACTGTCGCGGCGCTGGCGCAAGCGCACGGGCGCACCGCGACGATCGCCATCGGCGCAGGCGTGTTCATGGCAGTCGTCGGCGCGTTCGGTTTCGCCGGCGCGCCCCTGTGGCTCCGGCTCGCCTACTGGATCGGCGTCCTGCTCGCGGGCTCGGTCGTGGGAGCGGTCGTCAGCAAGCCGATCTCGCAGCGGCCGAAGATCGGGGAAAAGCCGTTCCGCCTGTGGGCGCTGATCACGCTGCTCATCTCTGCGCCGATGACACTCATCGTCTGGAGCGCGACGACGTTTGCCTTCCGTCGGCCGTTCGTGATCGGCGAGGGTCCGTATTTTTTCGGCGCGGTGATGATCGTCTCGGCCGCGATGACGGCTATCAACATGGCTGCGAACCGGCCCGGTCCCGCAACCCATGCGCCATCGCCCGGCGCGCCCGCGTCGAAGATCCGCTTCCTGGAGCGTCTGCCGCCGAAGCTGATGGGCGCTGCGATCCACGCCGTCGAGGCGGAGGATCACTACCTCCGGCTGCACACCTCGAAGGGCTCCGACCTCATCCTCATGCGCCTGGCCGACGCCATCGTGGAGCTCGAGGGCCTCGAAGGCGCGCAGGTGCACCGCTCCTGGTGGGTGGCGCGCGACGCCGTGACGGAGGTGAGGCGCGACGGCGCGCGCGTGAGCCTCATCCTGCCCGGCGGCGGCGAAGCTCCGGTGAGCCGCCCGAACGTGAAGGCGCTGCGCGAAGCCGGCTGGATCTAGCGGGCGGCGTCCGTCACGCAGTCGAGGATCTTCGGCTCCATGATCGCGCCGATCAGCATCCGGTCACCGGCGCCGGCCGCGACGCTCACGCCGGAAATCTCCGCGCCGTCGTTGTAGTAGACGGTCTGCGGGACGAAGCCGCCCTTGCCGTCTTGCTTCAGCCGCATGACGTGGCTCGGAGAGAGCTTCGACGCATCGGCGAAATGCGCGAGCAGCTGGAATATCTTCGAGTGGAGGCCGAGCAGAAGGTCGCCGTCCGCCAGCACCTCGATGTTGTCGGCGAAGCCCGGCACAGCGACCGCCGCGCGGCGCGTCAGCGCGCTGGTCTGCAGGTCGCGGTCGTAGACATAGACGATGCGTTCCGAGCCGGCGGACAGATACACCGACCCGCCGTCCGCGCTCACGGCGATTCCGTTGGCGCCGCCGATGCCGGACAGCGCCTGCGTGAAATCCTCGCCGTTGAAGAACTGGACGGTCGTCTCCCGCAACCGCAGATAGTCTTCCGCCGTGCGCCGCCAGCCGCCCGGATTAGCATGGTCATTGGTCACGTAAAACGCATCGGCGCCGACGCCCACGACGTCGTTCGGCGAGACGAGCGCCGGACCGGTCACCGTCCGTCTGTGTGTCAGCGTCGACCCGACCACATCAAACACTTCGATTGCGTGCCGGGCGCCCGCGTGATTGATCGCAAACAGCGTCTTGCGGCCGTCCGCGCCGCGCCAGAGCGAAATGCCGTGCGGCGAGAACCCGGCCGGCAGCGCCGACGACGTGGCGTCGACGGGGTCGGCGTCCTGCACATTGAGATCGTAGGTCCAGATGGCGCCGCGCGCCGCGCCGCCGGCGCCATCTGCGCGCCGGTCATAGCCGGAGAGAAAGGCGAGCTTTGTGTCAGGATCAATCGTCAGATCCTCGATGCCGACGATCCCGCCCCCGGTGACCGCGCGGCAGACGCCGGCGGACTTCGGCGCGATGGTCGTGAACACGCCCGCCGCCTGCATGAAGAAGTAGACCCAGGCGGCGCCGGCAATCAGCGCCGCGAGAACCAGCCATCCGAATATGCGGCCCATAGAGCCCTCCTCCCAATGCGTCGGTTCACAATGCGTCGGTGTTTCGACAGACCCTACCGCGCCACCGGCGCCGGCGTCTCCGCCGTCTTGCGGAAATCCCAGTCCATTTCGGCAGCAAGATACGCGAACGTCGCATAGGCGGCGACGTTCTGGTTCAGCTTCACGCGGTCGATCTTGTCCAGCGTGTCGTCCGGCGTGTGGTGGTAGTCGAAATAGTCCCAGCCGTTCTGGTCGAGATCGGCGATCGGCACGCCGCCGGCGCGCATGCCGCCGACATCGGCGCCGCCGCCCGCCGTGTTCGGTCCTGCGTTGACCGCGAGCGGCGCCATCGCCCGCTGCATGGCGCGCCCATACGGCAGCGCGCCTTCGCCGAACTTCGTGCTAAGGCGATAGACGACATCCGCGCCGAAATCGGATTCCGCCGCGACGATGTGCTTGTCGAGCTCCGCCGCGTGTTCGCGCGCGTAGGCCGCGCCGCCATGCACGCCGGTTTCTTCCGAACCCCACAGCACGACGCGGATCGTGCGGCGCGGACGGCGCGGGAGATCGCGGATGAGACGCGCGGCGGCGGTGGTGATGGCCACGCCCGCGCCGTCGTCGATGGCGCCGGTGCCCTGGTCCCAGGAATCGAGGTGACCGCCGATGACGACGATCTCGTCGGGCCGTTCACGGCCGACGATCTCGCCGATGACGTTGCCGGAGGCGACCTCCTCGCGCGTCGTCACCGTGATTTCGAGCTTCACGCGGACGGGGCCGCGCCGCAGCAGGCGCGTGATCTGGTCGGCGTCCGGCGGCGAGAGCGCGGCGGCGGGCAGC
>WRPF01000283.1:0-427 GCA_009773335.1 Caulobacteraceae bacterium
CCTCTACCACCGGAGGGTTTCTATCGTGTGGTGCAGGCGTTCGACTGCTGCGAGAAGAAGTGCCGGCGCTTCGAGGCGGAGATGTTGGTCGAGCTTGGCTACAACGCCGCCGGTCAGCCGATCGTGTTCGTGCCCGAAGTCGTCGACGGCATGCTCGCGGTGCCCGAGCGCGGGTCGAGCATCGACACCCCCAACCTCGCGCGGCTCGCGCGCCTGACGGTGGCGAACCAACAGCGCGACGAACACTCGCTGCAGTAGACGGCGCCCGCCAGCGGCCCCACGTCACATTCGAACTTCGACCAGCACGAACTTGTTGTTGTCGCGCTCGGTGGTGAGCGGCTTGACCACGCGCTTGCCGGCGAGCGTCTTGAAGCGATCGAGGCGCTTGTGCTCCATGACCACGAAGGCGCGCTTGCCCTTGCGCGCG
>WRPF01000283.1:440-1006 GCA_009773335.1 Caulobacteraceae bacterium
AGATCCACGAACACGGCCACGCGGTTGCCGGTGTAGAAGTTTTCGCCCTTCCAGTTCATCTGCCAGGCGACGAACGCTTCGTCCGGACCGCGGCGCTCGCGGTAGTAGCGCTTGACCAGATCGCGCTGCGACCAGTGCGGCGTGAGATCGAGCATGTACACGTTCAGCGTCCACGCGCTGCACACGACCGCCAGCGCGATGAATGCGTGCACGAACACCGGGCGCGCGAAACGCAGCGCGGCACACAGCGCGAGCGCGCCCGACAGGATCGCGAAGGCGGTGAACGGCGCACGGTAGTCGAGGTGCTCGGGAAACGGGCGGTCGTAGTTGTAGATGAAGAGCTGCACCAGGCGCTCCTGCCCCACGGGACGCACGGTCGTGGTCCACGAGAGGTCGCGACCCACGAACGCCGCCACGGCGACTCCACCGAGCACGCCCAGCGTCACGAACGCATCCGCCCGCGAGCCCACGCCCGTCGCGTCGGCGTCGCGTGCCGCGCGCACGTGCACGACGACCGCCGCGATCAGGCACGCGGCCCCGCATCCCAGGAGTAGCGCGCACGCAAT
>WRPF01000284.1 GCA_009773335.1 Caulobacteraceae bacterium
GAACAGCGCTTGCACGCATGGCCTCGTCGAGCGCGCGATCGTGGTTTTCCGAGGTCCGGCTGTGCCCGCTTCGCCCAAGCGCCACGAAGCGCATCACTTGCTCCTTGCCGATTGGGCGCACACCGCGCCGGCCCTCCACGTGCTCGGCGACCAGCCTCCGCACGACCTCGGTGACGCTAACGCCCGTCTCGGCGGCCGCTCGCCGGAGCGCGCGAAGGTGCGCTGCGGACAGGTATATCTGCGTGCGAACCATGCGTGACGCTACCATGGCGTCATCATGGCGGCAAGCACGAGGGCGTCGCGCCGACCCTGTCAGTCCGCGACGGTGTCTAGCGTCCTATCGCAAGGAGCGACGACACCATGCAATCGTCCATGGCGGCAGCGCGACCCGGACCTCGCGCGAGTTGCCGACGAGGACCAGTGCCAGCCTGTCGTTCGCGATGCCGCCCGTCGCCCGCGCCGGTCGACAAACAGCATCGATCGGGTCCCTGTCGAAGGCGGCACCGCCGAGGTCTTCCTTGCCGACGAGAGACCAAGCGGACATCTACCTCGGCGGCCGCGAGGGGATGGGTCACGCCGACACGCGCATGGTCGAAGGCGTGTACGGCCGGCTCTCGATCGACGATCTCGCGGCGCGGCTCCCGCGCGCGATCGGCCTGTACTGCAACACCCCGGCGCCGAGGAAACGCGGATCTGCGCGACGCGCAAAGAAAACCGCTCAGTCTACACATGTGCAACAGCACCGAGCGGAATCGCCGTACTCGGCGGATCCATTGGACACGTCGCCCCCCAAGAAAACCCCCTGTTTGCCGCAAACTCAGTGCCCAGAGACGGAATCGAACCGCCGACACGGGGATTTTCAATCCCCTGCTCTACCAACTGAGCTATCTGGGCGAGACGCGCGGTTTGCGCCGCGCGAAGGGGGGCACGATACCGCGAGGTATCGAGGTGTCAACGGCGAGGAGCGCGCGCGGCGCGTCAGGTCGGCGCCTCACGGCCCCGTCGTGTCGCGCCCTACGGCGTGGTCGAGGCGAATCACCGCGGTGGTG
>WRPF01000061.1 GCA_009773335.1 Caulobacteraceae bacterium
CTGGTGGCGCCCCTTCCCTTCGGACGCACCCTGAATTGCGCGATCAACGCGGCGCCGACCTCGGCGCCCGACGCCCTCGCGCTGGTGGCCGGCGGCGCGGCGGCCGACGCCGCTACCCGCGCCCGCGCGGACGCGATCAACGATCTCTACGGCAAGGCCCGCGTCTTCGAACTGGCAGACGACGACGAGACTCTCGTCGCCGATTTCATCGCGGCGCACAACGCGCCGGGAGACCGGGCGCTTGCCGACGCATTCGCCGCCGACACGTCAGAACGGGTTGCGCTCGCCTCGCGACTGGTTGTCGAACAGTCGGACTTCATCATCGCCATCTGGGACGGCGCGCGCCGGACCTTCGTCGGCGGCACGGGACATACCGTGGCGATGGCGCTCGGCATGGGCGCCGCAGCAATATGGATCGACGCCGCCGCGCCGGAAGATTGGCGCATCCTGCGGGCGCCCGAGTCGCTCGCCTGCCTGCGCTCGGAGCCGACGGCGGATCGCGAACAGGCGCTCGCGCGGCTGGTGCGCGAGGCGCTGCATCCCGCAGAGCCGGACCGGGTGGCGAACGGTCATGGCGCGCCGAACGCCCACCCGGGCGCGTCCGCGCTCGATGCGACGCACTGGCGCGCGCGCAGCAATCCCTTCGGGCAGGCCTACCGGCGCATCGAGGCCCTGTTCGGCGGCGAGAAAGGGCGAAATCCCTGGCGCGACCTGCGGATGACCTACGAGACCCCGGACGCGATCGGCGCAGGGAGCGGCGCAGAGGTGCTTGAGGTCACACGCACGATGCCCGGCGCGGATCCGGGCTTCGCACAAAAGATCGAGGACGCCGTGTTGCGCCGTTTCGCGTGGGCCGATGGCATCTCCTCGCGCCTGTCAGACGCCTATCGCGGCGGCATGATCGTCAACTTCATGCTGTCTGCGTTCGCGATCGTCGGCGGCATGGCCTACATGCCGTTTGCTGACTCAAAGGCGAAGTGGGCGTTCGCCCTGTTCGAGTTCGCGCTGCTCTCGGCGATCCTGCTCATCACTTTTTTCGGCCAGAGAAAACGCTGGCACGGCCGCTGGTTTGAAACCCGCCGCGTCGCTGAGTATCTCCGTCACAGTCCGCTGCTCCTGACCCTCGGCGCCGCGCGCGCGCCGGGGCGATGGCCGCGCGGCACAGAAACGTCCTGGCCAGAGCACTATGCACGTCACGCGCTGCGTGAGGTCGGGCTGCCGCACGTGGCGGTGACCCCGGCCTATCTCCGGCAGGCGCTGACCGACCTCCTGGACAAGCACGTCACCGTGCAGCGCGACTACCATCACGCAAAGGCGAGCAAGCTCACCACGGTCCACCACAACCTCGACCGGCTGTCGGAAGCGCTCTTCCAGCTCGCCGTCGTGTCGGTGGCGGCCTATCTGTCCGTCATGATCTTCAACGCGTGGCGCCCGATCGAGAAGCACGCCTTGAAGGAGATCGCCAACGTCTTCACGTTTCTGGGCGTACTCCTGCCGACCTTCGGCGGCGCGATCGCGGGTATCCGCTTCTTTGGCGATTTCGAGCGGTTCGCGGCGATTTCGGAGGTAACAGCCGGCAAGCTTGATGCAGTGCACGCGCGCGTCGCGCTGCTGATCCAGGCGCCGGATTCGGAGATCGACTACGGCCCCGTCGCGGACCTGGCGCACGCAGCCGACGACATCGTCGTCACGGAGATCGAGAACTGGCAGGCGGTCTTCGGCGGCAAGCACATCACCGTGCCCGTGTAGACAGGATCCGGACATGAGTGCGCCGCCCTCGGCAAGCCGGGGCGGCGCAAGGTCCCGCTACAGTTCGGGGGAGGAGGTCTGTCGTCTATTCTGCAGCGGTACGGACCGGATTCCAGTCGTCGCCGATCGGCAACGGGCGTTCGAGTTGCGCCCAGTCGATCTGGCCGTCGTGGGAAAGGTTTTCGTATTGAAGGACGCCGAGCGCCTCGAACTTTGGCCGCACCTTCTCGGTGAGCAGTCCGACACGCTTGAGGTTCGGGATCATCCGTTCGAACAGGAAGTTGCGGAAGGCGCGCCCGCCTTCGCTGTCGATGGTGAGCCGGCGCGCCTCTTCCGCGTCGAAGCCGAATTCCTCGGCGACATCCGTTGAGAAGAGCCGCTCGCGCATGATCGCGCAGGCCTCGTAGGCGAACTGTGCGCGCTCCTCGATTTCCTCCTGAGGCATCGCGCGGATCCAGTCCTCCAGATAGTTCACGCCGAAAGCGACGTGACGGCCCTCATCGCGCATCACGAGTTCGACCACCTGCTTCAGCAGCGGATCGCTGGTCGTGGCATGCATCGACTGGAACGCCGCCAGTGCGAGCCCTTCGATCAGCACCTGCATGCCGATGAACTTCAGGTCCCAGCGTGCGTCGGTGAGCACCTTGTCGAGCAGCGCCTTCAGGCTCGGGTTGATCGGGTAGATGACCTTGCAGCGTTCCTTCAGGTAACGATGGAACACTTCCACGTGCCGCGCTTCGTCGAAGGTCTGCGAAGCGGCGTAGAGCTTGGCGTCGTAGGTCGGCGCGCAGGAAACCAGCTGCGAGGCGACAAGAAGGGCGCCCTGCTCGCCGTGCATGAATTGCGACAGCGTCTGCGCAAGGCTCCGCCACGCGAACTCGGTCTTCTGCTCGGGCGTCAGCGCCTCGTACTTCGGATGCCCGGCGAAGGCGTTGGGCAATTTGTCGGAATTCGGCGACTGGTCCTTGGGGAACGGCGTGTCCCACGCAACGTCGAGTTCGGAATTCCAGTTGAACTTCTTGCCGAGCTCGTAGAGGCGACGGATCTTGCCGTTGGCCGCCTCGTAGTCCCAGTTGTAGGATCCGGTCAGTGGCGTGTTGAAAATTTCGCGAACGACCTCGACGTCATCGCTGTCGAGGCGGTTGGTGAGTTCATTGTCGAAAGTCTGGACGTTCTGGGGCGGGCCCTGAACAAGCGTCACGCGCATCATGTCTGTTTATCCTTCCCTTGTTATCTGCCCGGTCGCTGTTTTCGCGCCCTTGGTGGTGTCGGGAGGAAATACGGCGACCGGTTTCCCGGTCGCCGCTTCCATTCATCGGATCAGAACCGGTAGCCGACGCCAAGCGACGTCACCCACGGGTTCACGTCGACGTTTGCGTCGATGCGCGTCGCGCCGGCCATGATCGTCACGTCCGTGCTGATCCAGATCTTGCGGACGTCAGCGTTCAGCGACCAGTGGTCGTTCAGCTTGAAGTCCGCGCCTGCCTGCAGCGCACCGCCGAAAGAGTCATCATACGAGATGGAGGTCACTGTTCCGCCGGCCGGCAGCTCTTCATTGAAGAAATGCGTGTAGTTCACACCCGCACCGACATACGGCTGGAACGCGCCGAGGTTGGTCCAGCGATACTTCAGCGTGACCGTCGGCGGGAAGTGCGTGATCTGGCCGAGATCGACCGTGCCGAGCGCCGTGCCGACCGCCTTCACGTCGTGTTGCGCCGCGCAGCAGAGCAGTTCGGCGGAAACGTTGTCGTTGAAAAAGTACTCGATCGCGAGCGTCGGAACATACTCATCAGAAATGTCGACGTCGCCGCCGATCACCGTGATGTCGGCGCTTTCGTCCGGGATCACGCCGGATACGCCGACCTTGATCTGCACGTTGTCCAAAACGCCGGCCTGGGCCGGCGCAGCGAACGCCGCCGCCGCAATGAGCGAAAGCGCGAAGATACGACTGTTCAACATCTTGTCTCCCCTTCTGGATGAGATGAAGTTGACGTCAGAGTCACTAAAATTGTTTGACCAAGATCAAGCACCCGCGTGACCCGACAGAGCAAGTTGTCGCAGCTTGGCCCCATCCGCGCCCGCGCTGTGCGCAAACGCGAATCGTTCGCGACGGCGGCGCGCCAGATACAACTTCCGAATCGTTGATGCGCGTCAATCGGGCGAGACGCATCAAATCCTAACATCAGACCTGCGCTCCCGAAATCGGCCGGTGGGCGGCTGGAGACCAAACCATGTCTGGCCTTGCGGGTCGCAATATCGCCGACCCTGCAGCAGTTGAGGCGCGCGATGGCGCCTTTCTGGAGGAGGTGCGCGCCTTTCTCGATACGGCGCTGACGCCCGACCTCCGTGAGGCAGGCCGTCGCACTCTCGGCGTGCATGCCGACATGGGCGCATGCCGCCTCTGGCACCGCAGGCTCTACGAGCGCGGATGGGTGGCGCCGGCGTGGCCTGCAGAATGGGGCGGAACGGGCTGGTCCGCGCGACGACGCTTTCTCTTTGAGCGCGAATGCGCGCTGAATGACGCGCCGCTGCTGTTCGCGACGGGCCTGCGCAGTCTCGGCCCGCTGATCATCGAGCAAGGATTCCCGGCGCAGCGCGCCCGCTACCTGCAACCCATGCTCTCGGGTGAGGACATGTGGTGTCAGGGCTTCTCGGAACCCGGCGCCGGATCGGACCTTGCGACAATCTCGACGCGCGCCGAGCGCGACGGCGATCATTACGTGATCAACGGGACCAAGATCTGGACCACGGGCGCGCACCTGGCCAACCGCATGTTCGCCGTCGTGCGCACCGCATCCGAAGGAAAGCCGCAGAACGGATTGACCTTCCTGCTCCTCGACGTCGACACGCCGGGCATCTCGATCGCGCCGATCATCGATCTCGCGGGAGAGCATGAGGTCAACCAGGTGTTCTTCGACGGCGTGCGCGTTCCTGTCGAGAACAGGATCGGCGCGGAAGGTGAAGGCTGGGGCGTCGCCAAGCGGCTCATGCAGCTGGCCCGCTCCAACAATTCGCCATCGGCGCTGGTGCGCCGCATCCTGCATCGCGGGGCGCAGGCGCTCGCAGCATCCGGCGATCTCGACGACGGGCTCCACGCGCGGCTCGCGGGCCTTCAGATCGAGCTTGAGGCGTTCGCCCAGCTGGAGCAGGACGCCCTGCCCTCCGGACGGCCGCGCGCGAACGACGACGCGAACCCTTCCATGCTCAAACTCATCGGCAGCGAGCTGCACCAGAAGGTCGCCGCATTCGCGCTCGACGTTTTCGGACCGATGGCCATGGCCCCCCGGCATTCCCGCGACGAGGCGATGGAGGACGGCGCGCACGCCATGGCCAAATATCTGGCCGTGCGGGCGGCGACGATCTACTCTGGAACAAGCGAGACACACCGCAACATCATCGCCCGATGGATGATGTAGGGTTCGCGTGCTATCGGACAAAGCAGCCGTTGACCGGAATCAACCCGCGCACGGACCTGAAGGGTAAGTTGCAGCATGTCGCGATCAAGGGACCGGGAAATGTTCGCACGCGCCGCCGGAGTTCTGGCTGCCTCGGCGATGTTGACGTTTCTCACGGCGTGCGCACCGAACCCGGTCGATGCGGGCGCGGTTGACGCCATCCAGGACGGGCGCGAGATCGCGGAGGCGCAGTGCGGCCACTGCCACGCGCCCGGCCCCGAAGGCGACAGCCCACGTGCGGACGCACCGCCGTTTCGCACCATTCTGGCGCGCTATCGTGCGGATACGCTTACGGAGGAACTCATCTCCGGCATCAAGCTCGGGCACCCAGACATGCCTCTGTTCGAGTTGAATCCGCAGGGCGCCGACAGCCTCGTCGCCTATCTGAAATCCATCCAGGAGCCGCCCGTCCCGGCCGGCGCGACCACACCCAACTGACGTCAACACGGAGCATATCGCCATGAAGACAATCCCCGTTGCGCGCGCGACGCTGCTCGCCGCCGCCGTTTCGATGCTCGCCCTGGCGGGTTGCGGCAGCCCGAAGACCGACGAAGCGACCCCGCCCGCGGCCGAAAACATTCCCGCGCTGCAATGGGTCCCCGTCGCGCAGACCTCCGACGGCGGCGCGATCCAGTACGATCCGGCGCAAACAACGACCGACGCCGCGGGCAAGTACACGGACGTGGTCGTGCGCATCCGCCACCCCTATCTCGAAGGCTGGGCGCAGGACCTGCCGAAAGAATATTCCGGCGAAACAGTTTTCCAGACGGAACAGGCGCATCTCCGCTTCGATTGCGCCGCACGCACGATGGGCGTGGTCTCGCGCGAAGCGCTGGGCGCCGGCGACGCCGTGCTCGACAAGCGGGTGACGCCGGAACCGGTTGCGCTGACCGCCATTCCCGCCGGCGGCGTCGGCGAGGCTGTCCTGCCCAAGGCCTGCCCGCCCGCAACGCCCTGAAGAGCCGCGTCGCACGAGCTCAGTCCGGTTTGTCCAGCCAGTCGTGTTCCAGCATGCGGAGCCGGCTGGTCACCGACAGCATGAATGTCGTCGACCACGCGATGAGGATGACCCCGTTGGCCGCCTCGATGGCGCTGACAAGGCGCCAGTGCGGGCTCAGCACGATATCGCCATAGCCGAGCGCGACGAAAGTGACCGTGGAGAAGTAGAGCGCCGGCTCCAGCGCTTTCATTTCGCCGAGCGAGAGATACAGGACCGCATAGAACCAGATCTCGATGGTGTGGAGCGCAAATATCCCGAACACCACGAACAGGATGAGGCTCACCTGGCCGAAATGACTGCCGCGCGCGCGCCGACGGGCGCTGCTTTCTCCCAGAATCCTGATGAGCGCCATCAGGCCCCAAAAATGGACCAGCACCGTGCCGGCGACCATGACGGTCGCAACCACAAGACTCTGCATCAGATCAAACATTTCGGGCGCTCATCCATGCGCCGCGACAATGGCCTCAGGCCGTTGCTGGAACGACATCGGCGATCCGGTAGACAAGGGTCGGGCCGTCGGGATCGGCCACGGACACATACTCGCCAGCGACGAGCTTGTGCTCGCTGAGACGAAACAGGGGCTCGTCCGGCCCCTCGTCGGCCTCGTCGTAACGGATGCTCCAGTGCGAGCCGTGATGGGTGAGCCAGCCGTCAGCGCGCTCATCGGCGTCTGGCGAGAACCGGATCACGGTGCACTTCTTCCGTTCCGCGCGCCAGGCATCGACATCGAGCCGTCCGTCAGGATCCAGCGGCGCGACGATCGTATAGCCGCGATGCTGGTCGCCGTCGGGAAACCCCGCCTCGGGATTGCGGGCGAGGCGGAGCGTAATGCGCTTGAGTGCAATCATTTACCGGTTCGCTCAGTGAGACATCAGCAACGGGACTTTGGACGATTCCACGATCGTGCGCGTGACGCCACCGAAAAGAGCCTGTTGCAGGCGCGGGTGACCGAAACCGCCGACGACGATCAGATCGGCGCCTGCGGCCTCGGCCGCTTCAAGGATCGCCTCTCCGGTAGCGGCGCCCAGACTGTCGATGTTGCGCAGCTCGACGGCGTTTCCGTGCCGCGCGAGGTGCGTAGCGATGTCGACGCCCGGCGCCTCGCCGTGGCCGCGCGGACCGGGCTTGGCGTCGACCGTGCCGATGACGATCTTCGACGCCGCATCGAGCCAGGGCGAGGCGTCGCCGATGGCGCGGGCGGCTTCGCGCCCCGCGTTCCAGGCCACGAATACAGTCTGGACGCGACCGTCCGTTTTCCAGCCCTGCGGCAGCAGCAGCAGCGGGCGCCCCGACCCCATCAGCACCGCCTCGAGGAGTTCGTGGCGAAACCCCGAGCTGTCTTTCGCGGGACGGGCCATGACCGTGAGGTCCACATGCCGCGCCTGGGTGACGATCAGGTCGCAGGCGGTCAGCGTCTGGGCCATCACGAGGCGCTGCTCGAAACCGAGATTGGTCCGCGCCAATGCGAGCCGGATATTCTCCTGGGACCCGGTCGCCTCCTCGCGGACGGACGTGATGAAATCGCCGAGCGCGAGACCGCCGCCCATCATGTCGCCGACGAAGACGGGATCGGGGATTGGCGCGACAAGCGTCGCCGCCACATGCGCTTGGGTGAAGATCGCCATGGCATCGACGGAGGCGATGACATGCTGGTCGCCGTCATCGCCGAACAGGACGACGAGAATATCCTTGAGCGCCATCGCCTTACCCTTCACATGCGGTCCGCACGCCGCTGCGTCAAAATGCGCGAAGGGCGCGCGTGGGGCATTGAGAAGGATCAAGCGGCGCTGTTGGCGGCCTCCCCGACCCGTCGTAGTAAGACGCCCCCGGAGGTGGAAGGCCATGCCGATACTATCCGCCCCACCCGAGGACGGCGCAGCCACGAAACGAGGTTCATTCCTCCGGGCGCGGAGCGCGAACGCGCGCATCGCTTTCGCGGTCTCGATCGCGGCGGTTGTCGCGGCGCTTCTCTTGCGGCAAGCGTTGTCGCCGGTCATCGGGCCGTCCGCCACGTTCCTTCTGCTGGTGCCTTCGGTGCTGCTCGGGGCTGCTCTCGGGGGCATGTGGCCCGGCCTGATCGCCACCACCTTCGGGATCGCAGCGTGCGCCGCCCTCGGCTGGCACAGTCCCGGCGCGGGCGGCTTCGTCGAAATGGCCCTGTTTGCGATGCTCGGCGTCGGCACGTCGCTCGTCGGCGAGCGGCTATTCCGTGCGGACGCGGCGGCGCGCGCCGTCAACGAGAGTATCCTGCAACGCGAGGCGCTGCTGCAATCGATCCTCGACACCGTTCCCGACGCGATGGTGGTCATCGACGCCGCCGGCGTGATCCGTTCGTTCAGCGCCGCCGCGGAGCGACTGTTCAAACGCAGAGCCGCCGAAGCGATCGGTCACAACATTTCCTGCCTGATGCCGACGTCCTACGGGCGCGCGCACGACAGCTACATCGAGCGATATCTGCTGAGCGGCGAGAAACGCATCATCGGTCAGGGCCGGGTCATCGTCGGCGAGCGCAGCGACGGATCGACTTTCCCCATGGAACTCGCCGTCGGTGAAGTGCGGGCCGGTGCGTCACATTATTTCACGGGCTTCGTGCGCGACCTCACGGAACGACAGGCCACACAGGCGCGCCTGCAGGAACTGCAGTCCGAACTCGTCCATATCTCGCGCCTGACCGCGATGGGCGAACTGGCGTCGGCGCTGGCGCACGAGCTGAACCAGCCGCTGTCGGCGATCGCGAACTACCTGCGCGGCGCGGCGCGGCTGCTGGAATCCCCGACACCCGACGTGGACAGACTGCGCGATCCGATCGCGAAGGCCACCGCGCAGGCGATCCGGGCGGGCGACGTGATCCGGCGCCTGCGCGAATTCGTGGCGACGGGAGAGAACGAGCGCCGCATCGAGAGCCTGTCGAAGCTCATCGAGGAATCGCTCGCACTGGCGCTCGTCGGCGTGCAAAGCAGCGACGTGCGCGTACGGACCGTACGCGGATACGTCGGCGATCTGGTGTTCGCCGACAAGGTGCAGATCCAGCAGGTGCTGCTGAACCTCATCCGCAACGCAATCGAGGCGATGGAAGGCGGACTTCGCAGGGAACTCACGATCTCGACGCACGAAGGCGAATCCGGCGGCGCGATCGTGCGCGTCTCCGACACCGGCCCCGGTATCGGTCCGACGCTGGCGGAACACCTGTTCGAGCCCTTCATGACCACCAAGAAGACCGGCATGGGCGTCGGGCTCTCGATCTGCCGCACCATCATCGACGCCCATGGCGGCAGGATCTGGATCGAGGAAACGCCGGGCGGCGGCGCGACGTTCGCCTTCTCAATTCCGCCTGGAGCGCCCGATGAAGCCTGACTGGGTTGTGCACGTCATCGACGACGACGACGCGATACGCGATTCCCTCGCCTTCATGCTGGAGTCCAGCGGCCATCGCGTGCGCGCGTACGATTCCGCAGAGAGCTTTCTCGACCAGGCCGGATCATTCGAGCACGGCTGGATCGTGACCGACGTGCGCATGCCGGGCATGTCGGGACTGGATCTCCTGCGCACGCTGGCCGCACGTGATTTGCCGACTCTCCCCGTGATCGTGATGACGGGACATGGCGACATCCCCCTCGCCGTGGAGGCGATGAAGGCGGGCGCGGTGGAGTTCATCGAGAAGCCGTTCGAGGAAGCCCGCCTGCTGGCGGCGCTCGAAGCGAGCCGCGAGTCGCTCGCGCTCGGGGACCGGCGCGCGGCCGAAAAGCTGGAGGTCGCCCGACGGATCGCCACGCTGTCGGGGCGCGAGAAGGACGTGCTGGAGGGACTGGTCGCCGGGCACGCCAACAAGACCATCGCCTACGACCTCGGAATCAGCGCCCGCACCGTCGAAATCTACCGCGCGAACCTGATGACGAAGATGAAGGCGGGCAGCCTTTCGGAACTGGTGCGGCTGGTCCTCGTCAGCACAAGCTGAGGGGTTATTGCGGTGGGTCAAGGCTGAAAATCGCGATTGATTGATGGTGCCTTCCGGTTTTCGCTGGAAGGATTGGTTCATGGGCGCCGAAGATCCGCGTCGGGATCGTACGGTGATCGTTGTCGATGACGATGATGCGCTGCTCAATGCGCTCACCTTCGGCATCGAAGTCGAGGGTTATCGCGTGCTGCCCTTCAGCAGCGCGGAAGAGGTGCTTGACCTCCGGGAAATGCCCGATGTGCAATGCGTCGTGGTCGATCACCGCCTGCCGCGGCTTGATGGGCTCTACCTGATCGAACTGATGCGCGCGCGCGGCGTCTCCGCACCCGCCATCCTGATGACGAGCAACCCCGGCGCGACCCTTCGCGCGCGCTGCGAAAGCCTGCGGGTCCCGATCGTCGAAAAGCCGCTGCTGCGCGATGAGCTTTCGCAGGCGATCCGTTCGGCGATCGGCGTCTGATGCGGGCTTCAGGCGACCTTTGCGAGCGGCCGGCCGCCCCGGAGATGGATGCGGCGCGCGCCCGCGAACCGGATGGCGCCCAGACGCTCCATATGGGTCAACGTGCGCGACACGGTCTCGATGGTGAGGCCGAGATAGTCGGCGATGTCGGTGCGCGACATCGGCAGGTCGATCGAATCGCCCGATCCGGCGCGTGCGGCCATGTCCCGCAGGAATGCCGCGACGCGCTCCTCGGCGTTGAGCCGTCCGAGAACGAGCGCATGATCCTGGGCCCGACCGAGCTCCTGCGCCATGAGGCGCCACACGGCCCACATCGCGTCGCCGCTGTGTTCGGCCTCCGACGCCACCGCCGACCGGCGCACGAACGCGATGCGGGAGGCGACCACGGCCTCGGCCGCAAACTGGTGGGTATCGCCCGCCTCCAGGCCGAACAGCTCTCCAGCGAAGTAGAACGCCACGATGTGGCGGCGGCCGTCGGCCAGCAGGCGGGTGACGCGAACCGCGCCCGAGATCACCTTGTAGACGTGCGCGACTTCATCCTCCTGGGCGAAGATCGCGGCGTCCCGCGCGACGGGAACGATCGTTCCGTGCGCCACGACGCCCGACGCCAGCGTGATTGCATCGCGCCCGGCGACTGCCGGAAGGGGCCGGACGGTCGCATAGTCATCCCGTGTCGCCAGCGTCGCCATGTTCACTCCCCGTGATTTGCGTACGTCCTGACTAGGCGGATCGGGGTGACCCAAAAATTCAGATCATCTCCCTAAGGGATTCTACGTAGGCCCCGGCAAGCCCGCGCGCTGCGTCCGGCGCATCCTGTCGCACCCCCCGGTTGACCGGCGTCAAGGCAGAGACGGTCCGCGCGCCCGATGCGTGCGCCATGGATGAACGCCACGCGCCGTACGCGGAGATGAACCTCCCGCGCTATACGAGCTACCCGACCGCGCCGCACTTCTCTCCCGATGTCGGCGCGGAGACTCATGGCGCGTGGCTTGCAGATCTGGCTGGTTCCGGCGCGCCGCTGTCGGTTTACCTGCACATCCCCTTCTGCAAGGAGATCTGCTGGTATTGCGGCTGCAACACCAAGGCCGCGCGCCGGCGTGAACCCGTCGCCGACTATGTCGATGTGTTGCGCGAGGAGATCGCGCTCGTCTCGGGGATGACCGGCAAGGGCGGCGTGCGCCGCATCCACTGGGGCGGCGGCACGCCCAATATCCTGTCCGAAGCAGATCTCGACGCGGTGATGTCCAGCCTGCGCGACCGCTTTGATCTCACAGCGGTTTCAGAACACGCCATCGAGATTGACCCGCGCACGCTCACGCAGGCGCATGTGAACGCGTTCGCGCGCGCCGGCGTGACCCGCGCTTCGCTCGGGGTGCAGGATTTCAACGCACACGTGCAGGCCGCGATCGGGCGCATCCAGCCGGCGGAAACAGTCGCCCGCGCCGTCACCATGCTGCGCGATGCGGGAGTCACGGGGATAAGCTTCGACCTCATGTACGGCCTGCCGTCGCAGAGCGTGGACGATGCGCGCCGCTCCGCGCGCATGGCGCTTGCGCTCGGGCCGGATCGCCTTTCGGTTTTCGGCTATGCACACGTGCCGTGGTTCAAGTCGCGCCAGCGCCTGATCGACGCCGATACCCTGCCCGACATCCGCATGCGCGGCGCGCAGGCCGCCGCCGTGACCGAAACGATTCTCGAGGCGGGGTACATGGAGATCGGCCTCGATCACTATGCCCGGCCGGACGACCTGCTGGCGCGCGCCGCGCGCGACGGCGGCCTGCACCGCAACTTCCAGGGCTATGTGGACGACGACTGCGCGACGCTCATCGGACTCGGCGCGTCGGCGATCTCGAATTTTCCGCAAGGCTACGCGCAGAACAGCCCCGACGTGGGTCAATGGTCCCGCGCCGTGCGCGCGGGCGTGCTGCCGACGGCGCGCGGCTATGCGCTCACGCCCGACGATCGCATCCGCAAGGGCATCATCGAGCGCATCCTGTGCGACTTCGAGGTCGATCTGGCGCCGCTTGGCGGAAATGCGGCCTTCCCGGAAGCCGTCGCGCGTCTTGCGCAACCGGCCCGCGACGGCCTCGTCACGCTGCAGGGTGACCGGCTGTCGATACCGCAGGACGCCCGGCGGCTTGCACGCGTCGTTGCGAGCGCCTTCGACAGCCACCATCAGGCGAGCCCCGCGCGACATTCCCGCGCAGTCTGATCAGCAACCTCCGCGCACCGGGACCATGCTGGTCTGACGTCCGTCCGAGTCCGATTCCACGGTCAATCCGAACTGGACTGACCGGAGAACGAAGTCCTGCAAACCGGGATAGGCACTTTTCTCCGATCGAGCTGTTCCAGTTCGATCGGAGAGTGCTAGAGCCATTTCCGATCCGGTTGAATCGGATCGGGGCTCCAGCTTCTTGTTTGAACGCATTTTCTGGCGACGAACCGGCGCCCACTTCGTCGGAAATTGCTCTAGCGGCGCGCGTTCGTCGCGTATTCGGCGAAGCCACGTGCGGCGACGACCGCCAGAAACGCGGCGATTCCCGCCGTCGCCCCGGAAGACCAGCATGCGAGGCAATGCCCCAGCAGAAGCGGCGAATCCGTCGTCATGAACAAGTTGCCGCAGGCGCCTTGCCCAAGCAGGACATCGAGGGCGTGTTCCTGCGCGGAGTGACTGAAAGCAAGCCATGCCGAGACCGGAGGAAGGACCAGGAGCGCCAGACGATACGCCTGTTCGTGACGTTCCCGTGAAACGGTCGTTGCGGTGCGGCGTGAAATCGCGTCTCGCATCATGTTTCGCATCGCGCATCTTCCTTGCAGCAGCCGGGCCAAGGGCCATCGGCGTATGATTCGTAACAGAATTTCGTCACCCGGGAACTCGGCGCGACAATTCGCGCCCCGGCGCCTCGCATATGCCACATGTCGGGCGACAAGCGCTTGAGTCAAATCAAAGTCCGACCTTACAGTGTGGCGCAAGAACCTACTGCGCAGCCGTAGGGGCGTTGCGGGAGCGGAGCATGAACTCACGACAGAATGCCAGCGATGTAGGCTACTCGCCACTCGCCATAGGCCTGGTTCTCGTCATCGGCATTGCGCTGACCATCTGGGGTGCAGCGCGGACACATGACGGACCATTCGCAATCCAGATGTATACAGCGATGGGCGCTTTCGCCCTCGGCCTGTTCGCCTTGGTTCGCGCGTACATCACGCCGAACCCGAACGCGGTTGAATCGCGCTACGAAGACGGAATCGTCAAGGCGGGCGTCATAGCCTCGACCTTCTGGGGCATCGCCGGACTGCTGGTGGGCGTGATCATCGCGCTGCAGCTCTCCTTCCCGAACCTCTTCTATTTCCAGGATTTCGGCTGGACGAACTTCGGGCGCATGCGCCCGCTGCACACGTCGGCGGTGATCTTCGCCTTCGGCGGCAACGTGCTGATCGCGACGTCCTTCTACGTCGTGCAACGCACCTGCCGCGCCCGTCTCGCGGGCGGGCCTTGGGCGTGGTTCGTATTCTGGGGCTACCAGCTCTTCATCCTTCTCGCCGGCACGGGCTACCTGCTCGGCATCACGGAAGGCCGCGAATACGCTGAGCCGCCGTGGTATGTGGACCTCTGGCTGACGCTGGTCTGGGTCGTCTACCTGCTCGTTTTCCTGGGCACGATCTGGAAGCGTCAGGAAAAGCACATCTACGTCGCGAACTGGTTCTACCTGGCGTTCATCGTCACCATCGCGATGCTGCACATCGTCAACAACCTGGCGCTGCCGGTCTCCTTCGCGGATACCTTCAGCTACTCGGCGTTCTCCGGCGTGCAGGATGCGCTGACGCAGTGGTGGTACGGGCACAACGCGGTGGGCTTCTTCCTCACCGCCGGCTTCCTCGCCATCATGTACTACTTCGTGCCCAAGCAGGCTGACCGTCCGGTCTATTCGTACCGGCTCTCGATCATCCACTTCTGGGCGCTGATCTTCCTCTACATCTGGGCCGGTCCGCACCACCTGCACTACACGGCTCTGCCGATGTGGGCGCAGACGCTGGGCGCGACCTTCTCCATCATGCTGTGGATGCCCTCATGGGGCGGCATGATCAACGGCCTGATGACGCTCTCGGGCGCGTGGGACAAGCTGCGCACGGACCCCGTGCTCCGCATGCTCGTCGTGTCCGTCGCCTTCTACGGCATGAGCACCTTTGAAGGCCCGGTGATGTCGATCCGCGCGGTCAACTCGCTGTCGCACTACACGGACTGGACCATCGGCCACGTGCACTCCGGCGCACTCGGCTGGGTCGGCTTCGTGAGCTTCGGCGCGCTGTACTGCCTGACGCCGTGGCTGTGGCGCCGTGAGCGGCTCTACTCAACCGCGCTGGTGGAGTGGCACTTCTGGATCGCGACGCTCGGCATCGTTCTCTACATCACATCGATGTGGGTGGCGGGCGTCATGCAGGGCCTCATGTGGCGCGCCTACAACGAGCTGGGCTTCCTCCAGTACTCGTTCGTGGAAACCGTCGAGGCGATGCATCCCTACTACATCATCCGTGCGGTCGGCGGTCTGCTCTATCTGATCGGCGCCCTGTTGATGGCGTACAACCTCTGGCGGACCGCCCGTGGCGATGCGCCGGAAGCCGTCACCCGTCCCAACGCGGCCCCCGCCGCCGTCGCAGCTGAATAGAGGCGCATCATGTGGAACTTCCACAAATGGTTCGAGCGTCACTCGCTCATCCTGGTCGTCGGGATCCTGCTCGTCGTCTCCATCGGCGGCCTCGTGCAGATCACCCCGCTCTTCTTCATCGAGAGCACCATCGAAGAGGTGAAGGGCGTTCGTCCCTACACACCCCTTGAGCTCAAGGGCCGGCAGATCTACGTCCGTGAGGGCTGCTACACCTGCCACTCGCAGATGATCCGTCCGCTGCGTGACGAGGTGGAACGCTACGGTCACTACAGCCTCGCCGCCGAGAGCATGTACGACCACCCGTTCCAGTGGGGATCGAAGCGCACGGGGCCCGACCTCGCACGCGTCGGCGGCCGCTACTCCGATGAGTGGCACCGCGCCCACCTCGTCGATCCGCGGTCGACGGTGCCGGAATCGGTGATGCCGCCCTACGCCTTCCTTGAGGCCAAGGATCTGCGCACCGACGACATCGGCAATCACCTGCGCACCAATGCGATGCTGAAAGTGCCGTACGCCAAGGACCAGATCGAGAACGCCGAAGCCGACCTTCGCGCCCAGGCCGATCCCAACAGCGACGGCGCCGGCGCCTTCGAGGAACGGTATCCGACGGTCAAGGCCCGCGATTACGACGGCAATACCGCCAGGCTGACGGAAATGGATGCGCTGATCGCGTATCTCCAGATGCTCGGCGCCGGCGTCGACTTCAGCACCTATCAGGCCGACGCGCCTGAGAACCAGCGGTGATGAGATGACCTACGAGGCAGCCTCGCACTTCGCGCAAACCTGGGGACTGGCTTTTGCGGTCGCCCTGTTTCTCGCGGCGGTGCTCTACGCCCTGTGGCCCAACAACCGTGCGACCTTTGAAAACGCCGCTCGCGCGCCTCTGAACAAGGACGAAGACGATGACCACGCCTAAAAACATTGGGCCTGAACACCACGCCGTCGACGAATTCAGCGGCACCAGAACCACCGGCCACGAGTGGGACGGCATCCGCGAACTCGACACGCCCCTACCCCGCTGGTGGCTGTACATCTTCTACGCGTGCATCGCGGTCGCTGTGGTGTACTGGGTGCTGATGCCCGCCTGGCCGATGCTCAACAGCTACACGCCCGGCACGCTCGGCTTCTCGGATCGCAGGAATGTCGCGGCGGAAATCCAGACGTTGCAGGCGGCGCGCAAACCGTCCTTTGAACGCCTGAACACAGCGACCTACGACCAGATCGTCGCCGATCCGCAGCTGGCGGAGTTTGCGCGCGCCGCAGGTGAATCGACCTTCGGCGACAACTGCCGCACCTGCCACGGCGCAGGTGGCGCGGGCGCGCCCGGCTACCCCAACCTCGCCGACGACGTCTGGATCTGGGGCGGCACGCTGACGGACATCGAGCACACGCTGCGCGTCGGCGTGCGGTCGACCCACGCGGATACGCGTCTGTCCGTGATGCCCGCGTACGGCCGCGACCAGCTGCTCAGCGCGCGCGAGATCGGCGATGTCGCCGAGTACGTCCTCACGCTCTCCGCGGCGCGGGACCGCGCGAAGCCGGACGCCGCCGCCGCCGCACGTGGCGCGGCAGTGTTCCAGCAGCAGTGCGTCGCCTGCCACGGTGCGACCGGCGCCGGCGACCGCGCGTTTGGCGCGCCGAGCCTCACCGATGACGTGTGGCTCTACGGCGGCTCCCGCGAGGAGGTGCGCAAGCAGATCGAGCTCGGCCGCGGCGGTGTCATGCCGACGTGGGAAGCGCGTTTCGATCCGGCGATGATCCGCGCACTGTCGGTGTACGTGTACGGCCTCGGCGGCGGCGAGCCGACGCCGGTTGCGGCTCCGGCTGCGGCGCCCGCCCCGGCGGCAGCGACGACTCCATGAGCAACAAGACGACGCTCATAGATCGTCGCGACGCCGACCACGGCTCGCTTGAGATCGATGCCGAGGCGGTCAACTCGAAGGCGGCGCGCGAGCTCTACAAGAAGCGCACGCCCATCTACCCCAAGATCAGCGGCGGCCCGTTCCGCACGCTGAAATGGGGGGCGATGATCGTCCTGTTGGCGATCTACTACCTGACGCCGTTGATCCGCTGGGATCGCGGCGCCGGGGCGCCCGATCAGGCGGTGCTCGTCGATTTCGAGGGGCGCCGCTTCTATTTCTTCTTCATCGAGCTGTGGCCGCAGGAGGTGTATTTCATCACCGGTCTGCTGATCATGGCGTCGGTGGGCATCTTCCTGTCGTCGGCGTTGTTCGGACGCGTGTGGTGCGGCTACGCCTGCCCGCAGACGGTGTGGACCGATCTCTACATCCACGTCGAACGCTGGATCGAGGGCGACCGCAACGCGCGCATCCGCCTCGACAAGGCGCCGATGAGCGTCGACAAGGCGCGCAAGAAAGTCACGAAGCACGTTCTCTGGATTCTGATCGCTGCGCTGACGGGCGGCGCGTGGGTGTTCTATTTCGGCGACGCGCCGACGCTGATGCGCAACATCTTCACTGGGCAAGCCTCGGCGCCGGTCTACCTCTTCATCGGCATCCTGACCTTCACCACCTACGCCCTCGCCGGCACAATGCGTGAGCAGGTCTGCACCTACCTGTGTCCGTGGCCGCGCATCCAGGCGGCGATGACCGACCGCCACGCGCTCAGCGTCACCTACAAGGTCGCCCGGGGCGAACCGCGCGCCGCGCACAAGAAGGACGCGAGCTGGGAAGGCCGCGGCGACTGCATAGACTGCCGCCAGTGCGTGGCCGTCTGCCCGCAGGGCATCGACATCCGCGACGGCGACCAGCTTGAGTGCATCAACTGCGCGCTGTGCATCGACGCGTGCGACGCGGTGATGGAAAAGGTCGGCCGTCCCAAAGGTCTGATCGCCTACGATTCCTACGAGAACGTCGACCGAGCCAAATCCGGCGAGAAGCCGGTGTACCGTTTTGCGCGCCCGCGCACGATCCTCTACGCGGTCGTTCTCGTGGCGGTCAGCGCGGTGATGGTCTACGCCCTGCTCAACCGCACGATGCTGTCGCTGGACGCCATGCGTGACCGCAGCCCGCCCTATGTGCGCCTGTCGGACGGCTCGATCCGCAACGGCTACATGGTCCGCGTGATCAACAAGGAGCAGCGCGAGCGCACGCTTGAGCTGCGCGTGGACGGCCTGCCGGATGCGAAGATCACCGCGATGGCCTTGCCTGCAACCACCGATGGCGGGCTTGTCGTCACGGCGCGCGCCGACAACGTCACCAGCATGCGCATCTATGTGGTCTCGAAGGCCGCGACCGAGCGCTCCAACGCCATCCGCTTCACCCTCACCGAGCCCACGACGGGCAAGACGAGCGAGCGAGCCGCCATATTCATGGCCGGAGACCCCAGATGACGACGCACACGGCGCAACCGGGCAAGGGAGAGCTAAGGGGGCGTCACGTCCTGATCGCGATGCTGCTGTTTTTCGGCGCCATCATCGCCATCAACGTCGCGTTCTCGATCGTCGCGGTGCGCAGCTTCCCCGGCGAAGACGTGAAGCGCTCCTACCTCCAGGGCCTGAACTACAACGACAAGCTCGCCGAGCGCGCGGCGCAGGCCGCTCTCGGCTGGACCGCCGGCATGGAGGTGCTGCCGCAGGGCGCGAACGCGCAGCTCAAGGTACGCTTCGCCGACAAGGAGGGGCGTCCGGTCGAGAGCCTCGCCATCGAAGGCAAACTGCGCCGTCCCGCGACGACACGCGATGAACGCGCTGTGACGTTCATCGCCGAAGGCGATGGCGTGTATGTCGCCGATGCTGGTATCATTGCACAAGGCGCCTGGGCCTTTCAGGGCGCCGCGACCCGCGGAACCGAGCGCTTCGAGTTCGAGCGGAGGATGACATGGACGCCGCCGCAACAACCCTGAGTCCGTCCACGGCCGATACGGATTCAGGCTGCCCGTCCGGGCTCGCGCCTGCAGCCCTCCCCTCGTCGCCGAACGTCGACCCGACAGCTTTTGTCCGCACCGACGACAGCGGCGCCGATACGCTCGAACTCCTCGTGCAGGGCGCCCGCTGCGCCGGCTGCATCCGCAAGATCGAAGGCGCGTTGCTCGCCCTGCCCGGCGTGAAGGACGCGCGTCTCAACCTCTCCACCGGCCGGCTGCGCGTGGCGTGGACGCGCGGCGGCGTCGACGCGCGCGCGATCTCCGCCGCCATCACGAACGCAGGCTACAGCGCCACTGCGTTCGACCCCGCCGAAGGCCAGAAGCAGATCGACGAGGAAGGCCGCCTGCTGCTGCGCGCGCTCGCGGTCGCGGCCTTCGCCTCCATGAACGTGATGATGTTCTCCGTGCCCATCTGGACCGGAGACTTCGACATGGGCGGCTCGACCCGCACCATGATGCACTGGTGGTCGGCGATCATCGCCATTCCGTCGGCGCTCTATTCCGGTCAGCCCTTCTTCCGCTCTGCGATCGCCGCGCTGCGGCGCGGTCGCGCGAACATGGACGTGCCGATCTCGCTCGCCGTCGTGCTGACGCTTGGCATGAGCCTCTACGAGACTGCCACCGGCGGTCACCGCGCCTACTTCGACGGCGCGTGCATGCTGCTCTTCCTGCTGCTGATCGGGCGCTATCTCGATCACCAGCTGCGTGAGAAAGCCCGCACGGCGGCGCGCGACCTCCTCGCCATGCAGGCCACCACCGCCGCGCGCATTTCTGCGGACGGCCACGTCGAGGCCGTCGCGGCGAAGTCGCTGATCACCGGTGACCGCATCGTGCTCGCCGCCGGCGACCGCGCGCCCGTGGACGGCGTGATCCTCGAAGGCGCCTCTGATTTCGACTGCGCCATGCTCACCGGCGAGACGCTGCCCGTCTCCGCGCGCGCAGGCGACACCGTGCACGCGGGCGCCATCAACCTCACGCGCCCGCTGACATTGCGCGTCACCTCGCCTGTGGAATCCTCGCTGGTCGCGCAACTCGCGCGGCTCATCGAGGTTGGCGAACAGGGCCGCGCGCGCTTCGTGCGCATCGCCGACAAGGCGGCCAGCCTCTACGTCCCCATCGTCCACACCCTGGCGGCGGCGACATTTATCTTCTGGACTTTCGGCCCGCAGATTCTGCGCAGCCTTGGCGTCGCCCGCCTCGCCGAGATCGGCGTGCACGGCGCGATGATGAACGCCGTCGCGGTACTCATCATCACTTGCCCCTGCGCGCTCGGGCTGGCGGTGCCTGCGGTGCAGGTCGTCGCCACGGGCCGCCTGTTCAAGCGCGGCGTGCTGGTGAAATCCGGCGATGCGCTGGAGCGCCTCGCGCAGATCGACACCGTGGTGCTGGACAAGACCGGCACGCTGACGCTCGGCAAGCCGCGCCTCGCGACGGTGCTCGACGAGGCCACGCTGCACGCCGCTGCGGCGCTCGCACGTTGCTCGCGCCACCCCCTCTCCCGCGCGCTGGTGGACGCGGCCGGCCCCGGCAAGCCCGCGCAGGCGCCGCAGGAGTTTCCCGGCGAAGGCATCACCGGCGAAATCGACGGCGCACCCGCGCGCCTTGGACGCCGCACCTTCGCCGCGCCGGATGCGCCCGAGAGCGAGGACG
>WRPF01000062.1 GCA_009773335.1 Caulobacteraceae bacterium
TCGAAGCCTTCGCCGACATTCTCCGTCACCACGTCGCCTGCAGCGTCCACGCCGTAACTGTCGGAGCCGAGACCGCCCAAGAGGGTGTCATTGCCGGCGGAGCCCTGCAGCACATCGTCGCCCGCGAGGCCTTCCAGACGGTTCGCGCCGCCGTCGCCGGTGAGCGCGTCCGCAAAACCAGATCCGCGCAGCCCCTCAAAGTTCGACAGCACATCACCGGCCGCATCGCCGCCAGAAGCCGCGCCACCAAGCGTCACAGTTACACCCGCGCCGGAGACCGAATAGCTGGCCATGTCCACGCCGGCGCCACCGTCGATTGCATCCGCGCCTTGGTCGCCCTCAATTACGTTTGCAGCAGAGTTGCCGACCAGTTCATCGGAAAATCTCGAACCGATGAGGTTTTCGATCGACGTGAATGTATCCCCGGCGGCATCGCCGCCTTGTCCGCTAGCTCCCATGCGCGAGACGACGCCTGCGAGCGCCGACGCGTACGTCACCGTATCTACCCCTGCGCCGCCGTCGAAAACGTCCGCCCCTGAACCGCCATCCAGCAGATCGTCGCCGTCGCCGCCGGACAACGCGTCAGCTCCGGCTTGACCGTTGAGTCGGTCCGCGCCGCCAAAGCCGTTGATGATGTCGTTGCCGTCCCCGCCGAAATAGACGCCGTCGGTATCGAGGTCCTGAATGACGTCATTGCCTGCACCGAGAGTCACCTGCAGTTTCTCGATGCCTGAGACGGAACCGCCGGTCGCAAGAATAATGGTGACGCCGTTGGACTGCATGCGAAAATCAATGTTCAACGACGCTGTCGCCGACGTCATCGATATCTGCGCGAAATCGAGGCCGCCGAATTCCGTTCCGCCGTCAAAGGTATCCTCGGCGCCGCCATAGAGGCTGTCGTTGCCGCTATCGCCGTAGAGGAGGTCCTTCACGGTGTCTTCGAGGACTCCGCCGCCGGTGAGCGACCAACTCCCCGCAGCAACAATATCCTCACCGTCGCCAGCGTGAACGGTGTCGGCGCCAGCACCGCCGCTCAGCGTATCGCCCTGGGCCGTCCCGGTGATCAGATCGGACCCTCCGCGTCCCTGGATGGATGCGGAAATCGCGGTCGCGGCAATCGTGTCGTTCATCTCCGACCCGATCACCGTGACGGTGTTGTTGGGAGCGTAGGCCGAGACGAGTGACGCTTCGAACGATTGCGCGCTGATCGTGCCGTCCGTAACGCCGACGGCGCCACTCCCGGCAAACCCTCCGAGATCGACAATGACATCGGACGTCAGAAAGGTCTGATAGAGTTCCAGAATATCTACGCCGACGCCGCCATCGGCGATGTCGCCGCCATATGCGCGAACGATGTCATTGCCGTCGCCGCCGCTGAGCGTATCGCTCCCTCCGACATCGTTGAGTCCATTCACATAGTCTGCCCCGGCTCCGCCGCTAACCAGGTTGTTGCCTTCTCCGCCAGAGACCGTGTCGTTCCCATCGCCTCCGTTGACAGTGTCGTTGCCGAGTGCGCCGTCCAGTGCGTCATTGCCCGCGCCACCGTCTATCGTGTCGGCGCCAGCCCCGCTGTTGATGGTGTCGTTGAGTGCCCCGCCCGTTAGCACGTCGTTCGATGACCCGCCTATCAGCCAAAAGCGTTCAACATTCGTGACCGTCGCAACGACGGCGCCGCCAACCTGAAACAGACGGGGCAATGCGGTATCGCCGGAACCGTCGAAGGTCACTGCCCCACTGTTGAGAGAGCCGAGATGAGCGGTGTCGATTCCTGCTCCGCCATCAACGACATCACCGATCGAGGTGTCAAACAACCAAGAAGCAACGGTGGATACGCCGTTGTTGGTGGTGGCGTAACCTTCACCCAGTACGATCGCGTCGTCGCCATCGTCGCCGTTCAATGAGTCAGCGCCGGGGCCGCCGAACAGAACATCATTCCCCGCTCCCCCAAGAAGCGTGTCAGCCGAAACATCATAGTAGAATGAGGAGTCCGACGGTTCGCCCCCATGGAGAATGTCGTTCGCGTCGCCACCCGTGAGAAAGTCGGCGCCGACGCTTCCGACGATGGTGTCGTCGCCGCCGCCGCCGTTCAGCGTGTCCGCAGCTCCCCCTCCGCCCACAGCCAGGGGATCGCCCTGCAACTGATCATTGCCTTCACCTCCATCGAGGCTGTCGGCCCCGTCGCCGCCGCGCAAAGCGTCATTGCCGTCTCCCCCGGACAGCGTGTCATTGCCCGCGAGACCGTCCGCAATATCTGCGCCCGCGTCTCCGATGAAGGTATCATTGCCCGAAGTCGCACCCGGTCCCGGTGTCCACGTCCCCATATCCGTCCCCTACTTCCACCACAGGTCAAGCTTAGGGTGTCACTGGTGGGAAATGCAATCGTCTGGACATGGCGTAGACCTCTTCGCGATCCGCCGAACAACCAAAAGGCCCCGCTCCTTACGGAACGGGGCCTTGCGATGTCCGGGAGTCGTTGCGCCTACTCGTCGTAAGCGTGGCGCTCGATCTTCGGGCCGCTGTTGACGCCCTTGGCGCTCTCGTCGCGGTCGACGAATTCGATCACGGCCACCGGGGCGTTGTCGCCGTGGCGGAAGCCCGCCTTCAGCACGCGGATGTAGCCGCCCGAGCGCGTCTTGTAGCGGGGACCGAGCGTGGCGAAGAGCTTCTTGGTCATGTCCTCGTCGCGGATGCGCGAGGCCGCGAGCCGGCGCGCGTGCAGATCGCCGCGCTTGGCGAGCGTGATCAGCTTCTCGACGATCGGACGAAGGGCCTTGGCCTTCGGCAGCGTGGTGACGATCTGCTCATGCTTGATGAGCGCCGCCGCCATGTTGGCGAACATCGCCGTGCGGTGGGCCGCAGTACGGTTGAGCTTCTTGAGGGCGACGCCGTGGCGCATGGTCGTGTTCCTGTTATCCGGTTTTGTTTCCGGGAGCCGATCAGATCGACTCGTCGTACTTCTTGGCGAGGTCTTCGATGTTTTCCGGCGGCCAGTTTTCCACGGCCATGCCGAGGTGCAGGCCCATCGCCGAGAGCACTTCCTTGATCTCGTTGAGGGACTTGCGGCCGAAGTTCGGGGTGCGGAGCATTTCCGCTTCCGACTTCTGGATGAGATCGCCGATGTAGACGATGTTGTCGTTCTTCAGGCAGTTCGCCGAACGCACGCTGAGTTCGAGTTCGTCGACCTTCTTCAGCAGCGACGGGTTGAACGGCAGGTCCGGCTTGTCGGCCGAAGCGGTCGCCTTCTTGGGCTCTTCAAAGGTGATGAACACCTGCAACTGGTCCTGCAGGATGCGCGCGGCGTACGCGATCGCATCTTCCGGACGCAGCGCGCCGTTGGTTTCCACTTCGATGATCAGCTTGTCGTAGTCGAGCACCTGCCCTTCGCGGGTGTTGTCCACCCGGTAGGCGACGCGCTTGACCGGCGAATAGAGGCTGTCGACCGCGATCAGTCCGATCGGCGCGTCGTCGGGACGGTTGCGTTCGGCCGGGACGTAGCCCTTGCCGGCGTTGACCGTCAGTTCCATGCGCAGCTGCGCGCCGTCGTCGAGCGTGCAGATGACGTGTTCGGGATTGAGGATCTCGATGTCGCCGGTGACCTGGATGTCCTTGGCTTTCACCTCGCCGGGGCCCGTGCCTTTCAGCATGAGCCGCTTGGGGCCCTCGCCGCGCATCTTGATGGCGACCTGCTTCAGGTTGAGCACGATATCCACCACGTCCTCGCGGACGCCCTGGATCGGCGAGAATTCGTGGACGACGCCGTCGATCTGCACGGCGGTGATCGCCGCGCCCTGTAGCGACGACAGCAGCACGCGACGCAGCGCGTTGCCGAGCGTCATGCCGAAGCCACGCTCCAGCGGCTCCGCGATCAGCGTCGCGCGACGCTTGGGATCGTAGCTGTGCTCGACCACCGGCTTCTTCGGGCGGATGAGCTCTTGCCAGTTCTTTTCGATGGACATGGGTATCTTTCAGAATGCGAGTGGCGAATGGCGAGTAGCGAATGGGGCGGAGGGCGCCGGCGGGATCAGCTGAAATCCACTCGCCATTCACCACTCGCCATTCGCCGTATTACACGCGCCGGCGCTTGGGCGGTCTGCACCCATTATGAGGGATCGGCGTCACGTCGCGGATCGAGGTCACGGTGAAGCCGACGGCCTGCAACGCGCGCAACGCCGATTCCCGGCCCGACCCCGGACCCGAGACGTTCACCTCGACGGTGCGCATGCCGTGTTCCATGGCCTTGCGGCCCGCGTCTTCGGCGGCGATCTGGGCGGCGTACGGCGTCGACTTGCGCGAACCCTTGAAGCCCATCGTGCCCGACGACGACCACGCGATCGTGTTGCCCTGGGCATCGGCGATCGTGATCATCGTGTTGTTGAACGACGCGTTCACGTGCGCAACGCCGGAGGCGATGTTCTTGCGCTCGCTTTTCTTGACGCGTTTTGCTTCCTTGGCCATCGGTCGGTGTTCCTGATCTTATTTCTTGCCCAAAACTACTTCTTGGTAGCCTGCTTCTTGCCGGCGATCGGCTTTGAAGGCCCCTTGCGGGTGCGGGCGTTGGTGTGGGTGCGCTGACCGCGGACCGGCAGGCCGCGACGGTGACGCAGGCCGCGGTAGCAGCCGAGATCCATCAGGCGCTTGATGTTGGTCGCGACTTCGCGGCGGAGGTCGCCCTCGACTGTGTAGTCCTTGTCGATCGCTTCGCGGATCTGCAGGACTTCGGCGTCCGTCAGCTGGTTCACGCGGCGATCATCGGCGATGCCGACCTTCTCGCAGATCGCCTTGGCGTGGGCCTGGCCGACGCCGTGGATGTACTGGAGCGCAATGACGACGCGCTTCTGGGTCGGGATATTGACGCCGGCGATACGAGCCACGGGGCCGCTCCTGGAATAGCAAAACAATACGCCAGCCACCCCCGGTAAACGGGGCTGGCGCGAGCAAGCTCAGGCGAAGAGCGGGACTTATAGCGTCGGGCTTCGCCTCGTCAACCGGGGGAAACCGGTTTGCAGCCCGCTTCGACGCTTTCCTTTAACTATCGGACGCCGATGAGGCGCCGGCCAACCCCCAACACGACGATCAGGACCGTTTCGACGGCCATGGGCGCCGCCATGTCCGTCGTAAAGCCGTCCATGCCTGCGGTCAGCACGCGACCAGCGAGCGCAACGCAGACGAGCAGCAACGGGGCCGTCAGCAGCCGGGCGTCCCTGCGGAGGGCGGCCGCCAGCGCCAGGATCCCCGCCCCTGCGAAGAAGCCGGCGAAATCTGCGCGCATGGACGCGCGGCCGAGCCCGCCGATGAGATCGAGCCCGAACTTCGCCGCCGGTCCGGCGGGATTCGCCCAGACGGCGAGCGCGATGAGCAGGCAGAGCAGTCCGACGATACCGACAAGGAGACGCAGAACAGTCCGCATGAACGCCCAATGCTACCTGAGAGATTACAGCGTTCTGTATGACATCGCCGCCGGCGTCACGCCAAGGCGGCGGTTATCAGCGGCTGCGGGGGGGCGAGTCGATCGCTGTCGAAACGGCGGCGCTCACGGCGTCCATGCTCGCCATGCCGTCGATGGCGACCACCTTGCCCTGGGCGCCATAGACCGGGAGCAAGGGTAGCGTATCGCGCTCGTACTGGGCGTACCGGACCTTGAAACTCTCCGGATTGTCGTCGGCGCGGCCGGACTCTGCAAAGCGCTTCACGATACGCGTCAGCACCGCTTCCTTGTCCGCCTCCAGGCTGATGACGAGATCGATCGCCTCGCCGCGCGCCGCAAGCATGGAGTCGAGCGCTTCGGCCTGGGCCAACGTGCGCGGAAAGCCGTCAAAGATGAAACCGGGCGCGCCGCTGTGTCGGGCGATTGCGTCCTCGATCAGCTCGATCACGATTGCATCCGAAACCAGCGTCCCGGCGTCCATGATGGCCGCGACCCGCTTGCCGAGTTCGGAGCCGCTGGCCTTGGCTGCGCGGAGCATGTCGCCCGTGGAGAGCTGCACATAGCTGCGGCCGTCAACGAGCCGCTTGGCTTGCGTGCCCTTTCCGGCCCCCGGCGGGCCGAACAGGATGAGGTTCACTTCTTGCCCCTCATTTCTTACCACCCCGCAATTTGGTCTTCTTGATGAGACCCTCATACTGGTGGGCAAGCAAGTGCGACTGGATCTGGGTCACCGTATCCATGGTCACCGAGACCACGATCAGCATGGACGTGCCGCCGAGATAGAACGGCACCTTGTAGTAGGAAATCAGGATTTCCGGCAGCAGGCAGACGGCGGTGATGTAGATTGCGCCGATGACCGTCAGGCGGGTGAGCACGTAGTCGAGATACTCGGCCGTGGGCTTGCCGGGACGGATACCGGGCAGGAAGCCGCCGTACTTGCGCAGGTTGTCGGCGGTCTCTTCCGGATTGAACACGATCGAGGTGTAGAAGAAGCAGAAGAAGATGATGCCGAAGGCGTAGAGGCCCATGTGCAGCGGGGTGCCGTAGCCAAGCATCGCCACGACAGTCTGCACCCACTCCGGCGCGTTGGCGCTCTGGCCGACGAAGGTCGCCAGCGTCGACGGCAGCAGCAGCAGCGAGGATGCAAAGATCGGCGGGATGACGCCGGCGGTGTTGATCTTCAGCGGCAGGAACGAGCTTTCGCCCATGAACATCCGGTTGCCGACCTGGCGCTTGGGGTACTGGATCACGAGCCGGCGCTGCGAGCGCTCGATGAACACGACCGCGAAGATGGCCCCGACCAGCACCGCCGCGATGACGATCATCGCGAACGGATCGAGCGAGCCGTTCTTGCCGAGTTCCAGCATCTGCCAGATCGCCGTCGGCGCGCCGGTGACGATGCCTGTGAAGATGATGAGCGAGATGCCGTTGCCGACGCCGCGCGCGGTGATCTGCTCGCCCAGCCACATCAGGAACATCGTGCCGCCGGTCAGCGTGATGACGGTGGAGAGCGTGAAAAAGACGCCGGGGTTGGTGACCGCGGAGCCCGATCCCTGCAGGCCGACCGAGATGCCGTAGGACTGCACCAGCGCCAGCACGAGCGTGAGGTAACGCGTGTACTGGTTGAGCTGCTTGCGCCCCGCCTCGCCTTCCTTCTTCAGCCGCTCAAGCGAGGGCGAGGCCGTCGACAGGAGCTGCACGATGATGGACGCCGAGATGTAGGGCATCACATTGAGCGCGAAGATCGCCATGCGTTCCACGGCGCCGCCGGAGAACACGTTGAACATCCCGAGGATGCCGCCCGACTGCTGCTTGAACGCCTGAGCGAAGGCTGCGGGATCGATGCCGGGGATCGGGATGTAGGTGCCGATCCGGTAGACCACGAGCGCGATCAGGGTGAACCAGATGCGCTTCTGGAGTTCCGTCGCCTTGGCGAAGGCCGAGAAGTTGAGGTTTGACGCTAGCTGCTCGGCGGCGGAGGCCATGGGTGCTCCAGACTCTTGAACTCCCCATCTAGGGGAAGACGCGCAGGCAAAGCGAGAGGTCCGGCGACGATGAGGCGAAAAGACTCACCTCGCCACCCTGCCTCGCAGCGCCCGCCCCGCACCCGTCGCCCGGTTGGAAGCGATGGGCGCGGCGTGTCAGGCCGTCGCTTCGGCGGCGACGACCGGCTTCGTCACGGTGACCGAACCGCCCGCCTTCTCGACGGCCGAGATGGCCGCGGCGGTGGCGCCCGTGACGACGAGCTTCACTTTGGTCTTGAGGTCGCCTTGTGCAAGGAGGCGGACGCCGTCCCTTACACGTCGGACGAGGCCGGCGGCGACCAGCGCCGCTTCATCCACATCCTTTTTCGTGTCGATCTTGCCGGCGTCGATCGCCTTCTGGAGGCGATAGAGGTTCACTTCGGCGTAGCGGGCGCGGTTGAGGCTGTTGAAGCCGCGCTTCGGGGCCCGCATGTGGATCGGCATCTGGCCGCCTTCGAAGCCGTTGATCGAGACGCCGCCGCGCGACTTCTGACCCTTCACGCCACGGCCGCAGGTCTTGCCCTTGCCGGAGCCCACGCCACGGCCCACGCGCATGCGGTTCTTCGTTGCGCCGGGATTGTCGGTGATTTCGTTCAGGCGGGACATTTCACTAGCTCCAGGACGCCGCGGCTCAGCCGCGTTCCTCGACGATTTCGATCAGGTGCGCGACAGCGCGGATCATGCCGCGGGTTGCGGGCGTGTCTTCCACTTCGACTGTGTGGCCGATGCGGCGGCAGCCGAGGCCCTTCAGCGTCTCCGCCTGCGCTTTCACGCGACGGATGGTGCTGCCGGTCTGACGCAGGACGATGGTTTTCTTCGCAGCCATGATCAACCCTCTGCGCCTTCGACCTGACCGGCGCTGTCCTTGCGACGGCTGAGAATGTCGGCGACCTTCAGGCCGCGACGACCGGCGATGTGGCGCGGGCTCGTCTGCTTGCGGAAAGCGTCGAAGGTGGCGCGCACCATGTTGTAGGGGTTGGACGAGCCCTTGCTCTTGGCGACGACGTCCTGGACGCCGAGCACTTCAAGCACGGCGCGCATCGGACCGCCGGCGATGATGCCAGTGCCGGGAGGCGCCGAACGCAGCATGATCTTGCCGGCGCCCCAGCGGCCGTCGCCGTCGTGGTGCAGGGTGCGGCCTTCGCGCAGCGGGACGCGCACGAGGGACTTCTTGGCTTCTTCGGTCGCCTTGCGGATCGCTTCCGGCACTTCGCGCGCCTTGCCGTGTCCGAAGCCCACGCGGCCCTTCTTGTCGCCGACGACCACGAGGGCCGCGAACGCGAAGTTCTTGCCGCCCTTCACCACCTTGGCGACGCGGTTGATGGCGATCAGCTTGTCGGTGAATTCGCTGTCGGCGCCGTCGTTGCCGCCACGGTTGTCGCGACGACCGCGATCGCGATCACCGCCACCGCCGCCTTCACGATTGCCGCGTCCGCGGCCGCGCCGCTGTTGCGGCTGCTCCTCGGTCGGCGCGGTGGGGACGTCTGTCATGGACATGGGCCTCTACCTCAGAACTCGAGACCGCCCTCACGGGCGGCGTCGGCCAGGGCTTTCACCCGGCCATGATAAATGTAGGAGCCGCGATCGAACACGACCTGCTTGACGCCCTTCTCGGCGGCGCGCGCCGCGATGAGCTTGCCGACGGCGGCGGCGGCGTCCTTGTCGCTGCCCTTCTTGCCGAACGTCTCTTCCAGCGACGAGGCCGCCGCGAGCGTGACGCCCGCGATGTCGTCGATGATCTGCACCGAGATGTTCTTCGACGAGCGGAACACCGAAAGGCGCGGCTTGCCGCCGGAGACCTTCTTCAGCTTGGTCCGCTGCCGCTTGGCGCGGCGGAGATTTTTTTCGAGCGCGCTTTTCATGGCGTTACTTCTTCTTGCCTTCCTTGCGGCGGATCCGTTCACCGGCGTAACGCACGCCCTTGGCCTTGTAGGGCTCGGGCGGACGGAAGCCGCGGATCTCGGCCGCAACCTGGCCGACGGCCTGGCGATCGATGCCGCTGATCTTGATTTCGGTGGGCTTGGTGGACTCGATCTTCACGCCGGCGGGCGGTGTGAAGATGACGTCGTGGCTGAAGCCGAGCTGGATCTGCAGCTTCGTGCCCTGCATGGCGGCGCGATAACCGACACCGTGCAGTTCGAGCGTCTTTTCGAAGCCCTCGCTCACGCCCTTGACGTTGTTGGCGATGATCGCGCGCGACATGCCCCACATAGCGCGGGCGCGGGCGGTCTCGAAGCGCGGCTTCACGACAACCGCGCCGCCATCGAGGGTGACGGCGATATCGTCCGGCACGCGGAAGCTGAGCTCGCCTTTCGGGCCCTTCACCGCGACGTCCTGACCGGCGACCTTGAAGGTCACGCCGTTCGGCGCCTCGACGGGCAGTTTTCCGATACGGGACATATCAGTACACCCTGCAGAGGACTTCGCCGCCGACGTTTTCGTTACGTGCGACGTTGTCCGACATCACGCCCTTCGGCGTGCTCAGGATCGAGATGCCCAGTCCGTTGCGGACGAGGCCCAGATCCTTGATCGAGGAATAGACGCGACGGCCGGGCTTTGAAACGCGCTTGATCTCCTGGATCACGGGCGCGCCTTCGTAATACTTCAGCTCGATCTCGAGCTGGGTATGGCCGTCCTTTTCCACTTCAGCCCAGCTGCGGATGTAGCCTTCGGCCTGAAGCACATTGAGGACGTTGGCGCGCAGCATCGACTTCGGCGTCGTCACCTTGGACTTGCCGCGCATCTGCGCGTTGCGGATGCGGGTGATCATGTCGCCGAGAGGATCGTTCAAATTCATGTCTGACCTCCCTTACCAGCTGGACTTGACCATGCCGGGGATCTGGCCCCGGGATGCGAGTTCACGCAGTGCGATACGGCTCATCTTGAGCTTGCGGTAGTACGCGCGCGGACGGCCCGTGAGTTCGCAACGGTTGCGCACCCGCGTCGGCGCCGAATTGCGCGGCAGCGCCGCCAGCTTGAGGCGCGCTTCGAAACGCTCTTCGAGCGGCCTCGCCTCATCGGTCGCAATCGCCTTCAGGCGCGTGCGCTTGGAGGCGAACTTCTTCGCCATCCTGCGGCGCTTCTCGTTGCGCTCGACTGAACTCGTCTTCGCCATACTATTCTCCCGATGCGTTCCGGGGTGGACCCCAAAGCCTCAAACGGCCGGATCAGTTCCGGAACGGGAAATCGAACTCTTTCAGAAGGGCCTTCGCCTCGGCGTCGTTACGCGCCGTGGTGCAGACCACGATGTCCATACCCCAGATCTGGTCGATCTGGTCGTAATTGATCTCGGGGAACACGATGTGCTCCTTCAGACCCATTGCATAGTTTCCGCGGCCGTCGAACGAGCGGCCGTTGAGCCCGCGGAAGTCCTTCACGCGCGGCAGCGCGATGGTGACCAGGCGGTCGAGAAATTCGTACATCCGCTCGCCACGCAGCGTGACCTTGCAGCCGATCGCCATGTTGTCGCGAATCTTGAACTGCGCGATCGACTTCTTAGACTTCGTCGCAATCGCCTTCTGGCCGGAAATGGCCATCATCGCGTCCATCGCCGACTTGAGCTTCTTGGAGTCCTGAACGGCCTCGCCGACGCCCATGTTGATGACGATCTTGTCGAGCTTCGGGATCTGCATCTCGTTGGTGTACTTGAACGCTTCGCGCATGGCCGGACGCACCGCCTCGCGATAGCGCACCTTCATCCGCGGTTCGTAAGCGGTTTCAGACATCGATCTGCACTCCTGAGCCCTTCGCGACACGGACCTTGCGGCCGTCAGGCAGTGTCTTGAATCCCACGCGCGTGGCCTTGCCGGTCGACGGATCGCGGACGGCGACCTTCGACACGTGGATCGGCGCCTCGTAACGCTTGATCCCGCCGTTGGGATCTTCCATCGAAGGCTTCACGTGCTTGGCGATGATGTGCACGCCTTCGACGATCACGCGTTCGGCTTCCGGGAACACCTTCGTGACCTTGCCGACGTTGCCCTTGTCCTTGCCGGACAGCACGACGACCGTGTCGCCCTTCTTGATCTTCGCAGCCATCACAGCACCTCCGGTGCGAGCGAAATGATCTTCATCTGGTTCTTCGCGCGCAACTCGCGCGGCACCGGTCCGAAGATGCGGGTGCCGATCGGCTCGCCCTGCTGGTTGATCAGCACCGCGGCGTTGGAATCAAAGCGGATGGTGGAGCCATCCTTGCGCTTGATGTCCTTGCGAACGCGCACGACGATGGCCTTGCGGACATCACCCTTCTTCACCCGGCCGCGCGGGATCGCTTCCTTGATGGAAACGACGATGATGTCGCCGATCGAGGCGTAGCGGCGCTTGGAGCCGCCGAGCACCTTGATGCACATCACGCGTTTTGCGCCGCTGTTGTCCGCGACGTCGAGATTGCTCTGCATCTGGATCATGGTTCGATCCTCACCAATCCTTCAACGTCAGGCCTGAACGGCGCCGACGACTTCCCACCGCTTGAGCTTGCTCTTGGGGGGACATTCCTGAATCGACACGACCTGTCCGACCTTGAAGGCGTTGGACTCATCGTGTGCATGAAAGTTCTTCGAGCGACGCACGGTCTTCTTCATGACCGGGTGGAGGAACGTGCGTTCCACGTTCACCACGACGGTCTTGTTTCCCTTGTCGCTGACGATCACGCCCTGCAGTACGCGCCGAGGCATCTTCGTTTCTCCTCAAACCGACTGCGTCGGGCGCTTTTCGCGCAGGACTGTCTTGATGCGCGCGATCATGTCGCGCACTTCGCCGACGCGGGCCGTCGACTGCAGCTGACCGGTCGCCTGCTGGAAGCGCAGGTTGAACTGCTCCTTCTTCAGCTGGGCGAGCTGGTCGACGAGCCGTTCGGGATCCATCCCGCGGAAGTCGATGATCTGTTTCCGGATCTCACGGAGTTTCATCTCAGAGCCCCTCCATCCGGGCGACGATGCGCGTCTTGATCGGCAGCTTGGCCGCGCCGAGACGCAGGCTTTCCAGCGCGATGTCGTCGGCGACGCCGTCGATCTCGAACATGATCCGCCCGGGGTGGATGCGAGCGGCCCAGAACTCGGGCGTGCCCTTGCCGGATCCCATGCGGACTTCCGCCGGTTTCTTCGACACCGGCACGTCCGGGAACACGCGGATCCACACCTTGCCCTGGCGCTTCATGTGGCGCGTGATCGCGCGGCGGGCCGCTTCGATCTGGCGGGCCGTGATGCGATCCGGCTCGACGGCCTTGAGGCCGAAGGAGCCGAAGTTCAGCGTGAAGCCGGCCTTGGCGTTTCCGTGGATGCGGCCCTTGAAGGCGCGCCGGAAGCGGGTTTTCTTCGGTTGCATCATGGCGGTTAGCTCCCTGTGCCTTCCGCCTCGGTGGTCTCGGTCTCGCGACGACGGCCGCGCGGCGCGCGGGGACGGTCATCGCTGCGCGGTCCGCGCGGCTGGTCGCGATCGCGACGCTCGCGGTTCTCGCCCGCATCCATCGCGCGGCGGTCCTGCGCCATCGGATCGTGCTCGAGAATTTCGCCCTTGAAGATCCAGACCTTCACGCCGATCTGGCCGTAGGCGGTCTTGGCTTCGCAGAACCCGTAGTCGATGTCGGCGCGCAGCGTGTGCAGCGGCACGCGGCCTTCACGGTACCATTCCATCCGCGCGATTTCCGCGCCGCCGAGACGACCCGACACGTTGATGCGGATGCCCTGGCCGCCGAGACGCATGGTCGACTGCATCGCCCGCTTCATCGCCCGTCGGAACGCCACGCGGCGCTCAAGCTGCTGGGCGATGCCTTCGGCGACGAGCATGGCGTCGGTCTCGGGCTTGCGGACTTCGACGAGGTTCAGGAACACTTCGTGCCCTTCGACCATCTTCGAGAGATCCTTGCGGAGCTTCTCGATGTCGGCGCCCTTCTTGCCGATCACGACGCCCGGCTTGGCGGTGTAGATCGTCACGCGGCACTTCTTCAGCGGACGCTCGATGATGATGCGGCTGATGCCGGCGCCGGCCAGCTTCTCACGCAGCATCTTGCGGATCTTCAGATCCTGATGGAGCAACCGCCCGTATTCGCCGGTGTTGGCGTACCAACGGCTGTCCCACGTGCGGTTGATGCCGAGCCGCAGCCCGATCGGATTGACCTTCTGACCCATCAGGCGGCCTCTTCTGCTGCGTTCATGCTGATGTCGCGCACGACGATGGTCAGCTGGGAAAAGGGCTTCTCGATCCGCACCGCACGACCGCGGGCGCGCACGCTGGTGCGCTTCATCACGAGGTTCTTGCCGACGTGGGCTTCCGCCACGATCAGGCTGTCGATGTCGAGGTTGTGGTTGTTCTCGGCGTTGGCGATCGCCGACTGCAGGCACTTCAGGACGTCGTCCGAGATGCGCTTGCGCGAGAACGTGAGTTCGTTGACCGCCTTCTCCGCGCGCAGACCACGGATCGACTGGGCGACCAGATTCAGCTTGCGCGGCGAGATGCGCACCATCTTGAGGACAGCCTTGGCTTCGTTGTCCGCCTCGCGGCGCACATTCTTGCCGTCAGGCCCGCGCTGTTTTTTTCGCACGACCATCATGGCCTACTTCCTCTTCGCTTTCTTGTCGGCGCCGTGGCCGTGGTAGGTGCGCGTCGGCGCGAACTCGCCGAACTTCATACCCACCATGTCCTCGGTGACGTTCACCGGGATGAAGTTCTTGCCGTTGTGGACGTCGAACTTGATGCCGATGAATTGCGGCATGATCGTCGAACGACGCGACCAGGTCTTGATGCCCTGACGGTTGTTCTGGCCGGCCTTCTCCGCTTTCGCGAGAAGGTAGCCATCGACGAACGGGCCTTTCCAGACTGAGCGAGGCATATGCCCTCTCCTACTTCTTAGCGTGGCGACGGCGGATGATCAGCCGGTCGCTCGCCTGGGTCTTGCGGGTCTTGGGACCGCGGGTTTTCTTGCCCCACGGGGTGGTCGGGTGACGGCCGCCGGAGGTCTTGCCTTCGCCGCCGCCGTGCGGGTGGTCGACCGGGTTCATGGCGACGCCGCGGACGGAGGGCTTGCGGCCCAGCCACAGCGAGCGGCCCGCCTTGCCCCAGACTTCGTTCATGTTGTCGGGGTTCGACACCGCGCCGATGGTGGCCATGCAGCCGTCCGGCACCATGCGGACTTCGCCGGAGGTGAGGCGGAGTTGCGCGTAGCCCGCGTCACGGCCGACGAGCTGGGCGTAGGAGCCCGCCGAGCGGACCATCTGCGCGCCCTTCAGCGGCTTGATCTCGATGCAGTGAATGATCGTGCCGACCGGGATCGAACGGAGCGGCATCGCGTTGCCGGGCTTCACGTCCGCCTTCTCGGCGGCGATCACCGCATCGCCGACCTTCACGCGTTGCGGCGCGATGATGTAGGCGAGTTCGCCGTCGGCGTACTTCAGGAGCGCGATCCACGCGGTGCGGTTCGGATCGTATTCCAGACGCTCGATCGTCGCGGGGACGTCCCACTTGCGGCGCTTGAAGTCGATGATGCGATAGGTGCGCTTGTGGCCGCCAGCGTGGCGGAACGCCGTCACGCGACCGGCGTTGTTGCGGCCGCCGGACTTCGTGAGGCCCTGCGTCAGCTTCTTGACCGGCTTGCCCTTGTACAGGTCGGACCGGTCCACGATCACGAGCTGGCGGCGACCCGGCGAGGTCGGGCGGAAGGTTTTCAGCGCCATCTCAGAGCCCCGTCGTCACGTCGATCGACTGGCCAGCGGCCAGGGTCACGATCGCTTTCTTGATGTCGGAGCGCTTGCCCGCGACGCCTTTGAACCGTTTCGTCTTGCCCTTCACGCGGATCGTGTTCACGGACACGACCTTCACCTTGAAGAGCGCTTCGATCGCCGCCTTCACTTCGACTTTCGTCGCCGTCAGCGGAACCTTGAAGACGACCTTGTTCTGGTCGGACAGGAGCGTGGCCTTTTCCGTGATGAGCGGGGCGACGATCGTGTCGTAGTGCTTGATGTCGGCAGTAATCTTGGGGGTCTTGTCGGCGGCCATCACGCGGCCTCCTTCTTGTCAGCGAAGCGCGCGTTGATTGCCTCAACAGCGTCCTTCGTCAGCACGAGGTGCTTGCGGCGCAGGATGTCATAGACGTTCAGGCCGGCGTTCGGCAGCACGTCGAGGTTCGGGATGTTGCGCGCGGCGAGGGCGAAGTTGTCGTCCACCTCGGCGCCGGCGATGAACAGCGCATTCTCCACGCCGAGCTTCGCGAGCTTCTTCTTCAGGTCCGCCGTCTTCGGCGCATCGAGTTTCGCGGCATCGATGACGATGATCTGCTTGGCGCCGGCCTTGGACGAGAGAGCGTGGCGCAGCGCCATGGCGCGCACCTTCTTCGTCAGGTCATGCGAATAATCGCGCGGCATGATGTTGTGGGCATGGCCGCCGCCGCGGAAGATCGGCGCGTTCGCGGCGCCGTGACGGGCCTGGCCCGTGCCCTTCTGCTTGTAGAGCTTGGAGTGCGTACGGGCGACTTCGCCGCGCGACAGCGTCTTGGAGGTGCCGCCGCGGCGCTTGGCGAGCTGGTAGTTCACCATGCGCGCGATGATGTCGGTGCGGATCTCGGGAATGCCGAAAATGGCGTCGTCGAGATCGACCGAACCGGCCTTGCCGGCATCGAGGGTGAGAACGTCGAGTTTCATCTCTGGTCCCTTAGGCGGCCGGTTGCTTGAAGGCGGCCGGCTTCGGCGCGTCTGCGGGAGCTGCGACCTTCGCCGCATCGCGGACTTCCACCCACGAGCCTTCCGCGCCGGGCACGGAGCCCTTCACGAAGATGAGGCCGCGGGCGGCGTCGACGCGCACGACGGTGAGGTTCTGGGTGGTCACGCGTTCGTCGCCGAGGTGACCGGCCATCTTCTTGTTCTTGAAGACCTTACCCGGGTCCTGACGCTGGCCCGTGGAGCCGTGCGAGCGGTGCGAGACCGAGACGCCGTGCGTGGCGCGCAGGCCGCCGAAGTTCCAGCGCTTCATGGCGCCGGCGAAGCCCTTGCCGACCGAGGTGCCGGAGACGTCGATCGTCTGGCCCGGAAGGTAGTGGTCGGCGGTGATTTCAGCGCCCACCGGCACGAGGCCGTCGGCGTCCACGCGGAACTCGACGACCTTCGACTTCGGCTCGATGTTGACCTTTGCAAACTGGCCGCGCTCGGCCTTGGTCATCCGCTTCACTTTCGGCGAGCCGGCGCCGAGCACGACGGAGACGTATCCGTCCTTCTCCTGCGTGCGGTTGCCGACGACCGTCAGCTTCTCAAGCTGGAGAACGGTGACCGGCACGTGCGCGCCGTCTTCAGCGAAGACGCGCATCATGCCCATTTTTTTCGCGATGACGCCCGTGCGCATCTTAAGCTCCCAGAACCTGGATCTGGACGTCGACGCCGGCGGACAGGTCGAGCTTCATCAGCGCGTCCACGGTCTGCGGGGTCGGGTCGACGATATCGAGCACGCGCTTGTGCGTGCGGATCTCGAATTGCTCGCGGCTCTTCTTGTCGATGTGGGGCGAGCGGTTGACGGTGAATTTCTCGATGCGGGTCGGCAGCGGGATCGGCCCCCGGACCTGCGCGCCCGTGCGCTTGGCCGTGTTCACGATCTCGAGCGTCGAAAGATCGAGCGTGCGGTGATCGAAGGCTTTCAGCCGGATCCTGATGTTCTGGTTCATACCCGAATTCCCTGAACGCGCCTGCGCGCGCCAAAAACCTGTCGTCGCCACCCTGGAAGCGACCGTTGCAGATACTGTCCGCGGGGAATGCGCGAGAGCCGGATCAGAAAAGGCCCAAAAACAATAGGCGGGGCAACGTGCCCCGCTTCCGGGCCCCGAAGATCAACGGGGTGTTTCGCGTAAACTCGCGGACCGCGTCTAATCCCGAAAGATTACGGCCGGTCCAAAGAGGAACGGGCTTCTACTGCGGGGGGAATGCACGCGTCAAGCATTGAAGCATGCTTCCGGGCGGTCTTTTCACCATCTCGTCGCCATGTCGCCGCCGCGAGCGCCGCGGCGACCCATTCTCCCCTGCCGGGCGAAATCGTGGCCCCCGGGCCACGGTTATCCACAATGGACGCCTTCAATGGCCCACTGCCGTTGGATGGGGCCCAGTGTGGGCCTAGGTAACCGCCATCGACCGCGAACACGCGGCGTATCAACCATAAGGTGGATCTCCATGAAAACATTGATCATTGGCGCGCTGAGCGCCGCCGCCCTGCTGGCGGTCGCTCCCGCCGCCAACGCCGGCTCCGGCTATGTCGCCGCCGCCTACACCCGCGCGAACGTGGACGCCGGCTTCGGCGACGACGATGCGGACGGCTACGGCATCGACGGCGCCTGGGCGTTCGAACCTTCCGCCGGCCTCGGCGTTGAAATCGACGCCGGCTACGCCGACGCCGACGGCAGCGACAACGAAGTCTATGGCGTGACCGCCCACGTCAACGCCCGCAACGACAGCTACCTCTTCGGCGGCTTCGTCGGCCTCGCCGACGCGGCTGACGAAACCATCTGGAGCGCGGGCCTGGAAGGCCAGAAGTACTACGACAACGTGACCCTCGCGGGTGCGGTGGGCTATGCCAACGCCGACGACAGCGACGCCGACATCTACGGCGTCGACGGTGAGGCCCGTTACTTCCTGTCGGACAACTTCCGCATCCAGGGCGCGCTCGGCTACGCCAAGGTCGAAGCTGGCGCGGCTGACGACAACGTCTGGTCGGCGGGCGCCGGCGGCGAATACCAGTTCGCTTCCGCTCCGGTCTCGATCTTCGGCGGCTACACGCACTCCGAGTTCGACGATGCCGACATCACCTCCGACGCGTTCACAGTCGGCGTGCGCTACAACTTCGGCGGCACGCTGAAGGATCGCGACCGCAGCGGCGCAAGCCTCGCGGGCCTGTCGAGCCTCGTCTCGTCGGCGTTCTGATCGACACATCGAGCTCCCGCGCAAGCGGGATGGGCTGATGGAGAGGGCGTCCCGGGCAACCGGGGCGCCCTTTTCCGTTCATTCAGACCAGCGCCTTGGCGAACAGCGCCAGCATCCGCGACCATGCACGTTCCGCCTGCGCTTCGTCGTAGACTGGCGAGTCCGGCGGGCACCAGCCGTGCTGGGCGGGATAGACCTCGATCTCCGCCGCGAGGCCCTGCGCCGCGAACGCGGCGCGCAGCGTTTCCTTTTCCTGCGGCGTGCGCGCATCGTCGTTCTGCGCCACCGCGATCAGGAAGCTCGCCTTCATCTGCGGGATGAGGAGGTGCGGACTGGTCGGCTGGTCGGTGGCGAGACCGCCGCCGTGGAAGCTCGCGCCTGCGCCGATGCGTTCCGAGACCGACGCCGTGCGCATCACTAGCGGGCCGCCCATGCAGTAACCGGCCGTGCCGATCCTGCGGCGTGTATCCACCGAGGCCTGCGCGTCGAGAAACCCGATGAAGGCGGTGGCGTCCATCGCGGCGGTCGCGGCGTTGAGCGCCTGCGCCATCGGCATGAGCCGACCGCGCACGGCGGGATCGGAGAAGCTCTCGCCCGCCTGCACCACCGGCGCCTTCTGGGCGCGGTAAAACTGGTTGACGGTCAACACCGCATAGCCGCTTTCGGCGAGGCGTTTGCCCATCTGCCGGAACGCGGGACGCAAGCCCCGGATGTCCGGCCATACGATCACCGCGGGATGTTTGCCGCGGACGGGATGGACGAAGTGCGCGTCGCAGACGCCGTCCGCCATCGTGATCGTTACATCGCGTTCGCTGACCGCCAGCGTCTCGCCGTCCACGGTCGGCCCGGAGGCGCACGCCGCGAGCGCGCCGCCTGCGAGCGCCGCAAAGCCCCGCCGCGAGACATTGCCGTCTCTGGCTTGCGCAGCGTTGTCGGCTTCGGTGTGTTCATCGCACATGGCGCTCGCCTTCCCTTCCTTGTGGAGAGGCGGGCACCAAAGCCGCCGGCGCGCCGCGCTGCAAGCGCCGTCAGCGTCCGACGGTGATGTCTCCGGAGCCGTCCTTCGACTTGCGCACATCGCCTGTGGCGCGCGCCACGCGTATGTCGCCCGAACCGTCGAGGCCCGCGTCCACATCGCCCGCGACGCCGAGGAAGGCGATGTCGCCGGAACCGTCGAGACGCGCGACGAGGCGCGGAGCCATGCCGCCGCGCACGAGAATGTCGCCGGAGCCATCAAGAGACAGCGTCATCGGGCCGTTCACCGACGCCACGACCACGTCGCCCGAACCATCCAGCTCTGCCGTCAACGCGCCGTCCACGGAAGCCACGCCCAGATCGCCGGAGCCGTCGAGGCCGAGCATCGCGTCGCCGTGAACGCCGGCGCCGCGCATGTCGCCCGAGCCGTCGAGCTGGGCGACGAGCCGTCCGCCGACGGCGGCGAAGTCCACATCTCCAGATCCGTCAAGACGGACCGCGAGATCGCCTGACACGGGCGCGAGCGCTGCGTCGCCGCAGCCCTCGAACGAGACGTCGGCATTGCGCGTGGGGCCGATGGCGGTCTGCCCGGCATTGGCGATCTCGGCGACGAGGTCGCGCGGCGCGCGGATCGTGATCGTCGGCAGATCGCCGGCAGATACGCGGCCGACGCCGTTGATCACCAGCGAAGGCGTACGGCCCAAGCCGCCTGAACGGCAGGTGCGCACGCGGCGCTGCAGCTTGCCGTCGATGACGAGATTTACGCCTTCGCGCCGGACCTCAGGCGCCGGAAGGCGCGCTGCTGCGCCGGTCGCCGCCGAGACGGTGGCGACGATGTCAGTACGGTCCTCAGGGATGATCTGGATGCGGGCGGCAGCGCCGCGCACAAGCAGCTTTGGTCCCGCGACGTCGGCCTGCGCCTCGCCGAGCGTCATCATCAGCGCCGCCAGCGCCAACCCCGTCATCCGGCCTGTCTTTCTGCCCGTCATGATCATCTCCATACCCGCGCGGGCCGCTTCCAGCGGCCGTCTGGACAGGAGATGCAGCCAGCGCGGACGCCGGATGCAAGCGACAAGAAAAAGGCCGCCGGGTCGCCCCGACGGCCTTGTGTCTCTGCGAGGCGGCTCGCGCCTACTCGATGATCTTCGCCACGACGCCCGATCCCACGGTGCGGCCGCCTTCGCGGATGGCGAAGCGCAGGCCCTGGTCCATGGCGATCGGGGTGATGAGTTCCACCGTGATTTTGATGTTGTCGCCCGGCATCACCATTTCCACGCCTTCCGGCAGGTTGCAGATGCCGGTCACGTCGGTGGTGCGGAAGTAGAATTGCGGGCGGTAATTGGTGAAGAACGGCGTGTGCCGGCCGCCTTCGTCCTTCGTGAGGATGTAGGCTTCGGCCTCGAACTTCTTGTGCGGCTTGATGGAGCCGGGCTTCGCCAGCACCTGGCCGCGCTCGACGCCTTCACGGTCGATGCCG